>JAZUMU010000001.1:0-17129 GCA_045603805.1 Candidatus Nanosyncoccus sp.
TATAGTAAGGCTGTGATGATAATAGCTACCATAGTTAGTATTAGTACTGCGCTAATACTAATGGTAGTTATTTCTGGGCCACCTATACTAGACGTAAATAGGCCAGTGTTTGGTACAACGGGACCAGAACCTGGCTCTACAATGTTGATAGTAATATTACTATCCATGTTTTATACCTCCTTGGTTTGTTAAGTTAATTATTAGGTTGCTTTAGTTTCTACATTTATTTATATATAAAATGTATAACCTTTATGCTTACCATTCTACTACCCCCCCCCCCCCGTGTCAAGAGGGTTTTTTGAATTTTGTGTTTTATTATGTTTATTTTTAGTTGTCAACAACATTTTTTACAATTATTGTGCCATATATCTCACCCATATTAACAAAATCTTAAATATAAAAATTGTAAAATGTTATAATACTATAGGCAGCGAAAGTACTATATATTTATGATTGTTATCATTATATATTTACTCACTTTGCTTTGCGGGGCTCTAGAGACATACTTTTTCGAAAAAAGTTCACGCCTTCAGGCAATCTCTTATGCCTACGGGTATTTGCGATTGTAAATTGCCTCTCTTACCCCTCTTATTATAGGCTAGTAGCCGCTAGCCTTCGTTGTGTCTTCGTCTATTCCGGCAACTGGAACGGTTCGTCGGCGAACAATCGCGGCAACAACGGGAACTATTGGTCCTCTACTGCGAACAATACCAACAACGCCTACAATCTGAACTTCAACAGTGGCAACGTAAATCCGGGTACGAACAACAACAATAAGAACAACGGGAACTCAGTCCGGTGCGTAGCTCCTGCCGAGTAGCTTTAAGTTAGGTTTCTATCCTTCCGCTCCCCACTATCGCAATCCGCTGCCCCAACCCTATCTTAGCCCGCCGAAAAGCACTCAACGGTAGTTGAGTACTTTCCTAGTAAGCCCGACTGGAAGAGGAACCTCGCTTCGTTCGGTACAAACCATCAAAAAATGGTAGAGCCAGTAGGAATCGAACCTACATCGCAGACTTAGAGGGTCTGGGTCCTATCCGTTGAACGATGGCTCCACCGCTATATTATATTATACACTATTCTTCCGGTTTTCTCAACTTATAGTAAATTGACGGCGCGAACCGCACCGGAGCTAAAATTTGTTGCGCCGAATTTTCCATTTTAACTAAATTTTTCGTACCAAGCAGTTTCTTCAAACTTTTACTACGAAAATTAGACACCGACAATACTTTTTCTTGCTTAAAGCCAACTTTTTCAAAAATATCTTCTACATATTTAGGATGGTAATTATAAAATCCATCTTTCGAAATTTCTTTATAGTTCGCAACCTTCTTATCAAACGGATTTACCTTACTTCTACCCGTTATAAACCTCACCATCTTAGGTAATGTTCGTTTATTTGCTACTTCTATTACTGCTACTCCTCCCGGCTTCAAAACCCGGTAAAGTTCGGAGATAGCTTTCTTCATATCCTTCAGATGATGTGTAACCCTAACCATCATCAACCCATCCAGCTCGTTATCCTTAAACGGTAATTTATAAATATCTCCAGCCTTAGTCTCTACCTTATCCCCATAAATTTCCTTAGCCTGTTTTAACTCAGTTTTTGAATAATCGAAGATGTAAACTTTACGAGCTCTCTTTAGATATTCTCCAGCCAATCTCCCATAACCCCCTCCTATATCAGCAAATTTTTCCATTCTTTTAGGCAGCAATTTACGTATCGCCATCCGATCTGCTTGATCTTCATATTCACGATCCGCGTCTTCCCAAAATATTTTTTTATAATCATAACCGTTATAGTCCGAAATAACTTTTTCACTCATAGCCTATATTATATCATACGATATAAAATTAAACCCATAAATGCTAAAGCTACAAATATATATCCGAGAAAATATTCAGAATTATATCACTCGAGATATCTCGTCTAAAGTTGTTTCCCCCCTAAGCACAGCGAGCACACCTTTTTGTTCTAAAGTTAACATTCCATGTTTACGCGCGGTATTTTCTATCGCTTTCGTGTTCACGTCCGCTACATCTCCTCGAATAAAAGCCTGGATATCCTCGTTGACTATTAACTGTTCCATAATCACCGTTCTTCCGCTAAATCCAAACGGCTCGTCTGCTGTCGGAACTGGATCATACAATAACGGCTCGTCCATATCAAAATCTGACAAAATATCCATCTTCACTCCTCTTAGTACTTCATAAATATACCTCTTCTCTGCCTCAGTCGCTATTCTTGGACGTTTAGACTTAGATAATTTTCTAACCAACCTCTGAGCAACAATTAACCGAATGGAACTAGAAAATATAGGATTTACTCCAATCAAATCAATCATTCTCGAAAATGCCGCCGAAGTAGAATTTGCGTGAAAGCTAGATAACACCAAATGCCCAGTGATAGACGCCTGTATGGCGGTCTTTGCAGTATCTGCATCACGAATCTCACCCACCATTACTACATCTGGATCTAACCTAAGTACACTCCTTAACCCCTCCGCAAATGACTCTCCCGCATTCGAATTCACTGGAATTTGAGAAATGCCCGTAATCCCATACTCAACCGGATCCTCAAGTGTGATAATCTTCCGATCCGGAGTATTAAGAGCGTTAATCATAGAATAAAGAGTCGTTGATTTACCTGAGCCCGTAGGCCCTACCATAAGCACTAAACCTCTCGGGTGCGAAATTACTTCATTTATTTCGGCTCGTTCTTCCCTGGATAATCCTAATAAATCTAAATTAAGAAGTGACTCATCAAAGTTAAACAACCTCAGCACTGCATCTTGTCCATACATAGTCGGAATAGTTTCAACACGTATATTTAATAAATGTGTCACCCCGTCCCGATGTACTTCCTTTTGCATATGTCCTGATTGAGGCTTACGAGAAGCCGTTGAAACATTTGCCCTTGACGATAACTCACCCATAAATATTCGATATTTTTCTTTACTAATATGTGCCACAGGATGCAAAAATCCATCCACACGCATCCTAATTCTTATCTCATCACGCATATTTTCAATGTGAATATCCGAAGCACCCAACTTATCGGCTTGATCAATCAAAAAATCAAATACCTTTTCCGTCGAAACCATATCTAGAGTCCTAGACACACTCGCTATAGTTTCCGAATCTCCCTCTCCTGCAATCTTAATATCATCATATTCAACAACTTTAGGAGGGTCATATCTTAACATAAAAACTTTATATGCTGAATTAGATATTAAAAAGAAATCTACTCTCTCACCTTCATTCGTATATTCTTGCTTCATTCTCTCAATTACGGTCCGAGGTGTTTGGCTCGTCACCATAAATTGATAATGTTCTTCTCCGCCCCCTTGTTGCAAGGGGATAATATAATCCTCACGCATTTTCTGAACACTAATTAAATCCGGCACCAACGGAATCGTATTCTCAAATTCTCTAGTATCTAAATAGGGTATACCTAAAATCCTTGATCTTCCTAAAGTCGCTTCTTCTTCATTATCCCTACGTTTTTGCTGGATTTCATTCTCATTCATGTCTCAATTATAACATAACCGTAATATTTAATAATTTATAATTTAACCCCAAAAAACTCTACTTTAAGTAGAGTTTTATTAGCGACCATTCTTCAAGCGAGGATGCTTGCGTTTATCGCTATGTTTATGATTATTATTTCGATTTTGTTTCGAAACTACTTTCATCTTAATTTTTCTTGCCATACTAACATTATATCATATTTCTAAAAATAAGCCAGCACATGTTATAATAAACTTATGGCTATTACCGAAATGTTCGTATGGTGGTATTCCTCAGGCTGGCGCTATTTTATTGATAAAGCTCGTCTAAGTCTAGAAAACATTATAAATTTCTTCTCTATGAGCTCTTTAGTTCGCACTCTCTTTAAGCCCTTTCGCCAAATCTCCGCCGAAACCGCCTCAAGCTCCGCATCTTTAGACCTAAAATTCCGCATGTTTTTCGATAGACTTATATCTAGGCTAATCGGTTTTGTTTCTCGCCTAGTTCTTCTAGTTGTGGGTACTTTTCTAATCATAACTGGTAGCGTTTTTTATCTCATTCTAATCATACTTTGGCCCTTTATTCCTTTATTCCCTATCATCGGTATCGTTTTAACTTGCACAGGATTTACCTTATGAATACTTCCTTTGACCCTAAAAATCCTCGCGTAAAAAGAGCGCGCCAAAAACACATCTTTAACAATCCAATCGTACTAATTCTTTCGCTCATCATCTTTATTGCTTTATTGTTCGGCGGAATCGTACTTTTATATTTTTCTAGCTCTCTTGGTTGGTCTTTAATTGGTTTTTCAGTTCTCCCCGTCATATTTATATTTTGGATCACTTCATATTTAAACAATATACCTATTGGACCTTCTGAAACTTTTACTGATTTATTATCAGAAAAACTTCTCTTATTACTATCAGACGACTCATCTCCTACCGATATAATCAACCTACTACCAAAAACTCCCAGCGGCAGCTTCATCATGGCACGCTTTGGGTTAACTATACCTCTTATGAATGATATCTCTCCTTTTTTGCCCGCCGACTCCGAACCTATTTATAAATCCGCTCTAGATATCAAAAATCTTACTAATTCCGAAGAAATAACTGGCGCAATTTTGGTTGTCGCAGTTATTTCTAATCTCCCCAACTCAGAACTATTATTAAAGCAACTCCAACTCTCCTCCAACGACCTCTACCAAGGCATAACTTGGTTTAATTATCTATCCGGCTTAGTCAAAAACGCTAAAAAACCTCTTCGCTCCGGAGGAATCGCTCGCGATTTTACTTTCGGCTACACTCCTACCCTACAACATTTCGCAATCAATTTATCCGAACGCTATGCTTTCAACCCTACTAAAATCCAGCAAGCCGACCATACAAAAATCATTAATCAAATCATAGATACCTTCACCCACCCCGGTCGACGCAACGTAGCTCTTGTCGGAGCTTATGGAAGTGGACGCTCCACAATCGTCAACTCTCTCGCTGAGACTCTAATTAACGCTGATAATCATATTCCTCGTTCCCTTAAATACCACCAGATCTACTCTTTAGACGCCCCCAGCCTAATTTCCTCGACCAAGTCCCAAGGCGAACTAGAGCATCTCATGATCAATATTTTTAACGAAATTTATTCCGCCAGAAATATTATCCTTTGCCTAGATAACGCCCATCTTTTCCTAGAAGAAGGGCCCGGTTCCGTAGATATAGCTAATCTCCTCGTCCCCGTTCTCGAAAACGGCAATATCCGCCTAATTCTAATTATGGACGACCAAAAGTTCCTTGAGCTTTCCGCTAAAAATTCTGCCCTAGCTAACGCTCTAAACAAAATAATAGTCACTCCAGCCAACCGTGAAGAAACCCTAAAAATTCTTATGGACCAAGTCCCCATTTTCGAACACCAAAAACACGTTCTTTATACTTATCGCTCTTTAACCGAAGCCTACCGGCTGAGTGAACAATACATCCATGACGTAGAAATGCCCGGTAAAGCTAAACTCCTACTAGAATCCGCCGCTAACTATGCCGAGGGAAATCTTGTCACGGCCGAATCCGTTCAAACTGCCGTAGAAAAATCTTACGGTGTCAAAGTTAAAGTAGCTTCAGACGAAAAAGACCGCGAAAAACTCCTAAACCTTGAACAACTCATCCATGAGCGCATGATAGATCAAGTCGAAGCCGTATCTGCCGTATCTAACGCACTCCGCCGAGCTGGCGCTGGAGTCAAACATTCCGGCCGCCCTATCGGAACTTTCCTCTTCCTCGGGCCTACTGGCGTCGGCAAAACCGAACTTGCGAAAACTCTTTCTGAAGTTTATTTCAATGGCGAAAACAATATCATCCGCCTAGACATGAACGAATTTGTCTCCGCTAGCGACGTGTCTAGATTAATTAAGGACGGCGCCGAAGACGGACTAAGCCTAACCGCCCAAGTTATGAAACAACCTTTCTCCGTCATCTTACTAGATGAAATCGAAAAAGCCCATCCTTCTGTCCTAACTACACTTTTACAAGTTCTAGATGAAGGTATTCTTCGCGACGAAAAAAATCGCGAAGTAAGTTTCCGAGACTCTATTATTATCGCAACCTCAAACGCCGGCGCAACCATAATTCGCGATAAAATCATTTCCGGAGCCAAAATCGAAGATTTTAAAGATGGACTAATCGAAGAACTTATATCTAACGGGGAATTTAAACCTGAATTCTTGAATCGTTTTGACGAAATCTGCCTCTTTAAACCTTTGTCCAAAGAAGATTTAGTCCAAATTTTAGACCTCATCATTAACTCCGTCAATAAAACTCTAGAAGTCCAAAAAATCTCCGTAGTAGTAGATCCCGCTGCTAAACAAATCTTAATAGATAAAGGTTACGATCCCAAAATGGGCGCCCGTCCTATGCGCCGCATCGTCCAAAAAACCGTGGAAAATATCGTCGCCGCCGCCATATTGTCCGGCCACGCTACTCCCGGCTCCACCCTGAACATCACCCCTAGCGAAATTGAGATTAGCTAGAGATTTAAGCAAGGAAAAGCGCTGCCTTACGAGCAGCGCTTACACATAAATTACTCTGACACAGAAAACAACCAATAAGCATCGAAGTCCATCTCGTCATAATCGGGGCTACAATATTTAACTGACCAACCTTGAGCTTCGTATGCCGGCTCGATATCAAGCCAATGATTCGTAAAGAAATCCTCCTGCGGAACGCTCGTCCCATCCACCTGCATTTTTTCAGAAGCTTTGGCGATAACCTCTTTCTGGGTAATTTTTACAGATGTGCCATATCGCTCAGCGAGTAAATCATCAATCACCTCGTAGATTTCGTCAGGAACAAACTCTGCAAGGTGACGCCGTTTGGCTTCTTCCGGTGTGATAGGTTTATGTACCACGCTCATATTCTCACCACCTTTCGTTTTATTCTAGATTATGAGCGTCAACTCATATCATATATTATTCTACTGGTTTTGTCAAGAACCTTGGCCCGAATCTACCTTCATTACAATAAAAACAAACCCCCCACGGGGTTTCTTTTTATTGCGGCGGAAAGGACAGGATTAATAATCATAGGCCTTTAAAGCCTCCAAAATAATAAAAACTGGTAGAAACTACGCTTCTACGCATACTTCAGTCAACAAAAATACTAGAGTAAACTCTAGATTTTTATTTCCTTCAGTATACTAGAAAAGCTTCGCTTTTCTGCCAGTTTCTTTTTATCTTGGCGGAAAGGACAGGATTCGAACCTGCGGACGTTTCCGTCTCTGGTTTTCAAGACCAGTGCCTTCAACCACTCGGCCACCTTTCCATCTATAATTATACCATAATAAAGCATTCAAAATCAATCCCCACTCTCATTTTATCATACTTATACTAAATTGTCAGATATCTGTATCTAGCACTATAAAGATTTTATACCCTGGGTATAGTTTTTTAATCTTTTTTTGTATTTCTTTCATTTTAACAGTCGCTTCTTTTTCCTCAAACGAAAAAACTAGGTCTAGCGAAATAACTTTCTCCTTTTCATCCACATAGAAACCGTGCATCTGAACAACTGTAGAATAATTTTTTACGATTTCTTCTACCTTAGCCTTCATAGTCTTAAATTTACCGCTTTCGTTAGCCGCATATACCCCCAAAGTCAAAATAATTCCATATTTTTCGTATATTTTCACTTCAATCTGTCGCGAAAGTCTGTGGATTTCCCTAGTATGTAATTCGTCCCCAATTTGAATGTGTGCACTAGCAATAATTTTATTCGGACCATAATTATGTAAAGCCAAATCATAGACCCCCTGTACTTCGTTGAAACCCTCAATCGTTTTCTTAACCTTAGCAATTATTTCTTCATCTGCTCGCGTACCAATCAAATCATTTACCCCATCTCGCAAAATCTCTACTGCAGTCTTCACAATCATTACGGATATTAAAATACCTACATACCCCTCCAAACTAATATGCCAAATAAAACTAATTATCGCCCCAATAAGCACCGAAAACGATAAAGCTGCATCCGAAATCGCATCTACCCCACTTGCAACCAAACTCCCCGAATTTAACTTTTTACCTTTCTTTTTAACATACCTACCAAAGAAAAACTTAACCAATACCGCTACAGCAATAATTATTAACGAAATAACCGAGTAGTCAGCCTCCTCTGGAGTGATGATTTTTTCAATTGACTCCTTAAACGCCATCACACCTGCCGCCAGCACAATCATCGCTACAACTACCGCCGAAAAATATTCTGCCCTCCCATACCCAAACGGATGTTTACGATCAGGCCGTTTTGTCGCTAGCTTAAGCCCCGCAATTGTTACTACAGAAGATAATACATCAGTTAAATTATTTACCGCATCCAAAATAATCGATATAGAATTAGACACTAACCCAACGACAGCCTTAAAGCCCACCAAAACTAAATTGACCAAAATCCCGTAAATGCTAGTTTTTACAATCTCTTTATTTCGCTGCATAATCTATTTATTCTGCATTCGTATAAACGTTTGTCACGTCGTCCAAATCATCAATCGCACTCAGTAGCTTTTCTAATTTCTCAGCATTATCCCCCTCTATCGGCACATAATTATTAGGTACATACTGTAGTTCAGCCGAATTCACCGTCAGTCCAGCCCCCACTAGCGCCTCTCGTACTTTCATAAGATCGGAACCATTTGTATATATTATACTGCCCTCGTCTTCTTCCGTTACATCTTCAGCTCCCGCTTCCAGCGCCGCCATTATCGCATCCTCACCCTTTTCAGAAATTTCTATAACCCCCTTGCGAGTAAATTGAAACATTACCGAACCTGGATCAGCCATCCGTCCTCCAGATTTGTCTAAAGTATGGCGTACCTCGGGCATCGTACGATTTTTATTGTCCGTCGCTACTTCTATAACTATACCTACCCCGCCTGGACCATATGCTTCATAAACTTCTTCAATCAACGCCGCCGCCGATTTATCTGCTGCCCTCGCGATAGCTCGTTCAATATTAGCCTTTGGCATATTTGCATGCCTAGCTTTTTCCAGCACCATAGCAAGGCTTGGGTTCATCGCTGGATCAGTACCCCCTCGCGCTGCAATCGCAATCTGATTGCCAATTTTGGTGAAAAGTGCTCCTCGCTTAGCATCTACTACTGCTTTTTGGCGTTTTGTGGTCGCCCATTTACTATGTCCAGACATATTATCTCCAAATTAAATAAAGTTTTCTTTCTTATATTCTACCATTTTTTTAAACTAAAATCCAATCCTAAGTGTCCCATACTAGAGCCTAAAGCCCTCTGTTTGTTTTTTCTTTTGTTTAAAATATCCTATTCCTAACCCAATAACTATAACCGCATAAAACCCGAATACCCATATTTGGTATGGATCAATTTTAATCATAAAACTCTTCATTCCTCCAAACATTTCTACCACAAAAATATGAAAATCCAATAATTTTGTGGCTAGAAAAGCCATCATCGTTTCTAACCCGGGAATGCCTGCCAAAACTCCCGTCATAAAAGTTAATCCCATAGCAACCGGTAAAGTCGGTAATATTAATAAATTGGCAACCACACTTATTAAAGAAACCGTTCCATAATAATATAAAATTATTGGCAAAGTCATCAAAGTAGCCGCAACGGTCGTAATTATTGTTTCCATAATAAATCCCGGTTTTTTATCTCTATACAAAAACTTTGTTATTTTCGGGCCTAAAATCATAATGCCCGTAAAACTTGCAAACGATAAAAGCCATCCTAAATTAATTATGAACATCGGATTTATCATAAGCGTTACTGCCGCAACAATCAAAATAATTCTCCCTGGCTCCACCTTCCTCCCCACATACCAGGCCAAAATTGTTATCAAAGTCATTATTCCCGCCCGCATAATGGAAGGCGTCCACCCCACCATCGCCATAAAAAATACCACAAACAACATAGAAAATAATAACCCTGAAAATCTAGAAAGTTTCCCAAACAACCTCCTCGCCACCTCCACTAAAATCGAAAGATGCGCCCCACTCGCTACCACAATATGTACCAATCCAACTGTTCTCAGGTTCTCATCTAAGTCATCTGGCAATCCCGCCTTCATTCCTAAAAGATAGGACAATCCTAAATTCACCTCCGGCTCCGGGACTAAGGCCCTAATTCTAGCCGCAAACCAATTTCTTATTCCTAAAACCAAATCTCCCGGCTCCGGTCGCGCCCAATTAATTATTTTAGGTTTATACATGTACCCCGCATAAGTTCCGAACCCTTCTCCCAATTTCCCCCTTAACGTAACTTTATCCCCTCGAACTAAATCTTCATTTTTATACTCCGATATATATAAGTTTCCTCTAACTTCATATTCGGCTTCTTCCCCAAATTTCAAATCTCGAAGCTTAAACTTTGTCGCATTTTCATCTGTCTCCGGATCCCCCTCTATTGTTCCAGTAACCACCACTTCTTGACCTTGCAACTGATTTACATAACTTTCCCCCACGAGCTCGACTGAACTTCTAACAAACGCCAAAATCATTCCTGCCATAAACGCAACCACCATAAAACCAATCCGGGGTTTAAAATACGATATTATCATCAATAGAATGGCTAAACCTATCCAGATAGGCGACGAAAAATAGTTAATCCTAAAAACTAAAGCTAAAATTACCCCGACCACAATCCCCACCCCCATTGCCATTACGAAATAGGACTGATGTAAGCTTCTTCTAGTCCACCTCAACATGACCTATGTCTAACACCTCTAGACCATAAATACAACCCCTGAAAGTTATTAAGGCCAACCCATATGCTATAATAATTTCAAGCACCCGTAGTTCAACGGATAGAACGTTGGTTTCCGGAACCAATGATATCGGTTCGATTCCGGTCGGGTGTACCAAGTAAATATAAACTCCTAAGGCTTATGCATGAGATTATTCCGTAGGCATAACAAACCAAAACAGAGCAACATTTTTCCTGAATCTTCAGATTGGGACCAACTCCGATCTTATACCAAGGATTCTAACTTTTCCAATCTTCAACCTTCTTATGATACTCAATATGACCACTGGGGATATCCTTCATACGAAAAAACCAACTATAATTCTCTAGAAAGCCCCCTGAATAACTCCGTAATCGACGGCGACCCATTCACTTTTCAAGGCGAAAATTACATTAGCAAAATGTCCATCATCCAGCGCTATCTTTACGAAACCGGAAAATGATGATAAAATATCAATAATGCACCGGTAGCTCAGTGGATTAGAGCATCTGTCTTCGGAACAGAGGGTCGTGGGTTCGAGTCCCTCCCGGTGTACCAAAACATCAGGAAAGAGCCTTTGGGCTCCATTTTAATGTCTTAATGCAAGGAGAGACGAGAACCCGTAGGGTTCGCCCGTGGTAGAAGGTGAGCAAACACGAAAAAACGCCGAGATGGCGCCTTTCAATTCAAATGGTAGTACCGGGTGGGCTTGAACCACCGACCTTAGGCTTATGAGTCCTACGCTCTAACCAGCTGAGCTACGGTACCACTTTCTTCAGTATACCACAAAATATGTTATAATTAAAGCATGAATACAAAAAAAGGGTTTACTGTTCTCGAAATAATCATTGTAGCCGCATTCGCGTCTCTCCTCTTAATTTTATTCTTCGTCCAGAAGTCCAATCTAGACGCCATGAACCGCGACGAAGACCGCAAAACAGCTATCAACGCTATGTATTACGCGCTCGAAGAAAGTTTTTACCCCAAACATGGCTATTATCCTGAGTTCATCTCCGAAGACAACATAAAAGTTATTGATCCTGCCCTCTGGACCGACCCTTCTGGCATTAACTTAGGCGATCCTAGAAGTTCCTACTCCTACGAAGCAGCCAACTGCAAAGAAGGAAAATGTAAAGAATATATTCTAAAAGCTAATCTAGAAAAAGAGAACGCTTATACTAAGTATAACCGCAATTAATCTTCACTTTTAGCATTTCTCTTTTTGGCATCACTAATTAATTTCGTAATCGCGTTTAGCTCTTCCCCTGAGATATCCGAATATTTAAAAGTATATGTCGTTTCATCTCCTACCGTAGAAAGTCTAAGTGTCCCATAGCCAAATAAACTCTGCAAAATATTCTCTTGTCTAAAACTAGCGTCCTCTACCGATCCTAAATCTATAATATTAACCGAATTCATCACTGGCGAAGTCATAGTCATCTGTATAACATGTTTATTAGTTATAAACAGTTTATTCCCCCTATGAATCATAATGGCTATCGCCCCTATTATTAGTGCCGCCGCAAGTAAAGCTGCTAATACAATAAATAGAAAATTACGGCCCATATCGTCCACTAGAGATTGCCCCATCAAAACCAGCAAAAACGCCAAAAGAACTATAATAAGCCCCACTCCAGTCGCCAAAAGTATCATCCTAAGACATATTCCGGCCCGCCTTAAAGCAAACTCCACATACTCCCCGTCTTCCAATCTTAGCCCCGGAAAGTCTTTCTTACTTCTTTCGTGTCGAACTTTGGCCAAACTCTCATCCATATTAACTCCTTTTAGGGCAACAAAAACCCTACTTACTTTCAATTATAGCACATTTTTCTCATTTTGTAAATGTTTTTTTCCCTTTTCAGTTACTATTCTCCCTCTCGGAGTCCGCGCTAAAAGCCCTAACTGCAACAAATACGGCTCATAATAATCTTCTATTGTTGCCGCCTCATCTCCCGTCAAAGCCGCAATCGTCGTTAAACCCACCGGCCTATCTCCATAATTTTCGTACATCAACTTTAACATATTTCTGTCTGCCGGATCTAGCCCTAAATGATCAATTTCCATCAGTTTTAAAGCTCCCGTCGCAATGTTAGTGTCTATTATTCCATCTCCATTCACATCGGCATAATCTCTAACTCTCTTAAAAATTCTGTTTGCAATTCGTGGAGTTAGCCTTGAACGAGTCGCAAGCAATTCTGTTGCTGCTGGCTCTATTTTTGTTTTTAAAATTCCCGCCGTCCTATTAATAATCTGCTCAATTTCTGGCTCTTTATAATATTCTAATCTATGAATAATTCCGAATCTGTCTCTTAACGGCCCCGCCAAAGACCCCGTTCTTGTCGTCGCCCCAATAACCGTAAATTTCGGCAAATCAAGCCGAACTGAACGTGCCGCCGGGCCCTTACCTATCACAATATCCAATTTATAATCTTCCATCGCCGAGTATAATACTTCCTCAACCGCTCTTCTTAAGCGATGAATTTCGTCAATAAATAATACATCCCCATCATTCAAATTTGTCAATATCGACGCTAAATCTCCCGCCCTTTCAATCGCCGGACCCGAAGTAACCCGAAGTGATGAACCGAGCTCATGTGCAATCACCCCCGCCATAGTAGTTTTCCCCAACCCCGGAGGACCATACAACAATACGTGATCTAAAGCCGACCCATCTCCCCGTTTTTTTACTGCTTCAATCGCTAATTTAATATTGTTCTTTAGATGTTCCTGACCAATATATTCTTTAAAACTCGTCGGCCGAAGGGAAATCTCAATTTTCTCTTCCTCACTATCATTTTCTGCCGCTGTCGGCTCTACGACCCTCTCTATTGCCATGTCTCTATTATACCAAATATCCACTATTTTTACATTCCCTCCCAATATTGAAACCCAATCAAATTTTTTCATGCCTCGTTAAATAATTCGTTACGTTGAGGAATATTAAGCCCAAATCCGCCTAAAGACGAATTTGGGCGCCGGAGGAGCTAAGTAATGTGATAATATTTCTATTTATCACATTACTTAGCTTCCGAAATGTAGCGAATCGTTCAATAACATCAAAAAATCTTATTTAGCACTATTGACAGCCGAGTGCTAATTTGCTACAATAGAGGTAGATTAGCACTCACAATATATGAGTGCTAAGCATAAACACATTATAAACTAATAAAGGGTCTCTAGTATGGATGTTATACGAGGAGCAAGGAGCAGCGCAGCGAACCGTACTAAATGGTACGGAGAGCGAGCAGCGCACCTTAGCGACGAAGTAGAACACCATAATAGAGGGCCGCAGGAGGATTATATATGAGCAAAATCATCGGTATAGATCTCGGCACTACCAACTCGGCATTCGCCTACATGGTAGCCGGCAAACCTGAAGTAATTACAAACAGCGAAGGCGATCGCACTACTCCCTCAGTAGTCGCCGTCACCAAAAAAGGCGAACGCCTAGTAGGTAAAGTAGCCCAACGTCAACGTGTCACCAACCCTAAAAATACTATATACGGTATCAAGCGCCTTATTGGTCGCAAATTCACAGACAAAGAGGTAGAGCGCGACAAAGAAATCAGTCCCTACAAAATAGTCAAAAAAGGCAACGGTGTAGCTGTAGAGATGGACGGGAAGGAATATACTCCTGAAGAAATTTCGGCCATGGTGCTTTCTAAGATTAAAGCTGACGCTGAGGCTTTTCTTGGCGAACCAGTCACCGAAGCTATCATTACGGTGCCCGCTTATTTTGACGATTCTCAGCGCCAAGCCACCAAAGACGCCGGTAAAATCGCCGGTCTAGAAGTAAAACGTATTATTAACGAGCCTACTGCAGCCGCTTTAGCTTATGGTCTAGAAGGTAAAAAAGACGAAAAAATTGCTGTATTCGATCTCGGAGGCGGTACTTTTGATGTAAGCATCATGGATATCGGCGACGGCGTGTTCGAAGTTCTCTCTACTAATGGCGATACTCATCTAGGAGGTGAGGATTTCGATAACATTATCGTAAACTTCCTCGTAGACGAATTCAAGAAAGAATCCGGTATAGATATTAAAGGCGACGCTGCCGCTATGCAACGCGTCAAAGACGAAGCTGAAAAAGCCAAAAAAGAACTTTCTAGTTCCACTTCTACCGACATCAACCTTCCCTTCCTTTCGGCTGATGCTGATGGACCTAAACATTTCGAATATACGCTCACTCGCGCTAAGTTAGAAGAGCTTGTAAAGCCTCTCTTGGACCGCCTAGCAGAGCCAGTAGAAAAAGCCTTAAAAGACGCTAAACTAAAAACTTCTGATATCGACGAAATCGTTATGGTGGGTGGTATGACCCGTATGCCAGCCGTAGTCGAAAAAGTAAAATCCATCTTCGGCAAAGATCCAATGCAAGGCGTAAACCCTGACGAAGTTGTAGCCGTAGGTGCAGCTATCCAGGGCGGCGTACTCCAAGGCGACGTGAAAGACGTGCTCCTTCTCGACGTTACTCCGCTTACCCTCGGAATCGAGACTATGGGTGGCGTCCGCACTCCTCTAATCGAACGAAACACCACTATTCCTACTTCTAAATCCGAAGTATTCTCTACCGCCAGCGACAACCAGCCACAAGTAGAAATCCACGTGCTTCAAGGCGAACGCGAATTTGCTAAAGACAACAAATCTCTCGGTAGATTCATATTAGACGGTATCGCGCCGGCTCCTCGTGGTGTGCCACAAATCGAGGTTACCTTCAATCTAGACGCTAACGGTATCTTAAACGTTACTGCCAAAGACAAGGGTACTGGCAAAGAACAGTCCATCACCATCCAAAACTCCGGTAACATGAGTAAAGAAGATATTGAAAAGGCTAGAAAAGAAGCTGAAATGCACGCCGACGAAGACAAAAAGAAGAAAGAGTCTATCGATGCCAAAAACCACCTAGAAAACGCTATCTATCAAGCTGAAAAAATGCCAGATGAATTCAAAGACAAAATCAGCGACGAAGATAAAGATACTATCAAAAAGGCCGTAGAAGATGCCAAAAAGACTTTGAGTGACGAATCCGCCGGCAAAGATGCCTACGAACAAGCCACCAAAGATCTAAACGATCGCATCATGCCTATCGGCGCTAAAATGTATCAATCTTCTGCCGACGATGCTAAATCAGAAGACAAAAAAGACGACTCATCTTCCGACGAGCCAGTCGAAGGCGAAGTAGTAGATAAATAATCTACGATCTACCTACCCACCTCACACAAAATATAGCCACTTACAAGTGGCTATATTTCTACTGTACCCATATAGACCACCAAAATAAGCGGCGGAGAGCCGCTTATTATATAGTTTGTTTGTCCTACAGGTTTAACTAGGTGCCCAGGTAAACTGCTAAACCTACCTGACCACACATCGTAACGAGCTACCAGCACTCCTGCTATAGCTACCTTGAGGTTGCAGGCTCCGATCGTCATCGAGATTGAACATGAGGTGGAACGCGTTGGAAAAGTCCGTCACTACGCTAGACCAATAGTGGCCGCCCTCTCCTATGCTTCCGAAAGCACCGTTCCAGTAGCCACCATAGACGAAATAGACAGGGCTATTCTGGATATTGCCGCTAGTGCCACCAGAAAGTCCTGCTTGGTCTACTAAGTATTGGAAGGAGCCAGAGCCAGTCTGGTTGCCGCTCTTTGGCAAAGACCAACCAGCAGGACAAATAGATTGGTTCATATCGCCACTATTTTTGCCGCTAGAATTATTCATGGCTACGGCAGCAGTCCAGTTGTAATAGTTACCTAGATGATAATGGCTATTGTTTTCGTTACAGCCTTCGGTTACACTACTTCCTAGTGTTCCATTCCAGCATAGATTACCTGGGTCATAGGATCTAGGAGTGGTAGTAGCAGATTTGTCCCAGCTAGATGCAGTGTAAGTGGACACAGTTGGCGCCCAGTTAGTAGCAATATCCGTGTCTGCTGGGGTCAGGGTAACTTCTGTACTTAGGTCTAAGTCTAGGTTCTGTGTCATCCAGATATTACCATCTGCTAACTTGGCAATGTAATACATGGTTTGGTCACGGTTATCTTTTAGCTGGTACTCTGCACCTTCTGTCATAGAGTTAAGTACGCTAGTTTTTTCTGCTTTAGATAATTTAGCGAAATCTTGCATATAAGTAAAGTCGCCTATTACAGGTAGTTCTTCTTCCCACTGTGCATAAAGAGTTACATCCTGAGATTCACTGACTGGAGCTATGTAGGTGCCTTGGTCTGGGTAAGATTCACCTGGGTCTTGTTCTGTAGGCTCTGCTACTGTATTCCAGCCTATGAAGTTGTAACCTTCTTTTGTGTAAGTGTTTTCTGGAAGAGTGATAGTATCTCCTGCTATAATAGTCATTCCTTCCATGTCTACTCCACCATCATTACCATTG
>JAZUMU010000002.1:0-3694 GCA_045603805.1 Candidatus Nanosyncoccus sp.
TCTTTTAAATGTTTTACAACATTTGTTTGATTGTTGCTATCATTATAGCACGAGCGGAATGATTTGTCAATTGGTATAGTACAATAGTGTTATTTTACAGGGGTAGAGGGTGGTGAAATTTGTCAAAGTGGAGTTGACAAATAAGCATAAGCGTGAAAAAATATAGGTATGAATACTGAAATATTAGTTCAAGCTGGTTTGTCTGAGATTCAAGCCAAAATATATTTATACCTCATAATACACGGACAACGTACCCCGGCAGAGATAGCCACTGGTATCGGGGAGAACCGTACCACGGTGTACGCTGCAGCAGAAAAGCTAGGGACACTAGGAATAATATCCCAGAAAGACAGGGGTAAAATTGTCGCGTATGTACCCAATCACCCCTCTGTATTAGAGAGTATAGCCGAAAAACGTTTGCGCAAGGTGGCGAGACAGGCTAAAAACCTAGAGGGCAACCTGCCTTCCCTGATCAATTTTTACAATGAACATCAGAATGAACCTGGAGCTGCTACTTTTTATGGTAGGGAGGGCGTAAAGATGATTTATGACAAGATAGTGGCTACTGGCAAAACCTTTTATTTTGTGCGTAGCCCTTACGATGAAAAAGCAGCCCAAGAAGACCTAGAAGAACACAAAAAAGCCCGTGTGGCGGCTGGGATTCAGTCGGAGAACATCACCCCGTCTGATTATACGAATTACACGAACGAAGTTGAGAAAAAGTGGGGGGTGGCTAGGACTTTCTTGCCACCACATGAGTACAATTCCCCGGTAGAAATAGATATATTTGGCGACAATGTGGCGTTTATTAATTACGAAAAAGACGGCATGTCCACCCTAATAGAATCGCCGGAAATAGCCGATGCCATGCGTCAGATGTTCCTTTTTGCAAAAAAATACATAAGGAAAGCTACCAACCAAGACGAGTTAGCACCTAAAGATAAGTAATACTCCTGTACTCCTGTGATATAATTAGCTTAGCTAGGAGGTAAGATGAAGTTAGATAAATATCAAAAACAAGCGGCGGAGTTTGATTTGTTTGAGACGTCTGTAGATTTGAAGGCTCCGGGGTTTTTGGAGAAGGTATTGGGGTTGGTGGGCGAAGCTGGTGAGGCGGCGGATAAGATTAAGAAAATAATTCGTGATAAAGGCGGATACGCTTCGGATGAGGATTGCCAAGCTATTGCCAAAGAATTAGGTGATGTATTGTGGTATTTGGCGAATGTTGCACGGTATTTGAATATTCCCTTGTCAGAAATCGCTGGGGGTAACATAGATAAATTAAGTAGTCGTAAAAAACGTAATAAATTGCATGGTGAAGGAGACAATAGATGAAAATATTACAACTAAATGTGTGGACTGGACGAATTAAGGGCGCGTTGCTGGATTTTATCAAGAGTAGTGATTTTGATGTAATCTGTATGCAGGAAGCGGTATGGGGTGGCGATAAACAAAAAGAGTTAGAAAATTTTTTCGCAACAGCAGACCAGATAAAGGAAGCTAGCGGTCTAGAGCATGAGTCTAGAAGTTCTAACTGGGGGATGAAAATATTCTCCGATAATAATATTGTGGAGCAAGGTAACGTTATTCTGAGTAAAAGCGAAATAATAGAAAAACAGAATGAGTTAGTTCACGATAAATATGGAGTAGTAAAGAACGCACAAGATTTTTATGAGCATGCATACACCTTACAAGTTGCCAAACTTGAGTGTGGCATTACTATAGTAAACCATCATGGATATTGGAAGCCTACACCTATGGGAGACGAGACAACCGTAGAAGTAATGAAAAAGGTTGCGAATGTGGTGCGTGGGATTAGTGGGCCAGTGGTGATGTGCGGTGACCTCAACATCGTGCACGAGGCACCCGCTATGCGCGAGCTAGATTTCTTGAGGGATTTAACGCATGAATATCACATAGATAATACGTTATCTGGACTGAAATTCAACGGCAAGGTAGCTTGTGATCACATTCTGGTAAATAGCGGTGTAGAGGTGCAGGATTTTAGAGTACTGGATAATATTGTATCTGATCATAAACCCCTATTTGCCGAAATTAATTTATAAAAAATCCCCCCGGCCGGCTGGTCGAGGGGGGGTGCCTTTGGGCTTACTTGTCTTCGCAGACGCGTTGCCAGGCTTCGGCAGCAGCCTTGTCAAAGGAGCCGAAAGGTAAAACAAACTCGCTAGGCTTTATCATCACGACAAAGTCGGAATTTTTAGCCTCTTTGAAACTGATCTGGTGGCCAACTTCGTTGGTCTTCTCGATAAGGTGGCTCATGAGAGCCTCCTTCTCGGATGTACCTTCAATTGGGATAATGTCTTCGTTGTTTAATTTGAACACGAATTTCTCGGGTTCTTTCGGCGCAAATATGGAATCCCACGCTGTCTCTGCAGCCTGATCGAACGAATCGAACCACCGCAAATACTCTGTCGGTTCGACCAAAATAAGGTCAGAGTCGATGTTTTTAGCCTCTTCGAGGCTGATTGGATGTCCCACCCTTTTCGTAGCAACGATGAGATGCCCCATAAGAGCTTCTTTCTCGGAGTACCCATAGAGAGTGAGCCAATGACCATTCTTCATTCTGAAACGGAATTTTGGTTTCTGTAGTAACGACATAGTTTTTCCTCCTTGGAATAAAAGTACTAGCCCATGGTCAGTGGACTGATCTAATTGTAGCATATTTGCTTAAAAAAGTCAAGCTTAATTCCCTTGCTGCGAAAGAAAGGCCTCGAAAATATTATCGGGGCCTTTGGGGGGCGTGGCTATTTGTCGGCCTCATCAAGCAACTTGGCGGTATTTTCCAGAATTTGCCGCATTTGTGCGTCGATATTGAAGCGCTTGGCGTTGGCTTCGATGCTAAGAAGCAGGTTGCCATCATGTTGGCGCTCTGAAGACGCCTTCCAGTCGGCGAGCATTTCGATAATATCGACTAGATTCATGTCACTGATTCCATTCTTGAAGTGCTCCGGATGGTGGCGGCATTTGGCATAGTGATGCTTGAGCGCAATCTGCAATACTTTTAGACTATCCTGGTATTCGGGGCTATCGTAGGTAAGCGCGGCCAGCTTTGGAGTTTGTTCGGCAAATATCTCTACTTCAGGCGACTGGAGTTTGCTGGAGTCATGCTCTACGCCGCGGGTGGTCAGCTTGTCCGTAAAAAATCTGATATATTTTCGTACCTGCTCGATGTGCTTTTGGGTCTCTACTTGGCATTCTGCAACACTCATGGTTTTTGGTTTTTTCGGACGAGAGGTCTTTTTGACGGTTTCATTTTTCGAATCCATATTAGCATCCTCCTTTATAATAATATTGTGATAGATTCGACATAGCCACTTTATAATATACATATCTGGGGTGACCTAGATACAATGTGGATTATATCACAAAAATTACCCCTGTAAAGGGGTAATTTGTTTAACAATTTAGTTGTGCATATCATCGTCAAAAGCTTATGTTACGTCTGGCGTTCCAGAAGTGTTATGATTCAAGCTTGCATAATCATAACCGTAACCGACCTGACTATCTGCGACTTATTCAGTTTCAGACGTCTAATTCCTTCTCAAGAAAGGAGGTAATCCATCGACACGTTCTCGTACCGATGCCTTGTTACGACTTAACCCCAATCATCTCCCCCACCTTAGGCCGCCGAAGCGGACTTCGGGTGTTGGTGACTCTCATGGTTTGACGGGCG
>JAZUMU010000003.1:0-11362 GCA_045603805.1 Candidatus Nanosyncoccus sp.
ATACTACCTATAGGAAGCCAAACATATACTAACGGTTCTTTCTCCCATCTAGATACTTCTATGGGCGGAACTGGTAGTGGTCAAGGCACAACCGAAGCTTCCAATAGATGGCGCTCCTTCCCGAATAACTTCGTCTATTCCGGCAACTGGAACGGTTCGTCGGCGGGCGATCGCGGCGACTACGGGAACTATTGGTCCTCTACTGCGGGCAGTACCTTCAACGCCTACAATCTGAACTTCTACAGTGGCTACGTAGGTCCGGGTACGGGCGGCAGCGGTAAGTACAACGGGTACTCAGTCCGGTGCGTAGCTCCTGCCGAGTAGCTTTAGGTTAGGTTTCTATCCTTCCGAGCCCCGCCACAACGCAAAAAATAGATTTTCGTTCCCCTAGATGCGTAAGCATCTAGGCGGAATGGGAATCTAGTTTTTTGCTAGATTTATGGGCGCTGTGGAGCGCCCATAAGTCCTTTTTTAACAATTTGTTATGATAAAACGTACAGAATATGAATGTAATGAGAAAAGTGATATAAAACGTGAAAGTGAACAAAGATAGATTAATAAAGTAAAGAAAAAAGGTAAAGACCGATTCCAAAAGGTAAAGAAGGTAAAGATTATAGGACAGAGGTAAAGATAGGGGGGGGGTATTAGTAAAAGTGGTTGACTCGGGAGGGCGGGTATGGTATACATAATGTTTATAGGATGGCGTTCTTTTAAAGAAAGATAGGTGAGAAAATGTGGAGTAGATATGTAGCTCCCAATAGATTCTATATGCGAGCGGGACCCAGCAGGGTTAGCGTATCGTATGTATCTAGTCAAAAGGTAGACCGGAAAAGCTCGCCCGGTATGAGCATGGCGGAGGACCACACGACCATAGTTCCTCTTACGCTGGCTAGTGCAACGGGTCTTGACTAACCGGGGTTAGTTGTTGTGGCTCAAGTAGCAGTGTTTTAGTCAGTTTATACCGTAATAAATTCCTTCAGCAATCCAAATACAATGCTCTAAAATTCTGGTAGAAATACCGATGAAAACCCTGTAAGAAATAAATACCTTTTCGCCATCCTATCTTGGGTCGAGCAATGGCTCGGCCCTTTTTCTAGGGTATTTTTTAAATTAGAGTATAATAGAGGTAGAAAATACATTTTTAGAGAGTTTTTAATATGGTATGGAAAAATGATCAGGTTTCTTTAAAAGAGACCGAGAAAATAATAGAAATTGCTAAAGAAGGTCTTAAAGTTGAGGGGGATTTTGTGGAGATGGGGTGTTATAAGGGGGATACATCTTTAATATTGGCGGAGATACTTCAACATAACGCTATATCTTTTCAGAAAAAGAGAGGTTTTAATACTGGAAACAGGGTGAATGTTGTGGAAAACTCGGTGGAAAAATATGTGAAAAAGCTGTGGATTTATGATTCTTTTCAGGGGTTACCAGAGAAAACTATAGAAGATGAAGCGGGGAGTGGAACAAATTTTCAAAGGGGGGAGCTTTTTGTTTCGAAAAAAGAGGTAAAGGCTAGATTTTTAAGGGCTGGGCTTAAAGTTCCCATGATTAAAAAAGCATGGTTTAATGAACTTAAAGAGGAGGATTTACCAGATAAAATTGCGTTTGCGTTCTTAGATGGGGATTTTTATGAATCTATTAGGGATAGTTTAAGATTAATAGAGGGAAAGATAAGCGAAAGGGGAATAATAGTAGTGCATGACTATACGAATGAGGCTTTACCAGGGGTAGCTAAGGCGGTAGATGAATGGGCAAAGGGAAAGGATAAACAGATTATAAAATTCCAAAGTATGGCTATTATAAGGTAAGGATGGGGGGTTAGTTTTTAAGTTTATATTCATGGATTAAAAGGAAATAGAAAAAGGCGTTAAAAATTAGCACTCGGGGGTTGTAAGTGCTAATTTTTGTGCTATAATGGAGATAGAAAAGGAGAAAAAATATGGCACTAAAACCGTTAAAAGACAGAATTGTGGCAAAAATAGAAAAACCACTTGAAAAAACTAAGTCCGGAATACTTTTAGGGGAAGCAAAAGAAAAACCAGCATACGCAGTAGTTGAATCGGTAGGTCCGGAAGTAAAAGAAGTAAAAAAAGGCGATAAAATTGTCTATAAAGAATATTCTACAACAGAGATAAAGGTAGATGAGACTAGCTATATTATTCTAAAAGAAGAAGATGTTTTAGCAACTTTATAAAAGGAAAAAGGAGAAAAAATGGCAAAGAAAATTTACTATGAAGAAGAAGCCCGAGAAAAAGTTTTATCGGGGGCAAAACAATTATATGATGCGGTAAAGGTAACGTTTGGGCCGAAAGGAAAGAATGTTATTATTGAGAAGGAATACGGTGCTCCGGTGATTACGCATGATGGGGTAACGGTTGCGGAGGCAGTAGAACTAAAAAATACAGAAGATACTTTAGGAGAGGCAGTAGGTGCAAAGTTAATTAAGACTGCGGCGCAAAAGCTAAATAAAGCGGCTGGGGATGGTACGACTACAGTCACGGTTTTGACTTATAATGTACTGAGTGAGGCTAATAAATTAATTGCGGCTGGAATTAGCCCTATGGAGCTTAGAAAAGGGATCGAGAAGGCAGGGATGGAAATTGTTAAGGAAATTGATAAGCTCGCTGAGAAAATTGAGGGAAATGATAAGAAAGTTGCGGAAGTAGCCACAATTTCGGCAGGAGATGCAGAAATAGGAAAATTAATCGCAGAAGTGATCTCTAAGATTGGTAAAGACGGAGTAGTGACGGTAGAGGCAGGCCAAGGATTAGAGATGGAGCAAGAGATTGTCGAAGGGTTTAGCTATGACAAGGGATATTCTTCGCCGTTTTTTGTAACAGATGTAAACCGTCAAGAAGCTGTGTTTGATAAGCCTTTGGTATTAATAACTACTAAGAAAATTTCAGCAGCCAGTGATATTTTGCCTTTGCTTGAGAAATGTGCTCAGTCGGGGAAGAAAGATTTAGTTATTATTGCGGAAGAAGTAGAAGGGGAAGCGCTATCTCTACTTGTACTAAATAAACTAAAAGGAGTATTTAACTCATTAGTCTTAAAAGCGCCTTCTTTCGGAGATAGACGTAAAGAAATTATGGAAGATATTGCTATTTTGACGGATGCGACTGTAGTTTCGGAAGATAAAGGACTAAAACTAGAAGAAGTTGGGCTAGAAGTTTTAGGGTCGGCGCAAAAAATAATTGCGACTAAAGATGAGACAACGATCATCAAAGGAGCAGGAGATAGTAAATCCGTTAAGACTAGAATTGAGCTAATAAACAATCAGGCAGAAATGGCTAAATCTGACTATGAAAAAGAAGAGCTGAATAAGCGAGCGGCGGCACTCCTAGGCAAGGTAGCAGTAATAAAAGTAGGTGGGGCGACAGAAACTGAGATAGAAGAGAAGAAATATAGAGTAGACGATGCGGTGGCGGCTACAAAAGCAGCCCTTGCGGAAGGAATTGTTGCTGGGGGAGGCGTTACGTTGGTCAATTTAGCCAACCAGTTGCTTGCGGATAATGATGGAGCTAAAATTGTTAAAAGAGCATTAAAGGCCCCGTTTGTACATATTATGGAGAATGCAGGTTTGAATGCGCAAGCGCTTCTTGCGGAAGTCGAGAAGAATGGCAAAGTTGGGTTTGGAATTAACGTGATGGATCCGGAGAAAGGAATGATCGACTTAAAGAAGGCGGGGGTGATTGATCCGGCTAAGGTAACTAAAGAAGCAGTCAAGAATGCTACGTCTATTGCGGCTACTGCAATTACGATGGGTGCGTTAATTTGTGAGGTCCCAGAAGAGAAACCGGCTGCTCCAGATATGGGTGGAATGTACTAGAAATATTTTCTGGAAAATATGGGAAAATGAGCTGGGCTGTCCGGCTCATTTTTAATCATCAGAAAACTTCTGGCTAGGCGGAGGTTCAATTTTAGGATTAGGAATTTGAGAGAAACTAAGAGACCTAGTCATAATAAAATAACCTCAAAGAGGTTATTTTATAGTTTGAAAGGAGGTATTTGGATTAGAGCTTATCGATAGATTCTACTATATAGAGAAGCGCTTCGGCACGTTCAGTATCGTCAGTAATGGCAGAAGCAGCGCGGTAAGCTTGGTCTAGGACGCTATAGTCGCGGAGATCTTCAAAAATATTGCGGCAGATATTGAAACGTTGAGAAGGAGACATATTGAGCTTGTCTAGTAGAGGTACAAGGTCTCGAAGAGCGGCTTCTTTGACTTGATGGATATTTAGATTTAGGTTAGGAGTAGTTTCAATAGGATTTGGAGCCGGATTAAAATTAGGAACGGGCAAAGGTTCAGGGGCAGGAGCAAAAGAATTAGGCTCAGGAGGCAGGTTGGTTATATTCATTTCGGGAGTGGTATTAAAATTCTCGATTGGAGGAACTGGAGGAACGGGCGGGACAGGCGCGTTGGCGGGCTCTGGCATAGGGTTTTCGGGATTAGGGATGGTTGGAGCAGTTGGAGCAGTTGGAGCGGGAACTTCGGGAACGGTCATAAAGGGGCCAATCGGATCGCCGAGTTCACCAGTATCTCCTTCAGGGACAGAAGAAGGGGCCGCTACCGGATCAGAAAAAACCGGATCGGAGTTAGTATTATTAGTTATATCATCTATTGCTTTTTGCAAATCATTATCTACTGTTTGATTTTGGTCCATTTGCCCACCTTTTATTAAACTTATGTTTATATTGATATTAGCATAGTTTTTTTAAATATGCAAGAAATTTACGATCTTATCGATGAAATCCAATTTAACTTCTTCCATAGGTAACCTGGCGCCGAGAGCATCAACGATAGCTTCGCCGTTAGTTGTAGGAAAATATACTTTGATTTGGGGGGATAGACGTTTTTTAGGGATTAGGATGGCGGAGTAATGGTCTCCTTCTTTTAGTATGCCGAAGGCCCGAAAGTCTTCGTATTTATGGAGCTTTTCGCCCTCAGTAAGGCCAGATTGGTTTAAGGTATAATGGATTTTGCGGGGAGGACGGTGGTAGATTATGATGATGGCCAGGGCGGCGACTATTACTAGAACGAGAAAAGTCCATTGTTTTAAGAAAGCGGAGAGCGTACAGAGGCCAACGGTAATTAAAACCAGACCTATATACCACCAAGCATTTTTAGATTTCGCAATATATTCTTCTCCTTCCCAAGAGACGTTTTTAGTTGTTACCATAAGTTAATTATAACATATTTTGTGTATGGAAAAAGGGAAAAATGTGGTAAAATGGGAGTTACGGAGGGTTACCCAAGTGGTTGAAGGGGTCTCATTGCTAACGAGATAGTCCGGAGCAATCTGGAGCGAGGGTTCAAATCCCTCACCCTCCGCCAAACCTATAGACATAGTTGTGCAGTAAATTGACTCGAGTTTGTTTGGGTCTATTTTTAAAATAAATGGTTTAATAATGAAAAATGTGATATAATATAGCCATGAAAAAGTTTATGAAGATTATCGTGCCCGTTATGTTAATTATAGGATTGGGTTTTCTATTTATAAATAATGATACTGCTTCTGCTTTAACTCTAAGAGAAGGAGTTGAGGCGGCTAGGTGCGATGGATGCCCAGCGGATTTGTTTGGAGATAAAGGCGTTTTTAAACAGATTACCAATACAATTTTATATATAGTTGGTATTATTGCGGTGGTGATGTTAATTATTGGAGGGATTAGATATATTACCTCCGGGGGAGATGCTAAAAAGGTGACAGACGCTAAAAATACAGTATTATACGCTATTATAGGATTAATCATTTCGTTTTTGGCGTTTGCGATTGTGAACTTTGTTATTTCAGCTTTGCCGAGCTCTACTAAGAAAGAAGAAACGACATCTCTAATTGATTCTATTGACGGCTAGTAGGGCGATTATTATTTTCTTGATTTTGGCGGTTTTTAGGATTTTTAGGGCGGCTTTTATACTTGCGCCGGTTGTCCATACATCGTCTAATAGAACATAGGTTTTTTCGGGGTCTATTTTTATTTTAGGGTTAATTTTGTATGCTTGGGCGGCTTGGAGGTGGCGAGTTTTTTCGTTGGCTCCGACTTGGGTTGTGTTTTTTGCACGGAGAAGAAGTTTTTCGACACTATATTCTTTTCCACGAATGCGTTGAAGGTTTTTAGCGAGGAGAAGAGTATGGTCTATCCCGCGCTCTCGGATGTGGCGATTTATAGTAGGCAAAGGGATAATAGAAACTGGGCCATCTAGGATAGGTAGAGAAGAATTAAGTAATTTAGATAAAGGTTTAGCTAGGGCGCGGGTTGAGCTATATTTAAAATCATGGATTAGTTGGCCGATAAGTTCGGAGCGATTCCCTACTATGAATGTAGGGGGGAGAGAGCTGCATTTTTGGCAGTTCCCGGTGGGGTTTAACGATTTGCAATTTGGGCAGATGTTTCGGGATTCGATTATCAGGTTATTTTTACAACGATTACATAAAACGTCACCGATATGGCCACAACCTCTACAAGAGTGGGGAATTATAAGGTCTAGAAGGTTTGGAAATGTTGTATTTTTTACAATAAAACCCATATTACTCTTGATTTTATAACAAAAGTGGTTTAAAATACAAGCATAACAACATAAGTGGAGGAAATATGGCTCGTACAAAAAACGATGACGATTTGCTGATGGAAGATGATCTTGCCGCCGCATTTTTAGGAGGGGATGAAGAGCTTGCAGCTCCTATTGAGGAGACTGAAGAAGTTGCTGCGGTTGAAGAAGAAGTCGCCGACCAAGGTGAACCAGTCGAAGATGAGTGGGAAAATACCGACGACTTTCCTGGACAACTTGCTGTAGATGTCTATGAAACCGCCGATAAATTAGTAGTTAAAGCTCGGACCGCTGGCATATCAAAGTCTGACCTTGATGTTAGTATTTCCGATAACATTTTAACTATTTCTGGGGTTCTTTCGGGGGGAGATGAAGACCAAACTACAAGATGGCATATTCAAGAATGCTATTGGGGGGAGTTTTCCAGGACAATCGCTTTACCGGTTCAGGTACGTGAGGATGAGAATAGCGTAAAGGCCGAGCTTAAAGATGGGGTACTTACTATTACTTTTGAAAAGGAAAAGACTGAGGCTCCGAAGAAAATTGCCATACAATAAAAATATGCGACTAAAAACACCCGAAAGGGTGTTTTTAGGTTGGTTTTAGGTATAGATTAGATTATTAAATAATACCCCTAAAAGGGGTATTAAAAATTAATTAAACTAATTATGATTGGCCTAGCAAATTGGCGATAACGAAGTTTACGATAGCGAAAGCTAAAACGCAGATCACGAGACCGATAACGCCGTAAAGGATAGTATCTTTAGCCTTTTTGACTTTACTAGCGTCGCCAGAAGAAGTCATGTAGTTAATACCGCCAATGATGATAACGCCAACGGCTACTAGGCCAAGAACACCAATAACAGCATTAATAATGTTGATAATGGATGTTTGTAGTTCCTGTGGACCGTCGAATGATTGTGGCTTAGGATCTGTAACTGTGTAAGCTAGAGTAGTGATTATGTTTTTCATTTGTTTCCTTTATTGTTATTTGTAATTATTTTACAATTATTTTTTAAAAAATACAATAGTTTTTATAGTAAGTTTATGACCCAGTTTATGATAGCGAATGCTAAAGCACAAACAATTAATCCAATAGACGCATAGAGAATGGTGTCTTTCGCTTTTTTGATTTTTCCGGGATCGCCGGTGGAGGTCATATATTGTAACCCGCCTATAATGATGAAGACTACAGCGATAAGTCCTGCGATGCCGATGATGGCGTTAAGGATGTTAAGAACAATTTCAGGTAGAGCATCTTTTGAATTGTCACAGCCGGCGGCTTCTCGGGCTACACCGGTGAGCTCAGAGCAAGCATCAATATCATCTATAGTTACTCCGTTGACAGCGTAAGTGGAAATTGGGGCTGCTAAGAATGAAACTCCAAATATGACTAATATAGTCAATAAGACGGTTTTAAGATATTTTTTCATGTACCTCCTTTGATATTGTTTTGTTATTTATTATGGCATTTTCGTTTGCGTCGCGTATAATGCCGGAAACAAAAGCGGTTATGGCGATTGCTAGTCCGACAATAGCTAGGCCGATTAAAGAGTACAGAATGGTATCTTTAGCTTTTTTAAGTTTTCCGGGATCGCCGGTGGAGGTGATGTATTGGATAGCTCCAAATATTAAGAAGATTATGGAGACTACGCCGGCAACGCCGATAATCCAACCGACAAGATTGTTAACCAAATCGTCGGGGGTTACGCCACACCCTCCACTAGAGACACAATTTCCTATATTTCCGTTTCCTCCGACAAGAGCGATTCTTAAGGAGCTCATGATGAGGTTAGCTGACATTGTTATAGCTAGGCCTATGAAGGCTTGGGCCAAAGTTTTTTTGCCGTTAGCAACTTTCCCGGGGTCACCATTTGAAAATGTGTATTGATATCCGCCATAAATAACGTATCCGAGAACTAGGTATGCGGCGATTACGCTAATATCGACTGCAATGTTAGAGGCAATAATCCAGATATTCGATTTAAGAACGTCTTCGCTGTCTACATTTGGATTTATACCGTAATCCCAAGGGTTAAGACCGAGAAAAGAATCGCCTTTTTGGCCCAAACCTCTACCGCCGTCTGCTGCGAAGCTGGGCAAAGGGTTAATATAAGAAATAGATAAGGAAATAATTAGGCTTAGTAAACTGATTACGGACAATTTTTTAAAAATATTTTTCATATGAAATCGATTATTTATATTATAATAGCATAAGATTTGGAAAAATAAAACAGGTATTGCCATAAGTTTTATAACATAAAATTGACTTTGGGGCTAAAAAGCATAGTTTTATATTGACAAAAAAGCTTATGTGTGCTATAATTAAGATACGCCTTAAGGGAGGCGGGTTTAGATATGATGATGAAAAAAAGATCAAGAATTGACCTAAAGAAAGCCATTTTTGGTTGTTTTTTCGGTATCATAGGACTTATTGTGGGAGCTAGTGCGCCCATAATTAGTTCTAGCCAAGTTTATGCAGAGCCGGTAGAGGCTGAAACTGTGGAGGAAAATGCTTCGGCTGAAGAGACCAACGATTCTGTTAATAAAATGGGTACTTCTGATTTGGCGGAAGCAATGAAGGGCCAATGTCAAGATTCGTTGGGGGCTAATGCTTGGTCAGTGTGCCCGATCACGGAGAACGTGTCGAAGGTCGTTGACTGGATGTATGATAAGCTTCAGGGCTTTTTGAATATTGAGCCTATTTCTATGGAAGATGGTTCGCCTATTTATGAGATTTGGAAATATTGTCTTGGTATTACCAATATAGTTTTCGTAATTTTTCTTTTGGTGATTGTTGTTTCGCAGATAACTGGTTTAGGAATTAATAACTACGGAATAAAAAAGACATTACCGAAACTGATTGTTACTGCGGTCATAGTAAATCTTAGCTTTTTGATATGTTTGATAGCGGTTGACGTTTCTAATATTGTGGGAAATGGGTTAAGAGAGGTGTTTAGCTCGGTACAGGAATCGGTCATAGCTAGCAATATGGATGCTGCGGCGGGGACGGCGGCGGTGGCTGGGGATTTGACACGAGAAGAGAAACTAGCGTACTCAAGGGGCTATAGTATGGCCGCAGGGGGTGCGGGGATATTGGTGGGGGGAGGACTAATTGCGTTTGAGTCGGGAGCGATATGGATGTTGATTCCGGTCCTGTTGGGGGCGGTAGTGGCTGTGGTTTCGGGACTTATTACTATAGCGTTAAGGCAAGCGTTAGTAGTGCTTTTAATTATGATTGCGCCGCTTGCGATTGTGGCGTACATTTTGCCGAATACCGAAGGATTATTTAAAAAGTGGAAGCAACTTTTCATGAAGATGCTGGTTTTTTACCCGATGTTTTCGTTATTGTTTGGGGCTTCCAGTTTGGCTGGGTTTGCAATTATCGCTAGCGCTAAAGATGGATTTTGGTTGTTGCTTGGAATTGCGGTGCAGATATTCCCGTTGTTCTTTTCTTGGAGCCTTATGAAGATGTCTGGGACAATCTTGGGGGCGGTCAGCGCGAAGATGCAAGGTTTGGCAGCAGGACCTTTGGCTTCAAACAGAGCTTGGGCAGAGTCGCGCAAGTTAGATGCGAAGCAGAAACATTTGGCTTCTGGTAGGCCTATTACACCTTCGCTTAGATTAATGCAGTTTATGTCTGATAGAAAAATTGCTAGAGAAGCTGAAATTGCTGAAAATGGTGAAGTGATTAAGAATAGGGCTCTCGCGCGTAATGCGGCAAGACATTATGATGGTAAGGGTCGGCCTACGAAAGATGGAGAGAGGGCGTATGAGGCGCAGGCTCGGAATATGCGTTATCAGCAAGTGATTTTGCGGGATAAAAATAATATGAATAAGGGATTAGGGCAACTAGAGGCGGTCAAGCGGAGCAGTGGAGTGGCTCAGAGAACAAGATTGAGGGAGCTTGATAATAAAAATGTTTTGGCGGCAGATTATTTGAAGGCTGAGCAGGCTAGGGGAGAGAAGATTGAGTACGAAAATGCTATGGGTTTTCATAAACGTATGGAAGATGCGATTAACGTACATATGGATGATGTGAATGGGTATGAGTTTAAGAATGGTCAGAAAGTTGAGAAAAGTGACTATAAGTTTCATTTTGCGAATAGTCAAGTGGGGGCGGAGGCTAGAGCTAGGTATAGTGCGGTAAGAAATATTATGGAAGGGGATACACAAGCCGTACAGTATGCGGCGGCAACTGCGGCGCAAGGGTATGACACTCAGAAGAAAATTTTAGAGACTAAGATGCAGAAGTATTTTGAATTGACTCCGCCAACTAAAGATTTGGAATATAGACTCGACGAATTAACTAAGTCAAGAAATGCGATATCGAATATTGATGCTATTATCCCGGGGCTTAGGATGCTTAATCAGAGGGGGGACACGGATTTGGTTAAAAGGCAGCTGGATAATATTTTAAATAAAGAGTTGAGTGGGGGGATAGAGCTTGGTACACATGCTTCGCAGGCGTTGGCTAGTTTCTTGATGTTTGAAGTAAAAGATAATGATCCGTTTCTGCGTCGATTTGGCAAGTATATTAATTTGGAAACGGCTCAGGTTTATAATAAGAATAAACGCCAAAATGCCACAGTGACGCTGGAAGAATATGTAACTGGCGAATATGAAGATTGGGAGCCGGGTGAGCCAACCAAAAAACGAGTGGGCAAGTCTAAGCGGTCGTTGGCAAAATTGGTAGAAGGTACTTCTTTCGATGGGATTGAGCGAACGGCAATGAGTAACCTTGATGATATCCTGAAAAATACTTATAGTGATGCAAATGGCAAGTTAGATGTAAAGAACTATTTGGCTAAA
>JAZUMU010000004.1:0-28679 GCA_045603805.1 Candidatus Nanosyncoccus sp.
GCTATAGCAGATAGGCCTGCTGTAATACGTTTCTTAGACTTAAGTACTGCTTTGGTGCTATCTACTAGATGTACTAGTTTAGTTACTTTACCGGATTTCTTTTGTTTTCTATATAGTAAGGCTGTGATGATAATAGCTACCATAGTTAGTATTAGTACTGCGCTAATACTAATGGTAGTTATTTCTGGGCCACCTATACTAGACGTAAATAGGCCAGTGTTTGGTACAACGGGACCAGAACCTGGCTCTACGATGTTGATAGTAATATTACTATCCATGTTTTATACCTCCTTGGTTTGTTAAGTTAATTATTAGGTTGCTTTAGTTTCTACATTTATTTATTTTTTATAATATATAAAATGTATAACCTTTATGCTTACTATTATATTCCCCCCCCCCCCCCGTGTCAAGAGGGTTTTTTGAAAAATGCTTGTTAATCCTAAAACTACTCTAAATCCTATTTTGACCACTCATACAAAAAGACGCACTCCAGTGCGTCTTCCCTAAGTAGCAAACTACTAACAAAATAATCTGCCAAAATACTATTTTCTAAGACCTAGTTTCGATATGGTCTTCTTATACAGCTCAAAATCAGTCTCTTCCAGATACTTCAAAAGCTTCTTACGCTTTCCTACCATCTGCATTAAACCTCTTTTAGCCATAAAGTCATGTTTATTATTCTTTACGTGCTCGGTTACTTCCTTAATCCGCTCCGTAAGAATAGAAACTTGAACTTCAGGAGAACCAACATCTGCTTTATTTCTAGCGACCTTGGCAATAGCTTTAGTTTTATTCTCTTTTGTTATCATTGTTTCATTATATCACAGTTTATCCATCTTGAAAAGCCCCCAATAATATTGTAATATATGTTGTATAATTCACCAATATCGACAAGCTTATGGAAGATCAAATCATTTTAATAGACAAACCCTTCGGCATCTCTAGTTTTGGCGTAGTCGCTAAAATCCGTGGCCGTCTCAAAGCCGAATTTGGTCATAAAGTAAAAGTCGGCCATACCGGCACACTCGACCCCTTTGCGACTGGTTTACTTATTTTGTTGTCTGGCAAAATGACCAAAAAGTCCAACGAATTCTTAAAGCTAGACAAAGTCTACGAAGCCACCCTAAAACTCGGCTATACCTCTACCACAGGCGACCCAGAAGGCGAAATCAGACAATACCCTAAAAGTATAAAGTTTACCGAAATTGAGGAACATAAAGACAAAATCTCTAATTTTGTCGCCGAAGGGGTGGAGCAATGTGATAAAATTTCTAATTTATCACATTGCGAAGCTTCCGAAATTGGTAAATTTTATACTTTAAGCGATATTCGCTCTATTCTTACCGACTTCATAGGCAAAATAGAACAAACTCCGCCCAAATTCTCCGCCATCAAAATAAACGGCCAACGCGCCTACAAACTCGCTCGAAAAGGCGAAGATTTCAAAATACCTTCTCGTGAGATCAAAATCTATAATATAGAAATTCTAAACTATAACTATCCTGAACTAAAAATCCGCATCCATTGTAGTAGTGGTACTTATATTCGCACTCTTGCTGAAGATATCGGCAAAACCTTAAAAACTGGTGCATACTTAACCGCTTTAAGAAGAACAAAAATCGGCAACTATAAAATTGAAGACGCTAAAAAACTTGTGTTATAATTAACTTATGTTAGTCAACGCTAGTAACTTGTCTGGTACCCCTATTCTTAGCATGCAAGACGCTAGTCTAGTCGCTCGCATTTCTGAAGCTATAGTTGACCCTAATACTCTAAAAATAATAGCCTTCCGCGTTAGCAACTCTCCTAACGGCCCGACAGCCGACCTTCTAGCTACCTCTTCAATCCGTGAATATTCTAATTACGGCATGGTAATAGACAGCACCGACGAATTTATTAATAGCGAAGATGTCGTCAAAATCTCCGAAATACTCAGTCTAAATTTTAATCTTATTGGCTTAAAAGTCGAATCTAAAAAGCACGCTAAAATCGGAAAAGTAGTTGACTATACTCTTACTTCCGACAACTTCGAAGTTCAACAAATCATTGTTCGTCGTCCCCTAATTAAAAGCTTCGTCGATCCTACCTTAACCATCCATCGTCGCGAGATTGTCGAAATAACTGATTACAAAGTTATCGTAAAAGACGACGCTAAGACTATCAAAGCTCGTTCTGAGGCTGAAGATTTTATTCCTAACTTTGTTAACCCTTTTCGTAACTCAGAACCAAATCTTGCGCCAGCTGATACGAAAACCCCTGCCGACAAAGATAAGAAATAAGTTTTTCATCCGAATACTTACCTCGTTTTTTCTCAATCATTTTCAAAATCTCCGTCTCGTCATTTCGTCCACCCAGCATCTCATCAATAATTTCCTGCGAAATCCCCTTTTTCACTAATTCCATCTTCAATCGTTTTTGCGACACGCCTTTTTTTACGAACCGATTCTCCACATAATACTCTGCAAATTTTCTATCATCTACATAGCCTCGCTCTATCAATCTTTCCGCAATTAAATCTTTAAAATCGTACTTCACCCTATTTTTCGTTCGCTCTGCCCTCTTTTCCAATCGCCTAGCATCTACTTCTTCGCCCTTCGCCACTAGCTCCGCAATCTCCCGATCTCTTTCCCAATCCTTTTTTCTTTCTTTCACTTCACTCTGTATCTCTCTCCGCCTCAAATAGTCCTTTAGTTCACGCACACTCCTAGGCCGCATCAACACCCATTCTAAAGTTCGCTGATACGCCTTACCAAACTCACTCGCCCTTTTAAAGCCCTCTAGCTCCTCTCCACTAATCGCTCGCCCAATCTTTACCCCCATATCTACCACTTGCGCCACATCCAGCGAAAAGGCGTATTTATTATTTACATAAATATTTACCCGATTTTCATTCCTCACCGCTTGTTTAATATCAGTAATTTTTAACTCGTCATCAGAAACCCCCGCGCTTTTCAGCGCTTCTACTTGCATTATATCACGCTTATAGTTTTTTGTCAAGTGTTTATCGGTAGCAACCGGTACCTCATCACTCAGCTTGTAAATTTCCATAATACTCTGCCCAAAATCTCGTCAATTCCAAAGTTACTCTTGCTTTCTGCAATGCTTCCTTCGCATTTTTCTCTACAAAATCATCAAGATCCTTAAGTGGCACCCATTTCACATCCGAAACTTCTTTGTCATTAAAACGGAAGTCATCTTCCCGCTCTGTCCAATCGTAAAAATACCCATATATTAACAAGTTATGCCCACTAGAGCCCGCCAAAGAAAATGAATATTTTAACTTTTCTTTTTCGATTTCTACCCCAATTTCCTCATTAGCCTCGCGCACCGCCGCATCGGCAATATCTTCCCCATAATTTATATGCCCGCCAGCCGAAACATCCCATTTATCTGGATTATGATCCACAAAATGCGACCTCTTTTGAAAAAGTATCTCAACTCCATTTTCAGACTTACGATATAACCACAAAATAGTCGTCCCCACCCACACTTCTTCTTCGCTACTCTTAGGGTTTCCATCCTCCGGCAAACGCCCCCCATTCATAATTCGTTCACCATTTTGATAAAACTCTTGCCACTTTTCGTTGTGATGCATAATTTTATTCTACCGCCCGTTCACGCACCTTCTTTTCAATCTCTTCCATCAATTCTGGTTTTTCGCGGAACAACCTCTTCACCGCTTCGCGCCCTTGCCCTAAAGTTTCACCATTATATTTAATAAATGCCCCGGCCTTATCCAGTACACCATATTGCACGCCAAGATCCAGAATATCCCCAGTTTTAGAAATTCCTTCGTTATACATAATATCAAACTCAGCCGTCCTAAATGGCGCCGCAATCTTGTTCTTTACTACCTTAATTTTAGTACGGTTACCCGCAATCTTATCCCCATCTTTAATCTGCCCAATTCGGCGAATATCTACTCTTACCGAAGCATAAAACTTTAACGCATTACCGCCCGTCGTAGTTTCTGGATTCCCGAACATTACGCCAATCTTCATCCTAATCTGGTTAATGAATATTACTGTCGCACGCGATTTAGAAATAATACCCGTGAGTTTTCGCATGGCCTGGCTCATTAGCCGCGCCTGCAACCCCATCTGCGCATCCCCCATATCACCATCAATTTCGGCCTGAGGCACCAAAGCCGCTACCGAATCCACTACTATTAAATCTACCGCATTAGATCTTACTAAAGTCTCACAAATCTCCAGCGCCTGCTCCCCATTATCAGGTTGCGAAATTAAAAGTTCCGCCGTATCTACTCCAATCTTCTTCGCATAAGCTGGGTCTAAAGCATGCTCCGCGTCAATAAACGCAGCTTGACCTCCCTGTTTTTGCATTTCGGCTATCGCATGTAATGCCAACGTAGTTTTGCCCGAAGACTCTGGCCCATAAATCTCAATAATTCTCCCCTTAGGCCATCCCCCGCCTAAAGCTAAATCTAGTGACAAAGACCCTGAAGGTAAAAGTTCGACATCCATTTTAGGAGTCTCCCCCAGTTTCATAATCGATCCATCTCCAAATTGTTTAGTAATCTGCGAAATCGCCAGTTTCAAAGCCTCATTTTTACCGTCTTCTTGCTTAGTGTTTTTATTGTCCACCGCATCCTTTTTTGCCATTTTCTTCCTTTCTCTTACTGCTATGTTTAATATTATATATTATTTAGCCAGAAACGAAAAATTAGTTTTTCCGCTCCTAGCCCCCTTATACTACGTCTTTTTCTTTATTACAACCCTTTCTAGAATCTCGCCCCCTCCCCCTAAATCCCCGTATGTTATAATACTAATATGCGCATAAACGAGAACATCCTTATTTCCAGCTTAACCACAATGCGTTTAGGCGGACCCGCCCGTTATGTTCTGGAAATCGAACGCCCCGAAGACATTCCTAATGCTTACAGTTTTGCTGCCACCTATAACCTCCCCACCTTTGTCCTCGGTTTTGGGGCCAATACTTTAGGTCATGACGAAGGATTCCCCGGCGTTATTATTATTAACCGTATGCATGGAATCTCCGAAACTCCCGTCGAAAACGGAATAAAGCTCTACATCATGGGAGGAGAAAACTGGGACGACGTAGTCGCCTACGCCTGCAAAAAAGGGCTTACCGGCATTGAAGGCCTGAGTAAAATCCCTGGTCTCGCCGGAGCCGCCCCAGTCCAAAACATTGGCGCCTACGGCCAAGAACTCTCCGATACTCTACAATCAATTGAAGTCTATGACACCAAAACTTCTACCTTCCGTACTCTAGAAAAATCCGAACTTAATTTCGGCTATCGCAAAAGCCTCTTAAATACTTCTGCGTTCGGTCGTTATTTTGTAGTCTCAATCACCCTTATCCTAAAACCTGGCCAGATGTCTCGTCCTTTCTATCGTTCTATTGAAAAATACCTCTCTGAAAATCAAATTACCGATTACTCCCCCTTAAGTCTCCGCTCCGTAGTCAGCGCCATCCGTGCCGCTAAGCTCCCTGACCCCGCAGTTCAAGCTAGTGCCGGCTCATTCTTCAAAAATATTTTCGTAGATGAAGCTGGCGCCGAGGCCTGCGAAGCTAAAGGCTACCCAGTCCACCGCACCCCCAACGGTGGCAAAATTAACTCTGGTTGGTTTATTGAACATGCCGGACTTTCCGGTAAACTCCTACACGGCATTCGCGTTAACCCCAACGCTGCCCTCGTCTTAATCAACGAATCCGCCACGAGCTACTCCGACCTTGCCAAAGCTCGTGATGAAATTATTAGCCAAGTCTATGATACTTACGGCTTCTGGCTTGAACAAGAGCCCGTCGAACTCCTTCCCCCTAAGGAGATTAAATAATGAAAGTCTTAAGCGGTCGCGATCTAGCCGACTTTATAAAAGAGCGCCAATCAATCCAATCTTCCTCCCTCCCTCGCCCCGCTCACCTCCTCATTATCCGAGACAATTCTAACCCCGTCATCTCTAAATACGTAGATCTTAAAATCCACTATGGCGAAGACATCGGCATAAAAGTCACCGATTATCTCGCCCCCTCTTTAAAAGACGTCTCTGAACGCATTTCAGCCGCCAACTCTAACCCTCTAGTAGACGCCATCATTGTACAACTCCCTCTATCCGACCCCTCCGCAACCGACTCTATCTGCAACCTTATTTCTCCCGAAAAAGATGTAGACGGGCTGGGCTCTAATGCTTCCTACGATTCAGCTACCGCTACCGCCATTCTTTGGCTCCTAGCCGGCTATGATATAAAACTAGAAAATAAGAAAATTGCCATCATCGGACGCGGCAAACTTGTTGGCTCCCCCTTATATCGTATTTTTACAGCCTCTAATTATGACGTTTCCCTTTTTCACCGCGGAGACGACTTGACAAAACTTAAGAGCTTTGATATAATCATAAGCGCCACGGGTGTACCGGGGTTGGTGTCTAATGACTTTATTTCCCCCGGCACAATTCTTATAGATGCTGGCACAGCTAGCGAAAATGGTATTATAAAAGGCGACTTGTCCCCCGAGATATATACTCGCAAAGATCTTACTGCTATTACTCCTATAAAAGGTGGCGTAGGACCTCTGACCGTATCCTGTCTATTCGACCATGTACTCCAAGCCGCTTTAAAATCTATTTAATTATTCATACCAAAATGAACCGGATTTCTCCGGTTCATTTTTTTAGTTTCCCGCCCTATTGTGAAGCGGTCAACTTATTTCATTAACTTTTTGCGGCTAGCAATATAGTATCCAAGCATAGTCACAACCGAACCTGCCCCTACAGCCCCAGTCACAATCGTGCCAGGACCAGTAGATACTATCGTAGAAGGAGTACCGGAATTACCAGGATTATCTGGAATAATTTCCGGAGTAACTGGCGTATCTGGACTACAAGTTTTCTCAACCATCACCGAAGCATCGTCCTTAGCAACGACAGCTCCGCTAACAGTAGAGTTAGCCCAGTTCACCAATTGGTTTTTACCACAAGCCATACTTTTATCCACTACTTTACCCGTAAAGATTACGATTGCGTTTCCATCAGTATCATAATCACCGATATTGATGCCGGTAGTAGTTAAATTATTGCTTGAAAGCTTTACCCCTTCTTGATGGCTATAGTTATATACATAAGTAGAGTCTTGTACATATTCTACGTTGTTTGGCAAGATATCCCGAATCATCACCCCTCTTACAGTTTCCGAAAGAAGGTTTTGATACTCGATTCGATATTCTACCTCATCTCCTACCTTAGCATTAACTACCTCACCCCACTCTTTAGTACCTTTCAAACGTACTTGTTTAGTAAGTTTAGCTGATACAGAAGAATGAATTTTAACCTGGATAGTAGCTTCCCCGTCATATTGATAACAACCAGGAATTCTACCGTCTAGTTTATCATAACCTACTGTAGCCCCAGATGTAATAATTTCATCAGGCAAAGCCACAGCGCCCATTTCTCTATTGGTATATTTAGCAGAACCCTTAACATATTCCATATAAAAATTATCATTGGATTTCAAGGTTACCTCATCCCAATAACGATTTGGAGTAGCGTTAGATGAATCAATATACCCAATCACAGTATGAGATTTTGCTACCGTTGTCGGAAGAGAAAAAGTAGTCCTCACATTCTCCGCAATAGCATCTGTACCCTTTGGGCTGTTATTATGTACATATATACGAATCGTATATACTTCACCATCTTTAACCTCTATTTCATTAGCGTTCCAAACTTTACCCGTATCCGAGCTAAGTTTAGCACCAACGAAGTTTTTCTCATCACCAATCGCCCCATCCGAAATAGAGTCGAAAGTGATTGTGTCGCCGAGTTTACCGGCATTAATTTCTGCTATCGTATAGCTAGGACGACCGTTCGCACTATCACCCCAAGCATTCACTATAGCAGGAGTTAGCGTAGCTGCCGCAAGTACAACCGCAGCTGATACGCCAAGCATAGATTTATAAATTGTTTTCATAATTGTCCTTTCTTAGTTTAATAAAATAATCACGGTTTATTGCATAGTTCACCAGTACCAGGAATACATTAAAACAAAATTACCGAAAGGCGAATTTTACCGCCGTAGGGGCGCAATAATGTGATAAAATCTCCGATTTTCATATTACGAAACTTCCGAGATACAGTGAACTATGCAATAAAACCAATAAATATTCATATTTAAAAGTAGATCTCTTTTGTCAATTTTTGAATTGGAATTCACTTCTAATTCAAAAATCTTACTGATTTCTTTTGCTAGACTTTTCTTTATTAAAAGAAAAGTCCAATATCTTGCTAGCCGAATTGTTAATTTTTCGTCTAAGCAACCGAATCATCTCAGTCTCAAATTCTTGGGTGAAGTCCGGCAGCAAATGCCGCCGGACTTTTAAAGTACATGGTTCCGATATTAAGTACTTGATCCATCCCAGTATTTATTACCAGAACCTCCTCCAGGCAGTTCAGGCTCATAACCTGACTGCGAAGAAGGATTGTTGGCAGCATCACCGTTATTATCAGCGGTTCCGCTACCATTATATGAAAGTGTCGAATCGTCATTGCCGTCTCTCTGTCCGGCATTAATGTTGTTCAACTCCTCCATTTTTTCATCGTACTCACTCGGAGTCAAATGATCCGAATTGGTATCATTGTCCTTCGAGGAGTGTTGGGCCCCGTCGCCATTATTAGTACTAGAGCCCGGACCCGAATCATCATTCGTTCCCGAATTATCGCTCTGGGTCTTATCCTTATTATAGGTCGGACCTTCAGTCGGGGATTCGGTTGGAGATTCGGTCGGGCTAGGAGCCGTAGTTGGAGATTCCGTAGAGTCAGGCGGATTGTCGGGATTCGAAGGATTCGAAGGATTCGAAGGGCTTGATGGTGTTATCGGCTCCTTAATCTCGGGAGTCGATTCACCATAAAACTCCGGTCGTTTATCATGGACATTAAATCCAATGATAAACCCTGTGGGGTTTTTACTCCCCGCTTCGTCTTTCGTGACATAAGCGAGAATTAAAGCCTCCTTCGTATATTGGTAATCGGCCTCAATACCCTTTCGCTCGCTATCTTTAATTGATGCATTCAAACACCAATTCTCGATAGTCTGCTTAGATTGGATTCCTTGTGGAACCAATCTGTCAATCAAATCACAGATCGTAGCCGCATATTCACGGTACTCATCTGTGACGTAAAGGTTTTTTCCCTCAGCTTCACACCAATACGCAACTCCCCCAGAATCATTCTTCTTAACCATATCATCCAGCCAAGAATTAAATGATCCTATTCTGGTTTTCCCGATTTTTTTATCACGAATTGCATTAGCAATCGTAACTCCATAAATCGGATTGGTCATGATTTCCTTTTTTAACTCGGAAATCATTTTCTTTTCATCCCGAGACTCAAACCCGAAAGTCAAAGCATCAGAAAAACCAGTTGATTTTGTTCTTTGTGCGTCCGTCGGAGAAAGCGATGACATCGAAAGCTCTTTCGGCATTTCTGCATACTTTCGATAGACCATCTCATTATCAAACTGCTCCTTAGTTACCTTCTTAACTGTTAGAGCCTTGACAACCTCCGATTCTTTCTGCTCTGCCGTCTTTGCCGTAGTCGGAGCCTCCGCCGAAGCTACATGAGAAACCTCACCAGCCACTCCAGCATTTTTTGAAGCCGTAGAGGCAGGCAGTCTCGCAATCTTACTACCGAATATAGCAATCAAGATTATCGCAACTACCGTCAGAATCGCGATAAAAATCGCGACCCCCTTCCAGCCTGGCCCCTGTGTCTTACGATAGAATCGCATTGCCAAAACTACTCCAGCAAACCCGATCACAACCGCAAACAAAAACCACGGAAAGTTAAAGAAAATCCAAGTAAGGACCCTCGCCTGCTGCCACCAAAGTGACATAATTCCTACCGAAGCTTGCGCCCCGAAGGTAACGAGCAACTCAAGCAGAGCAAACCAGAAAAGTTCACTCCATCTCCTAGCATGCCCTAAAAACCACGCCAAAATGGCTATCACCATAATAGTAGAAATGACAAAAAAAACCATTCCTAAAAGCGGTGATTGTGTGGCCGCCGGCCCATAGCACGACGTTCCTACAATAGCACCAACTAATACAGCCCTCGCTACATTAAGCGCCGTATGACGCTTCATAAAAGCTTTGAGGCTAAACTTTTGGTCGCCACCCGGAGTATCAATAAATATTTTACCGCCATCCAAAAGGCAACCTAGGATATCCGACACCAAAATCGCCGAAAACCCTAAAATTAGAATCTTTACAATAGGGGACATAGCCGCCTCCTTTATAATTTTTCCAGAGGCTGACCAACCCCCAGATTTTGTTGTGTATTCTTATGGGGATGGATCTCAGCTTTGAAAGCTGAGATGATTCGATTGTAAACGACCTTCGTCGATTTGATGTCTCAAATTCCACCAAAACTCGGACTACTTCCATTGTATCACACTTTTGCTATTTTGTCAATATATATATCAGTCTTTTGTCCTCAAGTCCAAAATATACCATAATACTTATGTTTTTCTTAATTCTTAACCCCCCTTTCATCCACAAAATAGCAAAATGCCCGGGCTAGGCCCAGGCAAATCGCAAGGTACACGCAGCATTTATCCGGGGTTGCCCCCGAATAACATTTTATAGGGCACCTCAGCCCTATCGATCAGCGACATTTCTGCCGCTTTAATCGAGTCAATCCCGAGGTGTCTCTCGATTGACTCGAGTTTCTTGAAAGAGTCGTCGTTCGGCTCGACCGTAAGAGCAAGTTCTTCGACCATACGGTCAATCGCTCCGCCGATCGAATTCGCGGAAGAATTAGTATTAGGCTTGTTACTCTGCTTTTTAAGGCCCAGCACCCCCTCATCCATTATATCGAGCTTCTCCGGCAAAGTCGCTCCTGTGGGAAAACTTAATCCCACACAACTCGCGAGAGCATCGACCTCCGCTGCCATAGTAGGCTGCGGAGTTCCGTCCGGATCAAGATACTTCCGGAGCCGAGCCAATCTGCTCCGAAAAGACAAACTCCCGTTCCGAGGAGTCGTTTCCTCCGAAAACTCCTCACCCGGAGCATACTCTCTCATTTCGTCCTGTTCATCATCAGGAACAGGATTAAAAAGGTTTTTAAACCAATTAGCCATAATATCCCTCCTTATAGGTTAGGCCAGATCGTGTTTCTAGTTTTTAACGTGCTGCGTACTTTCATTATAGCACACCTGTTCAATTTTGTCAATACTTATAACATAAAAATCCAAAATGCCTTATTCTATCCCTATTTATCCTACCCCCTACTCCCAATCAGTAGTCCTTTTATTTATTTTCCACAAAAAAAGAGGCCCAAAACCTCAATCTTATCCTGTGGTGCGAGTGGAGGTAGTCGAAACCTCATCTCAAGTTTGGAAAACTTGCATACTAACCGCTGTACTACACTCGCATTACTACCATTATACCATACATTTCTGATAAAATAACCCGAAATTAACTTCTATTCATTCTAAGACATAAATACAACCAATGCTACCGGGATATTATCTTAACGTAAATATGGGGTGGGATAACGGGATCGAACCGTCGACCTTCTGGACCACAATCAGACGCTCTAACCATCTGAGCTAATCCCACCATCCACCCAATTATACCACATCCCTCCCTATTCTCAAACCTATTTTATTTTGGCAATATCAAAAACGCTATTGTTCCCGCCACAGCTCCTAGAATAATTGTCAAAATAATTGTTATAAATACTCCTAATTTACTCTCTTTTTCCGGCTTATCAATAATAGTTACTGGCCCCTTAGCTCTTCCTGACTCTATATGCGTCGTTTCTTTGATTTTAGGCTCATAGACATTTTTCGAAAGCGGACGTTTTTTTACTTTATTCTGGTTAATAAAAGGTGACCGAGGAATTTTTAGACTTTTCTTGTCTTCTTCTTTCTTAATCCCATCTGGCTTTTCCACATTTTTTTCCACGCCCTTTAGCCCTACGATCTTCGATTTCGCCTTATTTATCTCCGTATTCGAATTAGTGAAATGGCTCCTTGATAAAGGACGTTTTTTTACTTCAGTTTTTACAAACCTCGGGCGAAAATCCTCTATTACCCCATAATTTGGCTCTTTTTTAATAGAAAAACCCCCCGACCTCGAAACATCCCCTGCTAAACCGTCTCCTTCCGCAACAACCATCTCAACTGACCTTTTTTTAGGTCTCTCTAAACCAACCTGCGATTTTTTCGTCGAAACAGGTCTACTGACTTGTTTTTTAGCTGGGACAAAATCAATATATTTTTTATTCATGACCTCACTCTTTTTGCTGTCTCTATTATATCAATGAATTCTCCCAGAATCAAGCTCGCCCCTCCAATCAACACCCCGTTAACTCCTGGGACCGTAAGATAAGACCCCACATTCGCCGAATTAACACTTCCCCCAAATAGAATTGGTATTTTCTCCGCAACTTCTTCTCCATACATATCTTTAAGTATGCTCCTTATTAGTCTAACTACCTCCGCGATTTCATCCGGAGAAGCAAGTTTAGCTGATTTTACCGAAGAAATAGCCCATACCGGTTCATACGCTATAATCACTTTCTTTATTTCGTCATCTGATACTTGTGAAAGAGCCCCTGTTAATTGATCGCGAATCACATCCGCCGTCTCACCAAAAGCTCGCTCGCTCTCCGTTTCCCCAATACAAACTATAGGGGTAATTTTATTCCTAAGGCTCGCTACCACTTTTTTTGCTACTATTTTATCGTTTTCATAAAAAGCGTATCTTCTCTCCGAATGACCTATAATTGCATAATCTACTAGACCTCTTAGTTGCGAAAACCCCGTTTCCCCTGTATAAGCTCCATAATCTTTATAATAACCATTCTGAGCACAAAGCTTTACTCTGTGCCGGTCAATCTGAAGAGACAAAGGTTGTAGAGCTATCATTGGCGGGGCTATAACCACGTCAATACCCCTATAATAAGGTAGCGCTTTTAATAATTTATGAAGATAGATAGAAGCCTCCCCCACAGTGAAATTTAGCTTCCAGTTGCCCACAATATACGTTTTCATAAGCTCATTATAACATACAGCAACCCTGCTTGAAAAATCTTTACAGCCCTTATATAATAAAACTATGAAAAAAGTATTAGCTTTCGATATAGACCAAACTTTAAATATTGCTAAAACCCCTATCACTGATGATATCGCCGAATTATTAGTAAAATGTCTCGATTATTTCGAAATTTGTCCTATTTCGGGCCAAAAATTCGACCAATTCCTTATCCAAATCGTTAATCGACTCCCTAACCCTACTCCGACCCAACTATCCCACCTACACCTATTTGTGGCCCAAGGAACACAATATTACCATTTCGATGCTCAAAAGAACGATTGGACACAAGTTTATAATTACCCCTTAACAGATGAACAAGTTTCCAAAATTACTAAAACTCTCGAAAGTGCAGCCCGAGAGCTAGGTTTTTGGGAAGAAGATAAACTACAACCCGGAGATGAAATTATTGAAAATCGCTTATCTCAAGTCACTTTCTCGGCCCTCGGCCAAAAAGCCGGTACAAAAGAAAAATATGCTTGGGATCCCGACTGCAAAAAACGTGAAGCTATCTGTGCTCGCTGCAGAGAGCTCGCCCCTGAATTTGAATACGAAGTCGGCGGCACTACCTCTATCAATGCTATTACCCCTGGAATGAACAAAGTTTTCGGCATGACCCATCTCCTAGAAGAACTAGACGTTAAAAAAGAAGATATTCTCTACTTCGGTGATATGACCCAACCTGGCGGGAATGACTATCCCGTAGTAGAAATGGGGATTGAGACTATTACAGTCCGTAGCCACGAAGATACCGCTTATGCCTTGCGTGGCATTCTCGGTGTGATATAATATTCTTATGAATATTGTAGTGGTGGGAAACGTCTTAAAAGATGTCTATTTGAATCTAGATACTCGTACTGAACCTCTGGAAACCGATAAAAACGATACAAAATGGCTAAATCTCAGTTTTAATGCCAGTGAACACCATTTTTTTAATCGCAGCGGAAACTTAGGCGGCGCTGCAGTCTCCCTTGAAGTGTTCACTAAAATGGGTATCCCTGCCTCCATTTCTGGCTCCTCTCTGCAATTTTCCAACACCGACACCATCCCTACTTCCCCCGCACCAACCCACCGTTACATCTTAATTGCTGACGGTAAGCCTTGTTATCTCGTTCCTAGCCGACCGTCCGTTACCGATTTCATTCATCCCAAATCCACTGTAGACTACCTCTTTATAGATCGTTCTGCAAACCTTAACTCCGAGACAATTTCAAAAATAACTAGTTTTCTAGACTCTTCACCTTCCACCAAGTTGGCCATTTATCTAACCTCTTCAAACAATCTCGTCGCTAAATCTTTTTTATCTCGCGCCGAGCTCATTTTTCTCGAGAAAAGAGAAAAAAAGTCGGAAGAAAGTTACGCGCTCTCTTCAGCAAAACTCCCCCTAGAAAAAACTGTCTTTCTATCTGAAAAAAACCTTTCTTATAAAGACACCTCAGAGCATTTTAATCCAGACAATATAGACCTATCCACCCACCTCTCCACCTTTTCTCTCGCCGCTGCCACTATTCTAGGCTGCCTCGTCCTTAAAAAGACTATGAACGAAGCTTTAAAACTAGCTCGTATTAATATTGAAAACTCTAAAATAAATACCTCTCTCGACCTTTCCGAAATGGAATCCCTAAATGCCCCTAGATTAAGCCCTGAACAAACTCTTGAGCTCATTGCCTCTAACTTAGTTCTAAAACCTAAGGGCATCCTTGCAGCCGATGAATCAGGCGGCTCCATCAAAAAGAAATTTGATAGCCTAATGATTCCCGATACTTACGAAAAACGCCATTTTTATCGCAACATCCTCCTTGCCACCCCTAAACTAGAGCAGTACATTAACGGAGTGATCTTATTCGACGAAACCGCCCGAGACCATGCTAATAATGGCCAAACTTATGTAAGTTATTTAACTTCCCATAGCATCATCCCAGGCATCAAAGTCGACCAAGGCCTAGCAAAATTCCCAAATTCCCTAGAAACTTATACAAAAGGATTATCTAACCTGGAAGAAAGGCTGGCCGAATACTATTCACTCGGTCTTCGTTTTGCGAAATGGCGTGCCGCTTTCGAAATCCGCCTCTCTACCTCAGATAGCATTATTACGCCCACCCCGCTAGCCATAAAAGAAAACTGTCGTATCCTTGCCGAATACGCCAAAAAATGCCAATCTACCGGCCTCGTGCCAATCGTTGAGCCAGAAGTAGTCTACAATGGCTATTATTCCATAGATCAAAATGCCGAAATCACCGGGAAAATCCTAGATGAATTATTTAAAAAGCTCGCCGATTTCGGAGTAAACTTACGCGCTTGCATCCTTAAGGTAAACATGGTTCTCGCTGGCAAAAACTACAAAATACCATCCGCCCCAGAGAAAGTCGGAGCAAAAACCGCCGAGGTTCTCAAAAATCACGTTCCCTCCGAACTCGCCGGCGTAGTCTTTCTCTCTGGCGGACAGACCGTCGAGCAAGCTACTGACAATCTTGCCGAAGTAGAAAAAAACGGCCCCTTCCCCTGGCCTGTTACATTCTCTTTTGCACGTGCTTTGCAGGATCCCGCTCTCTACGCCTGGAAAGGCAACAATAAAAATGCAGATACCGCCCGCCAAGCCTTTTTGAATAGATTAGCTGCAAACATACAAGCAACCAAAAAGGCCCAAAAATAAACCCTTCACCAATATAATAGAACTTAACCCAAATTATTTATCGTATTCTTACAACTTGGCAACGAAAAAATCTCCCAAACTCAGAGAGATTTTTTCTCAACCTATACCGGAAAAACTATAAGACAAACAAATCCAAGCTGGTAAAGAATCTATTCTTTTGCCTCTTCGGTTTCTTCTGGCTTTTTGCCATTGTCTGCCGGCACGTCAGCCGCTTCTATCGCCGGTTCTTCCGCCTCGGCCTCACGCTTTTCAGCTTCTGCTGCTGGATCATATAACGACGCCACTACCTGTTCCGGGTCTAGTTCCTTATCCGCCAATTCCACGCCCTTAGGCAACATGATATCAGCGACTACAATCTTATCATCTACTTCTTTCATATTAGACGCATCAACCTCCAACTCTTTCGGCAAATCCGCCGGCTTCGCTTTTACGTCCAGCTCCTCAATCGCCTGCGTTAAAGCAAAATGATAAGTCTTAGAAGCCTCGCTCGCCTCAAAATTCACAATTACCACCGGCGTAGTCGCCTCTACTACCTCTCGAGCCGAAATAGCCTGGAATTCTACATTCATAAGTTTGCGAGATACCGGGTCAATCGCCACATTCTTTACAATCACGAGCTGTTTCTTTCCAGCCATGTCTAAATCAATTGGCGAATGATAACCCGCCTTCCCTAATACTTTCTCAGTTGCCACATATTCAGATGCTAGAAGCACCGGTTCCTTACCGCCATACACCACAGAGGGGATCAACCCTTTCGCTCTCAAATCTTTCAATTTCTTACCAGTCGCTTCGCGTTTTTCTAATGTTAACTTATATTCAGCCATAATAATTCCTTTCTCTATTAATTATATCACTTTTTCTCTACCTTCACCATCGCCGGACGCAGCACCTCGCCTTCATAATAATATCCCGGCCTTAGAGTTTCTGCTATTATTTCTTTTTCCCCGTCTCCTTCAACCATCACCGCATCATGCAAATCTGGGTTAAATTCTACCCCTTGTTCCGAAGCAATTTTCGTCAGTTTCAGCTCCCCCAAAGTCTTACTTAAAGATTTCTCCAAAGGCTTCAACTCCGTATAAACCCCAATCGCTCTGTCTAAATCATCTAAAAGTGGCAACATTTTATATACTGTAGTCAACCGCGTAGTCTTGCGCTCGTTTTCTTTCTGCACCTCAACTTGTTTACGAAAGTTTTCAAAATCCGCCCGCGTTCGCTGCAAATCGTTCGTCAACTCCGCAACTTTCTCCTCAAATTGAGTGTTGTTTTTTTCATTTTTTGCTTCATTCTTTGCTTCTTTTTTCATAATATCTCCTCTAACATATCTCCTGCATGTCTAACTAACGACATCACTCTTGAATAATTTTGTCTTGTTGGCCCGAGTACCCCTATATAACTCCTATCCGAAAAAGGCGATCTAAATTTAGAAATAATTAACGATACCTCCGAATTTTTACCAATCGGGTTCTCGTGCCCAATAAAAATATTCAATGCCTCCCCCGGAGCTGCTTCCTTTAACCAAGGCTCTAAATTGTCTAGAAGCTTCGCTACTGCCTGTACCCGCCGCGTATCCCCAAACTCCGGTTGTGTAAATAATCTCGATATACCCGAAAGATATAATTGTCCTCCTATCGTAGCTAAACCTAAATTTCCCGTTAACTCTACCAAAGCATCAACCGCCCTTCTAATCGCCGTATCTGCCCGAGACTGAGAACTCACCCTAACCTCTAAAGCATGCGCCCCTCGCTCAATAGACCTCCTCTCATTCTCTCTCATTTTTTCATCATTCAGCCCATCCAAACTATTCACATAAAATCTATACCCCGCATCCGTTGGCACTCGTCCCGCCGAAGTGTGAGGTTGCGCTATGAAACCTAACGCTTCTAGCCTCGCCATCTCCGCCCGTATTGTTGCAGGCGATACGCTAAACAATTTAGCAAGCGTAACACTCCCCACCGGAGAGGCAGTCTCAGCGTACTCCTCTACTATTTGATACAAAATTTTCTTTTGCCGCTCAGTAATCTCCATACCATTATTATATATAATTAGCACTAAAAACGCAAGAGTGCTAATTGTCCTTACTTTTAACCTATAGTCCATTCCTAGCATACCTTTTCAGAGTTTCATAAGCTATGCGACAATCATGTTATATGTTTCACGTCTAAACTCTTTACAAAATACTTATGTTGTGGTATAATGAAACCATATCGTGCGAACGATAAGGGGTTTTTACCCTTTTTTGTTATATTTTTCTCATCACTATAATTCTCGTTAATCATTAATAGCAAAAATTACATGGTTCTATCCTACCACGAGAAGATCTTTCATGTTACAATAAAAACATGGACACAGAAGCTAAAATCAATGCTATTAAAGCTTGGCTCGGTACTGGCGCCATCAATATCTTCGGACTCCCTATGTCTGGAAAAGACACCCAAGGCATTCGCCTAGCCGAAGCTTTGAACGCAAAATTCATATCTTCCGGCATGATTATACGCGACATGGAGTCTAAAACTCGCCAAAACTATTCTAGCGAAGGAGCCCTGATTCCTAGCAATATTTTCTACGAATGGGTCTTACCTTATCTCGAACGCCCCGATTTATTTAACTATCCTTTAATACTGTCTTCTATCGGTCGTTGGAGCGGAGAAGAGACCCAAGTCATGTCTGTCGCTTCTGGAGCCGGACATGATATTAAAGCTGTCATTATCCTTAACATCTCCGAATCTGATGTCGAAAACCGTTTTAACGAATCCAAAATCCTAGACGATAGGGGATCTCGCGCCGACGATAAAAGTCTCGAAGTATTCCGAAATCGCCTTAAAGAATTCCGCCTAAAAACCATGCCCGTAATCCAACATTATAAATCATTAGGCCTACTCATAGAAGTCAACGGCGACCAATACCGTGATGAGGTGTTTGCAGAAATAATTGATAAACTATACGCCAAGACCCTCCGATAAAATTTACTTTTTATTTTTCCGGCTTATCTTTCCTTTAACTTTCTTACCTACCTTTGCTATTTCATGCCTAAATTCATACACTAAGTATACGACCCCTGCCCCAACCACACCCAAAACGGCATAAAGCGCTATGAATGAAGATTGTTCCTCATAATTCTCCGGATTTAGACTATAGTCCGCTCCCTTATTTTCCACAATTTTCCGGCATCTGTTTGTCTCCGGATTTAGATAATAACCTTCCTTACATATTTTTTCCGAAGCAACTTCATATTTTTTACACCTCCCGGTTAAAATGTTTAGGTACTGTCCTTCCTTACATATTTTTTCCGCCACAGTAGTTACCTTAACACAATTACCTGTTGCCTCATTAATCACTTTCCCCTCCTCACAACTCCTAAATTCTTGATAATTATTCGGCGCTCCCGGAGTCGGCGCATACGTCACTTTCCAAATTTCCTCCCCATTTTCATCATACCCTATTTGTGCAAACGCAGCCCCTTTCCTTTGACCATTAGGGTATATTAAATTATCTATCGTAGCCCCATCTACATCAACTAAATCAATCTGGTTCGAGTTAGTCGGATTCTTCGTTAAAGTAAAGCCATCTGGAATATACGTAAAATACCCTTCCGCCTTTACAATTCCTTTTAACGGATAATTTTTATTTTTATATCTAATTTGACATCCGTCCAACAAAACTTGTTCCGACTTAGAATTGTAAATCTCAATAAATTGTTCACTTTTTAATGTTTCGTAATAGCTTAAAATTTCCGAAAATTGCAACCCCTTACATTGGCTCGCTACTGCTCCGTACCCTTCCTCTTCAATCCCTCCTACATAATAATTTCCTTCCCTATATTCCGGAATATATTCACTCAGATGTTCAAAATCCCCAGTTTCTAAATTCCGCACCAAACTAGTTGGACTAGCCGATTTAAATTCCTTATAACACCCTTCTCTGCTAGTCCAACAAACCTCGTCAACTACCTCTTCACCCACCTTTAACTCTATCCCAGCCTTAAAAGCTAAAGTTTTAGTGTAATTTACTGCCGCAAACTCATTCTCTGGCGAACTTGCCAACCTGAGAACAATATTTTTCCCTCTCATAAAACTATTTTTCGGGAACTCAAACAAAACCGAATAATTCCCACTAGAATTAATGTATCCGATATTTAATCCTTCTAAAGAGATCGGTTCATCCGAATTTCTTCGCGCAATCTCAATCATTTCCCCAACATTACTTTTTCCATCTATTGTATATCCCGGGTTAATTGCGCTAATATATAAATCGGGAATATCCTCATTAATCTCAGATAACGCCCCCGCATTCCACACCCCCACCAAACCAAATATTATCGCCCCGATCGTTGTAAAAAACACATTTTTTCTCTTCATGGCCTATTCTCTAACATTCTTTAAGCCAAAAAACAACCCCAAACATGTTATAATTTAATCATGAGTATTTTGATACCCTTAGGCATAGTTACGCTAGCAATGATAATTATAGCCTTTTTGCAACTTCAACCCGGGATCTTCTCACTTTTCTGCCACTACTTATACGGGAAATACTCTAAAGCTCGAGCTTCCGATTTTATTCTTTTCTTTATTCTAGGAGTAGAAGTCACTTCTGCCTGTCTATTTTTATGCTCGTACTATATAACTAATCTATTTTTCTTTTACCAATTCCGCCCCGAAACTGGAGTCTTTGCCTGGATTATGGTAGGTATTTTTATAGCTCTCGCCCTCTTTAGCTTATTCTGCTATTTCCGTCCTGGCCCAGGAACTAGCCTTTTTATCTCTCGTAAGGCCGCTAAAACCCTAGATTCTCATGCCCGAAATATAAAATCTCGCTCTGACGCCTTCGTTTTAGGCTGTTTTTCCGGATTTTATGAGTTAGTCTTTACTATTCCGCTCTATATTGTCACATCTGCCGAAATTATGGAAATGACTGTCGAGTTTTCCCCTAGCCACCTCTTAACTCTTTTATATATAATTATTCCTACCTTCCCTCTTTTTATTATCCGTTGGAAATACCGCTCCGGCCATAACCTAGCCAACATCCAAAAATCTCGCGTCCGCGATAAAAACTTCGTTCGTTTCATCCTCTCCATCAGCTATTTATCTATCGCAATTTTAATCATATCTTTTAGGATCTTGTCATGAAAAACCAATTAGATAGCACAAAAATTAAAAGAGCTCTTAAAATTGACGCTATCGGCCTGGGGATCCCTACAGGCGCCGCAGAAATTTTTGCCGATAAAGCCCTTGATGCCGCTTTGAAAAAAATAAACCAGAAAAAGATCGTTACCGAAAAAGATTTAAATCTTGCCCTTTCTAGGGAATTAAAAAAATACAACCCTGATTTAGCTTATGTTTATAAAAATCGTGATACAATAATATAAATGGCAAAAAAATATGATTTTGACTATATTATAATCGGCAGCGGTCCTGCCGGAACTTCCGCTACCTTAGGCCTATCTAAATCCCGTAAAAAAATTGCCCTTGTTGATGGAGGCCCCTTCGGAGGTTCCCGCATCTACGCCCGTAACATTCCCTATACTGTCGCCCTAAATTTTGCCGAAACCTATTCTAAAATCGCTACTTATCCTGAATTCGGCCCTGAGACTTTATCCTTTAGTTTTCCTACTCTAGTCTCTCGCCAACTAAAAACTATCGCTAAAGTCTCTAACCACTCTATTTACGATAAACCTAATCTTACTCTTATCCCCGGCTACGCTAACTTTCTAGACCCCCATACTATCGCCGTCGGCGAAAGCCAATACACATCTCATTTTTTCATTTTAGCTACCGGTAGCGAACTAAAAACTACCGAAATTTCTGGCCTGGATTCAGTTAATTATCTTACCCCCACAACTGCCATACGTACACGCCGTCTTCCCAAAGCTGTCTTTGTCGTTGGAGCTGGCTCTACTGGTTGCGAAATCGCCGAATATTTTGCCAACCTCGGAACTAAAGTTCTTATCGCTGATACTTCTGAGCGAATCCTCCCTCGCGAAGATAAAGAAGTCGGCTCTACCATCTCCGATTACTTCTCAACCGAACTCGATATTACCGTTCTGCCTAATTGTCGCGTTGTTGCCCTGGAACAAGATTCCCTAAGTAAAAAAGTTATTTTCAGCACCGCCCATACCGAAAAAATGGTCCGCGTTGATTGCATAGTCCTAGCTACCGGTAGCAAACCTGTCGTAGATTACGGCCTCGAAAACGCCGGTGTAAAATACCAATCTACCGGCATTAAAATTAATAAGCATTTCGAAACCTCCGCTAAACATATCTTCGCTATTGGCGATTGCGTAGACTCTAACGCCTCCACTGAACGTGCCGAATATGAAGGCGACCTCTTAGCTTCTAACCTAGTCAACAAAGTTAAAAATCCCGCAAACTATACTGGCTTTATCCGCATAACTAATACCTACCCTGAAATCGCTACCGTAGGCTTAAATGAGGACGATCTCCTTCGTCGTGATCGTAAATATAAAAAATCTCTAGTCTACCTAAACGATACTATCCCTGGAAAAACTCGTGATCTAGACTACGGATTCATTAAACTCTTAGCCGACAAGCGCAATAATCGCATTCTAGGAGCCTGCATAGTATCCCCCCACGCTGGCTTAATTGCTGAAGAACTCTCTCTAGCTATCCGTTATAATCTAACTATATCCGAAGTCGCAAGCACCCCCCACCTTTCCGACGATTTAAACTTTGCCGTTAAACTCGCTGCTAGAGATTTAATTTTAAAGAAAAAATAATCAGCCCTATATTCAGCCTGAGTTAGGGGGGTAACTCAAGCTGAATACAAACCTGATTATTAATTTGGTTGTGGGGGCTGGATTTGAACCAGCGACCTTTTGGTTATGAGCCAAACGAGCTACCAGGCTGCTCTACCCCACGACATCCTTCTAGCTAGCGTCTTTCTCGACGCTAACTCCAGTATACCAAACTTTTCGAAAAAAGTCAACCCTAAACCCCGCCCCTAAAAAATCCAATACTATTCACAATTATTGTAATCAGAACCCCCCGCAAAGTTCGCTTCGCATATCACATCCGAAATTTTATTAATATTCTCCGCCATCACCGCATAAAACAATCCCGAATCCGCTCCGCCCCCGTTTGTCCCTAATCTCGTACTTACTCGCCTATAAATATCATTCGCCCGCCCCGTAGAATCAACCTCAATCTGAGTCGCTAAAGTCATAGAATTATCGCTAGCTTCCCCAGTAGCAACATCTTTAATGGTGCAACCTCCATCTCCACAAAATTGCAACCTCACATTATAAGAGTCGCTGCCCTCATTTGTCCCTTGCCCAATCAACGCCACCGCCACGATAAACGTATCTTTATTTCGTCCCCCTCCTACGGCCTCCGGCAACCCAATCTCCGCATAGCAAGGCATACCATTATGATTCTCAGCTACTTCGCCCCCGCATTTCACATCCAAAAATTTGTTCTGAATCAAATTAGTATCCACTGTTTTAACCACTGTTTTATCATTCGACTTTAATAAATAATCCTCGCTGAAGCTATAAGTAGCTTCAACCTCATCACTAGGCTTTAAAAACAACATCCCTCTATCCGTCTTCCCGTCCTTTGTCATATCAAAATCACTCAGTTCGAAGCTGTCCGCAGTTTGTATCACGCCTAAAGCTAAAATAGGCATATGATCGGTTTCGATCTCTGTCCCTCCTTCGTCTTGAATATCATTCTTCGCCCCCCAACTCACTCCAATAGTATCTATACTTGGTACTTCATTTGGATTTTTAAGCTCAACTTTAATCGGCACGACCTCTCCTATTTGTGTTGTTACTATATGATCATCTAAATCTGTCTTCATTTTTAAACAGGTATAAGCTTGTTGCATGTTGTTTTCGCTTATATTACTTTCCTGTATCGGCACTTCTATTTCTTCTTCCTCCCTTATCCTCCCCAGAGCACGTGCCACTGCATAACAATCACCCTCCACAATATTTCCACAATTCCCCTCATTAGCACACTTATAATAAGCCAACTTCGCGTCTTCCACTCCTGCCATAGCCGAATCGTAAGCCGATTGTGCCAAATCATTATTCGAAGTTCTCGCAATTTCCGAAATTATAATCGCTGCAAAACTCGCCGCGACAATCACAAGCACCAATGTCGATATCGCAACGATATAGAACGAAGCTGCCCCTCTTTTAGTTTTTATTCTTTTTTTATCCATCTTTTCCTCCATTTGCTCTTGCCGCAAAATTAAATTTATTTATCGCACAATAATTAAAATCACTATTAGCTTCCTGCGGGGCTTTACAAAAATCACCCGTCGCTATTATATTTATTCCTCCTCTAGTAGTCCCTAAAATAAACGAAACCGCATAAAACGCTGTATTATTCGCATTATTTTTAACCGGACCATTAACCTCTAGACTATAAAGCGCTAAATTATTATCGTTCTCCCCTAAAAGCTCCTCCATCTCTACGCCCTCTTTTTCACTTATTATGTTTGACCCTACGACAGAAGCATTTTCATTCAATCCAGAACATATATCTCCATTATCTTTTATCTTACCTAATTTATACTGTTTTTCGCCATAATATACACCATCATCTATGCTATCCCCTATCAGATATCCCGAATTCCAAATATAACTATAAGTCCCCGTACAAAAAGCTCCTGCTATTGGAATATCCTCGTCAACGCCCTCGACATCATTACTTTTTTTGGTATATAACGTCCTACTGCAATTTTCACCCTCGCCGCAGCCACTATCATTTTCCTCCAGTATAGGGAATGAACTCCGAATCGCCGCCCTCATATCATCTACAATTTCCATCCCTACAGTATTAATTTGATTAAGAGTTAATCCCCTTTGATAAGTAGTTATTGTATTATTAATAATTAAAACAATCGTAATCGAAAGCACTCCAATAAATACTAACGAAAGCGAAAGCTCAATTAAAGTAAAACCTTTTTTGTTTTTTAGCCTTTTCATCATTTGCAGTCTCCATTGCCCGAAACCGTCTCTATGCCCGAAGCGTTTCTCGCGTTTTTAATTATTCTTATATCTTTCCTTAGATCACTCCGTCCCGCTCCATTCGGGTTCACACAGAAATCCACTTGTTTCGATTCGAAACCACTTATACTACTCAAATATTCGTCTATCCCTCCCAAACTGCTGTTAGAAGCATAAGTATAAACCGTTCCCGTAATTGGATGTCTTATTATCAGCAAAGCCCCCTTATAAAACTCATACCCCTCACTCCATCCCTCAGCCGTTTGTATCTGCGACCCCCATCTCGGAGTGAACTCCTCTTTCATTTCCATACACTCCCCCTCCAAACTCGTACATCTACTTAAGTTCCTACCTCCTAACTGTTGAAGCAACGTCCCTGCTACTTCCCCTTCCACATCTCCAAACACTGCATACGATTCGATTTTATTTTTATCACCATCAACGCTAAAAACCACCAAACGGCCATAAATCGCCCGATCAGTCGTTCCGTCCCCAAAACTTTGCACGTTTGTTACTTGCGAATAAGTCGTCCTTAAAAACTCCGCAAAACTCTGTACCGCGTCCATATACCGCTGCTGAAAAATCGAATTCTGCGTCCCTATCGCAATCCCTACAAACAAAATTCCAGTTATAGCCAAAAACAACGACACTTCAACCAAAGTAAAACCACGCCGAGTTCTCATACTACATATTATAGCATAAGCCTAAATAAAAACTCCTAAAAGTTCGGGAATAAATACATCATCCATTTTTCAAAATTAGTATATTCTTTTCTTTTAACTTCCGAATTTATTTGTTCTTTATGTTTTTCTTTTGCCTCTACCGAGTTTTCTGGCATCACTACCATATTTTCCCCCGAATTCATCTTATCTAAATATTTTCGCGCCAAAATTTCTTGATATTCTTCAGTCTTGTAATACTCATTCTCAAGCTCATTCGCCTCCACCTCAATCTTCAACAGTTCCAAGTCCTTCTTCCCCGTAATCAACTTTTCTGAAAGATTCCAATTCCTAGACATCGCCTCGACCGATTGATAAGTCCAAGCCAAACACAGAATAATCGCAAGCATTAAAACCACATTTTCAACCGTAAAAAAATCATGTTTTAACCTAAATTTTAATTTCCTGAAATTATCCTTTAAGCTCATGCTTACTATTATAGCATTTTGTGGTAAAATAGAGTAGCGGGGGTATAGCTCAGTTGGTCAGAGCATGCGTCTTATACACGCAGTGTCCTTGGTTCGAGTCCAAGTACCCCCACCATAGCAAACCAAAAGGCCCAGCGGGCTTTTTTAGTTTGCTATAATTAGATACTTGGACGAGAACGAAGTTCGCCCAGCGCAGGAGACGAACATAAATCTAAAATTTATTTTAGATTTATTGAGACGACGCCCGCTGGATTGCTTGCCCATGGCAAGCAAAATCCAAGTACCCCCACCAGATTTTATATGAGTCGGCATTTTCGCCGATTTTTTAGTAGTAAATTTCTGTTAAGTACCTTCGAAGTTCTAGTATGCTAATATGTGCCGATTTTGCACGAAAAATATGCCATAAAGCACATTTTTACCCCTATAAAATCGTCTGTTAATACCCTAAACAATTTGGTTTGATTGTTTTAATAAAAATAGCTAAGTTATTAGACATAGCGAAGGCCTCGTTCCTGAACTCTAACGATTAAACAATAATATACATATATACATTACTACCGACAAACAGATATACGATATAATTAGAATTCTAAAATTTTTTTTATTTTTCTCTCGGGCTTCTATCGCTTTTCTATCATAGGGTTTACGTTTAAGTTTTATCATCGTAACCAAATCAGACATAGCACAACCCAAGAACAAGAGGACAATGAAAACGTTGGCTAAGACGAGCGCTAACCAAACACCAGTGGGCATCCCGAGCCCGCTAAAAACACAAAACATTATTGAGAATAATATAATAAAATATATGCATGCCGCATTTAAGATTCCGATGACTATCTTTTTTAGAGTTGATATAGTTTTTAGATCTTTGTTTTTCTTTTCTACTATTGCCAGTGCATTTACACTAGATGGATTTTTTCTTGATTTCTTTAGATTGACCAAAAACCCCACCAACCAAATACAAGACATTATTGCTATAAACCACAACCCAAACACGAGCAAGGTTGTAGCAATAAAATCCATTTCCGTAGAAAAACTGTTCCCTGGAACATTTTTTATTGCTTCCATTGAGAAAATGGTTAGTATTATAGATATAAAAATGGCAATTATGGCATAAATAATTTTAGCTATTATTCTTCCTTTCTTGTTATATATGCCCATATTTATTACTTTTATATCCTTCTTTTCATTATTATATCAAATTATCGTTTTGCCTGCACGATGTTAATACTTGAGCAATTCGCCCCCACCATGTTTTATCTAAGTCGGCATTTTCGCCGATTTTTTAGTAGTAAATTTCTGTTAAGTACCTTGCCAACAATAGGGCGCAAAAATTGTGCATTTTTACGACAGAAAACTGCAAAAAACATGCATTTTGTCCCTATTAAAACGTCTGTTAATACCCTAAACAATTTGGTCTGATTAATGCCCGAGTGTAGCTATCACTATTGCGATAATTAAAAATCCTACTGGTCTTAATATCAAACTAATTATTGCAAGTTTACGCCTGCCAGTCTTCAAACCAATAATCCCACAAACTAACCATAACAAAAAGACGAAAAACCCAATCATCATATAGTAACCGGCAAGCACCAATGCAAAAGCATCACCACCGCCAGGTTTATTCATAGAATCACCAAAAATAATTAAGCAACATATTATAAATATTAGCGGAATTGGCGAACAGATAAGTGATATGATAGCACTGTTTTTTAATAACCATCGCGAAGTAAATAATGCTGATTTTTTAGATGCTCCTTTCAGTCTCAATAACTGGACTACCGACAAGATTATGACAAAAATAAGTGAAATGTGTGCCAAAATAAAAGACCATAAATTCTTTTGGTTATCAAACAAAAGCATTCTGATAAAATCAAAGACTATTATAATTACAAAAACAATTGAAATTGCTAAATAGGTCTTTTCACTGCTAAAAATTCTATTCAAAAACCCCGTTTTCTTGTTATTCGCTATTGGTTCTATTGGTGTCTCGGCGTTTGGATCTTGCTTCATGATTTCTTTTTTACAATATGTTTATGTCTCCATTATAGCATAGTTCATTTTAGCCTTTATATCTTCCTTGTGCATTGTTAATACCTGCTTAATTCTCCCCCCCCCCCCCACCAACAATAAAAGAAATCCCTTCAGGGATTTTTTCATTGCTAATAGGTGCTTGGACGAAAACCAAATTCGCAAAAACAAGACCCTTAGTCCTGTTTTTGCCCTTTGATTAAATGTAGTTTATATCGCCAATTTACTTCCGAGCTTCTTCCTCTTCCTCATCTTCATCTTTTCTTCGTTTTACTAATAGAATGAAGAATATAAAGAACGCGAATAAAAGTGCTACGATATATGGCCAAATCTGTTGCAATATTCCCCAAATACTCCCACTGTTAATATTTTCTTTCATATTTACCCCTAGCGGCTCAACTTTTTCTAAAGAACTACTAACGCTATCATTTCTCTCGCTAACCTGTGGAACAGGTAAATCTAATTGCTCATTGTTATCGGAAGTTACAACTGGAGCATATCCATTCTCGGTAAAAGACCTAGAATAGGTAACCATACCCGTAACTATGACCTCTGCTGAAGAGTCATTCGTAGAACTCGTAGGTGTCTCCGGTATAGTAGTTGGCTCAATATGAGTAGGCTCCGCCTCCGGCCCAACCGTTGGACCAACAACAGGTTCAACATAATTAGGATCATCAATGTAGGCTTCGTGAAGTGTCAGGCCTTCTTCAGTTACTACGATAGTATCGTCACCATTGTAGCAGTTGCCAGTTCCATCGGCATTCTCACACCAAACATGTAGTTGTCCTGGTTCTGGGTCTGAGAGAGT
>JAZUMU010000005.1:0-17453 GCA_045603805.1 Candidatus Nanosyncoccus sp.
TAATCGTACGCAGGCCAGTCCCAAACCGGATAAATCCTTTAATCCGAAGATCACATGCGGTATTAGCCACTCTTTCGAGTAGTTATCCCTCAGTTTGGGGTCCGTTCCCACGCGTTACTCAGCCGTCCGCCGCTCGTCAGCAACTTCACTGTTCCCTCGAAGTCTCTCCACCTACGATATAGCGCTAGGTGTGTCAAGGAAACGGTGAAGTCCTGTTACCGCTCGACTTGCATGTATTAGGCACGCCGCCAGCATTCATCCTGAGCCAGGATCAAACTCTCCATTAAAGTATTAAGTTTGAAAAACTCAAATTAAAATAAAAAACTGACGATGATTAATTGCACAACTAAATTGTTAAATTATTTCTAAAGACTCCTAAAATATATCTCGCAGCTTTAGACTATCCCTATCTTAGCGCACTTCTATAATTTTGTCAATAGGTTTTTTAATTTTTTTTTCGCATTTTTTCATGTTTTTAAAAATTCTATTAATCTTGCGCCGCACAAAGCAACCAAGATAGTACTTTCGGGACACGCTCGCTCGGCCTGTCGTTACAGGCGAGCTTCGCCCTCTACCCTTCTCGTTAGTCGGGTGCGGTCGCTAAAAGGTGTTGTTCCGGTTGTCTTATACTATAATGAGATAAATTATGGTGTACCGACCATATGGGATTAACGAACGATACAACGAACAGAGTAACCAAAAGATCTGCCAGTGGCAGTCTGGGTGGATACCATGCCGTAAAAGCCAAACCCAAAGTAGTAGGATTGGCTAGAGTTCGAGCTGCTAGTCCAATATACACCATCTGAGCCGATAGAGCCAGATTCACCGTTCCAGTTTCCTTTATATACAAAGTAGACAGGCTTTTCTTGTATATTACCTTCATCTCCAACGGTAAGTTCCTGGGTGTTTATTAAGTTTTGGAAGGATTTATCCCCATCACGTAGCGGAAGTTGCCAACCGGCTGGGCAGACAGATTGATTGACATCTTGATCCACCGAAGCATAACTACTGGAGTCATTCATGGCTACTGCGGCAGTCCAATTATAATAATTGCCAAGATAATAGTGCATATTGCCATAAGTAGTGGTACGATTTTCTATATTTCCTCCCCATCCAATTTCTCCAGTCCAGTAAAGATCTCCTGGATCGTAAGAAAAAGACTCAGTTGTAGATTCAGACCATCTTGTGATATCGGAATTAGTATATGTAGACGTGAGCGGTGTCCAATCTGATGATATATCTGTATCTGTATGAGTATAAGTCTTGCCGGCAATTATATCTAGACCTAGATTCTGCGTCATCCAGACATTACCATCAGCTAGCTTGGAGATGTAGTAATCTTTCTGGTCACGACTGTCTTTGAGAATGAATTGGTAGCCTTCTGGCATGGAACTGATTAGGGCTGCTTTGTCTTCTTCGGATAATGTTGCAAAGTCTTGCATGTAGGTAATGGGCAGTGTAGGTTCTTGAGCTGTAATAATGTATTCTATGTTACTAGTATAGGTACCTTCTGGAAGGGATTTGTCTATATTTATACCATAATAGATAATTAGCTCTTCATTTTCTACTGGCTCATTGCCTTGTGCTATAGTGGCTGGGGTATCTAGTAGCGGCACTGCGCTATAGGTTTCTTCGTCTGCTAGGGTGTAGCCCCAAGTGTTGGTAGAGAGTGCTTCGTTTTCTACTGGAGCGATGTAGTATTCGCTGGTATTATCACCATTTAAGTAGAGATTACTTGTTGCTACTCCTTCCGCCATAGAGAGGAGGACTTTGTAACCAAAGGCAGAGGTGGAGGTAATATAGGCGGTGGCCTCTGTGGTGGCTTCAGTGATATCATCTTCCCTGCTCACTACTATACTGATCTTATCTGGTACTTCTATAGATACTTCGGTATCTGAGGTGGCCGCTTTGGTGACTGGTAGAATTAGATCGCCTACCAGTACCGTAGCCGCTAGTACTGCTATGGTAGCAGAGGCAGACATGGATAGTTTCTCCTTTTTGCTTACTTTGCTATCTTGGCGCTTGTGATGACGATGTATCAACAATGTACATATAGTAGCTAATGATACTGCTAGTAGTACTATGGGGAGGATAATGCTAGCCGCAGAGGAACTAGAGAAAGTATTATTCCCTAGTGTTTCTGCACCGGTATCTGGTACTGTTATATTTGTTTCTGTGTTGTTGGTTTCTGGTGTTGGTGTTGGGTCTACAGGTGTATCCGCTTCCTGTACTATGACTTCTATAGGGATAGTTGCCATTTGCCTCCTTTTAATTAGATTATTTTTTTACTTTTGACATCGCTATATAATTCACTGCAACCGAGGAACATTAAGGCACAAATCTACCGAAGGTAGATTTTGCCGCTGAAGAGGCGGAGCGATGTGGTATAATCTCCGATTACCACATCGCGAAGCTTCCGAGGTGTAGTGAAATATATGGCAATGTCTTAATGTGCTTGAAACCATTTACAAAAATGGCACCGCAAGGTGCTTTACCATCATTATCTTAAACCAAAGTCTATCCGACCGTCTAGGAAACGATGCCTCACGGCGCCATTAAAATCCTAGAATTATTGCCGAATAAACTTTTAAAAAACTTTGGTCTTGTTAATAATGGTAAAGCAATTTTATTATATCATGCTTATGGTATTTTGTGTGAAAAAATAAGCCAGATTTTCTGACTTATTTTTTTGTATGAGGCGGCTATTTCTTGGCTTCGGCGGTAGGGTCTTCTGGCTCTTCCTCCGGGAGGACTATACCTATAGATGCTACAGTATCACCTTCCCCCATCTTCATAATGCGTACACCCTGAGTAGCGCGGCCAAGGGTAGGAATCTCTTTCACCGCTACGCGGATGGCTTGGCCTTTAGTAGACATCATGATAACTTCTTTCGCTAATGGATCTAACGTATGAACTGCTACTATAGGGCCGGTTTTGGCCGTAACGGCTGCCACCTTGATACCTACGCCTCCACGTTTGTGTGGCGGGAAGTTGGATACTAGAGTAGCTTTGCCGTAACCATTAGCGGATACTACTATGAGCTTTTGCTTGGGGTCGGTGACTACGTCCATGCCTACTATTTCATCCTTCGGACGGAGGCGCATTCCCCTAACCCCCATGGCAGCGCGACCCATAGCGCGAACCTCTTTTTCGTTGAAGCGGGTAGCCTGGCCGGCAGAAGTGCTAATGACGATATCGTTTTCGCCAGTGGTTTCTTGCACCCATTTGAGCTCGTCACCTTCGTCTAGTTTGATAGCGATAAGACCGTTACTGCGGACGTTGAAGAAATCTTTGATAGCGGATTTTTTGATAGTTCCCTTTTTGGTAGCCATAAAGAGATAGCCGTTTGCACCCGCATCGCCCTGTTTAATAATAGCAGTGATTTTTTCTTCGGGATGCATGTTGAGCATGTTGACAGCGGCCGTACCCTTAGCAGCTAGAGAGGCTTGGGGCACTTCGTAAGCTTTCATGCGGAATAGTCTTCCCTGGTTGGTAAAGAATAGCAAGAAATCATGCGAATTGGCAGTGAGAATCTGGGCGATGACGTCTTCTTCTTTGGTAGTCATGCCACGTTTACCCTTACCACCCCTGTTTTGCTTGCGGAAGTCTGCCTGTGGTACGCGCTTCATATAATTTTGCGAGGTAAGGAGTACAACGCTTTCCTCTTCAGGGATGAGCTCTTCTTCGGAGAACTTCCCCACTTCGTGATTGATAATCTTACTGCGACGCTCGTCACCGTATTTGGCTTTCAGAGCGATTAGCTCCTCTTTGATGACACGTAGAATTTCGTTTTCATCAGCAAGGATAGCTTCTAATTTCTTAATTAGTTCATGGAGTTGTTTCAACTCGTCTTCTATCTTGTCGCGCTCTAAACCTTGGAGACGACGAAGTTGCATCTGTAAAATAGCGTTAGCTTGAATCTCGGAGAGACCGAATCTACTCATCAGTTGTTTGTCTGCATCATCGTAAGATGAGCGAATTACCTTGATAACTTCGTCGATATTGTCTAGGGCTATCTTTAGGCCTTCCAAGATATGTGCACGCTCCTTGGCTTTCTTTAGTTCAAACTCTGTACGGCGACGCACTACTTTTTGGCGGTGCTTGATAAATTCACCTAATATCTCTTTGAGGCCTAAGATGCGAGGCTGTACACCATCTACCAGGGCGAGCATATTGTAATGGAAGGAAGTCTGGAGACCGGTCATCTTGTAGAGCTGGTTTAGAATTTTCTTCGGGAAGGCATCTTTTTTGAGCTCTACTACTATGCGGATTTTACCGCGAGCGGATTCGTCTCTGGCGTCAGCTATATGATCTAATTTTTTACTCAATACCAGCTCACGAACTTTCTCTATGAAGCCCTCTTTGCTCATACCATATGGAACTTCGGTGACTACTATATTGTAACGACCGTTTTTGCGCTCTTCTATATTAGTAACGGCGCGAATAGTAACGGAGCCTTTACCTGTGGCATAGGCTTGGCGCATAGGGGCGCCGCCATACACTTCTGCCCCTGTGGGGAAATCTGGGCCTTTGACATGCTTCATGAGCTCGTCTAGAGTAATATCGGGATTGTCTATTTGAGCTACGGTGGCATCTATCAATTCGCCTAAGTTGTGTGGCGGGATGTTGGTGGCCATACCTACTGCGATACCCATCTGACCGTTCAAAAGGATATTCGGGAGAGCCGCTGGCAAAACTACTGGCTCTTGCTCGGTACCGTCAAAGTTATCGCGGAAATCTACGGTATCTTTCTCTATATCTGCCAAGAGCTCGGTGCCAACTTTGTCCATGCGAGCCTCGGTATACCGGTAGGCGGCTGGTTCGTCGCCGTCCATAGAACCAAAGTTACCTTGGCCCTCTATCAGGGTATAGCGCATCTTCCAAGGCTGAGCCAGGTTGACCATAGCCATATAGATAGAGGAGTCGCCATGCGGGTGGTATTTACCCATTACGTCACCTACGATACGGGCGGATTTTACTGTAGCGTGAGGGGCCTTCCAGCCGTTTTTGTTCATGGTATAGAGGATACGCCTGTTTACGGGCTTGAGGCCGTCGCGCACATCTGGAAGGGCGCGGTCGATAATTACCGACATAGAGTATTTAAGGAAGTACTCTTCCATGGTGTTTTCTACGTCACGGCGTTCTATGCCATCCTGGACGAGTTCGCCCTCTATAGGGCCGTCCGTAGGCACCTCGGCATTAGAGGCGCTTCCTGAGGCCTCTGGTGGGGTATTATCGGGAGTTTTGTTGTTTTCTTCGTCTTTTGCCATTTTTTATCCTTTCTAGAAATCTAGATCATCCAAATCTACACTGGCAGCACCAGCCTGGATGAAGTTTTTACGGAGGTCGACCTGGTCTCCCATTAACTTTGTGAATACTGCATCAGCTTTTTCGGCATCATCTATATGGACTTGTACCAAGATGCGGTTCTCTGGATCCATGGTGGTCTCCCAGAGTTGCTTGGCGTCCATTTCACCAAGACCTTTAAACCGCTGCTGAGCAGTGTAGCCGGCTTGTTTGAAGCGTTCTTGGGATTCGTCTATCTTAGTGCCGTTTTTGCGCTTTTCTTCGATTTTTTCGGTAAGTTTGTTCTCTAGGGCCACTTCGTCATATAGGTAATCTATCTTGCGAGTATTGCCGGTGCCTTTAATGAGGCCAAACAGAGGTGGCTTAGCTAGATATACATGGCCCTCTTCTATTACCTGAGGCATGTAGCGGAAAAAGAAGGTCATAAGAAGTGTAGCGATATGAAGACCGTCTACGTCGGCATCTGTCATAAAGATGATTTTGTCATAGCGAAGACCGTCGATGTTGAACTGTTCTCCAATGCCTACCCCTAGACCCTTAATAAGAGAAACTAATTCTTGATTGGCCAGCATTTTGTCTAGACGAGCGCGCTCGGTGTTGAGGACTTTACCTCTTAGCGGCAAGATAGCTTGGATTTGAGGATTACGGCCCTCCTTAGCAGAACCAGCAGCGGAGTTACCCTCTACGATAAATAATTCACAGTCTTCCCTGTTCCTAGAGGAACAGTCAGCAAGCTTACTGGGGAGATTAAGGCCTTCGAAGGCACCTTTACGGATAACGTTGTCTCTAGCGGCACGAGCGGCCTTGCGAGCACGAGCAGCCAAAGTGGCTTTATTGACGATTTTTTTAGCGATAGCCGGATTTTCTTCTAGATAATAACCGAAATATTCAGTCATGACTTTATCTACATAGCCACGCACCTCTGGATTGCCAAGCTTATTTTTGGTCTGGCCTTCGAACTGTGGATCTGGGAGTTTAACCAGTATCACAGCGGTGAGGCCTTCTTTGATATCGTCACCTGTTAAGTTATCTTCTTTTTCTTTAAGGAGGCCGTTTTTGCGGGCATAATCGTTCACCGTGCGGGTAAGCCCGGTGCGGAACCCTACTACGTGCATACCGCCATCTGGAGTGAGGACGTTGTTGGCGAAGGGTTTCATAGTCTCGGCGTAACTGTCGTTGTATTGAAGTGCTATCTCTACTGCAGAATCGCCAATTTGCTTGTCTACGTAGAAAATATCATCAGATAACACCTCTTTGCCGTTATTGAGACGCTTGACATAGCTTTTGATACCCCCTTCGAAATAAAAGGATTCGTGCTCTCCGGTGCGTTCGTCAGATACGGTGATGAGAATACCCTTGGTAAGATAAGCTTGATGGCGAGCATAATTAGAGACCCATTTATAGTCGAATGTGGTAGTTTCCTTGAAGATAGAGGGGTCGGGATAAAAAGTAATAGAGGTACCGGACTCACGTGGAGTGCCTTTAGTAATTTTGAGCTCAGAGGTAGGTTTGCCGACGTCAAATTCGATATGGTGCGTTTTACCGTCTCTGTAAACTTCTGCCACCATATGGGTAGAAAGGGCGTTTACCACAGAAGAGCCTACGCCATGTAAGCCTGAGGACACTTTGTATCCCCCGTCGCCGAATTTACCACCAGCGTGAAGCACGGTAAGTACTGTTTCTAGGGTGGATTTACCAGTTTTAGGGTGGATATCTACAGGAATACCACGCCCGTTATCGTCTATACGAACTCCTCCGTCGTTTAAAATCGTGATGTCTATTTTATCAGCATACCCTGCGATAGCTTCGTCTATCGAGTTGTCGGCTATTTCCTTGATAAGGTGGTGAAGACCATCATACCCAGTAGAGCCGATATACATACCCGGGCGAAGCCTTACAGGCTCCAAACCTTCTAGCACCCGAATTTCTGACGAATCATAATCTGCTGCCTTGTCAGCCATTTTACAATACCTCTTCTTAATATACCCCCGTATTATACACCATAACGGCAATCTTTTCAAGAGTGGGGCTAGCAATTCGCTCTTGCATAATTTCATATATCAAGTGGTCCCTTACCCTTATGGTATAATCTCAATATGACATATCTGGATTATGCAGCAACTAGCCCTCTATTACCAGAGGCGATGGACGCAATGCACCGAGCAGAAAAGCAGTTTTTTGCAAATGCATCCGCACTGCATACTCCTGGACACCTGGCAAAAAACGAGATAGAGCGCGCCAGAGAGCTTTTGGCGAAATTAATTAACGCTAGCCCCGAAGAGATTATTTTTACTTCTGGCGCTTCGGAAAGCAACAATACCGTAATCCGTTCTTTTGAAGAGCACGTGATAGATACCTCTCCCCTAGAGCATCATTCCGTTATAGAGGCTGCAAGAGAGTATAGAGGTGAGCAGAAGCCTAAGTTATACTCCTATATGCTAGCCAATAATGAGACCGGGGAGATATTGAATTTAGCTGAGGTAGTAGAGCGTGCAAAAGGCGATGATTCGTGCGATTGGCCAGGCATATTTGACAAGAAAAACGACTGGGGCAAACCCATAGTAACATTGAAAAAAGGCGGGTATGTGCACTCTGATTTGACCCAGGCACTAGGTAAAATTCCTATAGATGTACGGACGCTAGGGGTGGATTACGCTACGTTCTCCGCACATAAAATCGGGGGGCCATTAGGGGTAGGGGCGCTATACGTACGAAAAGGGGCGCCATTTAGACCTCTGATTATCGGGGGCAACCAGGAAAACAAAAGGCGTGGCGGCACCTATAATGTGGTAGGTATAGTAGGATTTGGCACTGCCATAAATAGAGTGCTAGAAGAAAAGGTCTGGGATAAATATGATAGGGAGGTGAGGACTTTAAGAGATCTTCTAGCTAAGAGAATATTAAAAGAGATACCCGGAAGCTCCTTAAATACTGATACGACTCCTGGGAAGTCTTTACCGAATATTTTAAATGTTTCTTTTAAAGCCGCAGAAGGTGAGTCAATCCAATTATACCTAGATGCCGAAGACATAATAGTATCCACGGGATCTGCCTGTGCGGCTGGAGACATAAAGCCTTCCCATGTTTTAATGGCCAAAACTGGGGATGCAGAAGTAGCACATTCCTCTATACGGTTTTCTTTTGGATTAGAAAATACTGAAGATGACGTATCTAGGGTGATGGAAGTTTTGCCAGGAATAATCAACAAGTTACAAAAAATGAGCACTATCCCTTACGATAGTTCAGGATAGCGTCCTTTAAGGCATCATGCCCTAGAATAGAGCAGTGAAATTTATGTTTAGGAAGTTTTCCAAGATATTTATCTATGTCCTCGGCGGAAATTTTGAGGGCCTCGTCTAGAGTTTTACCCTTGGCGAGCTCAGATAGAGCAGAGGTGGAAGCTATAGCTGAGGCGCAGCCGTAAGTTTTCCAGCGAATATCTGCAATTCTATCGGTTTTTTTGTCTACCTTGATAAACATTTTCATCTGGTCTCCGCAGATAGGGTTGCCAACCAATCCGGTAGCATCGCACTTAAATTTTTTTTCGTCCCCCATGAGAAAATTGCGAGGATTTAAGAAATGGTCTTTTACTATATCAGTGTAAACCCAGTCTTTGCCTTCAGTCATAGATTTAATTATACCACATTCTTAAACGCCTCTATACCTCCCCAAAGGACACTTTCGGAATTTTAAAGCCGTCAATCTATCCCGCCTCTGCACGACGTTATTGCCTATAATTTTTATCTTACCTTAAAGATAATTTCGTCTGGCTGAGACTCTGGAATAGGCGGGGGAGATACCGTAGGTGTAGGGTCTGGGGCGGGAGCGGGTTCACCCGCGGTATTTGAGGTTGAGATTGTAGCTGATCCCGACTCAGTAGGGGTAGGACTTGATACGGCAACCGATGAAGCGGAGTTAGATTTAGTTCTCTCGGCTATCCAGTCGTCTAAAAAGCCTTTTTTGGGCAATTTTGGGGCTTTTGGAGCGATTTTAGATTCAGAGTTGATGCGTTCCCCATCTTCTAGCTTCGGTTCGCTAGCGGGGCCTTTAGGCCTGTCAGAAGCGATTTCGGCTTTTTTTGCTTTCTCCGCAGCACTCCACCTGTCTTGGATTTCTTTTTCTACTTCAGTTCTAGTACGACCGAACTTTGTAGCAGAGTAAACTTTCAAGGTGTCCATCAGTTCCTCGTTCGGTTCTCCCATTGGGGCTGGTAGTTTAATCGTGAATGGGGCGGACGGCATATCAAACATCATTACTTTAGCAACAGCGGAAAAGTTTGGGGTTTTAGTAAGATCCTCTGCGGTAAATGTAGGGGTGAAGGCTTTAACCATAAGATCGGCATCTGTAACCCCAATGCGGCCACAAATAATGGTACCTACGTTCCCTAGTAAGGCCTCTCGAATCTTTTCTGTGAGCTGGGTCATAAACTGGTTTGCGACTATCAGGTTTAAGCGATATTTTCTAGCTTCTGAAAGGATTGATTCAAAGCTATCTGTAGCAAAATTTTGAAACTCATCTACATAGAGGCAGAAATCTTGGCGTTCATCTTCAGGGATGTCCTGGCGGCTCATAGCGGCTTGCTGAAATTTCATGACAAATATCATGCCCAGAAGATTAGCATTTATATCTCCTAGTCTACCCTTTGATAAATTAACTAGGAAAATCTTTTTATTGTCCATTATCTCCCGGATATTAAACCCAGATTTTACTTGGCCTAAGGTATTCCTCATGATTGTGTTAGAGATGAAGGGGCCCCATTTGCTAGAAAACCAAGTGATCACTTCGCCTGCATCGTTGGATTTTTGGCTAGCTGGGAATTCTTTGGTCCAATAGTCATAAACTGCTTTATCTGTTACGTATTTTAATTTCGATTTTACAAACTCTACATCTGTGAAGCATTGAGGGATGTCTATAAAAGTGGCTCCGGCAGGGTCGCTCATCAGGAGAAGTGCGGCATTCCTGAACATATGCTGACCTCTTGGGCCGAAGAAGCCTTGGTTGTTTGGATCAAAGAGAGACTGAAGCATAGAGATACCCTCCTGGACAATAAAATCTTTTTGATCTTCAGAATTAAACTCAAACATGTTCATCCCCACTGGATGTTCTATGTCGGCGGGGTCGAAATAGATGATGTCGTCTATACGTTCTTCCGGTACCCTTTGGAGCAAAGCCTCCACAGCGTCTCCATGGGGATCGATAAAAGCAAATCCTCTGCCATCATGCATGTCTTGGAAGGCCAGGTTTTCTAAGAATACTGATTTACCCATGCCGGTCTGCCCAATAACATACATATGACGGCGGCGGTCTTTTTCTTGAAGATAGATGGCTTTGTCATTGCCCCGAAACTGGTTTACCCCTAAGAATAGCCCTTCTGTCGCCAAACGGGCTGGTCCATCTACCTGTTTAGTGAGCTGCCGCTCTACCTGGGAATTAGGTATAGTACTTTGTTCGGGTAGATGAAATATGGAAGCCAACTCTACGCTGTTTAAAATACTGGAACGGGCTTTAAGTGGGAAAAACCTAAAAACATAATCAATAACTAGCTTTTTGGCGTCTTTAAAAGTGTTAACTTTGAACCCATTAAGTTCAGGGGAGTTGAACTGTGAAAATGCGGAGACTATACCCCCCACAATCGCCTCAGAGCGTGGTTTATTTCCGGATCCTGCTATGATACGTATAAGGGTTTCAAAAGCCGGGTAGCGCATTTTGCCCGCAATAGCGGTTATTTCGTCCTGTTTTACACTAGTAATCACTTCTTGTTCGGTTTTTTCGTGCGCTTCTGGTACTTCCCATGGTGCACGAATCAAATCAATAACGAATTGTCCAGCACCAGCGCCTACACTTTTTGTAGTCCTTTTCCCTTTTTGCACATTCTCGATGTATTGCTTTCCGGGTTCTGTCCAATTTTGTTGTGCAGGCCTAAACAAAATTTGTACGGCTGCCCCTTCACCTTTACCCACGCTAGATAGTGCGTTTAGAATGGCAGCCTGAGCATCTCTTTTTGTATCTTCGTAGGTCGCAATCGGAAGATACGTTTCTTTCGACAAGATTAATTCTGCGCCAGCTATAGAATCGGTAGTCTCTCCCTCCGAAAAGATGTTATCTTCTAATTTTGTTTCCACTCTGGCCGTAGGATAGGCAGACTGGATGGCTTGTTTCACTACTTCTGTGAGAACTGCCGGAACTACGGCATAATATCGGATGAATCCGTCTTTTGCGGAGATTTCTAGGGAAAAGTGGCGCTGGCCATATACTTTAGATTTAATGCCTTTCGTCAAAGTTGAGTAAAGAATAGAGTACATAACTTGTGCTTTCGATATGGCTTCGTTAGCTATATCGCGTTTGTCTCTGCCTCCTCCGTCAATATCGTCGGTAGTTGGAGGTAAATGGATTAGGAGTGGCACCATTTTCAGCCCTCTTTCGTATTTTTTTTCTTTACGAAGTCTCGAAATATGCATGCCTCCAAAAATACTAGAAATTATAGCTATAGCTCCTAACACAATCAGAACTACTGCCCATGATTCCATATTATTTGGCCCCTTTTATATTGTTGTAAAAAATACTAAAATAGATTATTTTCATGCAGCCTTCTTCCAATTTGAGTTTTCGCCAAATAGATCGAAAAGATTGTCCTGAACCCTTTTGCCCCTAATGTCTTCTATGAGATTAAAAGCATTTTTTGTTTTTTCGAATTCCGAGACTATTTCTCCAGCTTTCTCTGCATTCCTCTTTGCTAATCTTTTTCTACCTATAGCTTCGTTTTTTTCTCTGGTGCGAATAGATGGATACTCATTAGAGTTCGCTCCTCCGCCGGGGTTTAAGGGTGATTCAAGATTCGGGGACAAAGTGTCTGCACCATTTTCTAGAGAAACAATCCGCCCCATTTCGACACTAGGGGGGTATATATCGCGAAAATTTACGGGGCTATTTTCTTCGGCCTTTATTGTTGAGCTTACTTTATCCGAACTAAGCGCATTCCAGGTTGCCGCTCCAACCGATGACAAATCTAAGTTATTCTCTTGTTCGAAAACATTGGTATTCGAATTGGGGGTCCCTTCCCCTTCGGTAAAAAGAATTTCGTCTTTATTTTCTAGAATATCTGGATTATCCATATGCTTATTTTATCACATTATGCCCGTTTTATGACTAAGAATTCCGCTAGAGAAATAAAAACTATTATTAGCCCAATTGTCCAGATATTAACTGCTCCGAATGATCTCGCCATTAGCAACATAATAGGACAAAAAGCCAGTATGGCGGCAGAAAGATAATTTTTACGATAAAATTTCTTCTTTTTAAAAGCTAGGCTCATAAAACCAAGCATGAGAAGTGTAACTAGGCTAAATGAGGCTAAATAGACTGTTGTAAAAAATAATAAAACACCTAACGGACCCAATTCCGTCGGTGATGTGAATTCAAGCATAAGTATTAAAACTGCGAGTCCTACTATGCCAACTAATGCCATAAAACGTTTATGCTTCATGTCATTTATTATATCATATAGTCAGCCCCCAAGAAAAAGTAGTTGAAATTTAATGGGAGGGGCGGAGGGGTTATCCGGCATTTAATCACAACTATTGGCCGCAACCCCTTTTCCGCTTTTCCCTTTTGACCGCTTCACGCTAGGTGAAGCATTGTCCTTGCTGTCTTTTTTCTTTCATTCTTGTTTATGTTTTTTGAGTAAGGTACTAATGAAAGATTTGACTGCGCGCTCTACGCTTTATTTTACATCTCTTTCCCTGTCACCTAGAAAAGATACTTCGCGGAGCTCTAGGTAATTCCTAATAGACGTAATTTATGGCTAGAAATTACCTTTTCGCTCGCCAAGCTCTATGGTTTTGCCCTTGATCTGTTTTCGAAAAGCACCCTTTTCATTCTTTCTCCTTTTGTTTTTTATGTTTGTTTTAGTCATCTCGACTATTTTCATGGTAGCATATTTTCAACAAAAAATCAATAGGTTTATTCAATTTTATAGGTGTATTTTTTACAACAATATATCTAATTCTTCTCTGTTCTATTTTGTTGTTCAGTTTGTTGTATTTTTTACAACGTTTTCTGTTTTTTGTGGTTCTCTTATTGAAATTCCACAAAAAAGCCAGTTCGTGTATTCTGGCATTATTTTTCAAAGACTCTAACTGTAATTATATTGGTGGAGCTGGGGGATACTGCCTCCCCGTCCGCACCGTCACTTGGACATAAGTCTACGCACATAGTTTTCTGTTTTATATTGGTTCATATCATAAGCTGCAGAAAACGAAACTTATGAATGCCTTGGCTATGTTTTCGAGCCATTTGTCGCCACGCAAATAACCTTATTACCGTTCTATGATAACCCTAGACCTTACGGAACCTCAGGCTAGAGCCAGCCTAGTATAAATTAGGCATAAGCTGGCATGTATGCAACATGCGCAGTTTTCGTGTTTTTTACACTTATTAATACTTACGGTATTTAATCGGTGCGCATTATGTCTGTTAACGATTCGTCTAAGCTTTGTCAGCCCCAACTGGCTTTATATTATACCATACGAAAGCATATTACACAAAGAAAAAGACCGGTAACTGCGAGGAAACCCGGTCTTTTCGTAGAGTGTGGAGTTATTTTGGCTAAATTTTTGTTTTTGAGCTTTTGAATAATTTTTTTATTCAAAAGCTATCTCTATAATATCGCGAAAAACCGCTAATGTCAACACTTTTTTTGAACAATTTTGTTACTTTTTTTGTGAGTTTTCCACAAGTAATTTCGTGCTTACCTGTCATAAACTATAATAAGTCCCGTATACCTTTAAGCAAAAGATCCACGGCCTCATCAAAAAATATGGTGCTGGGGTTGCTTTTAATATTTTGCTGTGCTAATTATGGGCTATGATAGCGAAAATTCATTCAGCAATCCCGTATGGATTTGATAGTAGGCTAGTAGAAGTGGAGGGGGACATGAACCGAGGATTGCCCTCCTTTAATATCGTAGGCATGGCGAATAAGACTGTTAACGAATCTAAGGAGCGTGTGCGGAGCGCCATAGTAAATTCTGAATTCAGTTTCCCGGACAAAAAAGTCACAATAAGTCTAGCCCCTGCGGAGCTACAAAAGGATGGTGCTTATCTTGATTTGCCCATAGCGTTAGCAATTCTAGTGCTTTCAGGCCAATTAATAAAATCAGATGTGGCGAACAAACTATTTGTAGGGGAGTTATCATTAAACGGAGAACTTAGGCCTATTAGAGGGGTAATAAACATAGTGGAAATTGCAAAGGAATCTGGGTATAAAGAGGTTTTTGTGCCGATCAAAAATTTAAATCAGGCTTCTCTGGTCTCAGGAATTACCGTCTACGGAGTAGATACCTTACAGAGATTGTTTTTAGCTCTAAAAAGACAATTGGTCCTCCCTGCTTCCGATGAGGAAAAAGCAACAATAAAACCAAAAAACACTACAAATCTACACAACATAACCATTCTAGACCATATTCGCGGACAAAAATTAGCAAAAAGAGCTATGGAGATTGCAATAGCTGGCCACCATAATATATTAATTTCTGGTCCTCCTGGAGCCGGAAAAACGCTTCTAGCAAAAGCCGCCGCAAATCTACTACCGGAATTAACGCCTGATGAAAAAATTGCAATAACGAAATTGTATTCAATTGCGGGTTTGTCCACGGATGAGATTATAGAAGAGCGTCCATTTAGGTCGCCTCATCACACAGCTAGTGCCGCCTCTATAATCGGAGGAGGAACGAATGCTAGTCCTGGAGAGATATCCTTGGCCCATAAAGGAATATTATTCCTAGACGAAATCCCAGAGTTCCCTAGATCGGTGCTAGAAGCCTTAAGACAACCCCTAGAAGATAGACTAATTTCCATATCTAGGACGAACCGAAAAACGACATACCCTGCCGATTTTATGCTGGTTGCGACTATGAATCCTTGCCCTTGCGGATATTTGGGCGACCCAACCCATGAGTGCAAATGTTCCGAAAACCAAATTCAAAATTACCAAAAGAAACTCTCCGGGCCACTATTTGACAGAATAGATATGAATATCGTAGTCGAAAAAGTTGAGAATGCTGAACTGCTAAAGCCAGTAGCTGAAAGCATCTTTGAGCATAATGTTGTAAAAAATAATATAACTGAGGCTATATTGCGCCAAAAGAGCCGATACAAAAAGGACGGAGTCTATAATAGTTCCCTGTCGAGTTTTAAGGTTTCGAATCTTTTAAAATTAGATTCGTCTGCAGAAAAACTGCTGTCTGGTGCGTCGGAAAGGCTCAATCTATCCGCGAGGTCGTATTTTAAGACTATTAAGGTAGCCCAAACTATAGCAGACTTAGATAACTCTGATGTTATCTTAGCTAAACATCTGGCCGAAGCATTAACCTATAGAAAAAGATAGCTAAAAGTGCTACAATTTTAACGACATATCTTGTACGTTACACAAAAGGAGGTGATTCTATGGATGCCCCATATTGCAAGTTAGGATACTCACCGATAAATGAAATTCCACCTTGCGAGAGCCCCAACTCTGATTGTCCTTTCCTAAAGGATTGCCCGCTACGAGTAGCAACGGAAATCCATATTGGTTTTAGTAGTTACGACGTAATGGAAGTGTTTATGGAGGCCGACGTTGAAATTCCTAGGGGCCATAGGATGTATGATCTAATCTACGAAGAACAATGGGATTAGTATGTCTTTTTGGGCGGCATCAAATGTCGCCCATTTCCCCGTATTTTTGGTCTTGTTTTTCCTCTTGGAATCTGATATAATTGTTATCAGGTTAATTCAAGAGAAAGGAATATCATAAAAACTACATCCCGCGTTCGGCTCAATGGAGAAATTCGTTATCCTGAGGTGCGCGTAATTGGTTCTAGTGGTGAGCAGCTTGGTGTTATGTCCAGCAAGGAAGCTCAAATTCTCGCGAATCAACAAGGAGTAGACTTGGTAGAGATTGCTGCCAATGCTAATCCTCCTGTCGTCAAACTAATCGATTGGGGAAAGTATCAGTACCAAAAGATGAAGGAGCAGGCAAAAAATCGTAAGAAGGCTCGCGAAAAGCAATCAGAGCTGAAGCAGATGAAAATAGGTCTCAAAATTGGCGATAATGACCTAAATATAAAAGTCCGTAAAATGCGAAGTTTTTTGGATGACGGCGATCGCGTTAAGATCCTGATAATCTTTCGTGGTCGAGAAATGGCCCACAAGGAGATTGGGAATGGCTTATTGGACAAGGTCGTTTCGCTGCTTGGAGAAGACATAATCGTTGAAGGAAAACCTCAGATGAACGGAAGAAATCTATCGGTGCAAGTTCGGAAAAAGTAATTTCCTACTTTAACGGCTTATCGATTGTACTTTATATATAAATTAATAAAAGGAAAGGAAAATATGCCAAAACTAAAAACGCATAAAGGCACCGCAAAACGGATAAAGATTACCGGATCTGGCAAGCTGGTCCGGGAGCGGGCTTTCGGGAATCATATTCTCGCTAAAAAATCAAAAGCTAGAAAACGAAATATGAAAACTGCTGCCACTATTAACGGCAAGATTAATAAAAATATAAAGAAAGCGTTAGGGGTATAGTATGAGAGTAAAAAGAGGAGTCGCGGCACGCGCGAAACACAAGAAAATTCTAAAAGCTGCTAAGGGGATGCAACATGCACGCACTCGCAGCTACCGCCTAGGTAAACAAGGCGTAATCAAGGCTTTGCAGTATAGCTATAGGGACCGCCGCAACAAGAAACGCGATCTTCGAGCGCTATGGATTACCAGAATTAATAATGCTTCTCGAGAGCTTGGGGTCTCTTATTCTCAACTTATCGCAGGGATGAAAGCGAAGAATATCAATCTAGACCGTAAAGTTTTATCAGATATTGCTGTGAAAAATCCCGAGGCATTTAGGAAGATAGTTAATACGGTAAAGGAGAAATAAGATGGCTATCTGTGAAATTACCGGCAAGGGTAAGATGTACGGTCATAATGTATCGTTCTCCCAACGCCATACTCGTAAAGTATTCAAGCCAAATGTATCGAAGAGGACTTTGATTATCAATGGTCAAAAAGTAAAGTGCAATGTTTCTGCTTCTGCTCTTCGGACTTTGAAGAAAAAAGGCTTAATCGAGTCGCCAAAGGCTCGTGCTGAGAAAAAAGCGAGTAAATAAATTA
>JAZUMU010000006.1:0-25484 GCA_045603805.1 Candidatus Nanosyncoccus sp.
ATACTACCTATAGGAAGCCAAACATATACTAACGGTTCTTTCTCCCATCTAGATACTTCTATGGGCGGAACTGGTAGTGGTCAAGGCACAACCGAAGCTTCCAATAGATGGCGCTCCTTCCCGAATAACTTCGTCTATTCCAGCAACTGGTACGGTTCGTCGGCGGGCGGTCGCGGCTACGGCGGGAGCTATTGGTCCTCTACTGCGGGCGGTACCAACTACGCCTACAATCTGAGCTTCAACAGTGACTACGTAAATCCGGGTACGGGCGGCAGCGGTAAGTACAACGGGTACTCAGTCCGGTGCGTAGCTCCTACCGAGTAGCTTTAGGTGAGGTTTCTATCCTTTCTGAAATCCATTTGAAACCTTGTGGTAAGAAAGTAAAGATATATTGTTTGGTATAGCTAACAAGAACAAATGTACTTTTGAAACAAAAAATGCCCCGCGAATAGCGGGGCGGGGCGACTACTCTAGTCCGTATGACTAGAGTTTTGCTGAGCCGCTTTTTTACGACGAGCTTTGTCTTTACGAGCTTTTTTGGCTTGTTTGCGCTTAGCTCTTAACTCGTCAATTAATTTTTTCGAGGAATCGTTGTACAGATTAATGAACTCTAATCCCTCGGTTCTTTTACTAAAAATTCTTTCTCTGATTTCAGCCTCAGATTCTTCGCTATGTTTATCGGCATGTTCTATGTCGAATAAGATTGAGCGAAGCAGGGTCTCGAAACCGATTACCCAAAATGGAAAGGAATTTTCAAATTTTTGGATATAGAGGCTTTTTTCGATATTTTTATTCTTTGCGTATGCTACGTTGAGAATAAAGGTGCACTTGACTTGGGTGCCGATTGCATAAAAATTTGCACAGGCATCCAAGTTGTACTTTTCACGGACTAGCTCCCGAAAAGCAGCGTAAAATTTTGGCAAGAGATTGACTGATCTGGCTAAAATTTCGGATCCGCTGATAAATAGGGTGGCATATCCGTTTTCGAATGTAGAGTTGAATTTGACATCAGAATGAGTCAAATACCCCACTCCTTTCATGTTAATTTGTGCTTTGGGTGCAGCAAAAACACCTCAACCTTCCTATTATAGCACACTTTGCGGAAAAATGCAAGAGATGATATAATAAAAAGGTAAGACTTAACATTAAAAACAGGGAAGACGGCAGATATAAGACGGGGCTTATACCTGAAGTTTTCCCAAGAAAGGGTATATTTTTATGGATATTATTAATCCAAACGGAAAAAAAACGGTAAGATTAACTACGGAATGGTTAGGGAGAGAACTTACTTTGGAAGTAAATAGGGTAGGATTTCGTTCTACTTCTAGCGTTTTGGTTACGTATGGAGATACCGTAGTTTTGGGAAGCGTAGTAGTAGGGACAAAGCCCGTAGTGCAAGATTTTTTTCCACTATCTATTAGCTATGAAGAAAAATTTTATGCGGCGGGAAAGATTTCGGGATCTAAGTTTATAAAAAGGGAAGGCAAACCGGTGGATGAGGCGGTTTTGGTCGGGCGTTTAATAGATCGGCCTATACGTCCGCTATTTCCTAAGGGATATCGCCAAGAAATACAAGTAGTTTGTACTGTTTTATCTATGGATCCGAGTTTTAGGCCAGATTGTGTGGCAATGATTGCGGCAAGTTCGGCTTTAATGAATGCTGGGGTGCCGTTTGATGGGCCAGTAGCGGGGATAAGAATAGGTAGAATTGGAGGAGAATTTAAGGGATTCCTTTCGCCAGAGGAAAGAGAAGCTTCGCCTCTAGATTTAGTTGTGGCATGTAAAGATGGTAAGGTTGTGATGGTGGAAGCGGGGGCGAATGAGGTGCCAGAAGATACGATAATAGAAGCGATGCATTGGGCGGTAGATAAAGTACAGCCAGTACTTGATTTGCAACGCGAACTAGCTAAACAAGTAGACGCTACTCCACAAGAGTATGAACTAGTGCTTCCTGATGAAGCGGTTATGGAAGAAGTACTAAAATGGACAAAAGGTAAATTTGGTTCTAAGGTACGCGGAAATGTAATGGAACGAGCGCAGATGTTAGATGATATTAAGTATGCAATGCATGACGAGATGGCTTTGAAGCACGGAGAGGGGGAGACGGGAACACAAAAAGTCGAGTGGTATGATGAGAATTTAAGAGATGTTTATGATCAGGCGTATGAATTGGCTGTGTTTAAAGAGGTAAGGAGAGGGATCGTAGAAGAAGGAGTGCGTCCGGATGGGCGTAAGTTAGACGAAGTACGGCCACTTAGCTCGCAGGTAGGAATATTGCCACGTACGCACGGCTCGTCTTTGTTTACTAGGGGCGTAACGCAGGCTATGAACATAGTAACGTTAGCGCCACTGTCGTATTCACAGGAAGTAGATACGATGGAAATCACAGATGGTAAAAGGCGCTATATGCATCATTATAATGCTCCACCTTATACCGTAGGGGAGCCGGGGAGAATGGGAGCACCGGGACGAAGAGAAATAGGACATGGGTATCTAGCGGAGAGGGCTTTAATTCCGGTACTTCCTAGCGAAGAGGAATTTCCGTATGCGATTCGCTCGGTGACAGAAATAATGTCACAGAATGGGTCTACGTCTATGGCGGCGACATGTTCTTCTTGTATGGCATTGATGGATGCGGGGGTACCAATTAAACGTCCAGTTTCGGGGGTAGCGATGGGGCTAATGGTAGATGTGCCTAAAGGACAACCGATTGAGGCTGCGGATATTGATAAGGCGTATGTTTTGACGGATTTGATGGATGCGGAAGACTTTGCTGGGGATATGGACTTTAAGGTGACTGGTACAACGGAAGGCATAACGGCTTTGCAGATGGATATGAAAGTGCATGGGCTACCGGTAGAAATTTTGGAGAAGGCGATAAAGCAAAGCCATGCGGGACGGATGTTTATACTAGACCACATCGTTAGTATAATTGATAAGCCGAGAGCAGAAATTAGTAAATATGCGCCACGGATTGAAAAATTGGTGGTTAATCCGGATAAGATTGGGGCGATTATTGGCAAGGGGGGCGAGATGATTAATAAAATTACGTCGGAAACTGGGGCAGAAGTAGATATTGAAGATTCGGGGCTTGTAACTATTTCGGGGACTGATCCGGAGAAAATTCAGAAGGCTCTAGATTGGATTAAAGGTCTAGTAGAAGAGCCTGAAGTAGGGAAAATATATGAGGGAAGTGTGGCTGCGATTAAGGATTTTGGGGCGTTTGTGACGATACTCCCAGGGATTGATGGGATGCTTCATATCTCGCAAATATCAGATAAAAGGCTGAAGAGCGTAGAAGAAGTACTACATGTAGGTGATAAGGTAAGAGTACGGTTGGTGGCGATTGATGATAAGGGGAGGTTGTCGCTCACGATGAAGGGGTTGGACTAAACTTGACTTTTTAGCGTAAGTGTGATATAATTAAAGGTTAAGGTTAATGATGGATAAGATACGGAATTTCTGCATTATTGCGCATATAGACCATGGTAAAAGCACAATTGCGGATCGGATGATGGAACTGACGGGAACGGTAGAGAAGCGGGAGATGAAGTCGCAACTACTAGATTCTATGGAACTTGAACGTGAAAAAGGGATTACGATTAAATTAGCGCCGGTGACTATGGAATGGAAGGGGTATACGCTGAATTTGATTGATACTCCGGGACATGTGGATTTTTCGTATGAAGTGAGCCGGAGTTTGCAGGCGGTGGAAACGGCAGTACTAGTGGTAGATGCGACGCAGGGAATACAGGCGCAGACGCTGGCGAATGTGTATTTAGCTATTGAACAGGATCTTAAGATAATTCCGGTGATAAATAAAGTTGATTTGCCAGCGGCGGATGTAGAGGGAGTAGCGGCGCAGATAATCAATTTGCTAGGGTGCTCGCGAGATGAAATTATAGAGGCGTCTGGTAAAACTGGGTTAGGGGTGGATAAAATATTAGATCGAGTCGTAGAAACCGAACCAGTATTTTCTTCATCTGGGCTTGAATTTTCAAGCACGTTATATGCTGGGACGCTGGCAGAGCCGTCCTTACAGGACGAACCTGTCGGGTCCGTCAGAAATATACGTTCTAAAAATTCAAATCGACTTTATGATTCAGAAAATACTGGTTCGGTTCTTCATACACGAGCTCTAATTTTCGATTCGTACTTCGACGATTATCGTGGAGTAGTTCTCTACGTGCGGGTTTTTGAGGGGGAGATTAGGAAAAATTCTGAGATTTTGATGATGGCGGCGGAGACGAAAGGGTTGGCGTTAGAGGTGGGAGTGTTGACACCGAAAATGACGCCGCGTGAAAGCCTGAAGGCGGGTGAGATAGGCTATATTGTGACGAACCTAAAAACTACGCGTGAGGCTAAGGTGGGTGATACGGTAACTCTAACAAACAGCCCGGCCAGGGAGGCTTTGCCGGGCTATAAAGACGTTTTGCCGTTTGTATATGCGGGCTTTTTCCCGGTTTCGAATGACCAGTATAAAGATCTTCGAGAGGCGATTGAAAAGTTGGCGCTTAGTGACTCGGCGCTCCGGTTTGAGCCAGAGAATTCCCCAGTTTTAGGGTTTGGGCTTAGGATAGGATTTTTGGGGCTACTGCATATGGATATAATTCGGGAAAGGTTAGAGAGAGAATTTAAACTAGATTTAATAGTAACAAACCCATCTACAAATTATGAAGTCGTTATGAATAACGGGGAGATTTTAGAAATAAAATCGGCGGCAGATTTACCCGATGCTAGTGAGATCAAAGAAATACGAGAGCCTTGGGTGAAGGGTGAAATAATTGTTCCGAAGTCAATGATAGGTAATGTGCTTAACTTAATTAATGAAAAGCGTGGACATCAGACTAATCTCAGCTATATAGAGGAGCGAGCGGTGATTGATTTTGAGGCGCCAATGGCGAATTTGTTGACGGATTTTTATGATCAACTTAAGTCAGCGACTTCGGGGTATGCATCTTTTAATTATGAGCTGGATGGTTATCGTCCAGAAGATTTAGTAAGGGTAGACTTTTTGGTAGCGGGGAACAAGATAGACGCTCTTAGTGTGATGGCGCATCGGAGTGAAGCCGAGACGATAGGACGGACAGTGACGAAAAAACTAAAAGAGGTGATACCGCGGCAAAATTATGAAGTGGCACTTCAGGCGGCGATTGGAGCTAGAATAATAGCGCGCGAAACGATTGGTGCGTATCGCAAAGACGTGACAGTAAAAATACATACGGGGGATAGAGATAGGAAGGCTAAATTGCTAGAAAAACAGAAGCGCGGAAAAGCTAGGATGAAGAGATTTGGGAAAGTGGATATTCCGAGCGAGGCTTTTACTGTGATGTTAAAACGGGATTAAAGGCTTAAGGTTAGTTTCTCGAAAAAAGGTGTGTTATAATAGGGGTATGAGGAAAAAGTGGTTAATCTTTAATTGTATCATACTGCTTGTGATTTGTCAAGTATTTGTGCAGTGCAAAGGGGTTATGGCAATAACTGAGAATCAGAGTAAAGCTATTGTAGAAAGATGTGATATGATAAAGGATGATCTAAAAAAGGTGCAGAAAAATGATGCTAAGGTTAGAGTTTATTTAGGTAGTTATTATGAGGCCATACTTACGAGATTCATAACTCCTCTTAATGTAAGATTGGTCGAAAATAACCTTTCGAGTGCGGGGTTTGTAGAGAATCAGAATAATTTTGCATCGACAAAATCTTTGTTTTCGAGCGATTATATAGTTTATCAGCAGAGCCTTGAGGAACTTTTAGGGGTGGATTGTAAAAATGAACCAGCTCTTTTTTATGAGAAATTAGTTATAGCACGCCAGAAAAGGAGGATTATGGTTCAAGATGTTATGAAAATGCGTAATTTGATTTCTGGTAACATAAAACTGGTAACAGAATTAAGGGGTAAATTATGAAAAGGAGCTTAAACGAGAATAGAAAAATGACGCATGGGGGTCGGAATTTAATTATTTTAGGAGTTTTATCTACATTGGTCGCTTTGATGACTACAGGAGTTAGTTTAGCTATCTATCACAATTCAGGAGATATATATCTAGATCGGTCTAGGCCGGGGTTTCTGCCAGATGAACAGGAAATAGAACAAGAAGAAGGGAAGAACGAGGAATATAGCTTTGAAAAAAGTGGCGGACTGACGATTGATGTGGCGGAAGAATATTTGGAAAAGTTGCAGGTCGAAGCTAGGGCAATAGACGAATACGAGAAACCTTTTGATGAAGAAGTGCTTTCGGATGAGAGGTTGGGAATACCTAAGGTTGTTGAGGCCGGGGAGGAATAGAACTTGATAATTTTGGGTGATGGACTTATACTTAAAATAGGATGAAAAGACATTTTAAAATTATTGTTTTAGTGATGTTTGGAGTGTTTTGTTTGGGCATTATTGTTGCTGGGATAGGGATGGGGGCGACGGTTGGGGAGTTGTCTAAACAGGCCGAGAAGAAGACGCCGAATGCAATTTTGGCGAGTGCTGGAATGAATGAGGAGAGAACTTTAACGGTTCCAGTCGAATATTTTGACCAAAAAATGGATGAATGTGTCAATATATATACATTAAATAATAGAGAGAGTTTGTCTTCTAGACAATTTGAATGGAGCGGATGCGGATATCATAATAAGCAACTTGAAAAAGGGTTGGTTGAGTATAGTCTTAATGATGAGTATTTACCCGTAGCGGTCTCAGGGAAACTGATTTCTAACAGGGGTTTAAATATGGACAGATGGTTTAAGGTGGTTGAGGGGGAGAGTGCTAGATATGCTGGGACGTTAGAGATGAAATACGAGGCGGAGGGGGCGGAGTTTAGCTTCTGGTCCAAGAGTTTTTACCCGTTGGACGATGTGGGGTTTAGCAATGATGACGTTGTAAATAAAGATGGTCATAACCATCTATTTACGATGAGTATGGCTATTCCTTTTATGGTTTTGGGGAGTGGGGAAGAAAAATTTGAAGTAGAAGCAGATGATGATACATTTGTGTTCGTAGGGGATAAGCTGGTATTGGATATGGGTGGGGTGCATGACGCTATAAGGGGAGAGTTTATTGTCCACGATAATGGAGAAATTTATGCGGGGGTAGATGATGAAGATTTAGCGTATTCGGGGGTTAATTTAAAAAAAGGGGAAGGGGCGATTGTTAGGATTTTTCATGCGGATAGAGACTCTAAGGAATCGGAGTTTGGGGTTAGGCTTAGCGGGATGAAATTAAGCATAACAAACACGGAACTTGCAGGTAGCGATAATGGGATTCAGGTCGCCTATGACCCTTCTAATCCTACATATATTGCCCCTTTAGGAGAAAGTTTGTCGGTTGAGCCGGATTCTACTAAAGGTTTAATTATTGCCTTAACTATAGAAGGATTTGCGGTTGTCATTGGTTCTGTGCTGATGGTTTCAGCGGTGCGGTTGATGATAAGGGCTAAAAAGTAACTAGTTATTTACGGGGGGTTGAAATATTGGCTGGTTTTCCGTAGTCCGGGAGAAGGACTTTATGTTGATTGCCATTATGGTCGTAGAGCGGAATATTTAATTCGTTAGATAAAGTGTTGACGATTGTAGCCCCAATTCGAAGCCCAGTGAATGAGCCGGGTCCAGACATAAAGGTGATTTCGGTAAGATCGTGTAATGTTTTGTTGTTTTCTTTTAGTTTTTTGTTAATAAAGGCCAATAGTTTTTCGGCGAGGTCATTAGCAAAAACGTAGCGATATTCTTTGTCATTTAATTTTAAAATTGTCTCGGGGGTAGAGGTGTCTAAAAACATTGACAAGCGGTTTGAATTTTTAGGTATTTGATTGTTTTGGTGTTGGGTTTTGTGGGGTATTTTGCTTAGATTGGAGTTTTTCGTGGGCGAGTCGTTTTCTGGGCTATTTTTTATTTCTTGCAATATTTCACGAGATTCGTCAGCTAATTTATTGATAGAAAGTTTGATGTGTTTTTTTGGTAGGATATTCTCGATTGAACGGCCCCATTCGATAATAATTATGTTTTTAGGGTTTTCGAGGTTTTCGCGCAAATCTTCTAACATTAAACCTGGGTCGGGAAGACGATAAAAGTCATAATGAATAAGACGACCACCATTTTTGAGTGCGTAGGATTTAGAAATAGTAAAACTGGGGCTGGTTAGAAGTTGTTTTATTTTGAGGCCTTTAGCTAGGCCACGGGCAAAAGTTGTTTTTCCGGCTCCGATATCACCAAGGAGTTCGATGACTTGAGCTTTTTTGGTTGTGGATGAGTTATCGATTAAATTTTTGGCGAAGCTCTTGCCTAGTTGAAACATTTCTTGCTCGGATTTGATAATCATTATATAATTGTAACATGAATGTATATATTTCTGGAATAACTGGTGCGGGGATGGGTCCATTGGCGTTGATGGCAAAGCAGGCCGGGATGAATGTTTCGGGCTCAGATTTAAATAAGGGAGCTATTTATGAAGAACTGGTTAAATCTGGGGTAGAGATAGAAATTGGGCCGCAAGATGGAAAGTTATTAAGGAGGAAAATAGAAGAAGGTTTGGATTGGCTTGTTTATACTTCGGCGTTACCGGAAGATCATGTTGAGTTAAAATTGGCACAAGCGAATAATATAAAATGTACGAAGCGGGATGATTTTACGGCATTTTTAGTAGAGAAATTGGGATTAAAAATGGTGGCTGTGGCGGGTACGCATGGTAAAACTACAACTACGGCGATGATTATTTGGGCTGCTTTTAAATTAGGTTTACCGGTTTCGTATTTGGTAGGAACAACTTTGGGGTTTGCTATTTCGGGAGCGTATAAGCCAGAAGATAAGTACTTTGTTTATGAGGCGGATGAGTATGATAAGAATTTTCTGAAATATCAACCATGGTTAGCGATTATCCCGGTAGTTAGCTATGATCACCCGGATATATATAAAACTCCGGAGGAATATGAAGAGGCTTTTTTACAATTTGAAAAACAAAGTAAAAAAGTTGTAAAGCAGGGTAGTATTGATGCAGATAAATTTAAGTTGGCCGGTGAGGTACGCAGAAAGGATGCAAGTTTGGCAGCAGAGGCGATTATGACGATGTCAGAAGGCAAGTTTTCTGAAGAAGAGATAATAGAAGTGTTAAATAGTTTTCCAGGAGTAGGGAGAAGGTTTGAAAGAATTGCGGAGGGAATTTATACAGATTATGCGCACCATCCGGAAGAAATTATTGCAACTATTGATATTGCAAAAGATGAGCAGAAAATTTTAGGCAAAAAAGGACTAGTGGTAGTTTATCAGCCACACCAAAATACAAGACAACACGAGGTCAGGGATGGATATAAAAATGCTTTTGTTGGAGCAGACAAAATTTATTGGTTGCCAACATATCTTACTCGAGAAAGGTCAGATTTGCCAGTATTGACTCCAAAGGACTTGATTGACGGTTTAATAAATAAAGCCATAACTGAAGTGGTGGAGCTTGGTGATGGACTGGCGGAAAAATTGCGAAAATACGTTGAGGAGAATTATTTAGTAGTTTTGATGACGGCTGGTCCGGCGGACGGATGGTTTAGGAAAGAATTTGGCGGGAGAATTTAGTTGCCCACTTTTGCTTAGTAAATAGGGAATAATGTAAAGTGATGCTAGGTGTTGTTTAAGGTGGGGCGATTTTGGATTAAGCGATATTGGGCCTAGCGTGGAGATTGTATTTGTGGTTTCGGATTGAAGCAGCGTGTTATAATTAGTTCATGAAGGCCAAGAGTCAATATGTGTGTCAGCAATGTGGAGCAAATTATGCGAAGTGGGTGGGGCAGTGTGCAAATTGTGGAAATTGGAATTCTTTAGTTGAGCAGGTCGTAGGACAAGAATCTGGTAAAAAGTCGGCCGTCGAAAAGGGTCAAGTTTCTGGGAAAAAATTAGATTACGTAAAACTAAATACAGTTGTACCATCGGACGCGAAGGCTAGGCTATTAACTGAGTTTAAAGACCTTAATATAGTATTAGGAGGGGGTATACTTATGGGTTCAGTTTTGTTGTTGGCTGGGCAACCGGGCATGGGGAAGTCTACGATTTTGATGCAGATTTGTGCGGAAGTAGCAAAGAAACACGATGTATTATATATATCAGGTGAAGAGAGTGCGGGACAAGTAAAATTGCGTGCGGAAAGACTCGGCGCAAAATCGGATAGGCTTAATTTTGCTGCTTCTACTTCGGGGAATGATATTGCCAAAACAATTGAGACGGGAAAATTCGATTTAGTTATTGTGGATTCTATACAGACTTTGGCGATGAATGAGATTTCTAGCGCGCCAGGAACAGTTTCTCAGGTTACTAATTGTGGTAATCTGATCATTCGGGCAGCAAAGTCTACGGATACGGCAGTAATAATTGTAGGACATGTGACGAAAGATGGGGCTTTGGCGGGGCCTAAGGTTTTGGAACATTTGGTGGACGTAGTGTTGAATTTTGAAGGGGATAGGTATGGTGGTTTTAAAACTTTAAGGGCGGTCAAAAATCGTTTTGGGTCGACGAATGAAGTAGCTATTTTTGAGATGGGGCAGGAAGGGCTAAAGGAGGTGCAAAATCCTTCGGCAGCACTTTTGGCGGAAAGAACCAATACAGACGGGTCGATTATTTTGGCTACCATGGAGGGAAATCGTCCAATTTTAGTAGAGATACAGGCTTTGGTTATTAAGTCGAACTATGGCTATCCGAAAAGAACTGCGAGTGGATTCGATATAAATCGATTGAATCTATTAATTGCGGTTTTAGAGAGAAGGACTAAATTAAAGTTGGGGGATAAAGATATTTTTATAAATGTAGTGGGGGGGCTGAAATTAAATGATTCGGCGGCAGATCTTGCGGTATGTATGGCCATAGCTTCGGCGGTTGCGGGAAGAAAATTAGGAGGGGAATATGTAGTTTTTGGGGAAGTAGGGTTAGGGGGCGAAATAAGATCGGCATTTCGAGCCGATCAAAGAATAGCAGAAGCTAAAAAATTAGGATTTTTGCATGCAATAGCGCCACGGACAATAAAGAATTCGTTTATTGTGCCGGTAAAAGATTTGAGGGAAACTTTAATTAAATATGTGAAATGAAAATATTAGGAATTGATCCGGGACTAGGTAGGTGTGGGTTTGGGCTGATAGAAATTTCGGGTCGGGCTACTGGCCGGGCGTTAGATTATGGGGTTATTACGACTACGGTTGACGCGCCTTTGCCGCAAAGACTGAAAGAGCTATATGATTCCTTAGTAGAGGTTTTTGAAGAAACGAAGCCCGATAAGGTGGCAGTAGAAAAACTCTTTTTTTCGAAGAACATTACGACTGGGATTGCAGTAGCGGAAGCAAGGGGAATAGTTTTATTAGTGGCAGAGCAAAAAGGGTTAACAGTTTTTGACTATTCTCCTAATGAGATAAAAAAATGCTTAACAGGTTACGGGTCGGCTACTAAAACGCAAATGGAAGAGATGGTAAAACTACATTTAGGATTAAAACGAAAGCCAAAACCAGATGATGCGGCAGACGCTTTGGCTGTAGCGGTCACGTGTGGATTTTTGTATCGAGAAGGTCCAGATAATGGATATAATTTTTCTAATTCACGGAAAAAAGCTTGACCTTTTCGTTGAATGAAGATTTTTTAGAAAAATAAAGGTTATATAAAAACAAAAAGGAAATTAATTGTATTCAGTATTTTGCCAATAGGAGTTATAATAGTATTAATGCTGGGAAGTCGACGGTTTAGTAGGAATAAACATAGAAAGTTTGATTGAAAATATGATAGCGCATCTAAGAGGAAAAATTGAGGAAAAGTTTAGTAATGCTTTAATTTTGGATGTAGGTGGAGTAGGGTACGAAATAACTGTTTCGGGATTGGATTATGAAGCGGTCAATCTAGGAGAGGAAAAAAAGTTTTACACTTATCATAATATAAGGGAAAATGCAGAAGAGTTGTATGGTTTTTCTAGTTTGGCCGCTAAGAAAATTTTTGAACTTTTAATTAGTGTTCAGGGAGTGGGGCCGAAAGCTGCAATTGCTATTTTGTCACTTGCCGATGCGGAGTCGGTAAGAAATGCAATTGCGAATGCGGATACAGCTTTCATATCTAAAGCATCGGGAGTGGGTAAAAAATCGGCAGAAAGAGTAGTTGTAGATTTGAAGGATAAAGTAGGCATACCTAGCCGATATGGTGCTATGGGGGCAGAGGTTGTGCAGAATAGCGTAGTAGAAAACGATGAGGCTTTAGATGCCTTGATTGCTTTAGGTTTTTCTTTGAAAGAAGCTACGGCCGCTTTAGAAAAAGTTGACCCAAATCTTTTGGTAGAGGAAAGAGTAAAAACGGCCTTGAAAAAATAAAATAAGTATGGTAAAATAACAGTTAATTGTCTAATATAAAAGGTAAAATATGAGTTTTTCTATTCTAAAACAAATTGGTGACGCCCAAAAGAAAAAAGCTGTTGTGGACGTCAGATCGGGAGATACTGTGAAAGTTACCCAAAAAATTAAAGAAGGTAATAAGTTTCGTTTGCAGACTTTTGAAGGGGTTGTAATTCGGGTAGACCGAAGGGAATCCCATACTGCGCGGGTTGTGGTGAGGAAAGTAACTTCAGGTGTAGGAGTTGAGAAGTCTTATTTAATTCATTCCCCGTTAGTTGAAAAAATTGAGATTACGAAGCGTGCTAAGGTGCGTCGAAATAATTTGAGTTATTTAAGACAGCGTTCTGGTAAGTCTGCACGCCTTAAAGGTAAAGATTTTGATCGTGTGGCCGTGAACGATGTAACTATGCCTGAGGAAATTGTTGAGGAGTTGGAGGTTGAAGTCGAGGCCCCGAAAAATGAATCTGAGGTAGTCGGAGAAGCTGAAAAGCCGGAAGTTGAACCAGATAAATCGGAAGAAGCCTAAAGCTTGATGGCAATTTTAGGAATAGACGAAGTTGGACGTGGCCCTTTAGCAGGGCCACTTGTTGTAGGGGCGGTTATTCTGCCAGAAGAGGAAAAGGAGTGGTGTAAAGAGTTAAAAGATTCCAAAAAGTTGTCCGCGAAGAAGCGAGAAAAATTAAGCAATGTGATTATGGCGGAAGCGGTGGTGGGACTAGGCTGGGTAACCAATATGGAGCTAGATGAGGTTGGGATTTCTGAAGCTTTGAGGCTTGCGACACGACGAGCTGTGAAGGCCGTACAGAAGTTTCGTGTGCCGTTTTCTCAGATAGTAATTGACGGAAAAGTGAACTTTTTGAAAAGTACGCCGCTTGAAGGGTATGTTTCGGTGATGATAAAAGCGGACGATTTGATACAGGAAGTAAGTGCGGCATCGATTGTGGCGAAGGTGGCAAGAGATAAATATATGGTGAAGTTGGCGAAGAAATATCCGGAATATGGATTTGAGAAGCATATGGGTTATGGTACGGTGTTTCATCGGAAAGCGATTAGTGAATTTGGGATTTGCCCGGAGCATCGGCGAAGCTTTGAGCCGTGCAAAAGCTTGACTGGGTATGGATGTGAAAAGAATGTTGTAAAAAATACAACAAAAATTGGGGCTAGAGGAGAGGATGCTGTTGTCAATTATTTGATTCGAGAAGGGCATATGATTGTGGCAAGGAACCATAGAACATATTTTTACGAAATAGACATAGTATCGGTCTTTGAAGACAAAATATTTTTTACAGAGGTAAAATATAGGAAAAATGATTTTATGGGTGGAGGATTGGCGGCTATTGACGAAAGGAAACAGAAGCAGATGCGATATGCGGCAGAATCTTTTTTAAAATTTAAGAAAGAATATTCTGATTATAATCCGGTGTTGGCGGTGGCGGATGTTGCGGGAGAAAATTTTACAGTTAAAGATTGGTTTTCGTTGGTTTAACTTTAGCTTATTTTAAGTTTTTTAATATATAATGGGAGTATGGAAAAAGAAAATAATGTGTCAAAAGTAAAAGAAACAAAAATTAATGAACATGATTATGGGAGTACGGAAGTTAGAGCCGATATGACAAAAGAAAAGTCGAAGAATAAGAAGGTATTATTGGGAGTTGGCATACCACTAATGGTGTTGGTTGTGGTGATTGCATCAGTAATGACAATAGTCATGATGCATCGTAATGATACTAGCAAGAATGGAACAGGAAATTATGCGGATGTAGACAATGAAGAGAATACAGAACTTAAGGGTGGGAGTGTAACTGTAACGATTGATGGAAAAACGATTACCTATAATGCAGCTTATGTAGTTGATGGTGTAAACGCGAAAATTTCGTCGGGCGAATATGAGTCAATAACGGATAATGAGGTGGTGTTTTTAGTCATTAATGGAGGCTCTTTGACTATAGATGGGGATGTGGCGATACGGAAGACTGGGAGCGAAGATTTTATGGGAAGAGGTGATAATTATAGTTTTTATGGTATTAATTCAGCGGTAGCGGTGGTTGGAGAAGGTTCTTCTATCGCAATAGACGGAGCGACAATTAATACGGATGTATCGGGGGCTAATGCTATTGTTGCGACAAATGGTGGGGTAGCTAAAGTGGCGAATACCAATATTAGCACGACAAAAGATAATTCGCGGGGACTACATGCAACGTACGGTGGGATGATAAATGCTGATACTACGAAGATTGAAACGACAGGAGGATCGTGCGCGACGTTAGCGACGGATAGGGGGAGTGGGACAGTAGTGGCGGATAACATGACTCTATCTACAATGGGGGCAGGCTCGCCCTTGATTTATTCTACCGGAAAAATTACGGTCACTAACTCCAAGGGGGTTTCTAGCGGGGCGCAAATTGCGGTAGTAGAAGGTAAAAATTCAATTAGTTTGCAGGGGTGTGAGTTTTCAGCAAATGGTAACGGGAATAGAAATGGGGTAGATAACGCTGGCGTAATGATTTATCAAAGTATGAGTGGTGATGCTTCGGTGGGAACGGGGTCGTTTACGGCAACGGATTGTACCTTAATGGTGCTAGCTTCTTCTAGCGTATATGATGTTACACCGTTTTTCTTTGTTACCAATACGGACGCAACGATAGATTTGACCAGTACGACAGTTTCGTTCAATACAGGTGAAAAGTTTATTTCAGCATTAGGTACGAGCGAGTGGGGTAAGAGCGGCTTGAATGGCGGTAAGGTAACGGTAAATCTATCTGACGTGAATGCGACAAATACAGAAATCGAGTTAGATTCAATCTCTAGCGTTTCTGGACTTTAGAATATTTAAACGTTGAATTTGAACTCTACAACATCGCCGTCTTGCATGATGTAGGTTTTGCCTTCGGTTCTTAATTTGCCGGCGGCTCTGACGGCTTGTTCGGAACCGAGCTCTTTAAGGTCGTTAAAATTGCAAATACTGGCCGCAATGAAACCACGTTGGAAGTCTGTGTGAATAGTGCCGGCGGCTTCGGGAGCGGTGGCGCCTTTTCTGATAGTCCAGGCACGACATTCTTTTTTGCCGGCGGTGAGGAAAGATTGTAGCCCCAGTGTGTCGTAGGCGGCTTTAATAAGTTCGCCAAGGGCGTCATCTTTCACACCGTAACTTTCTAGGAATTCTTTTCTTTCGTTTCTGTCCATGCCAGACATTTCTTCCTCTAATTTGGCGTTAACGAAAATCGCAGAGGCTGGCTTGACGAGATCTTTTAGCTTGGTTTGAAGGTTTACGTCTGTAAGACCAGACTCGTCCACATTGAACATATAAATGACGGGTTTGTCGGTGAGGAAAGGGATATTCTCGTCGACAGGGTCTTTTTTGCGTTTGGCGGCGATTTTGGCTTTGGTTTCTTCGTCAGCGAGCTGGAGCTCTAGGTTGATAATATCTATATCATCTTTAGCCTGTTTTATAATATCCTCTTCAATTTTATTGTCGGCGCGGACGATATCATCATTTTTGAAGGCACGTACTACGTGGCAAATGGCTTGGCACTCGCGGATGTGGGCGAGGAACTTATTGCCTAGACCTTCACCTTTACTTGCGCCCGCAACGAGCCCGGCAATATCGACAAATTCTACGGTGGCCGGGACAACTTTGTCGGTTTTGTACATTTTTGCTAATACGTCTAAACGTTCATCGGGAACCGGGACGATGCCAACATTTGGTTCAATGGTAGCAAAAGGATAGTTAGCGGCAAGTGCGCCAGCGTTTGTGAGAGCATTAAACAATGTGGATTTACCGACATTCGGTAACCCGACTATACCGATTTTTAAATTCAAAACCAACCTTTCTATCTGTTACTATAGATATAATTATAACATATTTTCATGTATAATATATGGTATGGAAACAATAGACCAATCTTCTGCTCCTGGCGAGCTTTCAAAAAGTGACCGGGTAATATCTACTATTGAATCTTTGATGACCGGTAACAACAATCAACAGATTCTTGGGAACTTAAAAATGTATCATGATGCAGACAGAGGTTCAAGAATCTCTATTTTTCATGAAAACATCGATGATTCTGGAAAAACAATTGTGATGAGCGACGCTGTGTATAAGAAAATGACGGAATTAGCGGGAAAAACTGCTGAAACCAAAAAAGAGCATTCTTTTTTAGTGTTGGGTTGGGTGCAGGATGGGAACTGTTTATTTAATGCAATTGGTAGCGATATCGATATTAATGACGAATTTAAGAGAAAGTTTTATGATGAAAACCCTGATTTAGAGGCGGATGATTCGGCGGCGGATTTTAATATGCTTTTAACTTATTATTGGCAAGCGATTAATGGTCATATTGATAAGATGAAGGCTTCCGGGATGAAACCATTAGTCAGTCTTGGGCATACACATCCTAATGCTTCAGAATCTTATGGCAACTATTCTTTACCAGATTTAGTTGGCTTTTCTTTGCAGGAAGAGGCGATCCGTGGGAGGCGCGATGAGGGCGAATTTGAATATTGTCATATAGTTTTGCCAGAGAATGGTGATGTCGACTGTATGGTTTTTGATAAAACTCAGAATCGTTTTAAGAAGATTACGAGTGTTATATCAGTTGGACAAAGCGGAGAAGAAAAGGTTCCGGCTTATACTTTTGAAAGTCCAAAAATACTCTCTGAAGCGTCTTATGTGAAAGAAAGAAATGAATCTGAGGATGATAAATTGTATGATGATTGCATTGAAGAGATTATTCGGAAATATCAGTGGGATAATATGCCTAAATAAAAAGAAAGCCCCGAACCTACGCAATCCAGCGTTGCTTGGCGGACTTTCGACGCTATTATAGCAAAAAAGAAGCTCTCGCGGTAGGTACCTTCGGCGCCGTACGAGTGCTTCGATACCTATATTATATCAAATTAGTGCAGAAATATCAATAATTTGACCACGTTTTGTTATCATAATGAGTTTTTTGATTTGTTTTCTTGATTTTATTTGCGAAGCCAAGAATTTCCTAATACTATCGTCCCGCGAGTTTTTCATTCGAGATGTGTCTATAATAATATTTGGCGATTGCTTTAAAGCCTTTTTAAGCAAGTGTTCCAGTGAGTTCGCATTGGCTGATTTGGGAGATTTTATTTCAAATTCAATTCCATCAAGTAAAATGTCTGCCGTGTGCAAATTTGATTCCTCAAGAAATTTAATATCGTGCCCGGCCATGGTTAGAATTTCTGCAACCCTCATTTCATGTGGCCATAATTTACGACCAGATGCGATGAAGGTTCCTTTTTTCTGGTTATTTCTCATATAGATATTATATGTCATTCATTTTTGGAATAAAAATTGTTATGTTTTTCCATTTTGGTTTTGATAGATGGATTTTAGTGGTAAAAGGGATATAAAAATCAGGTTGGTTTAGAATTACAAGATTCCTATCTTTAAATTCATAACCAACCTGTGTATCTGTTATTGTTGGTATAATTATAACCGTATTTTGATATATAATACATGGTATGGATAAAGAGAAGAGTTGCGGATGCATTATCCTGAAAGAAAATAAAGTGCTTTTGATTGGCGCTAGAGATGATGATGGTAAAATGTTTTGGTCATTTCCGAAAGGACACCAAGAAGATGGTGAAACTGATGTCGAGACGGCGATTCGGGAGACCAAGGAAGAAACTAATTTGGACGTTAAGATTATTGATAATGAGCCGATTAGGACTGGGCATTTGGTGCACGGTGGAACTGTATACAAAGAAATATTACTATTTGTTGCTAAGCCATTAAATGATGAAATAAAAAAGCAAGAGGATGAAGTCGAAAAAGTGGAATGGGTAAAAATTGATGAAGCCGGCAAATACTTTGATGGTTATTATGGTGATGCGTGGGGAGAACTGTTGAAAAGATTAAATAACTAAAATTACTGACGCATCTTAGTATGGATGTTTTTCCATTTTGGTTTTGGAAGATGGATTTTAGTTATAAACTTGACAAAAAAATAAGTTAGTTTAGAATTACAAGATTCCGATCTTTAAATTCATAACCAACCTGTGATATTTCTTATTATAGATACAATATATAATACATAAGTTATAGTATATAATTTTATTATGGAAGAAAAATATATAATTGGCGACAATATTAGCTTCACGCCGATTGACATTAAGTGTATAGATGAGGCGATGGAATCTCAAGCTAAAATTATAGAAAAAATGGATAATAAAGATTTCTTTACGCCGTTGACTAAACAAGAATTTGCCACTCCAATAAAAGGTCGTGATAACGTTTATTTTTTAAAGTATAAAAATGAATTAGTCGGATTGGCTGTTGCAACTTGTGATATACCTGAAGTATTGTCAGGGTATAGGGTTCCAACTAAAAATGCAATGTTAGTAGATAGTATAATGATAAAAGAAGAGTTTAGAGGATTTGGTTTACAAAAACAAGTACTAGGCTTATTAGAAAAGCGTGCTCATGAATTAGGTTTGAATGGACTGGTTGCAACGGTCCATCCTGAAAATATATATAGTTTAAGAAATTTTCTCAAAATGGATTACTCGATTTTACATTCCGCGTTCTTGCATGGTGGGGAGAGACTGGTTTTAATTAAAAAAATATAGCTGGTCTAGTTTAGAAGTTTAAGGTTTTTTATTCTTAGTTCATAGCTAATCTATGATAGCTATGAATACGGCATATTATGTGATATTTTGAGTATAAGTTAGATGGAGGATTTAAAAAATGAATAATGACGTAGACAAGCCGAATAAGGCCAGAGAAATTATTGGATTAATAATTGATGTTGAATATGATAGGAAAAATTTGGATTTGGGAAAACGGTAGAAATGACTTTAGCGTATGAAAGAGAAAAAGCGAAGCAGATTGCTAAAGGGGTTAAAGAAGGTTTAAAAGACAATAAAAAAGGTAATATATATTTAGCTATCGCTAGTTGTGTTATAATGAGCCTAAATTAAGGAGAAGCGAAATGAAAAATAAAAATAAATTGCCGATACGCATGAAAGTAAATGTTGGGATTTTTGTGGTGATGGCGGCAGTATTTGTAGCGACGCCACAAATTATGATGCGTGTGCGAGCAGAACAAATAAATAGCATTGAGCAGCCACAATATGCGGGGCAGTTTGTGTATGTGCTACACGATATTTGCCCGTGTCAAGCAGATGATGAAGAATGTGCTGGGTATTATGCATGTGGGTCAGACAAGGCGAATATCACATATAATCTAGACACGGCACCAGAGGAATTATTGGATGCGGCTAAGCGAGACCATTATTTTGAAGGGATGATTGAGGCGGATCGTCAAGGGCCGATGATAATGCGCGATTATCTGCAATATGACATCTGCTATCTAATGGCATTTGTGAGTTTGGTGGCGGGCGTGATTTATTGGAACCATTGCAGAGCTTTGGGGATAAAGTCGGTAAAATAATTTATCGAATATGGTGTGATTGCGCAAATAGGGTGTGTGTGGTGAGACTCATTGCCTAGAGTGTATTTGTCTTTGTTTTCTGACTATTGCAAAGGTGATTAGTAGTATTATTGTGATGCAGGCTGAAAATAGCGAAAGACCTAGGGATATATAAGACGGTATAGATTTAATGAGTTGCGAAGGTGGCCCATAATCTCCAGAATCTGAGAAAAACAATCCGGAAGATAAAAAGAAAAAACTGATTAATCCGAAGAATACGTAATCACTTTTAGTTTTATTTTTTGTTTTGGCGAATGTGCTACCATAAATTATGTAAAAATTTAAATAAGTTATTATCGGAATGAGGGCCATTATGGTTAGCCAACCAAAACTGAAGAGTTTAAATATACAAAATAAAATGCTGAATAATATTGTTAGCGTAACGCATAGGGTTTTGTTTGAATCGCCTATTTTTTGCGCCGGTAGATGTGGAGTATTTTGAAGTTCAGATCGATTCTTCGTACTATCCATGTCACGATTATATCATAGGAAACTATGGAATTGTATTTTCGTCAAGCTGAGCGGGAGGGTTATTGTAGGTTGGGCTGTGAATTAAAAACATAAATACTATATTAAAATTGCGAGTATCTTTGAAAATAATTTGTTGAATGGAGAATGAGTGATATATTTTATATGTTTTATAATATAGAAAAAGAGGAATATAAATGTATTCAGAGCTTCGGACGAAATTAATGTCTATTTCGGATGACGAGTATCGCGATTTTTGCAGAAAAGGAATACCTTGCGACAGGCCTTTTTTAGGGGTAAGAATTCCGGAGATACGAAAAATAGTAAGTGAGATTTCTCCAGAAGATTTTGGAGAATTTATTGCGGTTAAGCCTTTAGCGATTGAGGAAGTGATTGCGAGAGGATTTTTGATTGCCAGGTTGCCTTATGAAAAAATGATTGAAAAATTCGATTCGCAAATTGAGTTTTTAGATAATTGGTGTACGGTGGATACTTTTTGTGCTGCGCTTCGAAAAGCCGTGAAAACACATGAAGCCAATTTCTTAGAGCAAAAAGTTGAAGGACTTTTAAAATCCGATAACGAATTTTCTGTTCGCACTGGACTTGTCTGTTTGTTGGATTATTATGTAAATCCAGATTATCTACATTTGATTTTTGACCGTGCCGAATCGCTCAAAGGGCATAAAGAGTACTATGTGAGGATGGCGTTGGCATGGTTGTTGGCGGAGTGTTTTATAAAATTTCCTAATGAAACGTTTGAATATTTAAAACAATCGGGATTAGATAGGTGGACTTTCAATAAGACGATTTCAAAAATATGCGATTCGCGTCGAGTTGAGCCAGAAGTAAAAACCGAGATTAAAATAATGAGGAAATAAATTTTGCAATAAGAAATATTCAATGATATTATATATACTATAAACATAAGGAGTATGGTTTATGCCAAAATCACAAAAAAATAAAAGTAAAACAAAGGTAAAAAAGAATGTGGCGAAAAAAAGGACCGGTAAAATTAAAGTTGAGGTTAAGGGAAAACCCGGTAAAAGATCTTTTGGGCAAATCTGTCTTTCTATTGGCTTGATCGTTTTGCCGTTAATTGTCGGGGTCATTTCGGCCTCAATTACCGGAAGCGCTATGATGTCTTTTGGGAAGTTGAATCAACCGCCTTTAGCTCCGCCAGCGTGGCTATTCCCTGTTGCATGGACTATATTATATATATTGATGGGGGTTGCATCATTGTTAATTTATAGGTTTGTGCCCAAAAACGAAACTGAGAAGAAGCTGCGGAATACGGAGCTGATAGTTTATTTTGCGCAACTGTTCTTCAATTTTATGTGGACTATATTGTTCTTTAAGTTAGAAGCTAGATGGTTCGCTTTAGGGTGGTTGATTGTTATGTGGTTAATGGTTTTTGCATTGATTTACATGTGTTCAAAGAACCGTAAAGCTGCGGCTTGGTGTCTAATACCATATATATTGTGGTGTACATTTGCGACATATCTAAATGTGATGATTGCGATATTGAATTAAATTAAGGTATAATTGTGGTAATGAGTAGGTTACCGCGGCAAGATAAAAAACAGCATTATCTAAAATGGATAGTGCTGTTAGTTTTGTTAACTGTTGCTTTTGTAATAGTGTTGAGGCGGGAATGGATCTATGATTGGTTTAGGGGTATAATTTATCGACCGGCAGCAGAAATGGTAGAAATACGTGATAAATTGAACTTGACTGAACGAGGTGAATTTTTGTTTAATGCTGCACAGCCGAAATTAAATGGAGTCGATGATTTTAGTATTAATTGTAGGCAAGATGAAAGTGAGATGGCAGTATTGGGATGCTATACAATGGGAAATATTTATGTGTATGACATTAGAGATTCGAAATTGGATGGAATTAGAGAGTCGTCGACTGCACATGAATTGCTGCATGCAGTGTGGGCAAGAATAGGTAGTTTGGAAAAAGAGAATTTAAAGCCAATACTGCAACAAGTCTATAGGGATAATTTGTCAATATTGAAAGATGATATAGAAATGTATGCGGAAGATGAGCGGGCGGAAGAAATATTTGTACGAGCTGGTACAGAGATTAAAAGGTTACCTGAGATATTGGAGAAATATTATGCAGAGGTTTTTAAAGACCAGGATATGGTGGTGGATTATTATGAAAAATATATTGCGGTGTTTCGGGAGATTAAAGTGCGGATGGATGGATTGATTGAGGAGATAGAGGCTCTAAAAAGTGCGATAAACACAAAAGTAGCAGAGTATAAAACAGGTTTAGAGGCGTTAAACTTGGATATTGCGAATTTTAATAATTGCGCAAGTACGGAAGGTTGTTTTATGAACGAAAGAGAGTTCTATGAACAAAGAAATAATTTGATAACGCGAGAAAAAGATTTGTATATGTTAAATGATGAAATAAATAATTTGATTGATGCCTATAATGCAAAAGTAGATGAGTATAATGTAAATGCAATGGAAAGTCGTAAACTGCAGAATATGATTAACCCTAAAGTTGAAACTACGGAAATAAAGTAGGTTTAAAATTAGTAGAATTTGGGTAGATAAAACCAATTATGTATTATTGGGTTTTTAAAATAAAGCAAGACCTAAAAGATAGTGGGAAACTAGAAACGAAGAAGATTTGGTATAATATGGGTATTATGGGTATAAATACGAGATCAAGGAGGCTAGTGGTTGTAATTACAGCGTTAGTTGGGGCGGCCGTGTGGGTAGTTGTAAATTCAGAAAGTTACGAGACGGTTTTTACTAAAGCTGAGAATAGCGGCGCTGATTATGCCGCTGAAGCTGTTACCGAATTCGATGCTTCTAAACCGCTTGCGACGGAGGTTTTGGAAAAACTGGAGGTAAAAGGAAGAGCGCCAAAAACTGGCTATTCGAGAGATGAGTTTTATAGTGGGTGGCCTACGGTGGAGGGGTGTAATTTAAGACAAAGAATTTTAAAAAGGGAATTCGGAGATAGTGCCGTACTAGAAGGATGTAATGTTATGGCGGGGGAATTTGATGAACCCTATACTGGAGAGCATAGAAAATATACCGCAAGGGAGGAAATTTCGAAGGGGTTACAAATTGACCACGTCGTAGCTTTATCGGATGCATGGCAGAAAGGAGCGCAGTATATGGAAAAAGAAGTGAGATATAAAATTGCTACGGACCCGCTTAATCTTTTAGCGGTAGATGGTCCAGCGAACGAGAAGAAGTCGGATGGAGACGCGGCGACTTGGTTGCCGCCTAATAAGAAATTCAGATGTCAATATGTTGCGCGGCAGATTTCCGTGAAATATAAGTATGGTTTATGGGTTTCGGAGGCAGAAAGAGATGCAATGAAAAAAGTATTGGTTAGTTGCCCGAATGAGCCGGCGATTGGTGTATAATTAATATAGAACAGATCGGAGGTTAGATGAAAAAATATATTTGGGGAGGGACTATCGGGGCGGTAATCTTGATTATCGGAGCGTTTTTGTTGGGGAGATTTTGTTTCCCGAACCGTTTAGCAAGCGAATTGGCATTACCGTTGCCAGAAACATCTGAAGGTATGCGGGGCGAACTGGGGATTGACAAGAATATAAACGAAAGTACTATTGATAACTATCTAGGTCGAGAAGATGCAGTATATAGAGATCTCAGAATGTTAAAAGATCCAGGAAACTATGAAGCGATTGGGGGAGATGCATATCTTTCGGGATTTGTGGATGGTTTTGAGGTCATGCCTTATCCTTATATTGTAAATGTAGAAGGGCTGCCAGAAGAAGTTGGGGAAACGTATAAGGGTAAAACTTTGTTTACGAAAAATGAGAATGGGGTTTATACTCCTAATTACGAAGAATCTATGCAAATATTGGAAGATTTGTTCCCGAAAGATAAAATAATCTTTCTGATGTGTGGGGGAGGAGGGTATTCGGGAATGATGAAGAACATGTTAGTAGCGCTTGGTTGGGATGCAAACAAAATATATGATGTGGGTGGATATTGGTTTTATGAAGGAAAAAATAACATAAAAGTAAAAAGAGTTTTAGAAGATGGGAATGTTGTTTATGATTTTTATAAAGTTCCCTATCATATGATAGATTTTGAAGAATTAAATGAGATAAAAAATGGTTAAGAAAAGACAAACAAATATAATAAAACTTTTAGTTGCGCTTTTTGTTGTGGTTTTTGGGGGAATATTATTTGTAGGGGCAGTAAGCGGATGGTTCAACCGTACTAAAGTAAAAATTGATTCCGAATATTATGTTGATGGTCCTAGTTTTATGGAAATATCGGGGGAAGAATATGGGAGCTTAGTAAATGAGAAAAAGTCGTTTTTGTTGTTCGTCGACCAAAATGGGTGTGATGTGGCGGATAGATTGAGAAATTATATATCGGACTATGCGCAAGAAAAAGGGATTTCGGTTTATAGAATGATGTTTCAAGATTTAAAAAATACTCCATTATACGAAAAAGTAAAATATTATCCATCAGTTGTGATTTTTGATAGAGGGAGGGTAAAGGATTTCTTAGAAGCAGATAATGATGAAGATGCGGAAATGTATAGTGATTATTCTGCGTTTGTTAATTGGTTAAAAAACAGAGTAGAATGATATTTAGCACCCTATTATAAGAGATTAATTAATATGTTGTGAATTTTACAACAATATTATTTAATAGAGTTATTTTGCTTGTGGTATAATAGTATTGCTACAATTAAATAAATCATTTGCGACAGTGATTTTTATAAAATCGGTGATGCATTAGAGTAAGCAAATGGCACCATGAGGTAGTCAGCGCTCTATTGCATTACTGTCGATAGATTTGTTTGATTGTAGCACCCTGATGGTGCCATTTTTATAGCATCGTAAGGAAAACATTAATAATTAATAGCAAGGTGTCTTATTGCATAATTCACTGCATTTCGGAAGCTACGTGATGTGGTAAGTAATTTTACCACATCACTTCGCCCCTCCGGCGGCAAAATCATCTAAAGATGAATTTTGCCTTAATCTTCCTCAATTGCAGTGAATTATGTAATAAGGCCTAGAAAGGAACAATAATAATGGCAACTATTCCTATAGAAGTCATAGTGCAGGACGGCCCTAGTCCTGAACCAACACCAACACCATCAGATTCAGGAGAAACAAACATAGTAGTACCAGGTACTGGTGCTGGAACAGTAGAGAACGGTAGTAATGGTGGAGGAATAGGTTCTGCTACTAATATTATACTTCCTGCTA
>JAZUMU010000007.1:0-14006 GCA_045603805.1 Candidatus Nanosyncoccus sp.
AGGTACTGGTGCTGGAACAGTAGAGAACGGTAGTAATGGTGGAGGAATAGGTTCTGCTACTAATATTATACTTCCTGCTATTATATTAGTACTAGCTATAGGAGCTATAGTTGCATTATTAGTACGTAGACAACAAAGACGTAAGAAAATAAATGATGGTATAAAGGAATACGATACAAAAGAAAGTAAAAGGACAGTTAATAGAAAAGAGAAACTAGCTACAGTAGCTAGTGGTACTATAGCTATATTTGCTGCTACAGTATTAGTAGGTAATTTAGTAATACCTGTGACGAGTGCTGCTGCGGACGAAACTAATGATAATAAAGAAGGTGAACTAGTAGTAGATGATAAAATCACTATTACAGTCACACGTGAAGCTGAAAGCGACAACGCTATAGTAGGCAGTATAGAAAACAAATCATATGCCACGGTATATAAATCATTTGGATACGAAGTGGCTATATCTATGGCGGGCAGCAACGCTAACCTTTATCTAGATGGAGATGAATCATCAAGCTACTATTTCTCTCCAGTAGAAGACGGCGTCCTGGCGGACAACACCTGGGGATATTCACTAGACGGTGAAGCAGGGGAATACAATGCTGTTCCGCTTGCAGACGACCTCGCTGTAGTGGACAAAGGTGCTGCCTCAGTCACAAATGAAGAAATAGATATTTACTATGGTATAAAAGTAACAAATGACATGCCAGCCGGTACCTATACTGGTGAGCTAGAATACACTCTCGCTGATACCGGTTTCCCAGTATCTCTACGTTCTATGCAAGACATGACTACAGATATCTGCAGCTCTGTACCTACTCCGAATCCTTTCAAAGCAGACGGCACCACTATAGAGGATAACGTGCCTACTATTATGCTAAAAGATGTAAGAGATAATAAGCTCTATCGCGTAGCTAAACTAGCTGATGGTAAATGTTGGATGACGCAAAACCTGGACTTACAGAGAGAAGATTTAGTGGTAGCATCATTAGACAGCACTAATACAGATAATCCAGCGGACGGGTTTGAGTTACCAGACTCACAAATAAGTGGCACCGAAATATGGGAGGATAATACTGCACATATTTATGATTTGGGAAATAATGGACAAGAATACTTTTATTGTAATGAGTATTACCCATGGAGTGGCACATGCGACACATACAGTGATGAAAAAATACTAAACTTAGAACTTGGGAATTATTACAGTTGGCATACTGCTAGCGCTTCTACTGAAATTGATGAAGATGAAACAGCCATTGGGTCTATTTGCCCATCAGGATGGATGCTACCAAATGATGACTATTTGAAACTAATGAGCAGCTATAATCTCGACAATACGAACTTTAACGTACTGAAGGTATTCAAATTGCCAATGAACATAATAAGGACAGGAAGGTACCATCTTGGAGTCGTAGATGTAGGTGCAGTAACCAAGTATTGGTCTTCTAGATTTAGATATACATCAAATTTTTATATTTATGAAACGGGTTTATATCCTTTTGGTTTTGATTATAGGTACACTGCGGCTGGCTATTCGGTACGGTGTTTAGCAAGATAGAAAGATTCTATTGCCATCATTCATCCCTCTACAGGCGGCCTCCCGCCCGTAACTTGCTAAAGGGTTGCAAAAATAAACTGCATACCCTACAATGCTTCCAGGCATCTTCAGTAGGAAAGGAGTAGAATTTACCTTAATAATCTGGCGGTAGAAAGGAGGATTCTTTGATGACGGTTTCAATCAATCTGGGACGGTTACACCTAACAGTGAAATTGAAAATCGCTCCCAGAAAGAGGAAGCGACAATCAAGAATCTAAATAAATTGTACATCTAAGACTTACAAAAGTCAATACCAAAGATGCCCAACCCGCCAGGTACCCGCCCTTTAGGCTCGGCCTAAGGGCGGTTTTTATGAGTAGCCTCACCAGAATCAGAGAATATCGTTGTAATTTTTACCGAATCTATGCTATAATAATAGAAGTTTAAGCGAGGTAATATGTTAGATATATTTGTCACTTCTAGGGTGCGGCGAAAAATAATCGTGGTATTTGCCAAATATCCAGATTTCAAAACTCACGTTCGAGGTCTAGCCAGGCTCATCAAAGAAGATCCAGGCAATATCCAAAGGGAACTCAACCGCATGGCCGCTGGCAAGTTCCTCATAGTCACCAAGAAGGGCAAAACCAAAATATACCAAACCAACAAACAATTCCCAATTTTGAAAGAACTACAGAGTATTGTGATAAAAAGCCAAAAAGGCAACAAGCCCAGCAAGACCATAGGCTAAAATGAGTAAATTATTTGAACGCCTACTAGAAGCGCGGGGCCTAAGTAAGAGTTTTTTAGACCCTAAATACGAAAACCTTACTGACCCGTTTATACTGCCCGGGGTGAAAGATGCCGTAGCGCGGATAAAAACCGCAATAAAAAACGGCGAAAAGATACTGATATACGGAGATTATGACGTAGATGGCGTAACCGCTAGCACGGTGATGGAAGAAACCTTAAAGTTAGCGGGCATCCCAGCCGAAAACATCGGTATTATGCTGCCAGATAGGTTTGCTGATGGCTACGGCATGAGCCCGCGACTTATAAAAAGAGCCGAAAAAGACAAAGTAAATCTAGTAATCACTGTGGACTGTGGCTCGCGCAACCACGCCATTATCGACGAGCTAAACACCTTAAAAATAGATACTATCGTAACAGACCATCACGAATGCGGAGATACCTTGCCCGAAGCTATTGCCGTAATAAACCCAAAACGAAAAGATTTTGTAGAAGAAAAGCCGAGCCTCAAAAACCTAGCCGGCGTAGGCGTAGCTTTTAAACTAGCCCAAGCACTAACAAAAGAGGGAATTATACCAGCCGGCCAAGAAAAGTGGCTGCTAGACCTGGTATTAATAGGTACTATTTGCGACAATATGTTGCTTACTGGGGAGAACCGCATTTTGGGCTATTACGGGATTAAAGTTTTGAAGAAAACTCGCCGCAAGGGTTTAGTAGAAATTCTTTCACGCGCCCGAGTAAAAAATTTGACTTCCGAGAGTATTGGATTTCAAATAGGCCCACGGCTCAACGCAGCCGGGCGTCTAAAAACCGCCGATCTCGCGCTGAATCTGCTGCGTGCCAACTCTCCAGTAGAAGCCGCGACTATAGCGGAGCAATTAGAAGAGCTAAATCAAAAACGCAAAAAAGAACAGCAATCCGCCATGAAAGAAATAATAGCTCGCGGCGTAGGAGACGAACCGGTAATTATAGAGACCGGCAAATGGCACGAAGGAGTTCTCGGCATTATCGCCGGAAGGTTAGTTGAGGAATACAAACGCCCAGCTTTTATCCTAGCAGAAACCGAGAATAATATCTACAAAGGTTCTGGACGAAGCTTTGGTGATTTTAGCCTGGCAGAAGCTCTAGATTTTACGAAGGACGTAATTATAGGGGGAGGTGGCCACGCCGGCGCTGCCGGCGTGCGGGTAGATGGTAAAAATCTCTATGCCTTTAGAGAAAAAATAAACGAATATTATCGTAGTCTACACCTAACGAACCAAACCGACTATCTTAAGCAGCATGCTGATTTAACTATCACGAATCTAAAAGAACTTTCTTTGGGCTTCTTAGACGAGCTAAAGCTACTAGAGCCATTCGGCGCAGGGAACGAAGAACCTATTTTTCGCCTAGAAGATATCGATATAGTAAATGCTACTCGTATGGGCCCCGACCGCAACCATTTACGGCTAGACGTTCGAGATAAAAAGGGAAACAATCTAAGACTAGTCGCTTTTTTTGCTCCGGAAACTTGGCTTAGCCTCTCTATAGAAGACCGAATCTCCCCGTTGGTCAAAATCTCCGAAAACAATTACAACGGCGTAAAATCGGTCGAAGCCCGAATCGTAGATATAGATATGCTATAATTAAAACATGAAAAAGGTAATCCTAAAGTGTAAATTATCCAATCGTGATAGGTTTGAAGACAAACTATCAGATATTGACTTAGATTTTTCTGCTATTTTTTGGCAACACGATCGAGTATACGTCCCCCGGGGTTATAAACCTAATATGAATTTCCCCAGACTTGTTATGAGGACTGAAATGAAAGCTGTAGACCGCCCCCCCAAATATAGCCTAATTTTAAGACGACATATCGAAGATTCCAACATAGACGTCATAGAAGAAACTTCTATTAGGGATTACGAAAACACAGTCAACATAATTTTGCAACTTGGGTTCAAGCCGGCCGGGGAAGTATCGCGCCGCCGCCAAAGTCTTAAAATGGGCGAAGGCACAAATATATACTTAGATAAGATAGATAACAAACCTGGCTACTATGCTAAAATAGAATCTACTCTCGCCACGGACGATTCGCCAATCGAAGCCAGAGAGGATCTCAAAAAAACCTTCGAGACCCTTGGTGAAACCGCCTTTGTAGATAAGCCGTATGCAGAGATACAATAATAATCCACTTAATCCCAGCGGAATTAGATGAATATGAACAAAAATTACAACGAAATTCACTTCCGCTGTAATTTCCCAACTAGCCTCTTTTATTAGGCTTTTCTACCTCCGAAGAAAAGTCCATGGCGAAGCACTTTTACCCTCTCGGTGGCTCGCCATCTGGCTCGGAGAGCAGTTTTTTGGACTTTATCTCGTAACGCTTGCCGTTAACTGGAGAAATATAATAATCTTCATTAAGTAGGTTTACAAACATAGTTAGGTCTTTGTCGTCCATGATGATAATAGAGCCATCATCGTCCGTCATTAGCTCTAGTTGCATTTCGTCAGCATAATCTAGGAGCTTGTCTTGCGGCATTTCTTCGGCGATGTCCATAGCTTGGACTTTTTTGAGAATAGGTTTTTTATCGGCAAGAAGGGAATCAAGCGTTAAGCCCTCTGCAAATGACAGTTTATATTTTTCTGTTAGTTCCTTAGCCTTCGCTTCGGCTATAACCTGAGACTTATAATCGTATTGGAACAGATTTTCGAACTTTGCTTGATTGAATACGACGATAGTGTCTTCTATAATTGCAACCTGGTTATCTTCGGGCATTTTTAAAGCTATTTCAGCTGAAAACGGTTCGAAACTTTCTCCATTAATCTCCCAAGAAGCCGCACCTTTTAGTGCAGAGGACGCTGATAAAACCTTGGCAATATAGAAAGTCTTCATGCCCTCTTCGCCCGGATAAGTAAATTTTGCGATAATGCCTTTTACTTTTTTAAAGTCGTATTCATTTTCGGAAAAATAATCAATATCTTTATATTCATTTTCTATCAAATGTATCAAAGTTTCAGCGCGCCCCACCTTAGAAAGGGAAGTACGATAAATTACTTTGTCCTCCCCGTCCGCTCGTTCATATTCTCGACACTCTAAACCCTTATCGGCTTCTTCGATAATATATTTTACAGCCTCATTCATGAACATCGACTTTACCGCCCCAGTCAATTTATCAGAATATTTAATCTTATACGGGGTATAGTTTTTATTAAATAGGAACAATTCGGCCGACACGTTGTTTTTCACTTCATCTATCTCATTAGCCCAAAGAAACACATCGAACGGCATATCTGTGTTATTTTCCATGTTTTCCTCCACTTATAGTTACTACCTCAATTATAACACAAAAATAGCCCAAGCAATTAGGCCATAAACATCCCATTATACCTTAATTATACCACAAGCGTTATAGAAAGTCAAGCCAAACAGAGGGAAATGCGAAAGAACAAGGGAATGTTCGGTTATTATGTCACAAACCGGTGGAAAATCAACCGGCTTTGTTCGGGAAAATTAACGGGGGTAGTTTTGCACACTTGTGGAAAACTTTATGACAAAAAAAGTCAAAAAAGCTCTTGCATTTTATGAAAAAATGTCATAAACTTAAATCAGCGAATGAATAAACAAAAACGCTAAACAAAATCGTACATTAAAAAAGTTTGAGATCGGCCATCTAGGAGCTACGGCGCGCATTAAATCTTAAGCGAGATGCGTCAAAAAAATCGTGCGTTCCTTCCTTAACACACCTCCCAATAAAACTCTATATGGTCTAAACACAATAAGTCTCTCAACGGCTACAATCTATGATTTACTTCGCGTAAATCGAATTGTAGTGGATAAATTGTGGAATTTTAAACAAAAATCAAACAGAAACAAACCCGCTATAGTTTCTAGTTGAGCGATCTCAAACGTTGTATAATATATATATGGAGAAATTACATATCCCTGTATTACTATCAGAAGTTCTAGCGACTCTTAACCCTAGACCGGGCGAATCGTATTTAGATTTGACGGCTGGTTATGGAGGGCACGCTGGGAAGATTTTGGATGTAACACAGCAATATAAAACATCTACTTTAGTGGATAGAGATGAATTTGCTATTGAATATTTGGAGCGCAAATTTCCATCTGATATCCAACTAATAAACACCGATTTTTATAGTGCGGTGCAACAGCTTATCGAGTGTGGAAAAACTTTTGATATGATACTTGCGGATTTTGGAGTTTCTTCTCCGCAACTAGACATGGAAGAAAGAGGTTTTTCGTTTAAAAGTGAAGGGCCGTTAGACATGCGGATGGATCGACGGCAAAAGCTTTCGGCGGATGATGTTATTAATCATTATAAAGAAAGCCAGCTCGCAGATATTTTAGTCAAATATGGTGAAGAAAAAACCGGACGGGCTAAAATGCTTGCCCGCGAAATAGTGCATCACCGTCCAATCCGAAATACTAAGGAGCTTGCCGATATTATAATCGGGAAGTCTAAATATTCTAAAACCCACCCCGCAGCTCGAGTCTTTCAGGCAGTACGCATAGAGGTAAATGATGAACTTGGCGAAATAGCCAAAACACTCCCTCTGTTACCGGAATTATTAAACCCTAAAGGTCGGCTAGGAATTATCACTTTTCATAGTCTAGAAGATCGGCTAGTTAAAGACTACTTTAAAGAAGCTTCGAGCTTCGGCGAAGAATCCAGTTTAAAAATTTTAACCAAAAAGCCTATCATTGCGGAACCCCAGGAGTTAGTTATCAACCCGCGCTCCAGAAGCGCCAAACTGCGAGTGGCAGTGCGGAATTGATAAAAATAAAAAATTAAAACAAAAGGAGGCAAAATGCCAAAACAAATTTTGGTCGCGAACAAATCGCGAAAACAAACTGTCAAGGTAAATTTCCGCTAGTCTTCCTTACCGAGCGGGGTTAAAACCTCGCTCGGATTCCGTGATTAGCGATATGGGCCAACCCGGCCTGCCAATAAGGGTTTATAGAGAGTGTGAAGTGTATGACCTTCCCGAGTAAGTTTTTACAGTTTACTTATAGCTCTGGCTGTAAAAACTGCTCGGACTAAGACATAAATATAAATCCAACAAATAAATTAGAATAAAAAATAAAACAAACATTAGCGAGGAAAACAAAAACATGCGAGAACAAACAACATATACTACTAGAAGGACTACGGGAACTAATTTTGCCCGAAACCGAAACACGGTCCGTCATACTAAAAAAAGTCTGGGGTCCATTTCCCAAATTGTCATCATAAGTATGTTAACGCTAGTTTTTGGTTTAATATATGTTGCTGAAGGAACTAAAGCTACCAGTTTTGACTATGAAATATCTAATGTTGAAAAGGAAATTACTGAAATGAGTGCTAAAAAAGACGACCTAGCTGTCGAGAAAGCGCGCCTTAATTCTGTTGCTAATGCTAAAAATAGTACCGTCGCAGCCGCAATGGAAGACGCAACGGTAACGGGGTATGCCGCGGACTAATTATTCGAATATTGGCGCCTCTGCGGATTCCGTTAAATCTATAAAACATCGCCTCAAAATTCTACGAAACATCGTTCTTGCTTTGCTTGCGATTATCTTGTTGAGGCTATTTTTCATCCAAATTATCGAACACAGCAATTGGGTCGCTAAAGCCGATCAAGAGCACACATTGCTTGAAACAATTATCGCCAAGCGTGGGGAAATATATATGATGGACGACGGTGAGCCAGTCCCAGTTGTCTTAAACCAAACCACCTACAACATAATTATTGACCCTGCGGTTACCGATCGAGAAAAAATTACTAGGGTTCTAAATGACAATGCAAAAGATTATTTAGCTGTAAATCTGGACGAAGTTTATAATACGGAAGGCCTAAGGTATTCCATTGTCGCTAAGAATGTTCCTTTAGATATTGCCGATAAAATTGCGGAAGAAGATATTAACGCGGTATGGTTTCAAAAAAACAACCAGAGAGTTTATCCCGAAGGGGAGATGGCCTCGGGTCTATTAGGTTTTGTCAACGCAGATGGATTAGGCCAGTATGGCGTAGAGGGATCTCTTAACCATATCTTGTCGGGTAAAGACGGGCTATTAAAAGCTACGGCCGACGTGAATAAGGTAGCATTATCAATCGGGAATGATAACACGAAAATTCCCGCGAAAGATGGTGAAAATGTAGTTTTAACCATAGATAGAGGCTTACAAATCGGAGTAGAAGGTATTGCTTCAGAAGCTGTAGAATCGGGGCCAGCCACGAACGCATCGGCCCTCGTTATGGATCCGAACTCTGGGGAAATACTAGCTATGGCTAACGTCCCGAACTATAATCCTGGCGACTATGGGAATGTGACCGATACTTCGGCCTATGTGAATTATACTTTAGACGTGCCGTACGAACCGGCTTCTGTTTGTAAAAACTTTGCTTTCTCAGCGGCCATAAACGAAGGCGTGATGACCCCAGAGACCACATATTTTAACGAGGGGTACGTAATTATCGACGGTTGGAAAATCCAAAACGCTGAGCAACGAGATTCTCTGTATGGGACGATAAATATGCAGACGGCCCTAAGCTGGTCTTTAAATAGTGGCTCAATTTATGCCTTAAAATTACTCGGGGGCAATCCTAATGCCATCAATCAATCTGGACGCGAAAAACTTTATGATTATTATTACAATAAATTTCGTCTTGGCCAGCCTACTGGGATTGAATTAATGGAGGAGGTTGGGTTTATTCCTGATCCGAACGAAGGGTGGGGCCGTGATTCAGTTTATGCCAACATGACATTTGGGCAGAATCTAAACCTAACCATGCTCCAAGTCGCAACCGGTTTCTCGGCCATTATTAACGGTGGGATTTACCGTACCCCGACTATAGTTGAGGGTACGCTAGAAGACGGAGAACTAAAGCCTGAAACACGCGAAAATGTTATTGAAGACAAAATCTTAACAGACGAAACCAGTTCTACGATGCGCGAAATGTTAATCAATAATCGTACTTCTAAAGTCCGATACGGTATCGATAAAGAAGGCTATGCTGTCGGAGGAAAATCTGGTACCGCCCAGGTCATAAAAGATGGAGCCTACGATGATACGATGACTGAAACCGTCGGCACCTATATTGGCTTCGTAGGCCCCGAAGGAGAGTTGCCAAAATACGTGATAATGGTTAAAATATGGGGAGAGGGACAGCATTTAGACGGCACTAATCATGCCGGCGGCCTCTTTGATTCAATATCTAACTATTTAATCGATTATCTAAAAATCAAACCAAAGGAATAGAATGCACCAAGATATAAGCGACGAAGTATTTTACGGATTATTACTAGCTCTAACCGGGTTTTTGTTTTCCATGCTCTTTACTCCTATCTATACCCATTTCGCCTATAAATATAAATTTTGGAAGAAACAGAAACAAACAACCGTGGATGGAAAGGATCTTCCCATTATGCGGAAACTACATGCACATAAATTTCAGCATGTTTTTCCGACGATGGCAGGGCTCATCGGAGTAGCTTCGGTCACGATAGTTACCGGTTTTTTTAATCTAGACCGAGGTCAAACCTGGCTTCCTATAGCTGGATTTCTTGGCGGAGCTTTCGTCGGTCTAATTGATGACATAATTAATATTTTTGGATCTGGTAAAGGGGCGGCTGGGCTACGCGGCCCCGTGAAATTTCTACTGATTTCAGCTGTCGGTTTGGCTTTAGGATGGTTCTTTACCTATAAACTTGGCTGGACTTCTATTTTAGTTCCATTCGTCGGTAATTTTGAAGTCGGAGCTGTCCTAGCTATGTTTATATTCGCATTTGCAGTAGTCGCAACTTCTAATGCAGTTAATATTTCGGACGGGCTAGACGGACTCTCGGGTGGGTTAGCTCTTTTGGCTTATGGAGCCTATGGCGTAATCGCTTTATTCCAAGGCAATATCTTGCTTTTCGGATTTTGTCTGACAGTCGTGGGATGGCTCCTCAGTTATATTTGGTTCAACGTTCCGCCCGCTAGGTTCATGATGGGGGATACGGGGTCCTTTGCACTCGGCGCAGGTCTGGGGGTAGTTTCTATGATGACTAATTCATTTTTACTCCTACCCATTATTGGTCTACCTTTTGTTATTGAAGCTGGATCTAGTCTAATTCAGCTAACCTCTAAAAAACTTTTCCATAAAAAAATCTTCATTTCCGCCCCGCTCCACCATCATCTAGAAGCTATTGGTTGGAGCGAATCTAAAATCGTAATGCGCTTTTGGATCGTAGCTGGGGTGTGCGCTATTTTAGGAGTGTTTATCGCGTTTACGGGAGGCGCCATCTAAATAGGTAAAATGGTTATTAGGAAACATAAATCAGATTTAGTTATATTGTTCGCTACTTTGGGTTTGATGGCGTTAGGCGTTATCGTAATTTATGCCATTGGCCCCATGCGTGCTAATGTATTGAATAATACTTATGGAACAGATTATGATCCCAATTTCTTTTTCATTGGTCAGCTTCGTTCGGTAGGGCTATCTCTCTTGGCGTTTTTTGCGGCCTTTAAGTGGCTTCCTTATAAGTACATAAAAAAATTTGCTAAACCTCTGATGACTATTGCGCTAGTCTTATCGGCTCTATTGTGGCTGTTAGCCCTAGTCCACTCTTCTTTAGTAAAATGTGAGCTTGGCGAGTGCAGATGGTTTAATTTTGGCGGTCTTAGTTTTCAACCTGCTGAATTGCTTAAGTTGGCCATGGTATTTTATTTAGCAGATTTTCTGTCTCGAAAAAAAGAAGAAGGGAACATCGGCAAATGGCGAGAATTTTGGCTTCCATTATCAATAGTTTGCGGCCTTTCTCTGTTCCTCGTAGTAATTGCCCAAGGTGACCTCGGGACTGGAGTGGCCCTAATTTCAATCATCTTTGGTATGCTTTTAATCTCCGGTATCCCAACACGACAGTATCTTATTATGCTAGCCCTAGTTCTAGGGGTGTCTGTCGGGGCCGTAGTTACCTCATCCCATCGTATGGAACGTGTAGACGCCTGGCTAACTACCTTAACCGGAGGTGAAAGTACAGATTCTACTTACCATGTAGAAAATGCTATGTTAGCCATAGGTACCGGAGGTATGTTCGGAGTAGGGGTAGGGAATTCCGTTCAGGCTACGGGATATTTACCTGAATCTATTAACGACTCTGTTTTTGCTATTATGGGAGAAACTTTTGGATTCTTAGGGCTATTCCTGATTATTGCCGTCTTTGGTGCTATGCTAATTCGGATGCTTAAAGTAGCCGAGGGGACAACAGACAATAACAGTCGTCTAGTTGTTATTGGGGTCTTTTCTTGGACTCTCGCCCAAGTCGTCGTAAATATCATGGCTATGACAAGTTTGGTACCTGTAACCGGCATCACCCTTCCGCTATTATCCTATGGCGGAACCAGTATGATTTTCATCGCTTTTGCGATTGGTGTAGTTTGCCAACTTTCATGCTATACTAGTAGAGAGGTAATAAAAAATGAAGATATTAGTAGTCGGCGGGGGCTCCGGGGGACATATAACTCCAGCAGTCGCCGTAGTTCGTGAAATTTTAAACTTAAAACCTCGTACTGAGGTAGAATTTTGGACGGATTTTAAATACTATAAAAATGTTACTAAATTAACTACTGAAATCGGAGTTTCTTGGGGCGAAAAAAATAAAACTGCCTATAAAGGCAAAGGACCTTATATTCGAGTCCGTCGTATCCCGGCCGGTAAATTCCATCGCTATTCAAATTGGCATTTTAAAGATTATTTTCTCCATCTAGACATAACTTTGAAAGATTTGATTCTAGGAAATATTATCGGGTTTTTTAGCTTTTTTGCGGGCATAATAGTCGCTTTTTGTCGTTTAGCGAAGAAGAGTTCTCGACCTAACGCTATTTTTCTGAAAGGAGGATACGTATCTCTCCCAGTTGGTCTTATGGCGAAACTTTTTCACATCCCGTATATAATTCATGAATCAGACGTTGTTGCGGGACTCGCAAATCGTCTTCTAATGAAGAAAGCTAAAAAGGTGGCCTTTGGGATGCCTCTCTCGGAAGAGATAAAAGCAAAACACCCTAACTATGTTTGGACCGGAATTCCTGTGGGCCCCGAATTTAAGCCGGTCAGCCCGACCAAACAACTGTCTCTTAAAAAAGCCTTTTCCTTCAATCCAGAAAAACCCCTAGTTGTTATTACCGGCGGGAGCCAAGGCTCCAAAGACCTTGACGAAACAACCCGCATAATTCTTCCTGAACTGCTCAAATTTACTTCAGTCGGGTTAGTTGCTGGCCGTAAACATTACGAAGACATGGTAGATTTAAAAAAATATGAAAATTGGGAAAAAGCTTCTCTAGAATCTAACTTTCGGATGTGGGAGTTTAATACGACTATGAGCGAGCTTATGGGCGCTGCTGACGTTATTATCTCTAGGGCTGGGGCAACAACTATTGCTGAAATGGCTGCACTAAAGAAAACTGTTATCCTGGTCCCCTATGAACGCTTACCCGGGGGGCACCAAGTTAAAAATGCCGAAAGGCTAAAAAAATCTAATGCCGTCGAAGTTGTTACGAACGCAGATATGTTATCTGATCCGAATAAGCTTCTTGAGGCTACGCGACATCTCGTCAAATCTCCTCGACTAAGGGCCGATATGTCTGATCGTTTATTCGAGGAGGCTCGCTCGGATGCCGCAAAACGCTTGGCTGAAATAATTCTAGAAGAAGCTTGAAAGGGTTAGAAGGTGGGAATTCTAAAAGATAAAAAGAAAATAATGCAGAAAAAAAATATGGAATCGGAAAAAAGCGACGCGCCTCTTCCAGCGCGCCGTCGGGAAAATCTAAAATCTACAATCCGATCTGGACGAACGATCGGAGAACAACGAGAGCGTTTGGAAACTGCTAACGAGCGTATGGCTGCTCGCCAAAAAGATAAGAGAAAAAAACATCTTCGAGTCTTGACCGTCTCTATTGTTTTTATTTCACTCGGGGCTATTTTGGTCGGTTTATATTTGATTTTCGTTAAAAAACCTTCTGATTCCGAACCTGAAGTTGTGAAAGCTGAAATTTTTACCCCCACAATCGAAATTATTGACGAAGACTCTTTAGCTACAAGCGGCAAAATTACTGGCCGGATGCAAAATTATATCGGTCAAGCCGAAGCCGACTTTCGTAGCCTCGGTTATACCCCTATAAAAGCCGTCGTTCCCGGCGGGGCTGTCCGGGAAGTGGACTTTTTCCTAGAAGGTTATCCCGGCTTTATTAAGATGTATATAGATCGCGGAACGGCTGTTTCGGTCGAAGATGCCGACCGGATGCTCCGCTACTTAGCGGGGCAGGGAACTACAGAGTTTGAGTATATAGACGTACGTATCCCATATAAAGCTTATTGGAAATAAACTTTTCCACAACTTTTCCACAAGTAGAACAGGGATAAACAGAGAAGAATAAAACCCTCTTGACACGGGGGGGGGGGGGGGGTAGTAGAATAGTTAGCATAAAAGGATATACATTTTATATATTATAAAAAATAAATAAATGTAGAAACTAAAGTAGTCCAATAAGTAATTAACAATTAATAAGGAGATATAAATAATATGGATAGCAATATCACTATTAACATCGTAGAACCAGGCACTCCGCCTAGTCCTGCGCCCGTAGACCCAGTTACGCCTAACACTGGTCTATTTACTTCTGGCATAGGCGGCCCAGAAGCTACTGTTATAGTGAGCATAGGGCTATTCTTAATTATAGCTACCGTCCTAATAGTA
>JAZUMU010000008.1:0-31974 GCA_045603805.1 Candidatus Nanosyncoccus sp.
AAACACATCAGCAGTAAGTGACGAAGAATTCACTGTCTACTACACCATGAAAGCAGACAAAGATATGCCATTTGGTGTATATAGTGGCGAAATAGCCTATGATATACAAGGCTATAATGGATTCCCTACTAGCCTTACTACCATGCAGGGTATGACGAGTGAAATCTGTGAAAATACATACACTCCAAACGCATTCAAGGCAGACGGCGTAACTATAGAAGACAATGTACCTACGGCTACACTCACAGATGTGCGTGATAATAAGACATATACTATAGCAAAGCTAGCCGATGGCAAATGCTGGATGACGCAGAACCTAGACTTGCAAAAGGAAGATTTACTGGCAGGAGTAACGCTTAATAGTACTAACACCGACCATCCCGCGGATGGGTTTGAGTTGCCAGATTCTCAAACAACTGGGAACGATGAGTGGGATGATGGATTTAGCAGTAGGCATATATATGACCTAGCTGGCACTGGCCGAACTTTCCATTATTGTTCACAATATGATTCGTATGGCAGATGTGAGGTCGAAAGCGAAGAAGTTATTCCGCCGCAGTTTCTTGGCAATTACTATAATTGGAACACGGCTACCGCTGGCACCGGCGTGAACAATACAAGTCTTAGCGAGGCGTCCGGGTCAGTCTGTCCATTTGGCTGGAGGTTACCAAAGGGTAGCGCTAGTGATCTGGAGGGCACAGATTATAGCGACTTAATTAGTAGGTATGGCATAGTAAGAAACACATCAGGAGATTATACTGGAGACTTTTCTGGCTTATTAGATTCTCCCTTTCAGTTTATTCTTACAGGATACTATCAAAGTTTATATACCGGTAATCCTGTTCAAGATTTTAACTATGCTGGTTATTTATGGACCTCATTTGGGGCTAACGTCGGTACTGGACAACCTATACTTATTCAGGTTAAATCCTTAAACCCCTGGGCATATCAAGAGGCCTATAGGGGAGATTCTGTACGTTGTGTAGCTCGTTAGGAAGAGCAGCTAAGACAAAATACAAAATTACGGGCGGCCTCCCGCCCGTAATTTTGTGTTAGTCAACAACAGAACTATTTAATTTCTACTATCTTTACTTTTTTGCCGTTAAAATCTACGGTCTCCCCAGCTTTATGTCCAAAAATTGCTTTTCCTATGGGTGATTCGTTAGAAATCTTGCCTTCCAGAGGGTTGGCTTCGGTAGGCCCCACCAAAGTATACTCTACCTTACGTCCACTCATGTCTAAAACCACGGTGGCGCCCAGTACTACCTTGTCCTTTTTGCCCCCGCGGATAATCTTTGCATTCTTAAGTATGTCCTGAATCTCTAGTATTCGGCTTTCGGCTATTTTCTGCTCATTGCGCGCTGAGCTGTACTCTTCATTTTCGGATAAATCACCAAAAGCCCTAGCCGTAGCTATGCGTTCCGCAATAGCCGGGCGGTTTTTTATCAGTTCATCCAATTCTTTTTCTAAATCTTTTTTTCCCTCAGCGGTCAAGCTGACACTTTTCTTAATCATTTTTACTCCACTCGTTAATCTCTACTAAGTCTACACAATCTCGGGTATTTAGTCAAGAACTATTTAGTATTTAATAAATCCTCAAGTTTTACCATTTTGCTTTCGCCCGTTCGGCGATTAGTCACCTCGGCGGCACCTTCGGCTAGAGTTTTGTCCGAAATCACCACACGATACGGCATACCCATTAGCTCTGCATCGGCGAATTTTTCGCCTGGACGCACATTACGGTCATCATAAAACACTATATCCTCCCTACCCTTGTAAAATTTCTCTGCTTCGCGAACGCCATCTTCGCCTATCCCTATCAAATGGTATCGAAACGGCGCTACAGATTCGGGCCATACCAGACCTTTATCATCGGCGAACTTTTCAGCTATTACGCCCATTACGCGTGATACGCCTATACCATAACAGCCCATATATACGGTCTGCTGCTTGTTTTTCTCGTCTATATATTTTAACCCTAAGGGCTCGGAGTATTTAAACTTCAACTTAAAGATGTTCCCTACTTCTGCCGCCGTTGCCGTATCAAATTTTTCACCTTTAAGTCCTAAATCTTCCAAAACTTCGTCGTTAAACACCTCTTTATTCAGCACGGCCGATTTGTCAGCATTATAATATATATCGTCTTCTCCAACGGGCAATAAAGTTTGAAATTCGTGAGAATACTTGGCGAATATCCCTCCGCTCGCAAAGGTCTCAAAAGTATCATCTCCTATACCTAATCTAGCAAAAATACGCTCATAAGCCTTTTCTACTTCAGCATAAAACTTATCCAAATCTTCTTCTGAACTATGGAAACTATACAAATCTTTCATTAAGAATTCGCGTCCACGCAATATGCCGGATTTTGCCCTTAGCTCATTGCGGAACTTAGTTTGAAATTGGTAAATATATAAGGGTAAATCTTTGTAGCTAGAAATGTAAGATTTTAACATATTTGTAACAGGCTCTTCGTGCGTAGGGGCCAGACCCAGTTCCCCGCCACTAGCTAGCTCGGTTTTAAACCAAATATCTACTTCTTGGTCACTAAACCTGCCAGTTTTCTCCCAAGGCTCAGGGTTTTGCAGCGCCGACATCTGTATTTCCTCGCAGTCGATACCGTTTAACTCTTCGCGTATAATCTGCTTAATGTTATCTATTACGCGAAGCCCCAAAGGTAAATAATCGTACACTCCGGCCATTTCTTTATGTATATAGCCTGCACGCGTAAGATACGCGCCATTTTTAGCCGTTTCATCTTTTGGCGCATTGCGCAAAGTCTTAACAAAAGTTTTCGAAAATCTCATAGTATATATTATAACACGCTATATATAACAGGGGTAGCATTGACTTTTAAAAATGTTTGTGATATAATATAGAAGAAGGGCTACGGCCTAGTACATTTTATAGAGGTGATTAATTTGAAGATAATGGAAACAATCAAAGGGAAAAAATATTGCTGTCTACAGCGATATGACGCAGCTTTTCTCGCTAGTGGAGCAATCTCGGTGCCAGACAGGCTGCTTAAGGAAATTTCCGAGCAGAGTCCCAACTCTTCGCCTCGCAATGATGATGATTATCGTTTCGAGTGCGTTATAGCTCGACCCGAAAATGTCGTCTGGCTTGAGAAGCAGGAGTACATCGTCGATTATGCCAAGTATGGTCGCATGGACGCGTCAAAAGTCGAGGGAGTAATCCGACGTATAAAGCGCGACTTTGAAGCCGAAGTCGGACAGTATAACACTGCCACGAGATTACACCGTGAGCTCTACTACGATGATATGGGGCGCCGTATTGAGATGAAGCGCCATGAAGTCGCCTCGCTCGAGCTTCTCGTCCAATATCTAGATGAGAAAATAGACTTCGTCTTCCCGGACGAAATCTATAAAGAATTCCGTACCGGAATTCTTGACCAAATTCGCGATTTTGGTCGGAGAGTCATCGAGAGGACTACAGCCCTCTTTCCCGCCTAACACCGCGCCCCCTTTAAGGGGGCGCATTTTTATAGAATACCTACTACATATAAAAGAAAAAATGCCACTCCGTTTTTTATCATATGAGTCAATATTCCGGCGTAAATCGTTCCAGTTATCTCCCTCAGGCCACACAAAACAACCGACATTGCAAATACATTTACTCCTACATTCCACTGCATATGAACCAGTCCAAACAAAAACGATACGAGAAAAATAGATATAAGCATAGAGAGAATATCTGGCACATGATCAGATAGAAGTTCCCGCATTTTCCCATATAGCCAGCCTCTAAATACGAGTTCTTCAGCTATTGGAGCTACGACAACTAATGTCAGAAAAGCGATTATTCTATCCGTGCCTATTAAATAAGTATTAAACCCGATATCCTGTGCCTGTTCGGCATCAAACCAAGGAAAAATATTAAATAAGGCCACAAGTCCAGCCGCCAGAATCGTTGAAACTATAAAACCCACAGGAGCTAGGCCTATATCAGTCCAAGTTGGAAGCCCCTTAAGTCCCAGCCCTCTTCGGTCTATCTTCTCGGATATCTTTGGAAAAAAGCTTCGAAAAACTTTTAATTTTGGGGTCGCAAATAAAATCCATCCTAACGCAACTAAGTAAGATAAAACGGAATATATAGCAGTAACCACTGGTTTTTTCAGTTGGTCCGAGTCCATAGTGCTGGTCATTAAAAGCCCAAGAGCAAGTTGAGAGACGATAACGGATGCCGCGACCCAAATTAACATTATCAGGATCTGGACCACCAATTTAATAACCTGTCTTAGTTTCAGGCTATTAAACTTTATCCGAGATTTTTGCATTATTGAACTATCCTAGTTATGTCTAGTATAGTGACTATGAATATTAGGGCGAGCAAAACAATAAACGCCCGGGAGACAATTTTTTCTTCGGTCTCTTTGGTCAGTTCTTTTTTGCGTAGTTTATAAATAGCAATTAATAGCCACCTTCCTCCATCTAATGCTGGAATAGGTAAAACGTTCATACAGGCTAAAGAGACTGAGATCAATGCAGCCAAGAATGCTAAGTTAGCCGGTCCGGCTGAAGTGAACGCAGGAAACAATACTCCAATAATTCCCACCGGTCCAGAAACTGAATCTTTAACTTCCACTAAAGCCTCCTGGCCTTCCTCGCGGGTCTCGGAATTAAAACTGAATAACCTGGCAGTTCCTGAAACCAAATTCCCTATCATTTTTCCTACACCTTTGAAAGTTTCGCCCGTTAGCTGAGCAGTCAGGCCGACTCCTACGATTGGGGCGGACCAAGTAGAATATGATAAAGATTGTGATGTCTCCATCGTGATTCCAAGCAGATATTCCGAATCAGGAGGATTAAGTGTAACCTCAATATCGTACGTTTCTCCTTCTCCGTGCAACAATTCGCATTCACATTCCGTATTTTTTGGGCAATTGCAGGGTTCTCCTGATGGCCACATTATCGTATACAAAACTTCTTTGCCAGCATTCTCGGCGTTAATATCAGTTATTTCGCTTGCATATTTTACGTCGATTCCGTTCACCTTGACTATGCGTTCACCTGGTTCTAGGCCGGCTCTTGCCGCTGGTGAGCCCTCTGCTACCGAAGTAATTTTTACTGGCGAAAAATCGGTTCTAGTATCCGAGTCTATAGTAAATTGATTATCTAAGAATTCTGGCATCCCAGCCCACGCCAGTATAGTAAATATTATTATAGCCACCAACCAGTTCATAGCAACCCCCGCAAAAAGAATCTTAGTCTTGGCTAGGAATCTAGCTTTTCCAAAAGTCCCTGGTCGCTTATCGGCGGCTGATTCCCCATCCATTTGACAAAAACCCCCAATTGGCAACCAGTTGAGGCTAAAAACCATTCCTTTTTGGGCTAAAGTTCTATCCCTACTATCCGAATATACAACTTTCGAAACCTTCTCCTTTTTCCACTCACTTTTAGGTAGCCTACGCCACTTACCGGTTTTAGGATCTTTTTCCCAAGCTATAGCTCTAGGCGGGAAACCAATCCCAAACTCTAAAACATTAACACCGTTTCGTCGAGCCGCTAAAAAATGCCCAAATTCATGCGCCGTCACTAATAACGTTAACACAACTAAACCAACAACCACGCCAATAAATATATTCATAACCCTATTATAGCATATCAATAAACGGTTCTAGGCAGATTTCTCTTTAGCTACTTGCCAAATCTTCGGTTTCTCTTTTCATATTCTTTTATAATTAAGTCTATATCCTCAGCTTTCATTTCTGGAAAATATTTTTTTATAAACATAAATTCTGCATAAGCAACGCGCCAAAGCATAAAACCACTGATTCGTTCTTCTCCACTGGTCCTTACAACCATGTCAACGTCTGGTATTTCTGGATGATACAAATGCCTACGAATTGTGCTTGGGGTTATCTTGCCTTCACTCTCTAAAGCTATATTAGCCGCATCAGAAATTTCCTGTTCACCGCCATAATTAAAGCACAAACAGACCGTCGGTCCGGTACATTCGCTTGTAGTTTTTTCTGCTCTTTCTATTAAGCTAGCCAATTTTGGTGAAATCTTATTTTTAGATCCTAGTATCACCAAACGAATGTTGTTATTAGATAGCTTTTCGGCATATTTCAAGATGCGAGTTTCAGCCAGCTTCATGATATAGCTTACTTCCTCGACCGATCTTCCCCAATTCTCAGTACTAAAAACGTAGAAAGTAATGTATGATATGCCGGCTTTTGTTGCGGCCGAGACAAGTTCGCTAATTGCTTCGAGTCCTTTTTTATGCCCTTCGAGGCTAGACAACCCATGTTTTTTTGCCCAACGTCGATTGCCATCAGCTATTATTCCTAAATGCTGTAAGTTCATTATATACGCTCCCGATAAAAATCTTGAGAATTATAATTTCATTATTTCTTCAGATTTGCTTTTAAACTCGGACTCGACTTTATCACTGAATTCCTTAGTTAATTCGTCAATATCTTTTTCGGCACGTTTTTTGACGTCTTCACTCATTTCTTCTGCGATCTTTATAGCTTTTCTAGCATCTTCCCGCACATTTCGAATCGCGACTTTAGCTTCCTCAACTTTCGCGGAAGCATTTTTTACAATTTCTTTTCGGCGTTCTTCCGTTAGCGCGGGTATCGGTACTCTAACCACTCTCCCATCGTCAGCTGGGTTCAACCCTAAAGACTGGTCTGCACGAATTGCGGCGGCAATAGCCTGGATATTTGAAGGATCGAAAGGAGTAACTATAAGAAGGGTCGCATCAGCTGCGGTTATATTTGCCACCTGGTTTAAAGGCATAAACTGGCCGTAAACCTCAACTTTTATACCAGAAAGCATATCAGGATGTGCTCGCCCTGTACGTACCTTTTTCATATCGCTCTTGAATTTTTCAATAACTGCTTCCATTTTTTTTCTATCTTCACTTGTGTCGAACATATTACTCCTTACTTATTCTCCGATTATAGCATACAACATATTTCATAAAAACCCTTGATGCGTGGGGGGGGGTAGAACAGTAAGCATAGAGGTCTAATACAAAAATAGAAAAGGAGCAAAATGAAAACCAAAATAACATTGTAGCCATACTTTCTGTGGTGCCTACAGCTATAGCGATAATAATAGGAGCGCGCAACTTAGTTCGCAGTAGAAGAAGTATAAAATTAAATTATTAATAAACCATCAATAAAATATCCGCCAATAAAATAGCGGATACTTTATTGATTATAGATTTTATTATTCTGTTACGCCTAGTTCAATTCGTTTGAATTGACGTACGGTAATGTTTTCGCCAGTTTTAGCGATCGCTTCCTTTATGAACTGTTCTACGGTTTTAGAATCGTCCAAAATATATGGTTGATTCATCAGGACCTTGTCGGAGAAAGCTTTCTTGATTTGACCTTCCAAGATTTTGTCCTTCATGTTTTCCGGGCCTTTGAAGTTTTCTTCTAATTCTTTACGTTTAGCAGCACGTACTTCTTCCGGAATATCATCTTCGGATACATAAAGTGGTGCCATAGAAGCTACTTGCATTGCAATTTGGTGTGCCAAGGTCTTGAACTCGTCGGTCTTAGCCACAAAAGATGTCTCGCAGTTTACTTCAACAATAGCGCCGAGTCTACCATCGTGGATATAGGAATCCACTAAGCCTTCCCGCGTCTCACGGTCGCCGCGTTTTTCGGCCTTGGTTAGGCCTTTCTTACGCATAGCTTCAAGTGCTTTATCAAAATCACCATCAGCCTCTACGAGTGCCTTTTTTGCGTCAGTCAAGCCAGCGCCAGATAATTCTTTTAGTTTTTTAATTTGTTCTACAGATATCTCTGCCATTTTTTTGCCTCCTATTATTTTTTACCTTCTTTGATAGCTTCTACGAAGTAATCAAGGATTAATTTTGTTGCCTTAATAGCATCATCGTTTGCTGGAATTACGTAGTCTATATGGCTAGGATCTACATTGGTATCGGTAATGGCGAATACTGGGATTTTTAGCACATTAGCTTCTTTTATAGCGTTCTTATCTTCTATCGCATCTATTACGATAACAGCTGCCGGCTGCTCGGTCATATCCTTGATACCACCGTAGCGCTCGTTTAGCATATCTATCTCTTCTTGGAATCTTTGAACCTCTAGCTTGGAATAGCGGTTTTCTAGCTCGCCACTTTCCATCCGGCGTTCCAAATCTTTAAGTTTTTTGATTTGACGGTTTATTGTTTGCACGTTGGTAAGTGTACCACCTACCCAGCGCACAGTAACATATGGCATTTCTACAGACTCAGCGGCTTCTTTTACCATGTCTTTCATTTGCTTCTTAGTACCTACGAATAGCACTTTTTTGCCAGACTTTACTATTTCAGTGATTTTTGGCAAGGCTACTTCTAGGCCTTCTACGGTTTTCTCTAAGTTGATAATATGCGCATTTTGGCGCTTGGAGTGGATGTATGGCGCCATTTTCGGGTGCCAGCGGCTCGTTTTGTGCCCAAAATGAGCACCAGCTTCGAGCAAAGCCTTCATATCGACTTCTACTGTCATCTATGATTTCCTTTCCTTTGCTACGGGTTTTATCAGGAAACCCCCCGCAGCTGTTTCATTAATTAATATTTACTTTCCCATTATATCATACATATCCAAAAAATCAACTCCGTTAGCCGTATTAACGCGCTATGTGCAATATTGGCGGGATAAAAAAATAAGACACGACGGAGTCCTTCCATTTACTCTTTACTTTTTTTAAAATCCCTGATATAATAACGATAATTATGAGTAAAATAGAGTTACATCCTAAAGATTATCGCGACGTTGTCTTTTCAGACGATGCCGCTGGCTTTTCGTTTTTAACCAAATCTACTGCGAAAAGCGAAGAAACTATAAAGTGGGAAGATGGGAAAGAATACCCTCTAGTAAAAGTGCAGATTTCTTCCGCGTCTCACCCGTTCTTCACTGGCGAAGAGAAAATTATCGATACGGAAGGTCGTGTTGATAGATTCAGGGCTCGCGCTAAAAAAGCTGAGGCTATGAAATCAGCCTTAGAGAACAAAGCAAAAAAGGCTGCTAAAGAAGCCGAAAAAAAGGCTAAGGAAGACAACAAATAAGTTTTCCCTCGCTCAAACTGTAAATAAAAATTAGGGACCGACTCCCTAATTTTTTGGGATAAACTAAAGAATTCTTAAAATATAATAATGAATCGCTAGGGTAAGAGTTGCTCCTATTTTTAAGCTACTCAAACTTTATTTTTTATCCGCAACCGGGTTATCCTCTAAAGCTGATGTGTTCGGATCGGGCGTAAAAATTGCCATTATTGTCATCGCCACCACAACAACAAGACAAGTTACGCCTAATATTTTTTTATTTATTTTTTTCATTCTTAGCATTTCTCCTATTTTTATTTTTAAAAGGCGTTACAAGAAATTGCCTACAAAACTAACAAGTTAAGACTCTTCTTGTATTCCATAAACATAATTTTAATTCAAGTGATAGTGGTTGTCAACAAAAATATTCTTCGCTTCGTCACACAATAAAAGCCAAATCAAAACTCGGCCGTAAATAACAAACGCAAAATTTATTATCGTTCATATTATACGGCCTCGCTCCTAAATTATTCTTATAGCGTATAAGTTAGCTAGATTGGAAAAGGCTATTTGATATTTTTTTCATACTCTACGTCAGTAACGTCGTATTTCTGTCTATTGCCTATAGCTGAAAGAATCTTTTGTGCGCCCCATCCAATCAATGCTAATACGAAGAAATAGATAAAGCCGAAGGTTGTAAACTTAGGCTCTGACTCGGTAAAAAGACTTAGTATGGCAGCGCCAGCCGACATTGAAGTAACAATCGTTAGGCTTGCCACCGATTTACTCGTCACGTCGGATTTTAGCCCCTCGAATTGTTTTTGAGCATCTCTGACATAATTTTCGGTCATATCCCATAAATATTTTATGTACTCCAAAGTGTCGCGCAGAGTTTCATAACGATATCCAGAAATCTCTAAAAATTCGGAAAGGTCTTTGTCCTGCTTAGCAATTTTCTCGCGAGTAGGGAGATAAGTGCCCATTTGGTTGATACGCCCATCAATCAAGTTTATAGTCTTTGCATACCCTTCTAATTTGGTGGTAAATTTTACTATTTCTGAGCCCTTGACCCTGGAGTGCGCCTTTACGTTATCTATCTTTTCCCAAATAATACGATGGATATTTAAATAACGATGGAGCTGGCCCTTAAACTCACGTATAAAGATTTGCTCTTCAATATAACGTTCAATCTCATCGCCTGACTTGGTTTTATTATTAATAAAATAATATTGATTCCCACGCAAAACGTCGTATTTCGAATTTTTAAATTCAAGATATCGGCGTCCTTCGGTTTTGGCAAGTAGATTCTGGATTTCTTCTTGTTTGGCTTTTTCCAATACGACAAAGAATGGGTAGATATTCTGAATGCCTGCGAGCTCTTTAGGTACTGGTGCGCCAAGACTAAATAAATAATTCAGAGCTGGTGACAGTCTAGTCTCATAGTAGTCTTTAACTTTTTCGACGTCACTGAATAAAGTGTTCTCAGAGACTTCAGTGTTATTGAGCACAATAAGGCCGTCTTCAAAAATTTTGACATTAATGCCTTTAGCCGTAGAAAAAATCAAAAATTCTTCGCCAGAGGAGCCATATTCCAGGTTGCCGATTTCTAAATTTTTGCGGAATGTGTCGATCTTTCTCTGCTCCAGTTTTATTTGGATGTTCTCTCCGCGCAGAAAATCATAAATTTCTGACAATTGCAAAGTAGTTCGTTGGAACCACCCACCTACGGATATGTTGTTAATTTTCATTTTCTCTCCTTTCTCTATTGTAATAATATTATGCCAATTACTATTAAAAATGTGGCAATCAAATGTATTATGATGGCGTGACGGCTGAGATCTTCACGCCCAAACTTGGGCCAAAGGACGGTCATGATAAGGCCCATGAGAAAAATTACAACTGGCTTGGAAGAATCGGCAACCACCGAAGCTAAGGCGACGGATGGTGCTGCGATCATGGCACTATATTGTGCAAAATCTTTGATGATACATGCAGCAAACGAGCAGACAAGCGGACGATAAACTTTTCCATGGCTGCTTCTAGCTATTGTCTTATGGCGTCTGCGCCATTTTGGCATACAGGCCATCACAATTGCATTACCGACACCTTTGCCTAAAAAGGTAAAACTAAGTTCAATGATAAACGCAATTTCCGCTGTATTTTGTTTAACAAATATCAAATTTGCCGAAACTATCATCATAACATAGAGAAATGCAAAAGCAGCAGCTTTTAGTCTTATACGTTTATCTTTCCGCCTATTAGTTGAAAAAATTATTAGCAATGGCGCACTCAGGATTACAAAGAAAGCAATTAATTGTAGGGATGAAATATTATCGCCTAAGAACATCCACCCTAGCAATAGGTAAAGGATTGGCGCAAGTTGTACGAAAATACCTAAATTGGTCGAATCGTCTAGCTCCAGAGTTTTATAATATGGAATACCTGCAAAACTAGTAGTTAGTCCAGAGATGAAAAATGACGCCAGAGCGCCGATAGGCGCAACCGAGAGAGAGAGAGAGAGAGAGAGAGAGAGAGAGAGAGAGAGAGGAAGTGGCTGCGCCGACAATGAACATTATAATTGCTAAAAGCATAAAAGCAATTGCATAAAAATATTTCTGTGAGGCCGCACCCTTGCCTTTGTAATAATAATCGGATATATAGTTATCAATATAAATGCGAGAAGAATCTGATAACACCGAAATTGCAGTAAAACCTAGCCAATTCATGCCACCATTATAACATAAGTTCTAATGCGACAAAAAACTTATCCAAATAGGAGCCAACTTCGTCCTATAGCAGCCAGAAGCTCGGTATAGATATAGTGCCGGTTATTTTATAGGTTAAAACTCAATTTTAAGTTAAATATTCAAAAGATGTCTTTATAATTTTCAGCACAACAGAACCTAAGTCTAAGAAGGCGGGTGTGCATAATAATACAGAGTATGATATAATAAAAAAGTAGGCGCCCGTGGTGGAATTGGTAGACACGCTACCTTGAGGTGGTAGTGGCCACATTTACGGCTGTGCTAGTTCGAGTCTAGTCGGGCGCACCACAAAATAAATAAAAATGATACCCGAGTGGTGTTTTTTGTAATAAAGTAGTTATAGATGGAGAAGAAATACTCTAAAAAAATCAATTTTGATCGTGCTATCAAAAAAATTGAGAATATCTCGAGCAAAGTTGATATAATCGTGCGAAACAAATTAATAATCGCCCTCTTTCTTGTAATGGACGGGATTACGTTCATACTTAATCCAGACACCACCTTGCCCGGGATGGCAAGAAATATTATATTTCTTATATTTTTGGCTTCTTTTTCTGTATTCATTACGAATTTTTCCGCCAAGGAAAAAGACAAGAAAACGATTCTGATATCGCTAGCTATTATAGTGGCTAGCATAGTTTTTTATATATATCCAGATCTTATAGCTGCGTATATGCAACTACTGCTATCGCTATTTATTATATACGACGGGCTATCTAATATATCAAATAGCCTAAATCTAAATAAGATTTCAAAATTCACCCAAGCCATCATAAGAAGGTACAACAATTTTGTCAACCGCAAAACAATAGACGAAAAAAAGAAAGAGCAAAAAGAAAAATTTAGAGATATCGACAACAATATAAACGAAGGGCTAGAACAACAGAAGGAAAAACTAATTACGCCACTCAGAAATGTGGTGAGTAGAGCCAGTAGATTTTCGGCCTTGTATATTATCGTCAATACGATATCTATTATTTTTGGGCTAGTACTTCTTGTATTTCCAGATGCATCCATGATGGTGTGGGGTATCATATTCCTATATACAGGATCATCTAATTTAATTGTCGCCATAAAGACAATGAACTTATTGACAAAAATTAAAGAGAAAAAGTTTAAAGAGATTTTGCTCAATACTAATAAAAATAATAGTTCAAAAAAAGGTAACACGGGCATCTCAAAATAGCTCTTATTCCTCTGGGGCAGAGGAGTCTTCAGTTTTTTCTTACACGTAACAACTTTATTTTTAATAAAAACTGTTTGGCGCTAGGGGGTTTTATTCTTAACATCAGTCACCGTGGACCAGTCTTCAATATCGGCGAATCTGTCCAGGGCCGTTACTAGTCTAATATCGTTACCGTAAGTCTTAGCGCCTTTATCATAATAGTAGGTAAGATTGGTTTGGTAAATACCGATAGCCGGAACATCACGAACCCAATATTCTAAGAACGTTTCGTATTTTTTTGCTCTTAAATTATCATCCATGGTCTCTCGGGCTCCCAATAATAAATCATCGACCAACCCGTTTCTATAATTTGAAAGGTTAAGGCCAGCGTTGGAAGCCTGTGAAGAGTGATAATAAGGCAGAAGATCCGGGTTCGAGCCTAATTCTGTTTCATAAATTAATATATCATAGTTCCTTCCAGCAATAATAGCGTTTATGAATTCCTGACTTTCCTCGTAGATAGATAGGTTTACTTTTATGCCTAAACCTTCGAGCTCATTGCTAAAAGCACGCGCGACTTCCGGTAAGTTCCCCGAATTAATTGTCACTAATTCTATGCTTATAGGATTGTCTCCGGATATTTCAGAAATTTTAGAAGCGGCCGCTTCTTTGTTTTGTACTGGCAGATCAGGATATGAGGTAATCGTTATTTGGGAGTCTAGCAACGGATAATCTAAATTTGAAGCATCGGGGACCACCCCGCGTATAGAATTAAGGTCTATTCCCTCCCGTATGGCTCTACGGAGTTCAATATTTTTAAACTTTGGACTTGACATGTTAAAAAATGCATAGGCCCCCATATTAAGACTGGAGTTCTTCTTCTGGTATTTGTTAGAGATGATACTATCTTGGTCAGCATTCGTTAACTCTGCAGTTGCCGTAACCACCCCGCCATTTAAAGCCCCAATGATATCATTCTTTGTTTCGTAAGTGTGTACCGAAAAGCTGTTTAGCAAAACTTCGCCCTTATAATAGGATGGGTTATTAGACAAATAATATATTTTTTCAGAAGCGTTTGTGGATGTTTGTAACGCATTAAAAGAAAAAGCACCAGAAGTTACTGGGACATTAGAAAAATCATCTTCAAGTAAAGTTTTTGGGTCTGCGTCTTCTAGCTCATGTTTGGGCACTACGGGTATATTTAATGCTGAGATAAAATCCGCGTAGGCAGACGGCAAATTAAATACTATCTCCCCATTTTCATTCTCATAGAAGTTGACGTTGGCTAAGTTAGCATCATAATTCGTGTCGACCGCTGGATTTTTTATCAAATTAAGTGTAAAAAGTACATCTTGGTTGGTGATATCTTCACCGTCAGACCATTTTAATCCATCCCTTAGTCTTAGCGTCCAAGTTTTTCCTTCATTGCTAGGCAAAATAGATTCAGCTAACCCAATCCCGGGGTGTCCAGAAAAATCATTTGTGGATATAGTAGCGAACAATAATCGACTTAAAACTCGTTCGCTGTTTGTAGCGGCAAATAAAGGATTTAGGGAGTTGACATTTCCCAAGGTAGCCTCCGTATAATTCCCGCCACTGCCGAAGGAATTTTCTGAGTACGTTTCTTCAAACCAGATTGATTGAGTTATAGACAGAAGAACTAACGCTAAAACTAGAAGTCCCCATTCTAAAACCAGCAGGCGAATATTTTCAATATGCGAAAGACGCTGAACTAGATTTTCTTTGATATGCTCTTTGCCTTCTTCCCCTGCCCGTACAGTTGCCCGCGAAAATCTATTCAGTAACTTTTGCCCACGCTTTTTTAAGATTCTTTTCATACTATGCCGGTATTAATAATAACCCTAATATTGACAAAACAAAAACCACCGTAAAGACAATCGTGGTAATAAATAAAGACTTTTCAAGACCTCGCCTAGTAGTATATAATTCGCCAGAACTACCGAAGCCCGCACCGAGCGAAGCGCCTCTTTGCTGCAGAAGGATCAAAATAATAGTTAATGCGGCTGAGATAAAAGTGGTTACTTCTAAAAAACTTCCTATTTGCATAATAACTCCTTAAACTATTCTAGCATACCCTTTTGTTTCAGTAAAGAGTGATAAGTGACCGCAAATCTATGGGACTCTTCATCTATTCGCGCAATTAATCTGGATACATGGGAGCCCATTGGAAGTTTTGCAGTTCTTACAGTCGATCCCCTTTTAGTCACAAGTTTTACCTCGGCGGATTTTGAATGTTTCCCAGACTTATCTCGACCTATAGCTGGTATATCGTATGATTCTAGTAAAGGAGAAACTGTATTTAACTGGTTTATTCCTCCGTCTAGAATTATTAAATCAGGGAAATCCCACTCTTTATGCTTTAGGCGACGCGACAATACTTCCCGCATACTTTTTAAATCATCATTTTTACTAGTCCTTACCCTGAATTTCCTATATTCGCTTCTGGCAGAGACTCCGTTAATAAAAACAACCATACTTCCTACCGTGTAGCTCCCAGAATGGTGCGATATGTCATATCCTTCGATTCGTCTAGGAGGGCTAGATAGTTTTAGCAAATCTTCTAGCTGTCGCAGGGCTTTATCATTAGAGATATCAAGAAACTCCTTGTCGGAAAAGACTATTTTCTTTTTGAGCTCTTTTAATCCTAATAATTGGTCTCGCGCCTCTCTAGCTTTTTCATAATTTCTAGCATCAGACTCTTTTCTCATGGTCTTTTCTAAATCTTTAATTAGAGTTTTTCGTCCCCCCTCAAGGTAGCGAATTAATTTTTTTAGATTCTTTTTGTATTCAGCCGGCGTACATTTGTTGATCTCTATTCCAGGAGTTAGCCCTAAGTCGGTATCTAAAGTTTTTGAGCCAGTGTATGGCCTAGTATAGTAAGGAAAAACACGTCTTAAAGATCTGACTGCTTTTTCTACGGCCGATTTACCATAAAAGGGTCCGACATAGACGGCATTATCATCCATAGGGTTGCGCGTAAAAGAAACATATGGAACATTGTCCTTCATGTTGATTCGAACATAGCTTACTGTTTTATCGTCTCTAAGTAATATATTCCATTTCGGCATATAGCGTTTAATCATTTCGGATTCTAAAAATAATGCATCCATTTCTGTATCAACAGTAATCCAGTCTGTGTCGGCTATTTCGGCCACAAGCGCGGTAGTCTTCGCGTCCTTTTTATTATTTTGGAAATATTGGCGTACGCGATTTTTTAAGACAGCTGCTTTTCCTACGTAAATTATTTCCCCCGTTGCATTTTTATGGAAATAAACTCCCGGAGCCACCGGGAGTTGTTTAAGTTTTTGTTTCAAGGCCTCATGCATACTTCTATTATATCATACTTAATGATTATTGTCAATATTAGTATCGTAAATTCCTGTAGAAATTTCCCGGATTACATCAGAATAATCTCGATATTCTAAAGGTTCTGGAACATTAATGACGGGAGGATAAGAGATGTTAAGATCCATAGTTACGGTTGCATCACCGTTATTGATATCTGATGTGACATATAGACGAGAGAAATTATCATTATCATTTATTTCTGCATAAATCACGGGTAAATCTTTAGCGATAGCTGCAACATCTTCTTCGTCCATCCATACGCTTCTTTCCAAATTAAAACAGGAGTAGATTTTATCGGAAATTGCAGAATTGCGTATAGAGTTTACATATGACGAAAAAGCGGTGCTATCCAGACTGAGCTTATACACTGGATAATCTCTGCTTGTTATTTCGATATTTTCATCGCTGGAGGAGATAAAAGGATATCGGTTATAAAGTTCAGTTGCACTATAATTATTTGCACTTACGGTGTTCACCAAATCTACGATACAGTTCACCTCACTCGTTTCTGCGCTTCCGTTCATAATTGAGCCCAGCTCATCAGTTGTAATTCTCAGCCACTCCCCATCAATCAGTTCGACTGCGTCTAACATTGAAATGACATATGATAGGGTATCTTCCCCGAGCGCAGCCTGGCCTCCACCATCCAATGTAATTGACTCAGCGTTCTCTTGCACCGTAACGGAATCGCAACTCCCCCCATTTTTGCATATTAAAGCGTTTAACTCTTCTGCCTGACAATGTTTGTCATCTCCACAATCTACGGTAGAAGGCAATTTACTAGTCAAATTTAATAAGTACAATAACCTAGAATCCTCTAGCGCACTAGTTATCCCATCAATTTTAAAGTACAAATCGCCATCTGTGGCATATATCTCGTCAAACTCTACCGTGAAATCTCCGATACCTCGTACGGATGTAGTAACTTTAGCTACGGAATTATTAGTAAAAGAACTTGGTATAATTCCGGAGTTTAAGTTTATGTTGATACTAGATATGGGTGAAAATTTATTATTAATATCGATTTTGATGTCTCCGTCAATCGCCACATTAGAGGGAGCCTCTCCGCGCATGATTTTTTCTATAGCTACAGTCGCCCTGTTCTTTTGGTTTAAATTAGCTATAATGACTGCAGCCGCAATTCCACCTATGGCTAAAACGCTAATTGTCGTAATTATCAATATAATAAGTCCAATTTTCTTTTTTGGCTGCGGTGTTTCGGCCGTAGGAACAGCTTGTTTCATGGGTCTTCCGTTTGGAGCCAAAGAATCAATCTGTATGCTATTTTGGGGTATAGTGGTGTGTTGCATGTTATTTGAAGATATATTTGGCGTTGTGGCCGGATTGTTATCCATAAAACTCCTTTAAATTATCTTATCGCTTAAAGTTATTTTAACACACTTTATCAAAATAAGATATAATAAACTTATGGATAATAATTATAAAATTGAAGATATCAAAGCCAGACAAGTTTTAGACTCCAGGGGTAATCCCACTGTAGAAGCCGAAGTATTGTTAGATGACGGCGCGTTTGGGCGAGCCATTGTTCCATCAGGGGCTTCTACGGGCACTCTAGAAGCTTTGGAGCTTCGAGACGGAGACAAAAGCATATATGACGGTAAAAGTGTTTTAAAGGCAGTTTGGAATGTAAATTCTAAAATCAAAGATGTTTTGGTAGGGAATAGTTCTGAACCCCGTTTTGTGGATCAACTAATGTTAGAAGTCGACGGGACAAAAAACAAGTCTAATTTAGGGGCGAACGCAATCTTGGCGGTATCTCTGGCCAATGCAAAAGCTAATGCGCGCGCTCGCAAAAAACCGTTCTATAAATATATTGCCGATCTTGCTGGTACCACCAACGAAATGTCTCTCCCTATGCCCATGATGAATGTAATGAACGGCGGAGAGCACGCTTCTTGGGCTACCGATTTTCAGGAATATATGATTGTTCCCAGGGGGGCCAACAATATTGCCGAGGCTATACAAATGGGCGCCGAGGTCTTCCATGCCCTGAAGAAAGTTCTAGAAGAACGTGGTTATCCTACGACTGTAGGAGATGAAGGTGGCTACGCGCCTAAAGTCAGAGATGGAAATAATGAGCCCCTCGACTGCATTAAATCTGCCGTAGGCAAAACCCAATATGAGTTCGGTAAAGATATAGCGATTGCTATGGACATTGCTTCAAGTGAATTCTACGATAAGGATCATTATGTCTTGAGGACCAATGGTGACTGGAAATCGGCTGACGATTTAGTCAATTGGTATACCTGGATTGTAGATAATTATCCAGTAGTTTCTATTGAGGATGGGTTATCGGAGGATGACTGGTCTAACTGGAAAATTATGACTGAGAAGTTGGGGGGTCGCATACAAATAGTAGGGGACGATCTTTTTGTTACGAATGTCGAACTATTGGAACGCGGAATTCGCGAAAAGGCCGCAAACGCTATTTTGATTAAGCCAAACCAGATTGGTTCTCTGTCTGAAACTATTGATGCAGTAGTACTAGCTAAAAAAGCTGGCTTTAAAACTATCATGTCCCATCGCTCTGGCGAAACAGAAGACATATCCATTGCCCACCTCGCTGTGGGGTTGGGCACAGGCCAAATCAAGACCGGATCTCTATCTCGTTCCGAGCGAGTTGCGAAGTATAACGAGTTAATGCGAATCGCCGAAAAAGACTCTAGGCTGGGCCTAACTCACCCTTTTTAAAATCATTCACTGAAGTTATTTTTAGAGTTCATTATGGCACTGGCCTCACGAAAGCCATCATAAAAGTTTTCTGATATTTTAGGATGACCAATTTTGTTGGCTGCCCTCACGATGTCGTTTAGGTTGTCTGTAATTCTGAAAATTCCGGCATCTTTTATATTGATTAACTTTAGCAGTAACATTTTTCCGATTATTTTATCAAACCCTTTCCAAAAATCTTTACCTACTAAGAACACTGGCATTTTGGGCATTTTGTTTTCCTGCATTAAACACAATATCTCAGATAATTCGTCCATTGTGCCAAATCCCCCCGGGAAAAATACAAAAACCTTTGCTGACATAGCCAAAGAGACTTTTCTCGCAAAAAAGTATTCGAACGTTATGCAATCAGTGAGATACGGGTTCGGAAATTGTTCGTGCGCTAATTTGATGTTTAGCCCAATTGTCCTCCCTCCGATTTCGTAAGCCCCATGGCTAGCGGCCTCCATTATTCCAGGCCCCCCTCCCGTTATTACAGTATGGCCATTTTCTGCCAATAACCTACCTAGCGTATAAGCTTTTTTGCAATATTTATGTTCTTGGGGCAATCTGGCTGAGCCAAAAATCGTTACTCCCTGTGGGAAAGAGCGCACGATTTGCAACCCTCCCCCCAGATCTCTTGCATACGCATTTGCACGTTCTAAATCTGCGATAGAAAGTTTTTTCAGTAGCTCTTCCTCAGTCTTTAACATATTATCTCCTTATATTTTTTGTATAGGCATCGGGTGGAGTAAAGTATTCTCACCAAGCAGACCTCGGCTTGCTCCTAGCTTGCTGACCACACTTGTTGAATTTGCCGAGGCGAAAACAAGAGAGTCCTTGAAAGACGTACCTAGGGCCGTTTGGGCCAAAAACCCTGAACCGAACGCATCTCCGGCTCCGGTAGTATCTTTGACCTTTTTATCTTCATAGATTCCAAAACGATAAGCAACTTCCCCGTTCCCTGCAATCCCCCCCATAGCTCCATCTGTAATTATTACGGTCTCGACATAATTATTCAACTTGTACAATAATTCGTTCAGCATTACGCCTGGAACTATTTTGGCAGCTTCAGTCTTGTTTACGTTCAGTATATCAATGTACTTAAATAAGCGAATAAGCTCTCGGGTATTTTCTAATTCTTTTATCCCAGGATTGAGCATCACTTTAGTCCCAATTCTATTCGCTTTCTTTAAAAATCGTTCCAAAGTCTCCATGTCGCCATGTAAAGTGGTAATATAAATACAATCGGGTTTTATGAGATCAAGGTCACTTTCTGAGAAATTTCCATATTGTTCAGAAGAGCCTCGGCAAGTCAAAATCGTTCGTTCCCCGCTCTTATTATCGAGTAGAATTATTGACGTGCCCGTAGGCTTACGTTCTAGATAGTTTATGTAACTTGTATCCACGCCTTCACGGTTTAGGGTTTTTACCACTGCTAGCCCGGCAGCATCCTTCCCTAAGTTTCCGATCAGTATAGATTCATGCCCATGTCTTGCAAAAGAAATAGCCGAATTCACGCCGCCGCCACCAACTTCGTAAGATATTTTATCTATATCAACTTTTGAACCTACAAGCACTTTTCCAAAAATGGCTGAATCACCGATTTCGGTAGCTACTAAATCATCGTGGTCAACTAAGTAGATGTCCTGCAGTGCAGCACCCAGTGATACTATGCGCGCCATTACAAGACCACTCCATTTTTGTCGATTTCGGCAACTAAATCTTGAAAAACTTTTGCGGGGTTCGAAGAAAGTGATATTGCCGACCCGACATTTATTACATCTAAATCTGCATGCGCCAACGCGCGTATATTAGAAATATTGGCCCCCCCGTCCCATCCGATTTCTAATTCGGGTTTTATTTTTCTGACTAGCGGAATTTTTTCTACCTGCATCATATCAGCCTGACCGCCCTGGGTTCCTAATTTACCTGCAAAAATTAGAACGTGGTCCGCCGCTTTGATGTATGGTTTGACATTTTCTGGATATGTTGCCGGCAAAAGTGCAACACCAGTCCTAATTCCTGCCGTCCTGAGGCGTTCAAAAATAGGCAATAAATTCTCAGTTGCTTCAGCATGCAAGATACATAAATCCGGTGAAAGCTTCAAAACGGTATCTATGTAGTTTGAAGGGCTTGTCACCATTAAGTGTAAATCGGCCTTCCAGCTTTTTGGCCACCATATACTAGTAATATCCAACGTCTCGCTGGGGGCGAATAGTCCATCCGTAACATCAATTTGGACCCGTCTCGTAAAAACATTGATTTTTTCAATTTGCGAGCGATACTCTTGCTTATTATTGGACAATATGGCAGGCACAATAGATACAGTTCTAAGCATAGTCGTTCCTTTCATCCAAACGATTAATCCGTCGAATTCGGCGCTCTAGATCGATAAACTTTGTTTCTAAAAAAACCATTATTATTTTCTGCATCTCATCCTCTTTGACGAAATGCGCTGACAGGCATAGCACATTTGCATCATCATGTTCTCGAGCTAATTTCGCAGACTCCTCAGTATCGCAATTGGCTGCCCGGATGCCTTTGAAGCGATTGGCTTGTATCGTCATGCCATGCGCTGAATCGCAGATCAAAATTCCTCTTGCATCGCGATTTTTTCTGACCATTTTTGAAACCGCTACCGCAGGGTCATTGTAGTCATTCTCGGAGTCATCATATGCTCCTAGGTCATTGACATCATATTCATTTTTGGCGAGGGCATTTAAAATTTTTTGTTTCTTAGAGAATCCGCGATAATCTGAGCCAACAAAAATTTCCATCAAGACTCCTTTCCAAAATCAACTGCAAGCTCAACTAGTCTGTTTGAATAACCCCATTCGTTGTCATACCAAGCTACAATTTTTATCATATTACCTCCAACCACATCCACCAAAGGAAGGTCAACAATACAAGAATGTGGGTCACCAATAAAATCAGACGAGACTAATTCCTCCTCCGTTATCCCAATAATTCCCTCGTAATAAGGTTCCGTAGCGGCTTTTTTGAAGACCTTTTTAAGTTCTTCTTTCGTCGTATCAATTTTCAGAATCGCAGTAATATCTGAAAGTGAGACAACTGGGGTTGGGACCCGAACCGATAGGCCGCTAAATCTATTGGTTAAAGTTGGGATCGTAAGGGCCGCCGCCTTGGAAGCCCCGGTAGAGGTCGGAACAATATTTAAAGCTGCGCTTCTAGCTTCGCGTAGATCTTTTGCTGGTGCATCAAGTAATTTTTGTGAGCCAGTATAAGAATGAACGGTTGTCATCATGGCCTTCTCAATTCCAAAATTATCTTCTAAGACCTTCATGATAGGCGCAATACAATTTGTCGTGCAGGAAGCATTAGAAATAATTTCATCACTTGCATCTACAATCTCTTCATTAACGCCAATTACTACCGTCTTTGCTCCTTCGCCCTTGGCAGGCGCAGAGATAACGACCTTTTTTGCCCCGGCCTTAATATGCGCCCTGGCATCTTTAGGGTTAGTGAAAAAACCAGTTGATTCGATAATGACATCTACTCCTAAATCTTTCCAGGGTAGTTTAGTTGGGTCCTTTTCGGCAAAAACTGGTATCTCACGAGAGTTGATAACGATTGAGTTTTCTTTGGCTGAAACTTTTTTATCATATATTCCGTATGATGAGTCATACTTCAAAAGATGCGCTAGCGTTTTGGCATCAGTTATATCATTAATCGCGACAACCTGAACATCTCTTCTATCCAACAATATCTTCAGAGCATTTCGCCCGATTCGCCCGAACCCATTAATCGCTATTTTTACCATCTTACCTCCTAATATACTTATGCATATTATAGCATAAAATAAGAAAAAGTTATTAAAAACCTTGAACCGAGACTATTTGGCTATAACTAAAAAAAAGAAGACCAAGACATATGTCCGTCTTCTTTTTAACTGAGACCTCTCTCATTGGATCATTTACAAAGAAAGGTCAAAATGTTATCGTGCAAAATGCGCAAAGGCTCGGTTGGCCTCAGCCATTCTATGGCAATCTTCTTTCTTTTTGAACGCAGCACCAGTTTCGTTGTAAGCATCAACGATTTCGGCTTCTAGACGTTTAGCGTACGGCATTCCGCTGCGAGCACGAGCGGATTGCACCAACCACGAAAATGCGAAGTGCAATTGTCTATGCCCACGAATCGGGAAAGGAATCTGGTAGTTTGCACCACCAACACGTCTAGACTTTACTTCAAAATCCGGCGATACGTTGGCGATAGCTTTTTCTAGCACCTCTACCGGGTTTTCAGACTTTAGCTTTTTGGCAGCCCCTTCTATAGCGGAGTATACTGCCCGCTCGGCAACTTGCTTCTTCCCGTCTAGCATGGACTTATTAATTAGTCTTTGTACCAGAATAGACTGATATTTACGATCGGGATCGACTTTTCTAGTTAACGATTTAGTAGTTTTACGTGGCATTACTTACCCTCCTTTTTTGCTCCGTACTTGGAGCGCCCTTGTTTACGACCTTGCACGCCCTGCAGGTCTAGAGTCCCGCGTACAATATGATAACGTACACCAGGCAAATCTGGCACTCTCCCACCGCGGACTAATACTACGGCATGTTCCTGTAAATTATGGCCTTCTCCGCCAATATAGGCCCAAACCTCTTGGCCATTCGTCAGACGAACGCGCGCAACTTTACGCATAGCTGAGTTTGGCTTTTTCGGAGTTTTAGTAGTAACTTTTATACATACCCCGCGCTTTAAAGGTGCGGCTCTCTCATAACGTTTAGTCTTCAAAGTATTGACTATAGAGCCTAAAGCTGGAGATTTTGATTTCTTCGCAGCCTTTTTACGAGGCTTGCGAATCAACTGATTGATAGTTGGCATCTATTTTTCCTCTTTTAAATTGATATATAATATATAGTAACAAACCCTACACTATATATGGTGTCAAAGTAACTAATTCTAGCCGAAAAACACCATGTCTAGCGTTTGCTACATGCCGATTTGCTTACAGCAGTCACAAATCGGCTGAAACTCTTTCAACAATTATACCATACTTATCCCTAAAAATCTAGCTTTTTAATTAAAATATTTTCAGAGCCGACTACTTCTACTTAGAAAACAAAAGATAGGCTCAACTAGACGTTTACGAATTTTCCTTGACTAAGAAATCCAGAGTTTTTTCGATAATCATGCGATTTTTAATATCCATCTTCACATTAGGATCTTTCAGGTTCTTTAGGGCTTCAGGAGATTTTTTATAAACATCTCTTAGCTCAGCAATTCTTGCAGCCACAGAGTCATCTGATACTGTGATTTTGTTTTCGATCGCCAAATTTTGTAAGGCGAGCGAGGCTTTCACGCGGGCTTCTGCTATTTTTCGTGCTTCTTTCTCCCAGTTTTCTTTTGTCTCTTTATTAGTTTCTAAGAATTCATCGAAGGTCATACCTTGTGAGGCGGCATTGCGGGTCATATCATCTCGGATCATTCGCATTTGGTCGTCAATTAAAATCTCCGGAGCAGGTATTTTAGATTTCTTTACTAGGGCGTCTACCAAGTCGTCTTTAAACTTCTCTTCTGCACGATATTTATCCTGGGAAGCTAAATTTTTCTCAATATCAGCCTTAAGCTCTTCAAGATTTTTAAATGGGCCACATTTTTTAGCGAGATCGTCATTGATTTCGGGTTTTATAACCTCATTCACTTGTTTCAGGAGGACTTCGAAAATTGTTTTAGCACCGGCCAAGTCTTTCACACCATAATCTTTCGGAAAAGTCAATTTTAAATCAAATTTATCCCCTGGCTCATGCCCGATAATACCATCCTCAAACCCTGGAATAAAAGTCTTAGATCCTAAAACAAGTTTATAATCTTTTGCTGAACCTCCTTTGAATTCCTTTCCATCTTTTTTGCCTACGAAGTCAATAATGACCTCATCTCCTTCCTTCGCAGTTCTTTTTACAGCTTTCTTCTCAGCGAAAGAGGTCGCAATGTTGCCCAAAACTTCATCAATATTTTTAGCGGAAATTTTAACTTCTGGTTTTTTTACGCCTAGCTTTTTATAGTCGCCCAACTTGACTTCCGGAACAATGTCAGCCGTTGCAGTATATTCCACTACTTCGTCTGGTACATACTTTATTACGTTAATACTTGGCAAAGCTAAGGGAGATTTCTCGCTCTTGGCAAAAGCCCCAATAACCGTAGTGCGCACCGCAGTGTCCACCGTTTCTGCATTAAGGTCATTCTCTGGAATGAACTTCTTAGCTATTTCTGCAGGGACTTTTCCTTTTCGGAATCCCTCGACATGTATTTCCTTTGCTAGTTTTTCCAGGGCTTTAGCTTTAGCGGTAGCTAAATCTTTGGCATCCAAACTCACCGTGATTTCTACGCGAGAATCAGACAGTTTTTTCACTGTAGTTTTCATAAATACTCCTATAAATTTTAGCTATTATAACATAATTTTCGGCAAACTAGAAGTTCGAAAGTGCGTTAAAGTGTATTTAGAACTTGCTCCAAGTTTCACGTCCGGGTTTAGAACTCCATTAGCATCGAAAATGTCTTTAACGCGAGTGTATAACTTTTTTTCTGATTCTTTCAAATCGGCGTTAGTCACGACAGCCTTCAGGCGTCCTTCTGGGGACCCACCAGCCAGCTGGCCATCTTGACGGTCAATTATGTAAGCTCCTGCACGAAGAAAGGTCGCTGCTTTTTTGTTATAGTTTTTATCCTTAATATTAAATTTCGGACGCAAACTATAAATGGAGGTACTAAGAGACCCGAAAAGCAACAAGTCCAGGTCTAATTTTTGCTCCAAAATCTTCAAGTCCTTTAGAAACTCAGCTAAGTTTATGGAAGGTAAATAAAAATCGGTTAGAATCGGTACCCTCTCAGTATTTTTGCCATTATTTAGGTATACGACTAAGGCATTCTCAAACTCATCAAGCGTTGCTCGGTTATCGGGGGATTCAAAAACAAACTTAGTGCCTCTAGGAGAACGTTCTCTTAGTAGGTTCAGTTTCTTTAAGCAACTCCCAGGTTTTTCATTGAAACTTGCAAAGACGACGAACCCATCTTCTAGCCTTCGGATAACTCCATCAAGATTTTTGCCAGACTCCTTTGCTTCTTGGACAATTTTTAGGTCATAAAGATTCACCTCGGATGGCTTTAACTTTTTTAAATCGTACGCAAAATCTACAGCCAGATCAAGTTCTTTAAAGGTAGCCACCGCTCTGATTGGACGTCTCGGCAAAGGGACGGCCTTTAAAATAACTTCAGAAATAATTCCTAAGGTTCCTTGTGCTCCAAAGAATAACGGCATAAGATCTATCGTGTCCCGGTGTTTTACCTTATTAATTTCGAAGTAACCGATACGTCTGTAGGGGTCTTTAGATATATTCTCAACTAATTCCGGCTTATCGTGGAGCATTTTAGATATTTTTCGGTAAATATCTCCCTCAAGAGACTTTTCCGTTGCTTTCTTGGCTACAGCGTATTTCTTCATTCGACTAGTCTGTAAGCATTCCCCGTTTGCTAGCACTACTTCAATTCTCTCGACATAATTTTGAATTCCACCGTACTTCGCAAATTTTGAATCAACTGGAGCATTAGAAATTAATCCTCCTATAGTATCTTCGTCATGTCCGCCGATTGGAAGGGTAAGCCCTGAAACTGAAAGTGCTGTATTAAGCTCTCTTAAGGTTATCCCGGCTTGCACTCGTACAAGCCTCTCCCGAGGGTCTATTTCAAGCATATGGTTAAGTTTTTGTGTAGAGATAATTAGGCCAGAAGACAGGTCCGCTCCGCCCCTATCAAGCCCAGCTCCTCTGGCCGTCACTGAAACAGGGATATTTTTCGCAGCAATCTGATTAAAGAAACGCATTAATTTACGGATATCTTCAGTAGATTCCGGGAAAGCAACAAATTTCGGCTTAATCTTTAAGGCTGACCTGTCAACGGAATATTTTTCCAAAATTTCTGGAGCATCAAAAACATTTCCAATTATCAGCTGATTCAGGTACTTGGTTATTTTGCCCATTCTGCTTATGATTATAGCATATAATTCGTATTTACATTATCAATTCATGGGCAAGAAAAAGCCCCGGCGTGCGCCGGGGCTGCTGGATACACTCATCTGAAACTCGGGTGGTTGAATACGCTAAGATAAACGTCTACACACCCGGCCAGTAATGTTTGATGACAATTCACCTTTGGGGCATTTGACTTCGTAATGAACTTGCCCGCTGCTTCGCAGTCTTTATGATTTTCCCTGAGATAGTCCTTCAGGCAAGCACTATTGTCGTCATGCAGCTTGCCAAACAAATCTTGTTCTTCCGCGGCACTTACGTTAGTAGCACCGAACCTAATAGCACGAACTATTTTATCCGTTTTAATAGGTTCATAGCTCTGTCCTAAAGGTTCTCCCCATCTATTGCCGACGCCACCCTCTAATCTATATAGTAAGAGATAGAGAAGCCGCGGTGAGTAATTCGTCGAGCATAATATATAGGTTAAAACTTTTCTCAGCGCTTCGGCGGTTATTATGCCCGCAGTAGAATTTCCGCAAAGAGCTTTCACTACGCCATCATGGTAAGGCGTACCACGTGTACAAAGCTCTATGCCTTCGATTTGCTTAATGCTCAAGCTACCATTTTTCTGCCCTCGCAGGAAATAGTCTGCCTCATCGATAGTCAAAAGCGAAGATGGCGCTATGTCTAAAATCTTTAGGCCGCTCTTAGAGTTGGCCACCTCGACTTCGCCAATAGAGCCAAGCTTATCTACTCTGAAGCTGACCTTAGAAGTTTTATCTTCTTGCTTCTTGGTCGGCAAGCCAGAGATAGTGATCTTGGTGGGAACGCAAATGTTTGCAGAGCAAGCCATAGGAACTCCCAATATGTCTCCTATCAAAAGAGACCTAAATGAATCGTAGGCTTTATGAGTGTCTTTTAATAAATCTTTGTTCATGATAATTCCCCCTAATAATATTTTCTTGAACAACAAAACTATTATACCACTTCTCCTAAAAAAATCAACTCGTTCGTATTATCTCAGAGCCTTGGCGACGATTCATGACGGACTCTAAGATTTTTTCCTAAGGGAGCTATGTCTCAGTTGGGATATTTTATGAACCGTTTTGAGCTTACGTGTTATAGGTTTATAACATTATCTAGTGCCGAGTTTTACCCGGCAATAAAAAGTCGCCCTGTGGGCGAAAAAATCAAAATCGTTGTGATCTGGTGCCCGGAACAGGATTTGAACCTGCACACCTTGCGGTATATGCTCCTAAGGCATACGTGTCTACCAATTCCACCATCCGGGCGTATTCTTATTATAGCATAAAGCCCCAAAAAAGCGAGATTTTTCTCGCTTTTTTTATCCATTTTTCTCTAATTTTCACGCTTTGCCAATACGGAAGAAGAAACATAGGCTACGATCGCCCCCGCTATAAGAGCAATCGGCAAAAGTTCCTCTGGGCCAGTACTGGGCATTTTGTCGCTATTGGCCGACGTAGATGCATTAATTGTGTTGCCAGCTTTTTTATTCTCGTTCTCTTTGGCTGCATTTGATGAACTATTTTTGTTATCCGAGGTCTCCGTCGACTCAGCTTCGGTTTTGGCAACTTCACTTGAGGCCACTTCCTCGTCCTCGGTTTTCTGCTCGGTATTATTTTTATTCATATCTTCATTTTTTTGTTCCTCGTCTTTATTTAGCTCAAAAGCGGCATTATTCTCGCTTTTACTAACTTCAGTGCGACTAGATTTTTTTGTAGCAACTACGATTATAGCCACTATTAACAACAAAATAATCACTGCAATAGCAGTAGCTGTAGCTATAATTTTTCGACGCTCTTTTTTCTCCACCTCTTGCTGTTGGTACATATAAAACTCCTTATCTTTTAATTATATCACACCTTGGCAAAAAGTCAACACTTACACTTGCTTAGGACTAAAAGAATAAAGCCGACACTTATAAGCGTGTCGGCTTACTCCCCCTGTAAAGGAGTACATAGTGGTCGGATGCGATGATTCTTGCGCCAGCTAAATCCGGCACATTGTAGCGGTTGTTTTTTCCACGCCCACAATGAATCCGCAGAACGACCTTACCAGCTCGACAATTATTTCTTTACAGTCTTTGCCCATCGTTAGGCAGAACCCATCTTGATCCTTAGTAGGGCGAAAACTGATAAACTTATACCGGCTAGCATTTTCTTTGAAGAATATGTTACCCAAGCACTCCATTGTACTGATAGTATCACTGTAAAAATGCTTGTTTTGTAAAAATCCCGTAAAATGCAGGTAGAAACGTTGCACTGTACGATGCCCTAGGCTCTTTTGGTTACACAAATAAATCCCAGGCGCAATATACTCTCTCATTGTACTTCCTCTCCTAATGTGCAAAATTTTCGAACTTTCGCTCGATGCGTCCTTCAATAATAGCATAGAAATTAAAAGAAATCAAGAAAAAGCCAGCGCTTTTGGCACTGGCTGTCGCCTTAAGTATCTTTTACACACAAAATACTCAGGCCAAAAGATTTGCACATGGATGCATTAGCAGAAAATGTTTTAACGCCTATTATTTCTGCAAAGTACGCGTACATCTCGTTCTCTTCCGTGCTTGTCCAGAAAAATACACCGCAGGGATTCAACACCTTCTCATCGGTATATTCCGGAGCATGGCGGCACACGAACATGTCGTTAGGGCTAACATATCCAGGCCGAATAGTGCGAGCCAGCAAATGCGCTTTGTTGGCCAGACTTTCCGCTTCTTCTATCGTGGGAAGGCGCCAGCCATTGCCGAATTTGCCCTCGTCACTGAGTGCCTTGGCTGTATCCCAGTCGAACACTCTCGCGCCACGCTTAACTACTTTACCGTTTGCCAGTGCTATGTCTTGCGTAGCTATAAAAGACTCCGGTGCTATCAGTAGCTTCGACCGCACGTTGTGGAGACAATTTGCATCCCATGCGGCAATCATAGCCTCGTGCTTGGTTTGTGATGATGTTACAGTTATGTTCATGACAATCCTCCTTCATAGTATAGGGTATTCAAAACATGGGTTTTTGATTAACGTTTTGAGATAAAGCGCAGTCTGACGTTTGGCGGAGCGAAGGTTATGCTCTGTGCAGTTGCCGCATTGCATCGGCGTTGCATTAGGGATTTCGCCATCATAGTCCACAATATATCTACACATGTCCATGATTAGCCTATGAATGTCGCTGTCCTTTGCTACATGATAGTCGCCGGCCAGTACCAGGTAAAATCCGGTCTTACTTCCCATCGGGCTAAAGAGAATTACATTGTCACTCCACACTGGGTGACTGTGCAAAAATTCCGAGCCCAGGTGCTGGATAGTGTGCATTACCTTGTCGCTCATTGCCGTGTTGTTTTCCCGGGGGTCATGTGGCCTTTTGAACCTAACATCCAGCGTAGTGCATACCGCGCCATTAGCATACGTGTATTTACTGTGCATATATATGCCCGGTTTCAAAAACCTATAATTTGCCCCAGAGTTATAAATCACGTTAGGCCCATCCATCTACATCTCTCCTTTTAATGTACGATTTTACTTACCACCCTTTAAGGGCGTATAGCATCTGCCTATTATCCCACGAAGCCCTAAATAAGTCAAATTCATCCCACAAAAATTGCGGGCGCCCCTCCGCCCGTAATTCTGGGGTCATTGATTACCTATTTGGCTACACATCTCACCTGATGCCCAGTTGCGCGCCAGCCCATGTTGGCGGAAGTATCTATGTTGCCATTGTAATTAAAACTTAGGTAGTATGCTGCATTACCATCAAGCACAGAGCCACTCCAATAAAAACCAACATTGCCTACTCTGCTAGATTCTGTAGTCAATGTCCCATCATACGCAAAATAAACAGGATTTAACTGTATATTGCCTTCTACTCCAGAAACAAGCTCTTGTGCAGATATTAAGTTATGGAAAGACCTATCCCCACTATGTAGCGGAAGGCCCCACCCTGCCGGACAAATAGATTGTCCTACGTCTTGGCCTGTATTATATGCACTAGAATCATCCATAGCTACGACTGCAGTCCAGTTGTAATAATTGCCTATATGATAATGCATATTGCCAAAGTCATTTGTCATATTATCCAATGTGCCGTCATCGTCACTGCGCAATTCACCATTCCAGAACAAATCGCCTGGGTCATAAGAATTTGGAGCAGTAAGGCTTCCGTTATCCCAAGAATGATCATTAGAAGGGTATGTTGATACTGACGGAATCCAATCCGCAGAAATGTCAGTATCCGCAGAAGTATAAGTCTCACCTGCTACTATGTTGAAATCTAAGTTCTGCGTCATCCACACATTGCCATCAGCCAGCTTGGATATGTAGTATGGCTTCTCGTCACGAACATCTTTTAATATATATTGTTCACCTTCCGGCATAGCTGCTATCAGTGCTGTCTTTTCCTCTGCAGATAATCTAGCAAAATCTTGCATATAGGTAAGTTTGTCTATAGGGTTTACTGGAGTAATGTTATACTCTATCTCTCCACTATATGTTCCTAGTGGCAAAGTACCAGCTACCTTTAGACCATAGTATACATTTATCTCCTCATGAGTTACTGCTTCCTCTTCTTCCGCTACTGTGGCTGGAGCATCTGCTACTGGCACTGGTAGGTAGCCACTCTCCTCGCTTAGTCTATATCCCCATGTATTAGTAGCTAGCTCTACACCTTTAGTAGCATTTTCGTTTTCATCCTCATCTTCTGCTTCTACTGGAGCTATATAGTATTCACTACTTTCATCTCCATTTAAGTATAGATTACTAGTTAATGCGCCTTCTATCATAGACATAGTTACTGTGTATCCCGATGCATCTGTAGTAGCATATAGTGTGTCTTTCACACTTACTATAGTAGGTTCTTTACTATCTTTATCTATAGTAGCTACTATAGATACTTTATCTTCTGTTTCTATATATGTACC
>JAZUMU010000009.1:0-88208 GCA_045603805.1 Candidatus Nanosyncoccus sp.
GTACGAGTAGACTGGTCCTCATCAGCCATAGCTGTCGTAGTGGCAGATGTTTGCTTCGGCGGCAGAATAACCCTACCGCACAATCCCCAGGCGGCGAGCGATCCTACGAAATTGCCAGCTGCACATAATATAATAGACCAATGAAAGCTAGTTGCAACACCAAGCGTAACCATATTGGCGATTGAGTGCTGAAAACCGCAGAAAATAAACAGAGGTACACCAAGCAAAATTCCCCATACTGATCCTCTACGATAAATCGCCACCGCTAAATACATAATGACGCCGCACAATACAGCCTTTAAGAAAAATTCTGCGGAATAGCCCCAGCTAGCCACCCTAGCAGCGGCAGTGGCTACAATATCGCTATCGATAAGGCCGAATAGCCAACCAATAAAGTAACCGAAAACTAAATTGAACAATAAAATTACAACCAGCCCACTAATCTTGATATCGTCCTCAAATAAGAATCCGCACTTGCCGGTAAATAAATTTAATTTGAGAACACATACGCCGAGTAAGCCGAACGCAAATAAGAATGGGCCGATAGGGTTTCCCAGTTTAAGCAGTGCATAATTCCCTAGCCCAATCAACAAGCTGGCGCCCGCCGCTAGTCGTGCCACCCTGACATAACTTTGAAATTTCATGGTACCTCCGTTTCGCCCCATTATAACACTTTTTAGCAAAATATGATATAATTAGGTAGCTGGGTCGCTAGCTCAGTTGGCTAGAGCGCCTCGTTTACACCGAGGAGGTCAGGAGTTCGAGCCTCTTGCGACCCACCATAGAAAATACTCAACCTGTTGGTTGAGTATTTTCTATACATGGCAATGTGAGAGACGAGAACTCGCAGAGTTCGCCTTCGGTAGGAAACGAGCCAAGAGCCGGAATTTAATCTGGCTCTTGCGAGACGACGCCCCGAAGTTTTTATTTTTTGCAAAGCAAAAAAGAAGCCTCGCACACTCCACCAAAAATTAGTCGCTCGCGACTTATTTTTTTGACAAAAACCAGTTCAAATTAGAATTTACGCAACATCAATAAAACAATAAGTCCGGGTGATAGATCAAAAGGGCCAATGATATAATAAAACACAGAGAAATCTATGGTAGAAGTATTGTCCCTACGCCGTCTTTCACTATCACAGAAAGCTAGCTGATTTAGTAGGATAGCTTTTTCTTCGCCACTCTCTATACGTTCACGATATACATTCGTGACATTAAGACATTCAGGCACGTCCGCGTGAGGCACAATGTATCCATCGATCAATCCAAGGCCATCAAGCACGGCATCTACTCCATAGACGGCAGACACCATTTCGGACGATAAGTGATCATGCCCGTAATACTTTAGAGTTTTTGAGGCAATCATAGCGCCAGCACTACCGCCACCATAAACATATTCATCCTGCCTTAAATCATCGAGTAAAATACTATCAAAACCGCTAAGACGAAAAGCAGTCGATAGTAAAAAAACATTTCCGCCTATGGCATAGACTAAATCTGGTTTATATGTGTCAATAAATAAGCGAAGTTTGTCCTTTTTACTAAAGTAATTTCTAAGATCCAGTTCCTTTGCTTCAATCCCCGCCTGTTTCATTACATCAAGTTTACAAGAAATAACAGATCTTCTCTCATCTTCTGTGCAAAAATCCCTGGCGTTGGCAATCATCAATGCCCTTCTGCCGACTCCCATTAATTTTAAGAGTTCATCCTTATAGTTACCGAAGTCATGGCTAGCTAGAAATAATCTCATTCGACGATTATAACACACTATGCTTTAGTTGGCCTCGGCGTGATGCAATCTAAGTTCGTAAACCAGAGTCAGTCAAAGTATCTAAAATTTTCTTCATTGCAGAACCAGAGATTGGGCTGCTTGCCGCCTTGTCATGCCCTCTACCGCCCATTTTTTCTGCAATCAGTCGAACATTCACATTTTCATTCACGCACCGATAAGAAATCGAGCCATAATCCAGTGCAATCATCATCACGAAATCTATGTCAAATTTTTGCTGCTTCAAATACTCAGCTAAATCATTCCGGTAGTCGTAATCAATAAAAAATACACCCGCTTTTAACCCAAACATTTGTTTAAAGATCAATTTCTTTGAATACTCAGATACCTTTTCTCGAACAAGTCGTAGTCGATTATCAATCATCATTTTTTCACTTTCGTCAAATTCAAAATGAACACTGCTATTATCGCCGACTTTCTTCACCATCAACTGTATGTAGTTTTCGCATCCTACCGAGTCGAACAAAAGCGCTAGCCGGTGTGGCAATTCGTCGTGATACTTCGTCTTCCACTCCCAGGTATCATGTCTTCTGGTTAACTCTACAAACTCACTAATCGCCTGGGCCCCTGCATCAATCAGACCATTCTTAATCAAATATTCATAGAACAAACTTGTGCCACTACACAACCCTTTTTTATCGGAAATCCTGATAGTTGTAAAGGAATACTTATTAAAACCTCTTTCAAGAGCAGACTCGTGGTGGTCAAATAGTAGGAACTTATTATTCAGCCGAGCATCATCAGCCACCTTTGAAAGCATTGGCTCCTCGAGCCACATATCGGTCACAAATACTCTATCATACTTGTATATCGCCCCACTATCAAAATACCCCCTCATTCTATCCTGAAGATTAAGAGATTCACAAAGTACATAGTCGACCTCATCAAACGCAAGCTTCGCCAAAACTACACCACCCATTCCATCAACATCACTTCTATGAGTAAATATCAATACTTTCACTCTGCCACTCTCATTAATTCCATTACTCGATATCATACTATAAGTATATATATTTCGCCAACTTTCTTGCTCATACCTATATTATAACATTTTTCTGGTATTATGCACCGCATGGTATAATAGTGACATGGGGTAGCCAGCTACTCTTCGTATATGCGACGTTGGAGTTTTTCCTCTATGTCCTCTTTGTACGCGAGTAAAACCTGATTAATTAAGCCCCGCCAAACGGTTTATATAATTATTTTCAACTATTTATTAATCTATAAACATTTGTTAAATCCCTTGAAAAAAATAGAGGACTATTTTTATGCTATTGTTATGGCAAAAAACACGTCAAAAATTGTCTTTTACCTCTATATTTTTGTCCGTTAAATCCCCAATAATTTGACCTAGTCGGAAATACTTGTCGGTTTTGACGATTGATACTTCTTCAATCTTTGTCTAAACTCTTCAACGTCTATTTCGTCAACTAGTCCTTGCTCGAATATCAAATCATCCAAATTCTTTATCGGCTTAACCATACCCATTTGACCACCGACGGTAAAGAATTTAATTAATATCCCCCGCTTCATGCCAAGCAATAGTTCATGGTAGCATCCATTTGATATTTCGCCAAATTGCCAGATTTCATCGCTTAACTCTATTAGTCTCGTATTTGCCTTACGCACAAGGTCGCGGTCGACCATGTCATCCAGGAAATAGCCCCAGTTCATGAATGGATTAAGGGGCACGGGACCTTTTTTTAACACATATGCCGAGATTATTTGTTTTGCGTAATAATTGTGCTTTGAATAAGATGGGTACACTACTTTACTCATTCTTCTATTATATCATTAAATGTAAGTGCCGATTTTTGCGGACATCTTCCTTGTAGGCTGTTAAAGCCTGACTTAGTAAACCCCATTATTGTGCTATTATTTAAAAACGCTAAAGCATTTTTATTTGAAGGAATGTGCCTGTTGTGTACTTTTTTGTTTTTCTGAAGTATACTTTAGACATGAGAATATTATTTTATGCAGCAAAAACGTTCGATAAAGAATCTTTCAACGCCATTATTGATAGATACCCAGATATTGATATAGATTATACCAGCCACGAACTCGGCCCACGCTCAGCTACTATGGCTGACGGATATGATGCTATTTGCGCTTTCGTTAACGCAAACATTGGCGCCAAAACCCTAAATGTATTAGCAAAAAACAATGTAAAAATCGTGCTAATGCGCTGCGCCGGCTATAATAATATTGACACTGTAGCGGCAAAGAAGTTAGGTATTATAACTAAAATTGTTCCCAAATATTCTCCAGAAGCTATTGCTGAATTAGCTATGGGTCTTGCGCTCGCTGCTAACCGTCGTCTTTGTAAAACATATAATCGTATCCGTGACAATAACTTCGATATCGACGGGCTATGTGGTGTTACTCTATTTCAGAAAACTGCCGGCATTATTGGCACCGGAAAGATTGGTGCTGCTATGTGTCGCATCTGCGCAGGCTTTGGCATGAACGTTATTGCTTATGATATGTATAAAAATCCTGCACTCGATCAGATTGTAGAATATGTCAGTCTAGATGAGCTTTTATCACGCAGTGATTTAATATCTTTACATTGCCCATTAACTGACGAAAATTATCATATGATTAATATAGATGCCATTAATAAAATGCACGACGATGTCATTCTTGTGAATACTTCGCGTGGGTCACTTATTAATACCAGCGACTTAATAAAGGGAATCAAAATGGGGAAATTCCAAGGCGTTGGTCTTGATGTTTATGAAGGAGAGGATCGCGATATTTATTATGACCATTCTAGCTCCTTGCTTCCGAACCCGTCTGCTTCAAGATTGATGGATTATCCAAACGTTGTTATGACTGCTCACCAAGGTTTCTATACCAAAGAGGCATTGTATGCAATTGCCGAAACTACCCTTCGAAATGCTCAAGATGCCATGAACGGTATTCAAAACGAAAACAATGTAACGTAACGTCTAGTAAAAAACAACCACGGCTAGCCCGTAGCCTTTTGTTCTATTGGCCAAGCATTAGTTAGTAATTATTATTATTATTCATAATAATTACTAAATAGCGTTAAATTTTCCTTGTATATTGTTAAAACCTGTTTAACTTGGCCCCACCATTCTGGTTATAAAATAATTTTTATCTATTTCGTAATCTATAAATATCTGTTAAGTCCCTTGCAAAAATAGAGGGTTATTTTTATGCCGTTTTTACGACAAAAAACATATCAAAACCGCATTTCATCTCTATAATTTGGCGGTTAAATCCCCCACACCATGCTCGAAATTTTTCTATTCCATGATATAATATGAGAGATGCGATGACCGAGAGCAGGTGGTAGTCGGCAAGACTACAACGATGGCATAGCAACCATCTCGCATCTCCAAAAGATTATGACTGCCGAACAATATATCAAGAACGAACTAGAAAAACTCAAAACTCCGAGCGATATTCAACCGGAGGATGATTTGGAAGCTCAAATAGTCCGCCTTTTGTTATCGAAAAAGTTTCGTAAGTACTCAGCAAATGAAGATCTTATTAATCATGTCAAGGAGTCTGTCCATTATTGTGTCGAAAAGAGCCAACCTATCAATCTGACCTTTCTTCACGGTGCCTATAAGCTATGGCGCCTAGAAGAAGCCCCCGAAGTAGACTGGGCGGAATTATTCTCTTTAATGTATTATTCAAAATACGTAAAACCAATTTGCGAGATGTATAAGCCTGGCGTTTGGTTTGATTTCTTTGTTGATGATTATATCGTAGAAGTCCTTGATAACTATAAACCAGAAGAGGTGAAAGCTTATATCGATTCCTATCAAAAACTCATGGACTTTTTGAAGCTATATCAACCTGAGAACCTGAAGATGACAATCACTACTGTTGGTTCTCGATTTGCTTCTCGTGAAGATTTTGACCAAGCACTTGAAAAACAACTTGAAACAACCCCTATGCCTGAGCTTTCCGATGATAGCACTAGGATGGTCGAGTTAAACGTCAGACTAGCCGATGGACAATCTAACGATCCAAAGTGGCGCGAGAAAATTTATAGAATTCATGATGCCTATTTGGCGATAAAAGGGGGTACCGGCTACCATAAAAATCGCCCAGATAAAATCTTAGTATTTAACCAACCGCTCCCATCTGGAACGACGATTTCTTTAGGCACTACAAAATCTTCGATTGCAAAATTTTGGGTAGGAGTAGGCGCTTTAAAACCAGACAAAGATACCTATAAAATGGTTATCCTTTCACCAAAACAACTTGAAGAGACTTCTTGCAAATGGGAGGATGCGAATATTGGATTAACTGGCAAAAACTTCGCAAAAATTAGAATAATCGATACTAAGTAGCTAGCATATCTCGAAGTTCTTCTTTCATGTCCTTTTTATAATCTGTTAAAGCCTGATTAATTAAGCCTCACCATTCAGATTATGAAATAATTTTAACTGTTTCGTAATTTACAAATATCGCTATAGCCCCCCGCAAGAATAGGGGGTCATTTTATGCTGTTATTTACAATAAGAGTATACCAGAGGATACAATTTGCTTCTGTTGTTTTCGGTCGTTAGATTTCTAGAGTTCTTCTTCCTTTAAGTTGCAGCCATCTCTGTTGTAAATAGTTAATTTCGTATTGGCCAGGCGATAAAGAATAAAATCGAGAGAATCGAAAGTATGTCCAATTTTTCTGCTCAATCAGATTCTACAATTTCTGAAAGGGATTTTGCTAAAAATAAGCATAAAAAGTCTTGTAAATCCATATTTAGTGGTGTATATTAGATATTAAGCACTATATATGGCGTATAGCTAACTTTAAGTTAACTAATAATGTATGTGTGAAGGATATATTATTAATATGCCACACGTAGTAAAATGTCATACAAATAATTGAACGCACAAGGAGGTAAAATGTTCAAAAGAATTATTAAACGTGACGGGAAGATAGCAAAATTTGATCCAGAGAAGATCACTGAGGCTATCGCTAAGGCGGGGCTAGCTACAGAAGAATTTAAGGCTGATCGAGCAAAGGCTTTATCCGATAAGGTTTTAAAGCGTGCGGAGACAGAAATAAAAGTAAGAACTCCCAACGTGGAGCAAATCCAAGATTTAGTCGAAGAAGTTTTGATGGAGTCCAAGTTCAAGAAAACGGCCCGGGAATACATCCGTTATCGCCAAGAGCGCTCTCGTCGACGTGAAGCTAAATCAGACTTAATGCAAATCTATCGTACTATTTCACATTCTGATGCCAGCGAAGATTCTGACGTTAAGCGCTCGAATGCTAACGTGGATGGAAATTCGGCCATGGGAAAAATGTTGCAATTCGGGGCGGAAGGTTCAAAAGTTTTTGCAAAATCCCTGATGCTTCGTCCTGATATTGCGGCCGCGCATGATAATGGCGATATTCATATTCATGATCTTGATTTTTATGCTACGGGAACTTTGACTTGTTGTCAGAGCGATCCGTTTGTTTTGTTTGAAAACGGGGGGTTTAATACCGGTCACGGGCATCTTCGTACTCCTAATTCTATTGGTAGTTACGGTGCTTTAGCAGCGATTTTGCTTCAGGCAAATCAAAATGAACAACATGGTGGGCAATCAATTCCTAACTTCGATTATGCTATGGCGCCAGGAGTAAATAAATCCTATCGGAAGGCTCTAAAACGTAATTTAAATAAATATAACAAATTTACGGGGAAAAAGCTCGACCTAGAAATTAAAGATGATTATGAGTTTGGTGATGATAAAAAATTAGCAAAAGCTAAATGGCCGAAAGAAGTTCTTGAGGCTTCAAATGAGGATGTAGAACGCGAAACTTGGCAAGCTATGGAAGGATTTATCCATAACCTAAATACTATGCATAGTCGAGCTGGGGCGCAAGTTCCGTTTACTTCAATTAACTTCGGAACTGATACTACCCCTGCAGGACGACTGGTCTCTAAATATTTGCTAGAGGCAACCGAAAATGGTTTGGGTAAGGGCGAAACTCCCATTTTTCCAATTTCAATTTTCAAGGTTAAGGAAGGGGTTAATTATAATCCAGAAGATCCAAATTACGATTTATTTAAAAAATCGATGGAAGTATCTGCTAAAAGATTATTCCCGAATTTTTGTTTTATTGATGCCCCATATAATTTAAAATATTATAAGAAAGGTGATTATAGGACGGAGATTGCAACCATGGGATGCAGAACCAGAGTGTTTGCTTCGGTTTTTCCAGAAAGTGATGGGATCGTTACTGGACGAGGGAATTTATCGTTTACCACTGTAAATTTAGTTAGAATTGGGATTAAACATGGAATATGTTTGGGGGAGCGTAAAGAAGCGGATTGGGAAGGATTCTATAAAGAACTTGATGAAAAAATGGACTTAGTAAAAGATGAGTTGCTTGAAAGATTTGAATTCCAGGCCAACCAACATGTGCGAAACTTCCCGTTCTTGATGGGTCAAGGAAACTGGTTTGGGAGCGAGAAGCTCGGTTGGAATGATACTTTAAGAGATGTAATTAAGCATGGTACGCTTTCTATTGGGTTTATTGGATTGGCTGAAACTTTAGTTGCTATGACCGGAAAACACCATGGTGAAGATGAAGATTCTAGAGATTTAGGATTGGATATAGTTACTCATATGCGCGAGAACTGTGATAAATATTCTAAAAAATATAAATTGAATTTTTCGTTGCTTGCCACGCCAGCTGAAGGAATTGCGGGGCGCTTTACGAAAATTGATCGGAAGGAGTTCGGCGTGATTCCTGGCGTAACCGACCGTGATTTCTATACGAATTCTTTCCACGTGCCAGTTTATTATCCAATTTCTGCTTTTGAAAAGATTGAGATTGAAGCGCCTTATCATAATCTATGTAATGCGGGGCATATTACTTATATTGAGCTGGATGGTGATCCATCTCAGAATTTACCAGCGTTCGAGGCGGTAATAAGGAAGATGCATGATGAGGGAATTGGATACGGCTCAGTTAATCACCCCGTGGATAGGGATCCAGTATGTGGTTTTTCGGGGATTATTACCGGAGAAAGGTGCCCGCATTGCGGTAGATTAGAGGGCGATTTACCGTTCGAAAAAGTTTGCAACTGTGCTAAGGGTGAATAATGACTGATTGGTGTGAACTTTCTTTAGAAAAATTAGCTAGGCAGGTCGAGACGCCGGACGGAATGATCCGGCTCTCCGGCCCCTTAGAAAGAGATAATATCGTTAATGGAGATGGCCTGAGGGCGGTGGTTTGGACCCAGGGATGCCCCAATCATTGCCCGGGGTGTCAAAACCCTGAAACTTGGGACTACTGCTCAGGGGTTTTGATGCCGATAGAGGATGTTTTAAACCAACTCTCAACTTTTAAGGGCCAGGCCGGGTTAACTTTTTGTGGGGGGGAGCCGTTTGTCCAGGCTAAGGCTTGCAGAAGAATCGCTGATTATGTAAGAAAAGAATTCGGTTGGGATGTTTGGAGTTTTTCGGGATTTACTTATGAGGCAATAAAAGAATTTGGCGGGGAACCTTGGGAGTTTCTAAAATCCTTGGACGTTTTGATTGATGGCCCGTTTATCATGAAGCAACGAGATTTAAGTTTAAAGTATCGGGGCTCTAGGAATCAAAGATTATTAAGATTAGAATATGGTACGGGAAAGATATTGTCTATAGAATAGTATAGTAGTCCGCAGCGAAAAAACTATGGGTGGTGTTGTATAATATATATTATGAAGATAGCAATTTTAGGAGCTGGAGCTTTTGGGACTGCTCTTGGAGGAGTACTAGCGGAAAATGGCCACGAGGTGGGCTATTATGATCCAGCGATAGGAAATTCATCTCTTTTAGAGGCATTGAGAGGTTCGGAATATATAGTTTTATGTGTGCCTTCTATGGTTGTACAGGACATATTGCTTAGTTTGCCAAAGGATAGACCTCTTATTGTTGCAACAAAAGGCATATTGTCGCCTAGAATATTCGAAGATTATAAAGATTATATGGTGTTAAGTGGTCCGGGGTTTGCTAAAGATATAAAGGAACATAAAAATACTAAACTCACAGCTACGGATAAGCGTATTATAGATCTATTTAAAACTGATTATCTAGATTTTGATCATACGGATGATAAAAAAGGGGTTTTGATGTGCGGGGCGCTAAAGAACGTCTATGCGATTTTGGCGGGAATGGAAAAAATATCCCCAAACACTGACAAACAACTTAAATTTCTTACAGAAGTTTCGGGAGAAATGAAGGCGCTGCTTTTGGCTAATGGGGCTAGACCAGAAACGGTTGACTTAGAATGTGGTATAGGCGATTTAAGAATTACCTGTGCTCCACCATCTCGTAATTTCGAATTCGGAGTTCAGCTACGAAAAAAACCCAACTACAAACCAGAAAAGACTGTAGAGGGTGTTCCGGCCTTAAAACGTATAAAAAATGGAGAATTAATTATTCCTAGTAGTGCGGTGAAGTTAAAAGAGTTGCTAAAAAGGAGTGAAAAATGGGCTTAAATTCTAAACAGAAAGAGGCTGTCGAATATTTAGAAGGCCCACTTTTAGTTTTGGCTGGGCCAGGCACTGGCAAAACCCAATTGCTTTCGGAAAAAGTGGCGTATATCTTGAAGAATACTGATACTAATCCAGAAAATATTTTATGTCTTACTTTTACCGAAACTGGCGCGTCTAATATGCGCGAGCGGTTAAAGAGTATCATTGGCAAAGACGGGCTAAAGGTAAATATTGGCACGTATCATGCTTTCGGTACAGATATTCTTACTCAATACAAAAACTATGCTGAAGATTATAATAGAAAGTTAGATTCCGCAATAGATGAAGTAACACAATTTAAAATTGTTCGCGGCATCCAGAATAAATTGCCAGGACGTGATATTCTACGCGGTGACAATGTAAAGGATATTATCGAGGTAATATCTTCGGCAAAATCTGTGGGGCTTTTGGCAGATGATCTTAAAAGAATTGCCGAGCAGAATTTGGAAGATTCTAAAGTATTATCTGAAGCGATTTCGCCATTACTCAAAAATATTGTACCGCGTGCATTTAAGGAATCTTATGAAAAAGCTTATCGACCAATATACGAAATACTCATAAACTACGCGGATGCACAACCGATTTTATCCGGTGTGGAGCGTTCCATCGCAGACTTAGCACGAGATTTGAAAATAGCGGTAGTAGAAGCAGAATCTGCGGAAAAAATTAAGCCACTTTCTAGCTGGAAAGATAAATATTTCGAAAAGGACGAGAAGGGAAATTACCGACTTAAAGATCGCGTGGCTAACAAAAAATTACTCAGCATTGCCAGGGTGATGGGTGAATATGATGACTATTTGCGAGAAAATGGCCTGTATGATTTTGATGATATGATTCAGGAGGCAGTAAGAATACTAAAAGCTGATAATGGCTTTAAACTTACGCTGCAAGAACACTATCAGTTTATTATGTTGGATGAATTTCAGGATACTAATCCATCGCAATTTGCGATAATCAAACAGTTGACAGACTACGAAAAGCCAATGATTATGGCGGTGGGGGATGATGATCAGGCGATTTATGAATTTCAGGGAGCGCTTTCTACAAACTTAACAGATTTTCAGGTACATTACGGGGCAAATGTAATACCACTGGTAGAAAATTATCGTAGCACGCAGGAAATTTTGGATTTTTCACGCAAGATTATCAACCAAGCGCCGGATAGGTTTGCGGATAAGGAATTAATAGCTCATAAGCCCGCACCAGAAAAAACGCAGATTTTTCGTCATGAATTTTTAAGCTCGGACATGGAGTATGATTTTATTGCGCGCAGGGTTCATCAGTTAATAAAAACCGGCGTGAAGCAAAGTGACATCGCTATAATTTCGTACAAAACTAAATATTTTATGCCGCTTTTGCCATACCTGAAGGCGCGGCCAGAGATAAAAATTGCTTATGAAAAGCGCGATAATTTATTTGAAGATGAGGTAATACACGAAATTCTCACTTTGGCACGGTTTATTTATGAAATAAAGAATAATCTGAGTGGCAATACATCTATTTTGGAAATTTTAGCATATCCATTTTTTAAATTACCAATGTTGGAAGTAATAAAAGTTACTAGTGAGGCCAGAAAAGACCGCAAAGCGATATTTGAGCGTTTAAGTGCTTCGGAGAATGCGGAAATTAAGCAGGTGACGGAGTGGCTAGCAAATTTAGTTGCAAAATCTTTTACAGAGCCACTAGAGGTAATATTGGGCTATATGATTGGTTCGACGGAATTAGACGGCTATCGTTCACCGCTTTTAGCATATTATACGAAAGATAATGAATACGAGGCGTTCAATCTATATGAGAATTTAGCTTCGCTGAGGGGAAAACTGAGAAAGCATTTTGGCGAGAAGAGTCTAAAATTGGACGATCTAATTGATATGGTAGATGATTATGAAGCTGCCGAAATGACACTAAATAAGACTAGCCCATATAAAGATGCAGATGAGGCCGTACAAATACTAACTGCACATAAAGCTAAGGGGCTCGAATTTGAATATGTTTTTATTATATCGGCAGACCATGTGGCATGGGGCAAAGGTAAGGGAAACAACAACTTATTGGCTCTACCGAAAAACTTAATGCAGATACGGCATACTGGCACCACGGACGGTGAAAAACTACGTATACTATATGTGGCATTAACGCGGGCGAAAAGTACACTATATATTACGAATTCTTTGCATGATTTTAATGACAAAGCGCCGGATAGATTAGAATATCTCGAAGAGTATACAGATGGTGACGAGGTATTTTCGCCATTAATTCCGGCCGGAAAAGTAGATTGCCACTATGAATCAAGCGCGTCCGTTTCTTCCGACAAAACAGAGAATTTAAGGCATTGGTTGGCGCCATATACCAAGCTAACGCCCGATATGCGAGCAATTTATCGGGATAGAGTGAAGAATTGGCGGATGTCCGCATCGAGCTTGACTTCGTTTATAGATATCGTATATGCTGGCCCAGTGGAGTTCTTTAAGCGGCAAATTCTGCGTGCGCCGGCAGAACCAGAAACGGAAGCTTTGGCTTTTGGTGATTTGGTGCATAAAACTTTTGAGATGGTAACCAATCGAGGTTTTTCTGACGAAAAGGCGGTAGAATACTTTTTAGCGGAACTTGAGAAAAAGGAGTTACCACAAGATATTATGCAAAAAATCCGCGAAAAGGGCCCGGCTGATCTTGCAGTTTCACTGAATAAATTCGGGGAGATTTTACGCCAGGGTAAGGCGGAAGTAAACCTTGCGTCGGAGAAATTATCTATAGATGGTGTACCAGTAACTGGCAAAATCGACCATATATTGATAGATGATAAGGCTAAAACGATTGAGACATATGATTTTAAAACTGGTGGCTATCATAAGGAAAAATGGCGTTCGTATGCGACATTATATAAATATATGTTGCAACTGGGGTTTTATAAATTACTTTTAAATAATTCTCTGGCTTATAAAAAATATAGGGTGGAGCGGGCACACATATTGTTCGTTACACCTGATAAAGACGATGAAGTATACGACAAAGTGTATGAATTTAATGCGGAGGATGAGACGGAGCTAATAGCGCTAGTGCGTGCTGTATACAGTATGGTCCTTGACCTTAGTTTTATGAAAAACTCGGAAATATTCCGCTCAGCGGACAATACGCTAGGGATAAAAGACATCAAGAAATTTATTGAGCTACTGCTTGCAAAAAGCATCAAAATATAATATATATGGTATGTACGCAGTTTTCGAGATTGCTAGGTACCTGTTGCGATGAGTGCCGTGTGGTTTCGGTGACCGTATATGAAATATGCAAAATATAGCACTTTTGAAAGGTGGTGAAAATGAGTGGGCAATATCATTATAAAAGATCTGACAATGGGTCGATCTTGGACTTTTACTCCGACCAATGCTGGCTACTATGCTGCGGCAGCGAAAATCGAAGAGATTATTCAGCAAGGTCATAGGGCCGGAGGAGATGTAGGTCGCGTAAAGTCTTATACTGGATAAATCACCCCTACAGATGGCAAGACTAAGGTCTTGCCATTTTTCCTGAAGTGTGATAGAATAGTAGCAATTATGGCAAAGAAGAATAATACTAAAAGAAAACTTGTTGGTCTAGTTTCTGAAGAATCTGGTGTACGTGCGTATTATACCAAGAAAAATACTATGAATACTCCAGACAAGCTTAGCCTTAGGAAGTACGATCCCGTACTTAGAAAACATGTTTTGTTTGTTGAGACTAAGAAGAATTTAGGTCGCAACGAGGTTAAAGAGAAGAAACGCTAAAAATTCCCATTTTGGGGATTTTTTGTTTAAACGCTATTATGAAAATTGAGTTTATCCCCATTAAAACTAGAATCGTTTGCGCGCCAAAAGATAATATTTATGATATAATCGATGGTTTATGTGTACGTGATGGTGATATTATCTTTATAACATCAAAAATTATATCTCTGCATCAAGGGCAAACTCGTAAAATTGGTGAAGTAGAAAAGATGGATCTAATCCGGCAGGAAGCAGATAGGTATTTGCCGTATGTTAATGAAGCCGGTGATTTTAATGTAAATTTAACCGTGACGCAAAATGTATTAATACCAGCCGCGGGGATAGACGAGAGCAATGCTAACGGATATTATATACTTTGGCCTAAGCGTATAGACAATTTTTGTCGTATGGTACGGAAACGTTTAATGGAGAAATTTGGCATCGAAAGACTTGGGGTGGTCGCAACTGATTCCCATACTACTCCGTTACGTTGGGGAGTGACAGGTATTACAATTGGTCTGGCCGGAGTAGAACCTTTGGAAGATATTCGTGGCGAAAAAGATTTGTTTGGGCGAGAAATGAAAATGACCAAAGTCAATCTCATTGATCCTCTGACTTCGATGGCAGTGCTACTAATGGGCGAAGGGGACGAGGGAGCACCAATTGTGATTTTACGTGGGTATGACGGAATATCTTTTTCGGATGACGCATCCATGAAAGATTTTAAGATAGAACCAGAAATGGATCTTTATAGGCCATTGATTGAAGTTTTACCTAAAACTTAATTTATGTGTATTGAGATAATCGGTAGTTTAAATCTCTTAAGACATTCTCGAAATACATGAAACTTTCGTAGGGCGATGCGTATGCTGAAAAATATGCGTGCACGTCGCCATCATTCCAGTATTTAGTGCACATAGAGTAGGGATGATCCGACGTAGTTAGTAAGCGCCAATCATGAATTAGATTAGCATCGTTCGTCTTTAAGATCTTTTCACGTATAGAATATAAATCTTGCATAGCTGAAGTTTGCATTGCGTTTGAGAGCCAAGCGGACAGGTCCCGTTCCGCATCGGCCCAGGTTACAGTTTCGGGCATAGAGATTTCGCCGACCGGGCTCGCAATATTGCACTCTTCAGACACTGTGATGAACCGATTTTCATATTCAGATAACCAAGAAGGTATTAGATCGTCTATAAAACTAAAAATTCCTGTATCTTTCCATTGGTGTTCTCCAAAAGTCTCAAAATCCATAAAGAGGTTAACTATATTGCCGCGCAGACATTCCATGTTAATCCAGTTTTGGTATTTTGGTACGGTAAGCGGCCATTCACTCCAACTTCGATTAGAGAAACGAAAAGCAATATCGTCGGATAGGCGATAGTTCTTCAAGAGTAGTTTAATATTTTTGCAGTTTGAGGGTTTATAAACATAATTTGGGCTGCGCCAACCTAAAATTTTATCCCATCCTTCAGCTAAAATACCTTTATAACCTTTTTTTTCAGCCCAATGGGCGAGATTATCATTGTAGGCGAGCTCGGTATTACGAAATACTTGTGGAGTTATGCCAAAAATTTCTTCGATTTTATGTGTGTGCTGCTCAACTTGATAATTGAATTCGTCCATATTGTAGAGGAAGGCCAATGAGTGATAATATGTTTCGCTAACTATTTCAGTTTGACCGCGGTCCACCATTCGTTTTATTTGTCTAATAAGCTCGGGGTCCCACTTTTCGGCTTGTTCTAGCCAAGTCCCGGTGATTGAAAGGGAGATTTTAAAATCGGGATACTTTTGCATATTTTTTTCTAATAAATCTAGCATCGGATGGTAAGATTTCTGAGCAACTTTTTTAAAGATACGTTCATTTGATTGTCTACCATTATAATTGTCGTTAAAATAGTTAGAATTATTGCCTACATCAAAAATGGAATATTCGCGATAACGAACAGGTTGATGAATGTGTAGATATAAGCAAATTGCACGCATCTATCCAATCCCCTTACGCTTCATGTTTTTATTATAAATCTTTAGGCATTTTTTAGCAACTTGGTCCCAGGATATTTTATGATATTCGTTTCTGATGTTGGTTTGGAGCGATTCGCAAAGCGCAGGATTCTCAGAAATCGCTAGAATTTCATTAGCTAGCTTATTTTTATCCCAATAATCGTATTTTAAGGCAGACCAGATTATTTCTGAGACTCCTGATTGGTTAGTGATTATTAGTGCATCACCGTGGTGGGCGGCTTCAAGTGCCGTAAGACCGAACGGTTCAGAGATTGAGCTCATTACAAAAATATCTGATATAGAATAGATATCTCGAAGTTTTTTTCCACGAATAAACCCGGTGAATATAACATTTTTTGAAATTCCGAGTTTAGCAGATAATTCAATAAGTTCATTTCTTTCTTCTCCATCTCCTGCGAAAAGATAAATTATTTTAGGATTTTTTTCGAGAGTTAAAGCCGCTGCCTGCATTAGATTATATAGACCTTTTTGGACAGTGAATCTCCCAACTGTAGACACGATAGTATACCTAGATTCCTTCATTTTATTTAGGTATTTATAAATATTCTCTTCGAAATAATAACTATTTGAATCATATTTTTCGTCTAAAGAGTTGTAGACTACCGAAATTTTTGGTAGCGGTATACGATATTTTTCGTGAATGATGCGTTTAGTAGATTCCGAAACCGCGATAATTTCGTCAGCCATCATTAAGCCTTCTTTTTCTATTTCATGAATCAAAGGGTTACCTATTTTCATGCCGGCACGATCATATTCTGTGGCGTGGACATGGGCAATAAGGGGAACATTATAGTTTCGCTTAGCAATAATACCAGCTTCATATGTTAGCCAATCATGGGCATGGATGATGTCGGGTTTAATTTTTCTTAGTTTTTTATCAACAAAGCCGCAGTAGATTCTCTGTACGTCTCGAATAGATAACTGACTTTTCTTAATGTTCGGTATTTTTTTCTCTAGTAAACAGGGAGAGACATAAGAGCCGCCAGCATAATTATAAATTGGCTCTAATTCAGTTGCGGATATAATATTCATAAAATCTGTTTCTGGATGCTTGGCTTTATAAGGAATCACAAAATCGATGTCAGCGCCCTGACGAGAAAGAGCACGGGCCATGTTTAGGCAGGCAATACCAAGTCCTCCACTATTGTAAGGAGGTAGTTCCCAGCCTAACATAAGTATTTTCATCTCTACCATTTTATCACATTTTATGGTAAAATGATAGGGAACATCAAATTTTAGGGGTGTAGCTCAGTTGGTAGAGCAGCGGTCTCCAAAACCGCGTGTCGTGAGTTCAAGTCTTGCCACCCCTGCCATGAATTTAAATCCCAGAATTGGATTAGTAATCAATACTAATTCATTTTTTGTCTCTGAAATTATGCTAATATAAAAATATGAAGTTTGAAGATGTTGAAAATGCTAGATTAAACTATGTAAACGAGCGCAAAAAAGTAAGGAGGAAAGCCACAGTAATCACGCTTAGTATCTATCTACCGCTACTTCTAGTAGTCGCAATTATCAATTATAGTGCATTAGTGAATTTGTTCTTATCTTTGTTCAGTTCTTCGTTACAAAATTTATTTTTCTTATTGATCCCCATATTAATGATGCTGTTTTTTGCTATATTAATACCTTACGGAATTATCGCCATGGTGGTTTCGTCGTCTACGGCAGATGACGCCGTAAAATACAAAAAAGCTTATAAGGGGTATTTTGTAGGACGGCAGTTAGAAAAGACTTTTTCCAATTTAAAGTATAGTCACGATGTAGGTCTAGACAGACAAATCTTGATTGACAACGGTATGATAAATACTGGTGATAGATATTTGTCGAACGATTTAACCACTGGAAAATATAAGGATGTGGACTTTGCCCAGGCGGATGTTCATATAGAAGAAGAATATAAGGATGGCGATGGCGATACGCAATACGAGACTGTTTTTAAAGGACGCTATTTAGTATTTGAATTCCCAAAGAAATTTAATTCCAGAATAATGCTGACACATAGTGGGTCGCCTAAAAGCGAAATAAATCCAAAAGATAGAAATAAAATACTGCAATACATGCAGACTGAGTCGGCAGAGTTCAACAAAGCTTTTGCTATGTATGCTGAGGATGGAGTAGAGGCTTTATATATCTTAACGCCAGATTTTATGGAGCAAGCACAAGAGCTGGGGCGTTCTCATAACGACAATGTGTCGATTTATTTTGCCGACAATAAGATGGTTATAGGGATTGATGATGGTGGAGATATTTTTGAACCGCCTAGTCCAGAAAAGCCAATAGATGAAAAAATAGAACTAGAAAAAGTAGGACAGGAAATCAATTTGGTAACACATATTATAGATAGTTTAAAATTAAATCGCAAAGTTTCCACGTAGTAATTTGTACTTATCTGTGAGTTTGTGATACAATAGATGTATTATGGAAGGTAATAGGAAAAAACTTAGGGCGGTGTTGGTGTTTGGAGCACCTGGAAGCGGAAAAACGACTTTCGCGGAAAAGTTTGCTAAAAAATATAGGCTCGCCTACTATAATCTTGATGAAATAAGGGAGGAATATAGTTTTTCTCATGAGGCCTTACTGTCGATACTTGAAATTATTACCAAAGCTAAACAATCGATTGTAATTGAGGGTGAACTAAAGACCGAAAAAGACCGTACCGAAATAAGAAATATACTAAGAGCGCAAGGTTACAAGCCTACGCTGGTATGGGTACAGACGGATTTTGCCACAATAAAAATGCGCTTAAAGTCTAAATATAAAACAACCAAAAAAGCAAGAGAAATTTATGACGCTGCCGTAGCGGAGATAGAAGCACCAGCCGCCCTCGAAAAAGCAGTGATTCTGTCAGGAAAGCATACTTTCGAGACCCAAAACAAGCATGCTCTCGCAGGGCTTGCTAGAACTCGTTAAATAATATGGTAATTAATGACAAGGAATTTGGGGAGGTGGTTGTCCGTAGGAATGTCTTAGCTAAGGGCATCAAATTTTCAATATCCACGTCGGGACGTTTGGCTATGAGCGTCCCGACATACACTTCGGAATTTTTAGCTAGACGCTTTCTTTCGGCCAATCGAAAAAATATCCGAGAAAGACTTCCAATTAAGGACCCCAAAGAACAGCGAGCGCGTGACTATCAAAAAAGGTTATTAACTAGAAAAGCAAAAGAATATTTACCTTACCGTTTGGAGTATTATGCTAAGTTGTACGGATATAACTATAGCAAGTGCAGGCTGTCTCATGCCAATACGAGGTGGGGAAGTTGTTCTTCTAATCGGACAATATCTTTAAATATTGGCTTGATGAAATTGCCGGAAGTTTTAAGGGATTATGTGATAATACATGAGCTAGCACATCTTAATCACATGGATCATTCTAGACTGTTTTGGAAAGAAGTTGGTAAACATGACAAAAATTATAAACTGCATGAAAAACGATTGAAGTTATTTACTCCTGGAGTATAATCTATTTTTTTCGAGTTTGATAGCAAATCCTCCTCCTGGAGCCATGTACAGTTCTAATGTTTCGTTTTTGCCAATATGGATAGTCTTTTTTTCGTATGAAAAAGGATTGTCGCGGTAATGGGAGTCACTTTTATCCGCATAAATGGTGGCCCTATAGGGGCCTGGCGAAAGAAAACTTAAATCTATGTATATTTTGCGCCCAGATTCGTTTGTGACGCCGCCCACATACCAGTTCTCCGACTCTCGGTCTTTTCTCGCCACGGCATAATACTCCCCAATTTGGCCAGCGAGGGGAATTGTCCGCTCAAAATTCGTCGGCACCTCTCGAACAAAGTCGAAAATTTCCAGGAACCGGTCTTCGTATATAAAAGGACGGTCGGCGGCCATTTGCATGCCTGAGTAGATCGTGACAAAATAAGCGAGTTGCCGTGAGACAGTGGATGCAATCTTTTTTACATTATTTGTGATATCGAATATACCGCTTGTATAATCCATGCCCCCTGCTAAAAGTCTCGTGTATGGCAGATAGCAGGCATGAGAGGGGCTTAGCGCCCCACCTTCATATTCTTGGCCCCGGGCTCCTTCACGGCTAAGTAAGTTGGGCCAGGTACGCTCAATGCCGGTCCCCTTAATAGGTTCGTGAATATCCAAACAGATATGTTTTCTCGCAGCAAGCTCAACTGTTTTTTGATAATGATTGACGCCCAATTGGGAATGATGGTATTCGTGACGGCCATTAATAGTCATCATGCTACCTGCATAGCCTGTTTTTATATAATGAATTCCGTTTAGAACATAATAATTATAGGCATCCTCTAATTGTTTTTCGTAATTGTCTATAAAACCTACCGTCTCGTGATGGCCTACCAACTCTATATTATTTAGGGAAGCGTAGCGGGCTACTTCTGGCAAATCAAAATCGGGAGTAGGAGTTGTGAATTTATTATTTATTCCGTTTTCTAGCCAATCACCTTCCCAGCCTTCATTCCAGCCTTCAATTAATAAACCTGAAATTCCTAAACGAACCGCGGCGTCTATATATTCCTTAGCGTGTTCGGTGGTAGCCCCATGGCGCTCTCCCGGAGCCCAAGTCCATTCCCCTACATACATAGCCCACCAAATTCCGATAAATTTCAGGGGTTCAACCCAGCTAAAATCGGCTTTAGGGGGTTCGTTTAGCGCTAACATTGTTCGATTAGTTGTAAGCTCTATAGCGGAATCCGCTATCATTATTAGTCTCCAAGGAGTCTGAAACGGAAGAGAGACATGGGCCTTAGTGTTGTCCGATAGGGGGGTAATATCTGTTTTTAAACTGCCATTTAGCAATTTAACGGTCATGGATCCGTAGTTATATAATGCAGCTTCGTGGATGGAAAGATAAAAACCATTTGGCGTGCGTAAGGTTAGGGGGGTATGAACGGGTTTTTCAAGATCATAGACGAAACACTTTTCATAATTATATTCATACCTATCGGGTTCATAAGCGGGAATTTTCCAAGCTGTAGTGTTCAAATCAAGATTAAATTCAGTAAGTTCGTCTTTGATTGAAATTTGTTGAAATTTGGGTTGAGGAGGGATTTCATATCTGAATGCCACGCTGTTGTCGAAAACTCTAAACCTTAAGGTCATGATGCGATGGGGATCTTTTTCCTCAGCGAGATAGAAAGTTGATTCGGCATAATTATTATTTATATACCTATCCTCTCCCCACTGTAGCTCAACGACTTCTTTATGTTTTGAGGTTTGTGCGCGCACAAGTACAAAATTGCGATTCAGGGGTTTTTCTCCAAAGATTTCGAAACCGAGGCTAGACGGTTTTATTGTTAGTTTATCATTTTTGTAAATTGAATACTTTGGTATTCCGGATTCTAAGCTAAAACAACAACGAATTTTTTCGTTTGGGGAGAGAATATCTTTAGAATAATCTTTTTTCTTATGGCGCCAAAACATAAGTATATTATAACATTAACATAACAAGCTAGTGCGTTATGTTATAATTGATTTATGAAGCGCAATAGAAGAAATATAGCGCAAAAGAATATCTTTCGAGTTGTTTGTTCTGGTTTGGTTTTCGTGTTTGTTTTTTTAGGAATTCAGTTTTTTACAAAAACCGGAGTTTTTAAAATTCCTGGAAAGGTTATTTACGAAAATGGCCTAGACGAGAACGAAAAAAAAGTTTTAGATGAAATTTTTAATGACAAAGTTGTCCTAGACAAAGATGTTAAAGTTTCTGCGTTTCAAACTGATTCTAAGCCTTATTTGGCACCTGGAGAATATGTATATAATGTTATGGTTCCGGTAACTGATTTCTATGACGAGAGAGGCGATATAAATGAGTTTTCAAATTATGAATACGAGTATATACCAATAGAAGAATTAAATTTCCAAAAGAAATTATTAGCAGTTGATGGTGATTATTTTCTAACTAATTTTGATAAAGGTGCTAAATTTAAAATAATTAAGTTCTCGTCAGAAAAATTCGACGAGGAGATAAGGCCGTTGGTGGAAGCTACCTTTAATAAAAGTTTTCCTAGCAAAGATAGCGTCCTTAGTCTTGCACAAACTGGTGTTACCGCCATGGCCCGAGGGATGAACGCAAAGCTGAATACAGTAGGTGACGCTTCGTATTTTTCGGAAAAAATTAAAGATTACCTTAGTTCGTTTGACCTAACTCACACATCTAACGAAGCCTCTTTTACTGATCTAGCGGCGGTCAATAATATCTGTTCTGATCCTAGGTTTATTAATACTCTAATTTCGATAGGACTGGACATTGTAGAATTAACTGGAAATCATAATCTAGATTGCGGAAGCCAAGCCGCTTTAGATACAATTGATATTTACCAAAGAAATAATATCAAGACTGTTGGAGGCGGGAAGAACGTTAATGAAGCGGCTATCCCCTTAGAGCTTAAAGATAAGGCTACAAATATAACATTTTTAGCCTACAATCTTTCAACTGGCGGAGTAACGTATGGGGATGAGCCAGGGGCCAATCAATACGATGAAGAAAATGCCGCCTCTAACATTAAGGCCGCTAAGGAACGGGGAGATTTTGTTTTGGTCGACATCCAATATTATGAATGTAGCGAATATGATGATCCAAGCGAAAATACAACATGTGATTATGCCGATTCGGCAGCCGGCGATCAAATAGGTTTTTTCCGACACCTCATCGACTTAGGCGCTGATGTGGTGGTCGGAACTAGTGCACACCAACCCCAAACCTTTGAATTATATGGCAACGGGGTAATATATTATGGGTTAGGGAATCTATTTTTCGATCAGATTTGGTGGCCCGGAACTACAAGAAGCTTGATTTTGGAACATTATTTTTACAACGGCAAATTATTGCAAACCCGCATCACACCGACTATATATAGTAGCAACATGCAAACTGAGCTACTCGATCCAGGTGCTTCGAAATGGTTTATTAAAAGATTAGTGAATGCTAGACCGTGAAATGAAACGAAAAAAATATTTTTGGCTTCCAGTTATTATAGTTATGATTTTAGTGGCTGCCTCAACGGTTTGTCTGATACTACTTTTATTTCAAAATAATAGCCCATCAAATATTGATTTGGGTGAGATAATTTCTGTAGAGGTTTTGCCAGAGGAGAAGAAAAAGATTTTGCCCGATAAGGTTGACTTGCAACCTGTTGTTGATGAATGGTTGGGCACGATAGAAGGTGATGCTGGAATATATATTTATGATCTGGATCGAAACGAGATGGCCGCAAGTCATAATCATAAGAATGAATTTGCCACTGCGTCACTCTACAAGCTGTTTGTAGCCTATGAAGGTTATAGGCTACTAGAAAATGGAGAATGGCAAGCTGATGATCCGGCCGGTGTAGCCGACTACGCTATACTCCAATGCCTAGATTTAGCAATTCGTGAATCCAATTCAGCGTGTGCGGAAACACTATGGACAAAAATAGGGCATAATAACCTTGAGGAGATCGTCAGAAGTGATTTTGGGTTGGCCGACACTCACGTTGAAGAACTCATGTCTACTCCTGAAGATGTGGCGAAAATGATGCAGTTATACTATTACCATGAGGGCATAGACAAAGACGCGTCAGTAGAGCAATTAAAAGATTCATTTCTAAACCAGCCTGTAACTGAATATAATTGGAGACAAGGGCTGCCGAATGGCTTTGAAATTGCAAACGTATACAATAAAGTTGGATGGGATTATAATGTGGATTTGGGCTACTGGAATATTTATAATGATGCGGCTATCGTAGAGTTCCCAGACCACAATAGGCATTTTATCGTTGTTATTATGACGAATAGGGTTTCATACTTAGCTATAAGTAGGCTGGGAAGTATGCTGGAAGGATCAATTCTAGAAAGTTTCTCGAACAATTAATATGTGCTAAAAAATTGGGACCAGTAGGTTTTATAAGGCGATTCCACATCAAAAACGAAGCCAACAGCAAGATTAGTGAATTCAGGATTCAAAATGTTCTCGCGATGCGACTCAGAACCCATCCAAAGAGCTACAACTGTCGCTGGGGAGACGGCAGCATTCCCAATGGCAAGATTTTCTCCGCTATTGCCTCCAGAATTGGGAGCTGGGCAGGCCGTTGACCAGCTGCTTCCGTCAGGACGGGTATGCGCATATAAGGTCATCGATTCTTTGGCGCGGATATCGGCCGCATCATCACAACTATCCCCCCAGGATAGACGAGCTAGATTATTTTTAACTCTGATTTTATTAACGAGAGTTAAAACTTCATGCTCCCATTGTTCAGCTGGAGGGTCTACGACGGTTACAGTGATGGAGTCTTTTCTTCTGCCATCGTAAGTACCTGCAGTTATAATTGTAGTCCCGGTGCCGTTTACAACTGGATATCTACAAGTATCGTTGCTGTAGCCGAGCCATGTACGAGCCGTGTCGTAAAATCCTTCGATTACGTTTGGGTCAGAAGTCTGCCAGTACATGTCGCCCAGGTCAGACAATCCTCCTCCTATACATATATCAGTGTCAGGAGTAGCATAGATTGTGATTGAGTTTTCATTCCATAGTTCTCCAGAGGCAACTTCGGAGCTGTCAAACTCATGGCTAGTAGTTGAGACATAGTCGTCGTTGCTGATATCTTTTATGTCAATACTAACTTTGGAATCGGAAACAGAATCAAGAAGTTCCATTGCACTAGCATCATTGGACACAATGTCAGACCGCTCATCAACAGCCCGAAATTTTATTCCGCCATTTAGCCAAATGGCGCTTGATACTAATATCCCGGCTATTAATATCGCGGCGGCATTAATTGATAAAAGAATCGTGGTTTTTGGGGGTCGATTCGATTTCTTATTTTCCATTTTTTCCTTTGTTTTTTGCTATGGATTGGTCTGAGATTAAGGATCGAACAAAAGAAACTACTTCGCTCATAGCCGGCATCAATAGTAAGAATACCATAATCATAATAAAATTTAGAATTATTACTTCAGTAGAAGGAGTGGACCCCCGGAATAGGGCAGCGAAAATAATCGAAAATATAACCATATATACTATGGCGATTGAAGCAATAATTACAATATAGGAGAAAATCTTTAGCCAGATTGAAGCAAGGTTTAAGGAACGATACCTTAGGATGGTATAGTAGAAGCCAATAATGGTGGCAGATAAAGCTAAGGGGCCTAGCCAAACCATATTCCAATTCCCGAATAATGGCAAAATCAGGTTTGATATTAAAACTAATGTGCTGGATGCTCCGAAGCTTAACATGATAACTAAATCGCCGCCTTTTTTGCGATTTGAACGAGTTTTAATATATTGTCGGAGCAGGGACAGGACAACGGCCGGAACAATGACACAAAAGAATCCAATATACGCAAAATAGAGTGGACCGATATTCATTGTTACGCTGTTGCCAGTTTTTGCTAAATTGATGCTCGAATAAAGTAGGCCTGGCTCTATAAAAATGAGAAGGCTGATGATAATACCCGCAACTAGAAAAATGAACGTCAGGATGCGTCCAATTTTTTCGGGCCAGGCAACATAGCCTAAAAAGGAGATATCAATCAGTATCGCGCTAACAAAGGTCCATTTGACGTGCCAATCTATGATATTGGCCCAGTTCGGATCGGCAATTAAGAATAGAGAAATGGATGCCATCCATACCGTAGCGAAAATTGCGGCCAGAAAAAACCATACCGAACGGACCTTTGCGCCTTTAGTTGCTCCAAAAAATACAATTACACCAGACAAAAATGTTAAAATTGATACAGTTGCAAGTAAAATTATTATAAGTTGCACTAAACCTCCTTTTAGTTAATTATACCACAAGTTAAATTAATATTAACCATAAAAAATACCGGGATTTGACCCGGATATTTTGTTCAAGACCATATCTATTTTCTACTGTTCTGCATCATGTTGTTGGTTTTTGTGTTTCCGATATTGGTAACTATATCTGAAATTACAAAATCCTGATATTTATCACCGTTAATGTAAATAGTGTAGGTTTCTCCTTTTTTAAAACTAGTACTTCCGATTGCTGCATTGGTGAAATTTTTAGCGGCAACGTGCGAGACGATTAAATCATTATTGCTGTCCTTAATTTCTAAAAGTGTATCCATGGGCTGAGTTCCCGTAAAATATATACTGATACTATATATGCTGGAACTAGATCCAAGATTCTCAGCCATACCGCTAGAGCCTACAGCTACTACTTCGCCGCCAGTCATAATTATGCCGACTCCAGAATCGAGAGCCCCGTTGCCATTGTTGGTCGGGCCATCGACGACTGTTTTGCCACCGTTAAAATAAATATAGCCATTGCTGTCTATGCCATCTCCGCCAGCGTTTACGTAAATATTGCCTCCATTAATAATTAACTCGCAGTCCTTGTCGACATCCATACTTCCTTGATTAGTAGGGGCTGTATTATCGGAACTGCCCCCGGCGTTAATGCCATCGTCGGAAGCCGTAACCGAGATTTCGCCTCCGTTAATGATAACTTTTCGTGCCTCTAGCCCTTCATAGCTTTTAGCTACGTTTATTGTCCCGTTCTGGATAGTTAATACTTTCTCGGCATGAACCGCATCATCTCCGGCCGAAATAATAATATCTCCGCCCTCGATAAGAACAAAACCTTTTCCAGCATCAGTATCATTGGTTGATTTGATGGCGTCGCCTTTTGAAATGATATTAAAGGTCCCTCCGGTTATATAAACCGAATCTTTTCCGCGAATACCATCATCAGTAGAATTAATATTATAGGTCCCACTTCTAAACTTAACATCGTCTTTTCCAACAATGGAATCTTTAAAGTTTGACGTAAGATTAAGAATTCCTTCCCCTTCAAAAGAAAGGTCGGCTTTGGAGTAGATGGCTCCGCTTATGTCCTCGTCCAAATCAGAACTGTAGGTGGGCCCGTCTTTTAAAGTATTTTCTCCGACAAGTTCAATGACTAAATCATCACCCGAGACACAAGCAATCGCGGGCCCTGATAAATTAGTAATCGAAACGTTGTCTAAAATTAATTTTACTTCTCCTTTAACTCCAGAATCTACCGTAACAGAACCGTCAGACAAAGAACCAGATAGATGATAGACTCCAGAGTTTGTGATGGTCGTACTTTCGGATAAATCTATATTTACAGTGGTATAACGATCCCAATTCACTTTTTGATCCCCATTGTCGATATCTACTAGGCCGGTTATATCTGTGGGTCCGTTATCGCTTGATTTTAAATTTGCAAAAACAGCAACAATCAGAATTATCGGGACAACCAGGAGTAACAATAACCATTTTCTATCAAAACCGCGCTGGCTTTTTAAGGAAGGTTTAGAGGAGACTTCGGCTACATGAAGCTCATTTTTTTTCTCTTCTTCGACGGTCCCCCAGAAATTATGGTCTTTTATGTTTTTGCCCATTTAAACCTCCTCTTCAAGACAAGGATGGGATAATAAAACTTTCAAGTTGCAATTTTTGATTCGAATTTCATCTAGAAAAGCTTTTTCTTTAATGTCCGACTTTAGGGTTATGTTATATGTCAGTTTATATAGACTTCCCATATTCATGGTCTTCATTTGGGTCAGTTCAATTTTTGAGGCGTATTTGTCGAAAATATCATCGAATACTTCTTCGTAATCTAAATCTTCGGGTATTATTATTTTCAAAACACGCTCACGTTTGTTCGGTTCAAGAAATTTAGTATAGGTAAAGAAAACTATTGCAAGAACTGAAATGACCGTAATCACTGTTGCGAATAAGATATGTCCCATTCCACAAGCCAAGCCCACCATCATGGCAAAAAAGACACTAAGAAGATCTTTGGCATGACCTTGGATAGAACGGAAGCGGATAAGAGAAAAAGCCCCGAGGATTGCAATGGAGGTACCAAGATTACCGTTAATCATAATCATAACCGCCATCACAAGGAGGGGTAGGGTCGCTAAAGTAACGAGAAAACCTTTTGTGGTTGGGGATGTCTTCATGTGAGTTACAGCAATAACCAAGCCAAGGGCCAACGCAACTCCAGCGGAAATGAGCCCAGTTGTTATATCTAGTCCGTTTGAGGTAGAATTAAATATACTATTAAACATTTTTTCCTTTCTTATTAATTAATTCTTCATAAACTTTGCCAACTTTAGAAAATTGCTGCGGAAAGACTCTTTCTTTGGTCATCACGTCTGCTAGCCAAAGAGGAATAATTCCGTGTGCTTTAATTTCCATTATGATATTTCGTTTGTTCTTGAAGTAGATTTTATCACGCCCTCCTTTAATTAAGCTTAAATTTTTATCACGAAAACTTAAATTTTCATCAAATGTTATGCGTAGCTCGTCTTCACCTTTATAACTCTCTCGATCATAAATAATCAAAATTTTTGGTTTTAGATTGAAATGCGAAATAAGATAATCTATTTCTTTTGCAATCTGGATGTCACGTTGAGTTCCAGCATTTTGGGAGACAAGACTTAGGATTGGAGTACCTCTTTTTATGAATTCATTAAAATCCTTTCGGCTAAGCATTATGCGCCTTTTGTAGCCTAAATTTAATTCTTCTCCCTTTAATTTGGTTTTGATTTCTAGAAAAACCCTATTATAACCTTCATAGCTTCTAGCTCTCATTTTTTCTTTAAATTTGGGATGATCGATAGACTGGGTAATTAAATCGTAGTTATCGTTATCAAAATATAGATTAGACACTGTTGAACGAAAATACCCGTCTTTTTTCATATATTTTTTAATCGTTTTTATAAGTCGATTCTTTTCGATTTCAGTAATTAGGTATTTTTTTTCGATTCGATCGAATACTTTATCATACATATATGTATTATAATATGGTTAAATTAAAAATAGCTTAAAAAATTAATCTTATGATGGAGTGGTCGACAAACATCACTTTATTATGATTGATATTTTTAGATTATTTTAAGTCCAACATAATATAATATAATATGATTATGAGGATATTATACGTAGAAGATGAAAAATTTTTAGCCGAAGCGGTGATGCATATGCTTAAAAAAGCGAAGATTGCGGTGGACTGGGTAGATAATGGGGAAGAGGGGCTGGAGCTAGCCTTAAAACCAAACTACGATGCGATAGTACTTGATATAATGCTACCGAAGATGTCTGGACTTGAGGTTTTGGATACAATCCGTAAACGAGGGGTAAAAACGCCCGTGATTATGTTATCAGCGCTTGGTGAGGTCGAAGACAAAATCAAGGGGCTCAATGATGGAGCAGACGATTATCTTGCAAAACCTTTTAAAACTATCGAGTTAATTGCAAGATTGAATGCGTTAGCTAGGCGTCCTCCTTTAGCGAAAACACAGACTGTAGAATTTGAGGGTCTCAGTTTGGATTTGACCAACCGAACTCTAAACAATATTGAGTTAACGGATAAGGAAGCTGCAATTTTAGAAATGCTACTTAAGGCTCCAGGATTAGTAGTAAATAAGGAACAGATTCTGGCGCATGTTTGGGGAGCGGGAGCAGAATATGAAGAAAATTATGTAGAAGTGTATATATCATATCTTCGGAAGGAAATTAAAAAAATAAACACTAAGGTTCGCATAAAAACAATCCGAAACTTAGGCTATAAAATATGTATTGGAGACTAAATGTTTAAGAAATTACGCAACAAGCTAATCTTTATTAATCTCGTAATTACATCAATAGTTATTGTAATCGTTTTCGTAAGCGTATATGTGATATATATAGGGACCGCTTCGAGGCGTCCGCCTGTGCCAGAAGAAAAAATTGGTAGATATGAAAACGAGGTTGAGGACGCAATAGAAAAGTCAATAAGAGAAGAGAAAAAAGCAGCGGCAGAAGGCCTACTTATATTATTAATTATTTCGGGGATAGCAATAGAAGTTGCTGTAGCTTTCGTCTCGTATTATCTAGCGGAAGAAGCTATAAAACCAGTCAGGGAAGCGTACGATAATCAAAAAATATTTATAGCAAACGCTTCGCATGAAATTAAAACCCCGCTAGCTGCGATTTCGGCAAATCTTGAAGCTGCAGACATCAAAGGTAATAAGTGGATTTCAAACATTGAAAAGGAAACTGATAAACTGGCGGCCCTAAATACAGAACTTTTAACTTTAGCTAAGACAGACATCTCGAAAGAAACTTCTAAAGAAAAGATAAATATCGCCAAGGTTCTGGATGATGAGCTTAGAAGATTCGAGCCTAGGCTTAAACATATTAAGTTAATACGAGATTATAATTTTAATGGCGAAATTAAACTTAACAAGATCGATCTAATTCAGATTTTCAATATTTTAATTGATAATGCGATTAAATACGGAGATAAGAAAATAATCGTGCGGACCAACAACAATACTTTAATCGTAGAAAACGATGGGGAAACAATTAGTGATGATCAAAAAAAGTTTGTTTTCGAACGATTTTATCAAATCGATAAAACTAGGGATGGGGTTGGTCTTGGACTGTCGATAGCTAAATCCTTAGCAGACAAAAACGGGTGGAATATCCAAGTGAAAACGAAAAATGGTAAGAATGTCTTTTGTGTTAAATTTTAACTTTAAGTTTTATAATCTTAATTGCCGTTTTAACAGAGGTCAGAAAAATCGTAACATTATGTTTTAAAAACATAATGTTATGTTATAATTTAGTTTATATGTTAGAAATCAGGGGTGTGAAAAAGGTCTATATGACTGGGGGAGTTAAGCGGACCGTTTTAAAAAAGGTTGACATTAATTTCCGTGCTTCGGAATTTGCGGCGATTTTGGGGCCTAGTGGATCGGGAAAAACTACTCTACTAAATATTATTGGGGGGTTAGATGACTATACTAAAGGAGACTTAGTTGTCAACGAAAAGAGTACTAAAAAGTTTCGTGATAAAGATTGGGATAGTTATCGGAACCATCGAATCGGATTTGTATTTCAGAGCTACAACTTGATTCCACATCAAACCGTACTTAGCAATGTAAAATTAGCTTTGACTCTTTCTGGTATCTCTAAAACTGAGGCAACAAGACGAGCGAAAAAAGCTTTGGAAGAAGTGGGGCTAAAAGAGCATATTGATAAAAAGCCAGCGCAGCTATCCGGAGGGCAGATGCAGAGGGTCGCAATCGCAAGGGCTTTAGTTAATAACCCGGATATTTTACTAGCAGATGAGCCAACAGGAGCTTTAGACTCGGAAACAAGTCTACAAATTATGAATATTCTGAAGAAAATTTCAGAAAAGAAGCTGGTTGTTATGGTCACGCATAATCCAGAACTAGCAGATAAGTACGCAACTCGAATAATTACCTTAAAGGACGGCTCGATTACCTCTGATTCGGACCCTTATGATGGGAAAGAGAAGACCGATTTAAAAAACGGGGAGACAAAATCAAAACAGAAGAAAACTAAGATGTCTTTTCTTACGGCACTTTCTTTGTCTCTCAATAATTTGATGACCAAGAAAGGAAGGACGGTACTTGTGGCGGCGGCGGGATCAATTGGAATTATTGGTATTGCATTAATTTCTGCCGTGTCTACGGGATTCCAAAATTATATTAATAAGATAGAGGAGGATACGCTAACATCGTACCCATTGGCGCTGCAAAAAGAATCGGCCGATTTAACCGGTATATTGCTAAATTTTACTAGTTCAAACACAAATGGACAAACGAACGACAAGCTAAAAGAGAATCAAATTTTGACGTCTACACTCGGTACAGTTTCTAATAACGATTTACCAAATTTTGACAAATATCTAAAATCTCACAAAGCTGAATTGAAAGACGATATTAGGTTATTAGAATATGAATATAATGTAGATCCGCTTATTTATGCTAAGGATGCTACTGGCACGATAGCGAAGATGAACCCTAGTACATTATTTACATCTCTCGTAGGTGAGTCGTCGCTTCTTAGGAATTATTCGTCTATGACATCTGTATTTCAACAGTATGAAAAAGAAAATTTACAAAATGATACAGAGCTGCTCGCTGGGCGTTATCCTGAAAAATACAATGAACTGATGGTAGTACTAAGCAGCAAGGGGGAAATATCGGAGCTATTAACATATTCGCTAGGGTTTCATGATACTGATGAACTAAATAAGATTGTGTCTAAAATACTAAGCGGCGAGAGTGTGGACGTCCATAACGATCCATTAGAGATTTCTTATGATGATTTGATGAATGTGGACTTGCGCTTAGTCCCCGCGACTGAAACATATAAATATAACGAAAAATATGGGGTATATGAAGAAATGACCAGTGACAAAAATTATATGCACCAAATATACGATAATGCAGAGAAATTAAAAATTACCGGCGTGGCAGTAGTTAACTCTGAAATGCTGTCGAGCGGAAGCGGTGTTGCTTATTTGCCTTCACTCGTAACACATATTATCGAAAAATCCGCTGATACCGAAATTGTAAAAAAACAATTAGCGAATCCTGAACTGGACATCTTTTCTAATACGAAATTTGGTGAGGAGGAAAATAATTTTAATTTCGAGTTTTCGGATTTAGTATCTATAGACGAAGCCGCACTTTCGCAGGCTTTCGGCGTTAATATCGACCAGAATGCTATACGTGCTAAGACGCAAGAATATATGGGCGAAATTTCTGGAGATATTTCTAGTGGCATTAATGAGCTACCTAATGCACGGAGGGGTCTAGTAGATAGATTCAGAGACTTAGCGGATGAGATGGTTGCTGAATTTATGAATAAAATCGCTAGTGAGAAGATAAGTCTTGAAGACTTAGTGAATCCAGAAAAAGCTCCGATGATAATAACGAATTTTGTGGACCAGTATACTCAGAGTAAAAGTTTTGTAGATTTAGAGGATAGCTATTCTATACCAGAAGAAAATTTAGCTAGTGCATACAATGGGCTATTAAAAGGCTACCTAGTCGCTTATCTAGAGGCGATGCTAAAACACGAAATCATGGCAGTAGATGATTACTTGAAGCAAGCGGAAATTGTGGCAGCGTTTGACAATTTGGCCGGCACAGCTATAAATTTAAGCCTGCAGCAAAATGTATTAACTAAAGTCGGTAATTTGGCAACGTATTTATCTAGTAGCTTTGCCGAAGCTTTCCACGTAGACCAAAGCGCTATAATTGATGCATTTAAACTGAATTTTACCGAGGAGGAACTGTCGCGCGTAGTTACTGCGATGTTCACCAAAAAGAAGTCTACTTTAGCCACCAATTTGTCGGCCTTAGGCTATCAAAACTTAGAAGATCCGACAAAAATGTCTTTTTATTTTTGGAGCTTTGATGGAAAAACGCGTTTTATAGAGTTTTTGGATAATTATAATGAAAAAATGCGAGCTGCAGGTATGGAAGAAAAGGCGATAGAATATTCTGATACTACGGGAGTATTAATGTCCTCCGTAAAAACCATTGTGGATGCGGTAAGTTATGTATTGATAGCATTTGTGTCTATATCTTTAGTAGTGTCGTCTATTATGATTGGCGTTATTACTTATATATCGGTATACGAGCGTAAGAAAGAAATCGGGATACTGCGTGCTATGGGCGCTAGCAAACACAATATTTCTTCCATATTTAACGCTGAGACGTTTATAATAGGGTTTTTGTCTGGCTTGTTTGGCGTGACAATATCGTATCTGTTAATACCGATTATTAATTTAGTGTTACACCATTTTACTGGCGATATTCCTTTGGATGCAGCGCTAGACCCGAGGACGGCTTTACTGCTAATTGTTTTGAGCGTCGCACTAACATTAATAGGTGGGCTAATTCCAGCGCGCTCGGCCAGCAAAAAAGACCCAGTTGAGGCCTTGAGAAGCGAATAGTGAGTTTTGATGATGGCAAAAGTCCGCTCGAAATGAGCGGACTGATGATAAGGTTAGTTAATAGCGAATATCGTCTACGATTTTTTCATCGTAGACGAATGCACGTCCGGAAATACTAGAATCACCAGCAATTTCCGAGTTGCCGCTGATAATGGCCCTCCCATAGACGGTAGCGTCACCATGCACAGACGCTGTACCGGTGATTTCCGCGTCGGAATGAATGGTGGCGTTACCATGCACGCGCGAGCGCCAACCAATTCTGGCACGGCCGAATATCTCGGTGCGACCATATACTTCGGCGTAGTTGTCTATAACAGAGTCTTCGTGAATATTGGCATATCCATATACCAGTGCGTGACGACGAACTTTTGCGCGACCATGCACTTTCGCCATAAAGCGTACAACGGTTTTACCGGTAATACGGGCATTATCGTAGACTTCGGCGCGCTCTTTAATAACGGCATCGCCCGCAACGTGGGCCTTGTCGTAAACTTTGGCTTCACCCAGTATACAACAATCGCCCTGTTGGCTGAGATTAGAGTAGCTCTCCACCCAGCCACCAAGCCTGCCGGCCCCAACGTCATGGGCAGGAATGCTGATAAGATATCTGATACGATGTAGTTCGCGCCCCTCGTGGACCATTACATGATCCATGTCTATTTCGTATTTACGTTTTGACGGCATAATTATCCCCCTTCATGCATTTTGATCCTGTTTGCTAACCTATTAAGGTACGTTACACCTTGGCTATATTGTAGCATATTTTTTATGTTTTGCAAATAGTAATGTCTGGGACATGGAAAAAGCGCAGCTTTTGAGGCTGCGCTTTGGATTACGCTTTTATGCGTCTCCGCCGGAGAAGACGATATCAACATTGAATGCCATATTGTCAAAGTTTCCTAAGTTTGCAAGGGCATAGGCATCGGCCCACGCCACAACGGAAACGGAAATTTCCTCATCTTCGGCGAGATTACCATCACCGACGGTGAGGTCTTCGTTCGCTTCAGCAAATTCCGTGCGGCAGATTTTCGTCTGGAGATCGTCGTTGTAATACTTGGTGACGACACCGAATCTCATAACGGACGCCACGGACGGATTGCCCGTGACTACGACATTGTAAGTGAGATTCTCTACGCGCCCGCCTTTAGCGGATATTGTAAATACGGGAGCTGCCAAAGGTGCGCCTTCATTGCCTTCCCAGATGATGTCCCCATGACGGTCTTGGGTCGTATTTACGCCAGTCAATACAGGGAATAAGTTTTCCCCATACCCTGAAAGGGCGTAGTTGTGCCCAACCTCAACGCCGTCGACCTTTACGACCAGCTCGGACTCATCATCCTGAGCCTGCTGGCTAAGATCGATACGGCCGCTGAATACGCCTACCTTAGCCTGCTGTAACAGGTAAACTGCGGCAACGGCGCCGATGGCCAGAGCGAAAACCAGGATCACAGACAGCGTAATTACAGTTGTTCTTTTCATTTTTTTCATTTTTGTTCCTCCTAAAAAATTTTTTGAGTTTTATAACTCGTTCTGCTTATTTTTATCAATAAAAAGAACGAGTCATAAAACTAGCTATAGAAGGATAACAAAACGCATATTAAGGTTCTTGCCCTGGCTACAATTACAGGGTATACTTTGATTATATCACACTTTATAATTTTTGTCAATAATTTTTATGTTTTTCTGCGGATTTTTTGGTTTTATATTTTCTAGACTAAACAAGTATGCTAGAATAGGAAAAAGGAGAATAAATTAATGAAAGAGCTTTTCAAAAGAACAACAACGTCAATTATTATATCGTCTATTGCGGCCTTTGTTATTGGCCTAATAATGACGATAATACCAAACATATCTTTACAAGTTATAGGGATTATCGTCGGTATTTATGTTATAGTCCATGGTGTCACATTGATTGTTTTAGATTTTACGTCTCACAATGTTTATATGCCGTTTTACGGGATTATCTCTGGTCTGCTTTCTATTATTGTTGGGATCGTCTTAATTACGATGCCCAATATTCTGTCTACTATCTTTGCTATAGCGCTAGGCATTTGGATCATACTATCTAGCGTCAATATTATCAGCATTTCCGTCACCGTTAGAAAGAAAGTTTCAGGTTGGGTTTGGTGGTTACTGCTCGGGGTTATTGATCTGATTTGTGGTTTTATTATTCTATTTAATCCATTCGCATCTTCGATATCAATCGTTATGCTTGGCGGGATTATAATTATGGTACACTCTATAATCACTGTTATTGATATGATTATGATTCGAATGAGGGCTAAGGAAATAACCGAGACGATCAAAGCCAACTTTGAAAAAACTAGTAAATAGAGCTTTAAGAAGACTTAGGTTTTTATTTATTGTTTTTTACTATAGAAAATGCCCGACCAGGAGGTCGGATATTTTCTATGGCTGGGGTGGTAGGATTTTAGATTTTGCTATCGCAAAGTCTAATACGCCGGGCGTCGGCTCGAAAAAGAAGGTAAACTTTCTTTTTGCTCGCCTCCTACTGCGTCCGAACCGGGTTCTCGTCTATTCACTTTTACTATAGAAAATGCCCGACCAGAAGGTCGGATATTTTCTATGTGTTGCCACGTCACCTTGGAGTACGTTTTAGCCCGAATCGTAAAATGACACTCTTGCACCAATTAATTGAGCATTATCGTATGGGGCGTTGTCAAAAGAAAGATAAAACTACTATGGCGTTATTGCTGTTATTCGTCAGTCGGTGAATATACGGAATCTTTACCTATAATGCCTAAATTAAGTTTTTCCCCGCCGACTGCTATCTTTCCATTTTTCATGGGTTCAAAATATTTTCCGTCAGGGTATTTTGGCGAGAAGAGTTCCGGCACCATAATAATAAATGGAACCGGCCCCCAACTATCTTGCTTCATCGATAGTTGTGCGTAACCGTATATTCCATAGTTTTCTATGTCATTGGAATAGAATACTTTCCAAATGTAATCTGTTTTACTATTAGAATCGGGCAGCCAGATAAGACTTACTGAGCTGCTTCTTGGATTATCACTGCTTATGCTCCATCCATCGGTGATGTTATTTACCTTAAACTCTCCGATACAATAGTACATATCAGTCATTTCAGCCATAAAACCTGAGCCTATAAGGTTATAATTCTGATAGTAATTATTTAAAGTAGTTGCCGTACTTAAACCCCAATCGTCAAATCCCGGCAATGATTTCCCATTGCTAACTTTTCCCCATGCAGCGTTAACGGTGTCGGTATTGGATAATAGTATCCAAGGGCTGAATTTCATGCTTACTTCAAATGTGTAGCCATCGCTATCTTCGTGGGTATAAGAAATTTCAGTCCAATCTATATCAATGGATGGAGTCTCTGTTGGCGCTTCTGTAGGCTTTTCTGTTGGTTTTGCGGTCGAGATTTCTGTGGCTACTTCAATTATATTATCGCTTGTTATTTGAGGTTGATCGATTTCGTTGCTAATCGTATTGTCAGCTGAGTTACAACTGGTAAAAGATATGGTCATTATTATAGCGATTAATAATGATAATACCTTTTTTAGGTTCCTGTTTTCAGTAATGTTTATTCTTTTCATTTTGTTTCCCCTTAGATAATATTACGGTCTTCTCTCTCCGCAGCCGCAGGTTCCGACGTAGACTGAGTTCACTTTGCCGCAAGAGGGACATTGCCATTCGTCTGCGCCAACCGCAGCATTTCGGTTTGGCTGAAGAATTGTTCCCATATGTTTTGGTGTACCACAACCGCAGGTGGTAACGTAGGACGGATTGATCTTCAGACACTGAGGGCATTGCCATTCCGGACCTGCAGCTGAGCGTGTGGAGCTTTTTGTATCCCTCGGCTTCGATTCGCCGCACTCGCACTTTGACATAAGCATCGCGTTCATACGTCCGCATCTCGGACATTTCCAGCCTTTAGCTGTTTCGTTTTCTATAGGCTTGGCGTGTGATAATTTGGTGGTAGGCTGATGCACAAGCTCTCGCTCAAGATTTTGAGCGCTGTCTACAAGCTGACCGAAGCCGTAAAGCACATAGGTGCTGACAACCGAGATGATCGAGCCGAGAATGATTTTTAAGATACCGCCCCATACGGTCACTCCCTGTACACCGGCGATTACGTTTCCGTAACTTGAAGCATACTTGCCCAGCTTCACGGCGTTCACAATGTCGATTATACCTAAAATGACACTGGCGATGATTCCTGCTACTGCAAGAAAGCTTGCTAAACCTTTGATTTTGTTTCCAATGTTTTCGTACATGATTTTACCTCCTGTGTTTGATAATTATTATTCAGCTCACACGAGTGAGCAAAAGGTCTTATTGATTTATTTCTTATTCGCTTGCTATCATCGATCCGTCTGATCCGTAGCTTATATTGTAAGATTCGCCTTCATCATCCTCAGATAGCTTCACAGTTATTCTTTGAACCAATCCTTCTTCATCTCTTTCAAATTCATAGATACGCTGGTTTTCGTCCGAAAGGTGCATTATACCGGATGTTCTGAAGCCATTGGCGTCATAATGAAATTCGAGCCTTGCTTGTTCGATGTGTTCATTATTACCATTACCGCTGTCGACACCTTTTAAGTGCAGTTCGTATGTAATCTGATCCGCTGCACCGTCTGTGTTATATGAATAATGAGTGTGGCTGAATTGAGAACAGTTATCCTCTTCAAAACGATGGTTTACATCGTACAAAGCGTCTTCTGAAAATCCTACGGAACCGTCATTAACGTCTTCTTTTGCAAACAGATTGACAGCCGATATAGATTGGTCGTTGTCATATTCGAATGTGACAACGTAAGAGGTATTAGCAAAAAATAATCTTTCGATTCTACCATCGGTTGCGGTAATGACGCGATAAACGCCAAAATCACCGGCTTCGTCAGCGTGTTTTGTTATTCGAAGTTCGGATAAAGTATATCCGTTTTCCGGTTGCGACGAGGAGTCTTCTGTTAATGGATTAAGCAATCCTATAGGCGGATAAAGAGAATTCCTCGTCCCCGTTCCATAAAGCAAATACTCATAAGGAGATTCGTATGTAGACTTATATTGAATCAATACCATATTCTGATCTAATTCGTAAAGGCGAAAGCAGTATAAGGTGTTGATTTCCAAGCTCAGCGATTTGTCGAAATAACTTTTTACCTCAGACATTTCCGTCATACCGGAGAATAGATTTTGTATATAGGGTTCGTTTGTGTTGCTCTGAGAATCGTTTTCTGTAGTTTCGGGTGTATTCAAGGAGCACCCTGTCATAAGGATTATCAAAACCAAAGATATAAATGCTGTAAAGAATCTACTCATTATTCTTTCTTCCTCCATTCCGGATTAGATGATACTACTGTTCCGTCAGATGAATAAAGGACGTCATAAGTTGTACAATAACAGGACGGTCTATTCTTATCAAATGGATTTTGTTCGGAATATATTCTATTTACCGTTCCATCATTATTCCGATAATACTCAACATATTCTGTTTTATACTCTGTATCATCGTATCCTTGTTGAAACATATGACTTTCCCTAAGTCCGTCTTGGTCATAAGTGTACGTCACTGTCCAATGCCAATGATTGTTTTCGCTAATGGCTGATTGAAGAGTTCCGTCCGAATTGTAGTAAAATTTTATATATACGTTAGCGTTATCAAATGTTTTTGTCATATCAAACGCTTTATCGGACTTGGTTTTATAGTATGTGTTTATCTCGGAAATAGTATCATCAGAGTTATAACTAAAGCATGTGATTTCAAGCAACAGGTCGTTTGACGGAGCATAACGTAGTATTCTTTCATACTGATCTTTAACAATATAAAAATCTGTATAATCAATTAATTTATTATAGTAATTAGGATACGATAGTTTTGATAGGGTGTACTCATTATCGTCAACAGTTTGGTGTGACAACACTGTTTCTGTTATATCATCAAAGTATCCTTTATATGATAAAGCATATACAGAAGCGCCTCCGTTGTATCCAATATATTTTATTGTTGAAGTTTCTGTTTCACGATACTGAATAATGTCAAAGTTGTAGCCAAACAGATATGAATAATCATAAAACCGAAAAGAGTACAGTTCATCTATGCGTAAAAGCAGAGTTTTATCAAAATAGTTATATACTTCCGATAAATCGGATACAACAGAAAAACGATTTTGGACCCTTTTGGTATCTGCGTTGTCAGAGCAAGCAGAGGTAAAAACATAAAACAGAAAATCAATAATAATGCTGTTATCTTCTTCATAATCTTTTCTCCATTAAACAAGTGGTATGTGATAAAACTAATAGTTGCGTATGTATTCAATCAATGAAGATTGGTTAACAAGGTTTTCGCTCTTTATACGATCCCAATTAAACGCGTCGTCAGATGATGATTTGTATTCTTCTTCACTGACTTCTTCGTCGTTGATTTTATAATAAGTTGTATAACCGGATGAATAATCATCTACATCCATTGTGCCGTTTTTAGTTACATAACATGAATCACCATCGAACATCAGGAAATGCCATCCGCTGTTCATCATCCCTCCTATATATGAAAACAATTCTCCGGTTTTTTCTCGATATGTAAACACTCCTGCGGCGATCTCTTCGTTCTGAACGGTTCCATCTTCTATCCAGCATAGCTGATAAACACTTGCGTGAGCTCCGGTATCTGTGTGTATAATCAATTCAGGCATGTCATCATCATTGATATAAAACAATTCACCGGAAAAATAAGATTTTTCCATACTATTCAGATAGTCTATATAGAGCTGTTTATAATCAGTTGTCTCAATAGAATTGGTTACAGGTTCTATTGGAGGGTCGGCGTTTTCATCTGCTGATTTTGTAACCGCAGGCAATTCGGGTATTCTATTGGTACTGCGGTAAAGCGTCCAATAGGATTTGCCGTCTATTACCTTTTCCGATACCTCAACGTAGTTGGTTTCAAGCACTCCGCCGGAATAATAGCTTGCTGTTCGGTCATACACAATGTAATACTTGTTGCCGTCATATCTGACGGTTTTGTAAGTCAACTGATAGCCGGGATCGCCAATCCCGCTGAGTCTGTTGTATAAATATTTCTTCCCGTCCAGTTCGTATTCATATAAGTATTGACCATGCTGGGGAGCAAACTGGCTTTTGTCTGCGCTCAAAGTAGCTTGCAGCATGTTGCTACACGTTTCTTCAGGTATATTAAGGATGTTATGCATCGCCCACAAGACCTTATCTTCATCAAAGGCGACATAACCATAATCATCGTACATCTTAAGAGGATCAGAATTTACAGTCCAGTCTTCCAGTGCTGATTCTCCCGGATATATAGTCAGATTGAGGCAAGAAGGATGGCTTGCTATCATACCGACTAATTTGTCATAAATATTATCGAGGTTGTTGCAGTCATAGTCTCTTACGCTCTCGCCTTCGCCGCCGGTATAGGCAAAGTTAAATTGATAAATAAACTGGTACATGCTGTCGGGAAGCTCAGACGGATCAACATCCACTACGGTGGGAGCTTCTGTAGGAGCGACGGTTTGCGGCTCCTGTGACGCTTCTTCCTGTGCTACAGCGATTGCTTCGGTTGCCTCGGTATTATCCGTTTTAGGATTCGTTATTGTCTTCCACGCGAATACTCCGCCGCCCGCGACTAATCCGATTGCAACGACTCCGGCTGCCAGCTTTCCCCACAGCGGAAAGGATGCCTTTGCCGCTACAGCCGCGTGCTTTGCTGCGCCTGTTGCTGTACGAGCTGTGTTGGCAACCGCATGAGCAGCGCTTGTTTGTCCGACAGGAGCGCTAAATAAGGCATTGTTGATCTGACTGTATATACCGGCAGCTGTTTTTGCTGATATTCCGCTTTTTTGGATTTGCCGGATGAAAACGCCAGCAAAGGGGATAAGCGCAACTCCTGCGGCGCCGTAAAACTTCTCTCCGGTTTTCTTCTCCTGTTCCTCAATCTCAGTACGGATTGCTTTGCGGGCAAGAAATAGTCTTGATTTTACCGTACCTTCTGAGCAGTCCATGATTTCGGCGATTTCTTCGATGCTCATTTCGTTAAAGTAATACAGCAGGATGGTTTCTTTCTGTACAACTGAGAGTTCATTAATAATCTTTCTAAGACGGCTTGAAAGATCGTCTCTCTCGGCGTATTGCTCCGGCAACAGTAGATCGGATTCGATCTGCATGACTTCGCCGTCCTCGCTTTCGTCCTCAACAGACAGATTCGGCTTACTTCTGCGGAGCAAAGAATTACATTCATTGATAGTGATCCGCTGCAACCACGCGTTGAATGCGGCTGGATTATCCAGCTTATCAATATTCTGCCAAGCCTTAACAAAGGTTGTTTGTAGTATATCCTCTGCGTCGGCAGAGTTTTTGACTGTCATTTGCGCCAGCGCATATATCTTTTCAAAGTACAGTTTGTACAACTCTTCAAAAGCATTCGTGTTCCCGTTCTTAGCGGCAAGCACCAATGCTGTTTCGCGATTTTTATCTGACATTATGTACATCCCCCTTAGCTTTTCACTACATAGACGCAGAAACTTTTCATTTGGTTTAATGATTTTTAAATTTTTTCTAGAAATAGTTTTAAAAATGCTTTATGTCTCTATAATGCCATATTCTCGTATGATAAACTAATATTGATGGGAGGTAGGTTGAGATTAGATAAAACTAAGCGCAATCGAAAGTATCAATACAATAACCGGATAATCCAAAAAGTGATAATAGGATTAAACAAATCCCATCGGTGGCATATCACATTAAAACAGATAATCAATAAGACTAAGCTGACAAAGCATACTTTATATTCTCATTACCCTGATATTGATAATGCTCTGAACACAATAGAGAGCGAACTGATTCATGAGTATAAGGATGAAATATCACACGGGACAGCATCTTTAGCAAAAATCGTTCCGGATAAAAACCGGCGGTTGTTTTATATCACGATGCTGCATATGTCAAAGAATAAGGATGTTTTTATAGCTGTCTGTGATGATATCGCTAACTATACATTACTGTATAAAATGATTGAAGAAGTGTATCCTATGCTTGATATCACTTGGTTTCCATTAAGTTCTCCCGCTCCAAGCGTCGGCAATGAAAGAGCAGATATGTATATCAGTATGTGCGTGGAAATACTGAGTAAATGGGGATATAAAACAAGTTGTAATATTCATAAAGCTGATAGATACATAAACAGGTTATTGCGAATCACATCGGATGCTTCCATGAGATGTAGATAGACGTTTATTAGGAGAAAATAACTGCCTAAAATTCCCGATGTAACATTTTTATTATGTTGTAAACTACTATACCATAATATATATAACTTTTCAAGAAAATGGTCTGCATTTCATTAAACAAATCCACACGACCTCTATAAAGTATACATAGTAAATGCGCTTCGGATTTGGGAAATGTTCATAAATAAATGTAACAAAATAATAAGAATGTTAAATTCCCCTTATCCAAGTGCGGTACAATGTACGCAAACTTGAATAAGGGGTTGTATATTAATTATGGCAAAAACCGAACCTATACGCGACAAAGAACAGATAAAGGCTTTAGCCGATTACTTTTTGAAACAAGGTCAAATGAGAAACTATGTCATGCTGATCATGGGAATATACACGGCTACAAGGATCAGCGATTTGTTGAACCTGAAATGGGATGATGTATATAACCCGATAGCCAAATGCTTTCGTCAGCATTTGATATTGTTTGAACATAAGACCGGCAAGCGCAGAGCTATAGCCATTAATGAAAAGGTGGTTCATGCCCTGAGTATATATATGCCTTGCCGTAAAAGCGAATATATCTTTGATAACGGACGCGGCAAACCTCTCAGCCGCGTTCAGGCGTGGCGTATCATGCACGATGCCACTAAGGAGATGGGGATTGAAGATACCATAGCTTGTCACGGGCTGAGAAAAACATGGGGATACCATGCTTGGACAAGTCAAGCGGTATCCCCGGTAGTCATTATGGATGTTTATAATCATAGCAGCTATGATGTCACAAAGCGCTATCTCGGAGTAGAACAGGACGATTTGGATAAGGCATATTTAGGGATGAAGCTCGTCTAAATCTTGATTTGTGAGCGTTATACCTTTTGGCAGTGCTATAGAATACCATCTGTCTTCATTGCTATAAAGGTAATATTCTAACTGTTTTATCGTGCTTTGGTAGTCTCCCTCTAACAAGATGTCAATAAAGTAGTAAGCATACTCATTTAGATTATAATCATTTATAGAGGTTACTATTTTTATGTGATTCTTTTCTACGTTTTGTGCTCTTTCTGCAGTGCTTTCATTTTTATAGTCTCTATAAACTATACTTCTACCAAGCATGCTGGATATCTCTTTCCAGAAGATAGTTTCTTCTTCTAGAATGCTCTTTGGAAAATCGAACTTAATCTCAACTTGATAAAACAGCCTTGTCATTCTTTCGTGAATTGATTTTGATGCTTTGATTAATTCTTCATTTCCAAACGGGATTATTCTATTTAATATGCGAGGTTGAAATGCAGAATATCGCAAGATTAAAATATAATCAGCTGCTGCGTCGGTGTTTATAAAATGAAAAGTAGAGTTTATATGATACAAATAATCACATAAATCGTATTCTTGGTATTTTTTTGATAATTCTTTGTCTCCGTATGTACTATATAGATTAGAAATCCTCGAAAAGCTATATTCTGCATGTCGCCAACTCTGTTCATATGGTGATGTGCTTTCAACTATTATTTTTCTTAATAATTGATGCATTATGAGTTTTTCCCCATCCCAATTAATTAACGAATAGTCAGTTAGTTTTCTTATTAATTCATGACGGCTAAGCTCATTATCAAGTGCAACTAATAAAGGGGATCGTTCTTCAATAATTACTTTCCCTTTATAATAATCCTTAGGCAATGTTTTTGCAGTAATACGCGTTTTAGCAAACCTGCCATTACCAAGATAATTAATATAATTATATAGTTCAACTTTATTTCCATTATTAATATCTATGGTTTCAATAATACAGCTCTTTCCGTTTTTCGAACATTCAATAACGCATTTGATTCGTTGTTTCTCTCGAAATTTGAGGTCATCTAAAAATGACTCTAAAGGGAGATAATCTTCACCGAAAAACGCACACACTTTAAGTAACTCTTCAATAGTATTATATTCTGTACAATTACTTTCTTTCAACCTATTCAGTGTGATTCTAAATGTTTGCAATATTGTTTTTTCTGAATAGCTTTTTAGATTAAGCAGTTTTAAACCAGAGCTATTTATAAATAATTCTAAATACTTATCATATGAAATTTTGTTTACGGCAATATAACTTGATACATAGTCTAAGGCTAAAGGCAAGTAACCTAATTCCTGAACTAATAGCCTACAACTATCATTAACTTTTAGCCCGGTTTTTATCTCCAAATAATTGGTTGAGAGTTCTGGATCAAATACATCCAATCTTATTCGTTTTGTTCCGATTAATTCACGGTCACATTGTGTAGTGACTATTATATGACAATTATTCACAGTTAAAATATCATGAAACCATTGTTTTTGTAAAACTCCTTCCGCAGACTCATCATTCAGATAATCTACATTATCCATAACCAACAGAGTACTCTTGCTATTATTTATAAATCTTTTGAATAATACTATGATCTCTTTATCAGAAAAACAATCTATATTAGAGGTATTGTCTTCAAGGCTTTCCAGCAAAAACCATTTACACTCCTGTATTATGGAAGAGGCACTTTTAGCGTTGATCCAAATAATAGTATTATATTCAGTTTTATGTAAATACAAGTATTGTAGAGCAAGTTGAGTCTTTCCGGAACCTCCCATTCCGCATATTAATTGTATCTGGATATTATTGAGGAAATTTTCCTCAATTATTTTTAATTCGTTTTCTCGACCGCAAAAATCCAGATTGCGAGCACGGTTAACATATATTATTTGTCTGTTGGTTTTTCTTGCATATACCATATAAGATGGATTTGGATATAAAACTGGATCATGAGTTGATTCCTTTAGATTCATGATATATTTTCTGCAAGCCTGATCAATGTAAGATTTTTTATCGGAAATAGAATCAAAAAATTTGCCCATATCATTACAAATCTCATCTTCCCTGATTCTTAACGCATCTGCTCTGGATTTTTGTTGCATAACAGTCAGTTTGTTAAATGGCTGTTTATATATGAATTCTTTATTATAGTTTTCACGTTGTTCTAAATAATACTTTCGTCTTTGCGTAAGATCTTTACCATATTGATATCCTTTTAAAAGTCCCCATGCACAGAGAATTATATCTGCTTGTTCACTTGTCTTAAAGCAATCTAAAACTAAATAAATAAAAAACGATTTGGCTTCTTCTAGACGAAAATACCTACTTTTCTCTTTTTTTATATCTTCATAAGAGATTCTTCTATATATCTCTTGAACTTTCTCAATATATCGACAATCTCCACGCAAGGCTTGTAATATACTACCGATGTTAACATTTCTTTTATTCACAAGGGTTCATCTCCAGTAAGAGTACTAAAAGTATTATAATTATCTAGAGGCGAGACTTCAAGTGATATTTCATAATTGATTATAAGTTTATTACTCAAATGGTTGAATTTCGATATGGTAAATCAGCATCAAATATACCTCTATTGCGAAAACACGTGTTGAAAGCATATTGTTGTATGATATTGACAAAATAAAACATCTGTGATATAATTCTTATATAGAATTATAGATTGATTCTATAGTACTTTTATAGGTTAAAAAGAGCATCTCAGATCATTGTCGAATTCGCTTATCACAAAATCATGATAAGCGATAAAGCAATGATCATATGGAGGTGTTCAAAGTGAAAAAAACATATAAGAATTATTGTGAAGACTGCAATACCAGTTGCAAAATGATTAGCGGAATTAAAAATGTGCCTGTTGAAATGATCGAGACATTATCTGATTGGCAAGATAAGCAAACTCAAGATATGTTTAGAAAGATGACTATGATCTTACAGGGTGACATTGAAAAACATATTAATGTCGAACCTGTATTTGCTCAGAAGCATCAAGAACTTGATTTTGCTAGTGTCTTACTAGGGAATCATCCCGAATGGGAACTAGTAAAAGCAGAAGTTTATCTTGACGGAATACTATTCTATTATTATCAGTTCGATATTAATAAAGATAAAAGAGTTCAAGATTGGCTTATCATTAGCCTAGAAACACCTCAAGATATAACTCTGTATCTGAACATAGAAAAAGATCAAGAACATCCCGCTTTAGTATATCGAATAAGGATGAAGGAAACAGCAAGCACAAAAACAGAAAGCATCACAATAGACTATTATGTTAATAACAATAAAGTTCGGTTCTCTTCACTCGAAAGCGATGAAGAAGGAGTATATGAACTTATTGTTGAAATCTAATCTCGAAATCCCGCTGCCCGCGGGATTTTTTATGCTAGAATATGCTGTTTTATGTTTTGACCCAAAACGATTGCAATTATTGTCTTGATGCAGTAAAATGAGCGCGAGCTCAATAAATAATACAAAAAACAAAGTCCCGGCGCCGAGACGGAAAGGATTACAATTATGATTAATGATCAAAACGACCTCTCTGTAAACCTCATCGTCGATAAGATGAAATCCCTGACCGAAGGCATCTATGGTGCGATAAAGGAGCTTCCTTGTGATCAGTTCGGCACGATCATGTCAATGCTCATGACAATGTGGTGTGATCGTAATGAAATCGACATTTTCCAGTTCCTTGAGGTTCTCATAACTGCTATATCCGATGAGAATGACGACACACACGCTTTCAGCTCGACTTAGTAAGGAGGACTATCATGTCAGAAGCAACTAATAAGATTCGTAATTCCAACGGCAGCCTCATCTGTGATGTCGTATATGATGAGGGAGTATGGATAGTCACCGTAAAAAGAAAAGAGATATACACCTTCATAACCTTGTACAGTGACGGAAATATTCGCGTAGAAAACATATGCGGCAATACACTTAATGAGGCGGAATACTCCGTTTCTTTACCAGCATAAATCTAATACAATCTGTGAGACCGCAAGTAAAGACGGCAGGGCAGATACCTTGATTGGGTATCTCTCCTGCCGTCTTTTGTTTCAAAAACAAAAAAATATGAAAGGAAATAATATTATGAAAAATCGTATCGCATCACTCTTAGGAGTTCAAGAAGTATCAATCATTCCCAAAGCCAATAGTGTCAGCTCGTCTTTAGTCCAGAGAACTTATGCCAACGCTGAATTGGATGCTTTTCGGGACAAGCTTAGAGCGGGTCTCGCCAAACAGGCAATGGATAATACGGCACATTTGGCGTTAGCTGAAGAACATTTTTCCAAAATTGCGCCCGGTGGAAAGGCTGAGTATAGGCTCATCGTCGAAACATATGCCAAGAAAGCTTTGTTTGAGATTATGAGAGGTGGCATATGACGCTTGGGATAATAGCTTTAGGCATCATCATCTTTTTGTTTGCTGCAACACTTTTGGGAGCATATATCTACTCGATTGTTTGCCCATTAGACGAAGAGGATATAGAAGATTATTATGGCGATGATCGATCTGAAGCTTACGAAGATGATAAGGTCAGTGAAGTGTATCGTGCTGCCGAAAAAAGCTTGAAGATCAATCTGATGCAAATGGATGCTTTCAGAGAAATGGAAGAAGCAGCCGAAAAGTATTCAGGATACCCTCAGGATCTTTTTACGTTTGAAGATGATAATGAATAATAAAATCGCCGAAATATTCTTTTGATTGGCTCGGATTCATCAAAAACTATCCATTTGGTGTACTTTTTGATGAAAAAACCGATAAGCAAATAGATAACCTATGGTATAAAAGGTAAAAATCATAATAAATCACATTGTTGAAAGGATGACAAAGTTATGTCGAAACATAAAATCGAGAAAGAAGCACCGACTAACTATCGTGTGCCGAAAAATATTCCTGATATCCCCAAAGCTACTACTATACTCTGCGATTATCCTTGGCCTAAGCATCAAGGGGGGCGACTCGGAGCTATAGAAAAATACGACCTTATGTCCATGGAACGTATTTTGAAATTCCCATTAAAAGACCTTGCAGCAGATAATTGCACACTATGGTTGTGGACGACAAATGCTTGTCTGCCGGATGCCATACGGGTCATTGAAGAACAGGGGTTTTCATACCGAGGATACTATGTGTGGTGTAAAGCTAAACTAGGGCTCGGTTCTCAATATCTCCGCCAATGCACAGAGCTATGCGTCGTGGCGACACGCGGAAAAGTCAAGTTCAAAAATCACTCCCAAATGAACTGGGGAATCATGCCGACAACCATACATAGTGAGAAGCCGAGAGAATTCATTCCGATTATAGAACGTTTGTGCGACCCTCCGTATATGGAACTCTTCTGTCGTAGGCGCCCATCTAGCAATCAGGAATGGCTGTGTTGGGGATCAGAGACTGAGGGGGGGCAGTGACTTCTACATTCCAGGATACCCTGTTCCCAAATACTCCTTTGAAAAAGGCAACGACGAAAAGGAGGAGGTTTAATGTATGTACGGCAGAAACAAAAAGGATACCGAAGACCACACGGATCGCGGTTTGCTCACACGACTTATAGAAGGCGTTATCATCTTCGCTATCCTTGCTTTCGCATTAAAGCTCGGCGTAGACGCTATTGTGTCCGTCAAAATACCGTTACTGATAATCGCAGTCATTATATGCGCCGCCGTTATTGGCTACCGAATCTACAAACACAAGAGGGATCACGATGATTACTAAAGATATCATCTTTTACGAAATTTTTATACAGCGCCCGTACGAAGCGGAGACTTTACATAGCATTCTTACCAATATCGCTACCCTTTCATCACGTGGAGCTATTGTGTGGGAGGTGCGCTGTAAAAACGGCAAAGTGAGATATCTGCTGGGAACGCCGAAAAAATCTATTGGCAAGGTACAAGAGGTTTTCAGCGCGCATAGCGAAGCTCAATTTTCTAAAGCAGAGTACAGAGATTCTGTAGAGGACGCGAGAAAAATCCATATCTCTAAACCGATATTATCTCTCAATACCGATGTATCATCAGCGATGATCCGAGCGGTACTTGCTGCCATGCTTGGGGCGAGAGCTGACACAGAATGTGTCGTACAAATTATCTTAGGGGCGGCTTTCGCCCCTAAGACTGTCCCCAAAAATCTCCCTGACCCTAACGCAACATGGCTGGATGCATTGCTGGGTAATGTAAAAACCGCTCCGCAGGAGTATCGTCGTTCCGCTAAAGATAAAGCGGATCAGTATTCTTTTGACGCTGTGATTCGTGTCGGGATGACCGGCGAGCATACAACGGCAAGGCTGAATAATATCGTTTCTGCTATGCGGACGTTGGAATCAGCAGGGGTACATATCCACTCAGAGAAAGAATCCCCGGAAAATCTCAACAATATGGCTTTACCTTGGAGAATGCCGCTGAGGTTATCCGTAAAGGAAACAGCGTGTTTTCTGCTGCTCCCTGCCGGAGAGGAGGAAATCCCCGGTACGCCCAGCTTGCATCCGAAACCGCTATTACCACCAGAATGGTACAAAGAGCCACACCATAATACAAACAGCCGTGTGTTCGCTGTTTCAACTGACAGCAAACACAAAAGACTCAGCATTTCGCCAAAAGATGCTTTAGAGCACGCATTCGCTATGGGCGGAACGGGTAGCGGAAAAAGTACTGTACTTCAACACCTGATTTTGTCAGATATCGACGCAGGCAGAAGTGTTTTAGTCATTGATCCAAAAGCGGACTTAGTAACAGATATACTAGAGCGAATTCCCGACGAGCGCAAGGATGACGTTGTCGTGTTAGATCCGTCCGATCCTTCTCCGGTTGGTTTTAATCCTTTGGTATATAATCAAGACCCATCACTCACCGCTGATTCTATTCTAGCTGTCTTTCAAGAGATATTCTCTCAAAACTGGGGTATTAGATCAGCAGATATTCTATCCGGCGCACTTTTGACATTAGCGCAAGTCACAGGAGCGAATCTACTGTGGCTCCCACAGCTTCTGACGGATGAGAGCTTTCGCAAACGCATCACTTCTAAGATTAACGACCCTATCGCTTTACAGCCGTTCTGGAAACACTTTGAAGCAATGAAGGATTCAGAGCGCCGAACCGAGATTGCTCCTGTACTTAATAAACTCAGGCAAATCACCTACAGACCGGGACTAAGGAATGTCCTCGGTCAGTCTGAACCGAAGTTCTCCCTGACCGATCTGTTTTACAAACGAAAGATCGTGCTGGTACCGCTGAATCGTGGACTTATTGGCGCAGAGTCGGCGAAGCTGCTTGGCAGTCTAATCGTAGGACTAACGTGGTCGCTGGCGCTGTCACGGGCGAAAATACCGCCGGAAAAGCGACATATGGTGTCTATCTACATAGACGAGCTTCAGGATTATCTTGCTCTGCCCACATCGTTCAGCGACGCATTAGCTCAGGCGAGAGGACTCGGCGTAGCATATACAGTCGCTCACCAGTACAGGGGACAGCTACCGCCGGATATTAAAGCAGGGATAGACGCCAACTGCCGTAACAAGATTATCTTTGGACTAAATTCAGATGACGCCAAAGATATGGCGGCACAGGCGCCTGAGCTTCAAGCTTTAGATTTTATGAGCTTACCGCGATACCACATCTATACTTCGTTTCAGTCAGGTGGCAGAAGCACCGGCTGGATTAGCGGACAGACCTTGCCGCCGTCACCACCCTTACGTTTGGCAGCAGAACTCAAAGCCGAGAGTATGAATCGTTATGGCGTACCGGCGGAGCAGACCGAAGGCGAGTTGATTCAGATGATGACAAAGCAAGACCCTCAACCAGACCCTAACATAATTAACAGCCCTATCGGGAGAAAGAGAAAGGAATAATATGAAACCAAATAACAATAACAGCGAAAATCAAGCTTTTATATCTGTTTCTACGGCATCCAACCGCCCATCCAACCGCTTGGACTTCAAAGGCGCAGTAATGGCTGAAGATGGCACAGATAAGCAGTATAAGGGAGACGACTCTATCCCCTTTCAGGGGATACCACCTAACTCAGCGGCGGGAGCCGCCCCTGATAAAAAGACAAGGCTGACCAGAACACAACTGGAAAAGTTAGAGGAACGCTTATCTGCCAGAGACTTCTCGGTATTACAGGCTCTTAGGAAATATCGTTTTCTAACTTCTGATCAGGTTGGCAGATTATACTTCACCAATTGTTCTACCAAAACCTCACGAACGAGGAATCAGAATCTGCTGTTAAAGCGCTTGTCCGAACACGGACTAATTCGTCCGCTGGAAAGAAGGATCGGTGGGTATCAGGGCGGTTCCTCAGTGCAAATTTGGTATCTTACCGAAGCCGGGTACAGACTGCTGACTCTTAACACGCCGGGAGAGCATAAACGGAAACGCTTTACTGAGCCTTCGCCAATGTTTCTAGAGCATACGCTCTCTATCGCCGAGTGCGTAGTCCAGCTAGCGCTCATCTGCCGCAACAGCCATGATCTATCCCTAGAGGCAGTAGATACCGAGCCTTCCTGCTGGCGTAAATACAAAACAGACGGGCGGGTGTGCTATCTAAAGCCGGATATCTTTGTCGTTACAAGCTATGAAAAATATGAGGACAGCTGGTTTATAGAAATAGATCTCAGTACGGAATCATCGTCGCAGATTATAGACAAGTGCAATGCCTATTTAGAGTATTTCTATACCGGTATAGAACAGAAAGAAACCGGCATCTTCCCAATCGTCACTTGGGTAGTAAAGGATAAGGCTCGCAAGGAGAAGATCAAGCAACATATTCGTGAGAGTATTAAGGACCAGCCGAAAATGTTCTTAGTCATTACACCGGATGAACTGGAGAAGATGATCAGGCAGAATATAGATAATAGGGAGCTTTGTTAATGGAGGTTTGCAGTATGTAAGCGGGCAAATTATGAGACAAAATAAACCGAAAGATTTTAAAAAATTTAACAAGTTAGGAGCAATATGGAAAACATCCTTACCAATAATCAACTTTTAGACAAGTTCAAGGAAGTGTTTAATGACGATTACGACGAGAAAGTAAAAGAAGCAATCGAGATAATCAACGATGTAGACAGCAAGAAGAACAGAATGCTTTTAGAGATTTGCCAATCAAAAAAGGACATGATTATCCCTATAGAAGCCGAAACAGCTTCCGGTAACAGATACAAAACAACGATAGGGTTGAAGAAACTGGCTACTATTATGATTAACTGTGAGTACCCACTGCTGTTTACTATCTCGCACGAACCGGATTTTCACATGATCAAGGAAATAGCCTACAGCATTGGCTTCGAATATGTTATATTGCCTGATTATATGATCTGTGATTTTTTCCGAAGCTGTCACTATGATGAAGATACAAATTAAAATAAACAATCGGTTTATGGAGTCTTAAGATCTGTTCTGCTTACATACTCCAAGCGCCCAAAAACAAACCAATATGCTCCTTCGGGAGCGCCACGAATAATAACACTAAGACGAAAGGAGGCACACGCAATGAAAAACAGCGGCTTAATTGGGCTGAAAGTCGCTAACAACGGTCTGGGACTGAGAACAGCTTTAGAATCACAGTACGATATTACTGAGCTAAAGCATGTCGGGAATTTTGTATTTCGGGCTGAACTCAAAGACCAGACGAGCTTGGAAATACAGACAAAGCCGGTGGAACTCGCAGCATTCCACATCCGCATTGTCAGTATCAAAAAGCTCGAAAAAGCAACATAGCGGTTATTGATCGCAAACGCACATTAAAAGTCAGAAAAACTGAACATCACGACAGCGATATACGCACATCTTCTGCGTGTATCGCAGAGAGTACGTATTCGCACCGCAAAGGAGGCGAGTAAAAATGTTCAGTACAGAATTCGGTATCGAGATTGAATTTACCGGAATTACCCGCCATAGGGCAGCGCTTGCCGCACAGGAGGTAATCGGCGGTACAGTTTCCTACATCGGCGGTTTTTACGGCACCTACCATATTACCGCACTTGACGGACGAATCTGGAAATTCATGTTTGACGGCAGTATCATAACACAGAAACGCGAAAATGGACAAAGAGTATCTGCAAACAAGCAATACAGCGTTGAGTTGGTCAGTCCTATCGTTACCTATCGAGAGGATATCAATCTGCTCCAAAAGCTTATACGCCATCTGCGGAAAGCAGGAGGATTCACCAACAAATCCTGCGGTATTCATATCCATCTGGATGGAGAAAAACATACACATCGCAGCCTATGGAACTTTATCAACCTTGTAGCAAGCCGTAATGATTTGTTTTATAAAGCATTAAGAATCCCTGCAGAGCGGAGACGATACTGTAAAAAGATGGATACGCTTTTGGTAACCGCATTAAACCGTATGAAGCCAAAAACCTTTCAGGATATCGAAGAGGTGTGGTATCTCGGTTATCAGCAAGAGGTTCATCAACACTATCACGAAAGCCGTTATCATTTTCTCAATCTTCATAGTTTCTTTCACGGAAATCATACGATTGAGCTTCGCGGGTTTAACAGTGAACTTCACGCCGGAAAGGTACGAGCGTACATTGTGTTTGCTTTGGCGATGAACCATCAGGCGTTAACGCAGCGCTTCGCTCGATATAAAAAGGTGCAGTCTGATAATGAAAAGTTTGCGATGAGGGTTTACCTTGTGCGAATCGGATTATCCGGTGCAGAGTTCAAAAACTGCCGCAAACACCTTTATGAACACTTATCCGGTAATGCTGCTTGGCGTTACGGATCAAGAGAAAACTGTAGAAGCAGGAGGAACGAATTATGTGTATCTACTACATAGCCTATGGCTCAAATCTTAATACCCGGCAGATGAAGTATCGTTGTCCCACTGCAAAGGTGATTGGTAAAACGTCTTTGGATGGCTGGAGACTTCGTTTTCGCGGAACGCCGCACAACGCTGTTGCCACCATTGAACAGGCAGAAGGTTATTCCGTGCCTGTCGGCGTTTGGAAGATCGGCAAAGAGGATGAGGCGAGCTTAGACATCTATGAGGGCTATCCTCGTTTGTATCGCAAGGAAACCATGACTATCACTTTAGAAGATAAGCCTATTGAAGCGATGGTATATATCATGAATGAGAGTTATCCCTATAATGATCCTTGCTATGATTATCTCTGTACGATCCGTGACGGATACACCGCTTTTGGTATGGACAAAGCTATACTGCGTGAAGCAGTCGCAGCCGCAAAGGAGGTGCAATACAATGACAGAAAAGGTTAAGAACCAGATCTTTGCGATCCGCAACAGCGGTGAGACTAATATGCTGGATACCAACATGGTACAGTATATCGCTAATCGTGAGGGTTACTATGAGCTGGTCGTTTATATTGAGGAAAACCGCAGTAAATATTTTCATTTTATTATGACCGGTGAAGAGGGGTGAGATGCAGTATGAGTCAACATGAAATTGCAATCACTCGTATTATCCGCAACTGGATTATCGGGACGATAGACGGATTAGAGTTTGAGGCAAAGGTTTACGATATTCCCTCAGAATTTGGGATAGACAACGGAAAGGTCTGTAAACTCGACGTCTATCGTGATAGAGATAATGGTGAGATTGTCGCCTACGAGCGTGGCTGGGAAAAGTATCCTGCCGGAGAACAAGAAGACCTGATAGAGTCCATATTGGAATACTGTAAAAAATTGCCGTCGGCAGATGACTGGCAATTAGAAAACGGAGAAATAATCAGTAAGGAGGGATTTCAATGATTATCCGTTATAATGTCAATGGCAAAGAAAGAAAACGACTTGCACAGGCACTTGGCAAGATTACTATGTGGGAACCGGTTTATATTGGAGCACCTACGTTCGCTTACAGAGTACACAACTATCTTGTGGATCGTACCGGAGCGATTGAATGCCCGCCTTCTGTCGGTAAGCTGATCGTAGATCGCATCGTGGAACTTTTGAGAGAAGAGGGCTTTGTCCCAGTATCTATTGAAGGCACTGCTCTGACAATCAGGATTCCCAAAGAAACCGTCTCTCCTGAGTCAATCAATCGTCTTAGACAGATTATTCACAGCAAAGCCGTTTTATTTGAGCGTGCTTTCAGGACGAGTGTCATCTCTATAGAGGAATCTGACAAAGAGATCTGTTTCCCTTGGTTTACTGTATATGGAGAGGATGGTGAGTCGAAAGCCTATACTGATTTTGTTATTGCCCTTTGCGGTATGGCAGAAGCAAGAAAACGAATCACCGCAAAACCGTATAACGGCAGTAACGACAAATTTGCTATGCGGCTATTTCTGGTACAACTCGGCATGAAGGGTGAGAAATATAAGCAGAGCCGCAAAATCCTGCTCCGGTATCTTACCGGCAACAGCGCATGGCGAGACGGAGCACCGAACAGAGGCGAAGAAGCAAAATGAAACCTTTACCAAAGAGAGAAACTATCACCTGCCTACGCGAGCGCTTTCCCAAAGGGACCCGCGTCGAGCTGATTTCGATGGATGATCCGTATAGCAAGCTCAAGCCCGGTGATCGCGGGACTGTAGAATTCGTAGACGACATTGGAACTATACATATAAGCTGGGACTGTGGAAGCGGTCTGGGCGTTGTGTATGGTGAAGATAGAATCCGAATTGTCTCACAGTAGTACATTCAGATTCCCCAGCTCGAAAGGGCTGGGGATTACCAAAACAAAACTATGGAAAGGAATGATATGATGACAGCTGAACAATTAGAGGTTATTGCTGTTTTGCGTAGCTTGAATTATCCCTACAGCTTTATTGCTAATGAGCTGAAGCTGTCTATAAATACGGTTAAGTCCATCTGCCGCAGGAAGGGCTACAAAGCCTTTGGCAGTCGCAAAACTAAAAGTGAAAAAGCGATGCCGCCAATCTGTAAATGTTGCCACATGCCACTCCCTGAAGGTATGAGAAGCGACGCAAAGTTTTGCTCTCCCTATTGCCGTGCCAAATGGCGCAGACAGAATTTCAGAATCGTTGAAAAATAGACTTGACATTCTTCCCCAACAGAGGGTGAATGTGTGCTGTGATAGGAGGCAGTATCAATGAAAATAACTGAAATACCAGCAAACCCACAAGGAGAAAAAAGTATTCGCGTAGCGGCTTATGCCCGTGTATCAACAGATAAGGATGCCGCTTTTCATTCATTAGAGGCTCAACAGGCTTATTATGAGGAATATATCAGAAAACATCCAAACTGGACGCTCGTAGATATATACTCGGATAACGGTATCTCAGGAACTATCATTAGCCGCCCTGAGTTTCAGCGCATGTTAGAGGATTGCCGCAACGGAAAGGTAGATTTAGTCATCACTAAATCCATTACCCGTTTTGCTCGTAACACGGTTATCCTGTTAGAAACGATCCGCGAGTTAAAAACTCTCGGTGTTGATGTGCTTTTTGAAAAAGAGAATATGCACAGTATCAGTCCGGATGGTGAACTGCTTCTGACTCTCCTAGCTATGTACGCCGAGGAGGAGGCACGTTCTGCCAGCGAAAACCAAAAATGGCGTATCCGTAAGAGATTTGAAAATGGTGAGCCGTGGTACGGTAAAATGCTGGGGTACCGGCTAATAGACGGGAAGTTGATTGTTGTCCCAGAGGAGGCGGATATTGTAAGAATGATTTTTAATGATTATATTTCCGGGATGGGGCTGCAGGCAATAGCAAAAAAGCTTAACGCTATGGGTATTCCCGCTAGGCATTCAGATTATTGGCGACCGAATACTATCAGCAAAATTTTACACAATGAGAAATACACTGGCAATTTACTGCTCCAAAAAACGTATCGCTCAGATTTTCGGACAAAAAGAAAATTGATAAATAAAGGTGAATTAAGGAGATACTTCGTTGAGAATAGTCATGAAGCTATTATTGAAAGCGAAACCTTTAATGCTGTCCAAGAAGAGATGAAGCGGCGTTACTTTATGTTTTTTTCAACTCAACAAAACAGTGGACGAACACCTCTATTTAAGGGGATTATTCACTGCGGGCTATGTTACACTCCATATCGGAAACGAACGGCAAATTCTAGCAGTAATCCTAAAACTATGTGGATATGCGGAAAGTATTTTATTTTTGGAAAATCTGCTTGTCCTTCGCAACAAGTACCGGAAGATGTTTTAATCGAAAAGACTAAAGAAATACTGAGCATAAACGTATTAAGCAGAGAAACTATCATCGAAAAAATCGCAGAGATAGAGGTAACCGGTCGTTTTCATTTGAGATATGCTCTCAAAGATGGTTCCGTTCACTATGTGACATGGCAGCATAAATCTCGAAAGGAAAGTTGGACTGACGAAATGAAAGAAGCAGCGCGACAAAGGGCATTGCGACACAATGCGGAAAGGAGGAAAAATGAGCAAGGACATGAAGATTACCGTCATTGAGTCTACAAAGCAATTTATTGAAAAAGAGGATAATCAACCAACTCATAAGTTGCGGGTTTCCGCTTATGCACGCGTTTCTACTGAACAGGATGAACAGCAATCCAGCTATGAGGCACAGGTGAATTACTACACAGCATATATCCAAAATAATCCGGATTGGGAATTTGTAGGTATATTCGCTGACGAAGGCATTACCGGTACCAACACTAAAAAGCGTGATGGATTTAACAAAATGATTAGCAAAGCAATGAACGGCGAGATAGACTTGATTCTCACAAAATCCATATCCCGATTTGCGCGTAATACCGTAGATACTCTTCAGATTGTCCGTGAGCTAAAGGCTGTAGGTGTAGAAGTATGGTTCGAAAAAGAAAATCTCCATACCTTTGATCCCAAATGCGAGGTAATGCTGACAATAATGGCTTCTCTCGCACAGGAAGAGAGCCGTTCTATCAGTGAGAATGTTCGATGGGGCAAGCAACGCAGTATGCAGAAAGGAAATGTATATATGGCGTATTCTCGGTTCCTGGGGTACCGCAAAGGTGCAGATGGTCGTCCTGAGATAGTACCGGATGAAGCGAAGATTGTTCGTTCAATATATCAAATGTTTTTAGATGGTAATACTATCCGACATATAGCCGACCATCTGACAAAGCAGGAGATTCCCACACCATCCGGCAAAAGTAAATGGAGTGTTAGTACAGTGAGAAGTATCCTATCCAATGAGAAGTATAAAGGTGATGCTTTACTTCAAAAATCATATACGGTTGACTACCTTACAAAAGAAGTGCGTAAAAACAACGGGGAGGTAAAACAATACCTTATACAAAACTCTCACGAACCTATTATTGAGCCGGATGTATTTGACGCGGTACAAAAGGAGCTATCCAAGAGAAATACATATCGCGCCAAAAAGCGTGATAATAGTCCTTTTTCTAATAAGTTAGTCTGTGGCGACTGCGGCAGCTTTTATGGTCACAAAGTGTGGCATAATCACGCTAATACCGAAAGAAATGATGTTTGGTACTGTAATCATAAGTATTCAAACGCTGAGAAATGTCAGACTCCAGTACTGCAAGAAGACGACATTAAACAGGCTTTTGAAGAGTTATTGAAAAAGATAGGGTGTGAAGACGCATCTTACTCCGATAAATCATGGCAAAAAACAGTTGATTTTCTTGAAATCTTCAAAGACTCACGTTTGCTATTTCATCTAACTGATGGAAGAATGGTAGAAATTATGTTGCCAAAATAGTCTTGTACATTATGAAAACCTAAAGCGTCGCAAAATGCGGCGCTTTTTCAATGCGATATTAAAGCTAAGTTATGCGTGTCAGAACTGGTGCACCTTTATTAATTTACTCACTAAATGAACAAAAGCACTCTGTATATTGGTGCACTCATCGGCGTTGAAATGGATTATGACTCTATACATAAAAAGAAAACCCCCGATAAATCAGGGATTTTCCTTACGTCGCCCGTACTCCAAGGTGACGTCTTAATGTGGCTGGGGTGGTAGGACTCGAACCCACGAATGGCGGGACCAGAACCCGCTGCCTTACCACTTGGCGACACCCCAAGCTTTTTATATTTTACCATAAATAGCTATAAAATGCTATAATTGTTTTACAATGGCAAAAAAGAAAAACGAATTCACGAAAAGAGAGCTTGAGACGCTAACGGCGAAAGAAATAATAGAGAAGATACAGCGTGAGGATTATTCGCTTCTTAATTCTTTGGGGGCTGAAAATTTAAGAAAAGAGATGGTGCCGGTTGGAAAAGTTTGCGATGCGGCTCTAAAATATCTTTTTAACACAACTGGACCTAAATATGATTCGATAAAACATAATAAAGCGGCTAGACAAAAACTAGTAAAATTATTATCCAAAGTAGCTCCCGGAACCTATGAAGGGATGCCAAAAGATAGTAAAAACGGACTCGTAATTGGTTTTAACCACCCTTCGCTGGGAGAAATACTACGTATTTTAACCATGAAAGTCGATATTATGGGAGAAAAACCGATGTATTTTCCAGTTAATTTACCTTGGTACGAGTCTCTGGCGCCAAATTTTAATAAAATTAAAAATCTAGGTATCATTATTACTCCGACAATCACGCCGGCTACTTGGAAAAAAATGGAGTTAAAGGAAGGTACTAAGCTATACGAAGCCGGAAATAGATTAAAACATGATTTTCGCAATATCTATACGAATCTTTCGCATGATGCGATGAAAAATGGCGGTGTAATTTTCGTGGCACCTAGCGCTACGCGCCAAGCTACTGTGTTTAAAAATGAAGAGGTCTACAAAAAAGAGGAACTAATTATTCCAACAATGTCGATGCTGGCGCTGAAACTATACTCTGATCCAGAAATTAAATGTGACTTCTTGCCAATGGCCGTATTGCCACCAAAAGGTTATAAGCGTGGGTTAAATTTTCGTAAAAAGTACCGCTTAATACCAGGTGATATTATGACTGCTGAAGAAATTCGCAAGAAATATTTTAAAACTAAAAATCCAGAGCGACTGGACGGATTTGATTGGGATTTTCATAAACGAATCGCGGATAAGCTGCCAAAGAATTTTTGGTATTAGCTTTCGGAACTTTAATACGCGCTAGCTTAATTTTTGTTTTGTGCTAAAATAAGAGTAAGTATTATGGAAGAAAACGAGTTTTTTTACCATCCCTTAGAGAATATTGAAGATGTAGAGCTTTTTTATGAAGCAACTGAGCGTACGCATTTAACTAAAGCGCTATCATCGGAGCGACCTTATACGTACTGGACCCTAGAGCTTTATGACCAAAAAAATGGAATCCGAGGAGGCGGGGGGTTAGGAGTTTTAGCCGCCGACACGAGACGGGTGGCAGAGAAAATGGGTGTACCATTCGTCCTTATCACACCGTTCTATCCTTATGAGTACCGCCAGTCTATTGAAAATAATAGAATAGTAGAAACGCATTCTAGTGTTGACTACAAAAATTTTGGATTTCATTTTGTCGACTCGCTAAATATTAGGTGCTGTGATACTTTATGCAAATTAGAGATTATTGAAAAAAAATTTAAAACTACGCGCATCGTTTCGATTACCGAACCGAATTTTGGGGAGCTGTATTCCGGTCTGAGCGGATCGGACCATCGCTTGTACCAAGAAGTCGCTTTAGGATTTGGAGGTTATGCGGCTCTAAAGCTACTCGGAATTAAGCCTGCAATTATGCAATTGAATGAGGTCGCAACTTTTTTCGCAGCGCTCGCAAGACTAGACGAGCTAGTGCGAAATGGAATGGACTTTTACGAAGCAGTCGTCTATACAAGAAAGCATACTTTATACACTAATCATACCCTCGTACAGGCAGCTGAAGCTGAGTTTTCTTATGGGCAGTTTGAACAATTTGTCTTTCCGAACATTAAATCTTCGGCAGTAAAAAAATGGATATCAGATAAATTCACGAATGGTTATATAAAATTATCTTCTGTAACTATTGAGATAGCGGAACTAAAAAGCGGGGTTTCGAAATTGCATGCTAGAGTTGCTAACTACCGTGATATAGCAGGGAATAAGGTCAAATTTAAGGCTATTACTAATGGCATTGACATGGATACTTGGGTACTACCCGAAATAATGGATTATTACCACCAATTTGGTATTTTAGACCGTAATAATATTCCGACGCCTGATTACGCTGAAAAAATCAGCGGTTTAGATTCGGGAGAAATTAGAGAATTCAAGAAATCCGGAAGGAAAGTGCTTAATAAAATCCTCGAAAAATACTCAGACCATAACGGAAAGAAAATTAGATTTAGTGACGAAGATTTTATCTTTTGTTTTAAACGCAGATTCGTTGACTATAAACGGCCGGAATTACCATTTCGGGATTCTGTGAGACTAAGTAATATCCTAAAAAGTCGGGATGCGCATTATATTATTGCTGGAAGAGTTCACTCGGGGGACGAGGTGATGAGCAGAAAACTTCGCGATTTGTTAGAGCTAGTCAGGGGCGATGAATATTTAAAAGACCATGTGCATTATATCCCAGATTATAATGAAGAGTTGGCGTATGGTCTCTCGGTCGGGTCAAATGCATCTATAAATATTCCAATCGTGGGGCTAGAGGCTTGTGGGACTTCATGGATGAAAGATGTAGCGAATCTAGATTTCTTAATATCTACACACGATGGAGGTGTAGCAGACGCTTCTTCTGATTCATATTTTAATGTTTCTGGAGCGAACGAAGAAGAAGAACTAGATATGTTATACCAGAGAATGGAAGAGGTTCTCGCCGCGAACGATAATGATTTTGACTTAGAATACAGTTTACAACAGCAACTAAAGGCGTATTTTCCTATTATTTCGGGAGGGAGAATGCTAAAAGATTATCTTGATTATTTATTCCCGAAATAATAAATTTACGAAGGCGAATAATTTGCTTTGTGGATCTAAATTATAGGCTGAATACCGATTCTTGTTCTGTCTGTGATATAATATAGCTGACCGCAGAATCATCAATAATCCTGTGGCAGCAAGTTAATAGATTGAAGAACCGATGGAAGGAGATGTATAGCGTGTGTATTGACAAACGCATATTGGGCTGGGAGTTGCGTATAATGGAGGGAGGACTCCAAGATGAAATGAAGTTGCTGGAACAGTTTCGAATTTTCGCAAGGCGTCTTTGTTGTTCTAGTTACGATCAAAAAATTGAATTTGGTCTGCCAGAAAATGTTATCCTTCATGGTATAGTGAATGGTGTAGAGGTAGACTTATCACAAATCAAGATCAAACCGGGTCCATGGCTAGGCAATAGTCTCACTATAACAACTGATTCTGGAGAGGTATATGCTACGGAGGTTTTTTTCGCAACTAGAGAAACGCAGTTACTCTTGAGAGCCTTACTTTCAATCCACTAGTTCAATCTTGCCAAATTGTCCCCGGCGGCTAGCCGGGGCTTTTTGCTACAAAATTATAATCATACTGGAAAGATTAGGGGTTTTTAACATTGACTTTTTATTCTGTTTGTGCTATAATTATAGTTGGGAGAACATTAAAATGAACTAGAAAGGGGGTGGGTACGTGAACGGAAAGCGTACCTCTGTCAAATCATTTACTATATATACTCTGTTGTTGAATATAATTCTTGGCGCCGTATTGTTATATGCAAGCACGAGGCTTACAAATTTGTACGGAGCATACAAAAACATGTGTGTAGCAATTCCTTCCGTAGTTTCGCTTGTCCCGAGCTGGATAGTCGGTTGCATCCTCTTCAAGAAGGAGAGGCTTAACGAAGGGATTCTCGCGCTTACGTATTTAGTGGTGCCCGTAACATACTGCATTACTTTTGCTATCATCCACGGATTTAGCTGGAGCTCTCTCTTTGTTACATTTTTCTTTAGCCTTATCCCCACGTTTATATGCTACATGATTTTGGTGGCAAATGTCACCTTGAAGGACAATGACTAGTTCTTCCCAAGAATTGCTCCGGCAGCCAGTCGGGGCTTTTTGCTACAAAATTATAATCATTCTGGCAATCATTTTACCCGTTGACAATTCATTTCCAACGAGGTAAAATATTGACAAGTCTGGTATCAGACTTTTTTGATACCATGATATGTAACACAAAGGAGTAAGATGGCTAAAATCACACGAATAAAAGCAAGTGACGACCCTCGTAAAAAGGAGGAGGCGGACGAGCCGACGATTACTCGCAAAAAAGTCGTCGTTAAAGACAAAAAAGCCGAAAAAAATAAACGAAAAACAAGAAAAGAAGCTGAGAAAACGGTTGGCTCTAAAAAGAGCCCAGAAAAGAAACCTTTTATCCTAATAAGACCTTTTGTATGTTTGGGTAGATACATCCGAGATTCATGGAGAGAGCTCAGAAAAGTGCGTTGGCCAAATCGTAAAGCGACTTGGAAAATGGTGGTTGCGGTTTTAGTCTACACTTTGATTTTTGTAATATTTATTTCACTTTTAGATTTATTCTTTTCGTGGTTATTTAATATAATTTTAAGTAAATAAGGAGATAAAATGGCAGTAAACAGATATGATAGCACGCGGGCATGGTACGCAATATCTACATACAGCGGCTACGAAGATAAGGTAGCGGATAGTATTAATCAGCGTACTAATACGGTAGAGATGGCTAATAAGATTTTTGAGGCTATTGTACCAAAGGAAAAACAAATTGAAATTAAAAACGGCAAACGTAAAATTGTGGACCGCAAAATATTGCAGGGTTATGTGCTGGTTGATATGAAATTATCCGATGAGACATGGTATATCATACGCAATACTCCTGGGGTGACTGGGTTTATTGGTACCGGCACTCAGCCAACTCCTGTATCTGAAAAGGAAATTGCGAAGATAAAGAAGCGTATGGGCGTAGAAGACCCGAAATTCTCCGTGAAGTATGAAGTTGGCGAAGTTGTTTCAATTACTGACGGTCCATTTAAAGGCTTTGACGGCGCTATTTCTGAAATTGATGCCGCTAAAGGCAAACTTAAGGTAATGGTAAGTATGTTTGGTCGCGAAACACCAGTAGAGCTAGACGCGCTGCAGGTGAAGCAGTTGAACTAATATATCTAGACAAGAGAAAAGACCGCCGGGGTGGTCTTTTTGGTAGCAAAATGCCCCGGTGGAACCGGGGCGGGCGAACAGCCTATGATTTTATTGCGACTGCCAGCTCATTACGAGCGTTCGTGAAACACTTCGGTATGCCGTGGCTATAGTCTTCGCGAAGCTGCAGGAAATATGCGATTTCTTTGCCGCTATGAGTGAGTTCGGGTGCCTTTACGAGATTGTTATGTCCATCACAGAATTCCTTAAAATCGAACGCCTGAATAGGCCGTGAAGCCAGGTACTTGATGGCCCGGTAGAAGCTTTCCTCGAGAGAAAATTCTGCCTCGCCCCATTCATCTACGTTGGCCGCCGCATATTCGATAGCATCGCTAAGCAACATGGCAGTGGTGCCCAGTTTGGGCGCGCCCCTTCTTAGGCATCCGACCAAGACCTTTGCGGCCGCCGAAGGCAGAAAGACGGTCTTGCTCTTGTGAATAGCTTCAAGCATGAAGCAAAGATGATTACGCTCAGTGAGTACCTCACAGCAGGCACCGATACGGTTGGGGTCGAGCTCCGTAATGCCGCCCACCAAGATAGACTGGATGGCTTCGGTGCTGGCACCGTCCAACAAATGATAAGCTGTTAAATTTTCATACATAGATGTATCCCTCCTTAAAGTATATTTGTATGAAAATAGCTATGGCACAAGAATGCCATTAGTGTAATAATATCATACATTAAGACTTTTGTCAAGATTAATCTTGACATTTTGGTATAAGTATGCTATAATTAAACTTGAGTTGGGTTTTTGTATCAGCTTGAAATTTTTACAATTAGGAGGTTATTTTATGAAAGTAACAAGACGTGAAGTGGCGGATGCTGTTGCAGCCAATGACGTAGACAGGGTCGCTGAAATACTGGAGGGATATGGTTTCGGGAAAGATGGTCATGTGTTTCCATATTTTTCTCCCCATCGTGAGCTTGCGACTATAATGCTGACGCATGCTTCAGTGGCTTCCCATCTAAATGCGCTTAACTATGAGATGGGGAGGGTGCTCATAGGACATACCGCTAAGGTAGTGGAACTTTTTCCTTTTGTGAAGTTGGTTTGGAGGGCGGCAGATTGTGAATGGTCTAACGCCACCAGCATTCCCGACCTTGTCCGTGATGCTTTGCTCCGTGATTGCTATTCTCACGACTTCGCTCTGAGTGTTGCGAACATGGACTGCTGCGAGACCTTTACGAACATGCTCAGTTTTATCTTATCTGGCGAAGTTAAGCGACTGGACGTGGATTTTACCCCGACTCTCATTCTCTATGTTTACGTAAGGAATATTATTCCGAGAGAGTTGCTTTTTGCCTATATGGCGGCGTGTTTGAAAGGGCCTATTTCGGACTGCGCTATATCACACCTCGGTCCCTTTGAAGCGTTTGCCTTGATGTTTTCCGGCGCCGAGGATAACAATGAGAATGACGAAGCAGAAGGCCACGACGTGGCCAGAGATAGCATGGCCGACGATGAGAATGCTGCGGGCAACGAGAACTAAGGCTGCCAGGGGGGCGCGAAGATTGTTACTGCAGGAATTACAATAACGTAACCCCCTAATGCGTATCCCCCTCTACGGAGGGGGATTTGACATCTTGACAAATGGCAAGAATAGAGGTAAAATTGAAGTGTTACGCAAATGCTTCTAAAATAATAGATTTAATAAGGAAAGTGAAATGGCAGAGAAAAAAGTTATAGGAAACTTGAAACTACGCATCCCGGCGGGGCGCGCAACAGCGGGACCTCCGGTAGGTTCTACCTTGGGTCAGTGGGGGCTTAACATGATGGATTTTATAAACCCATTTAATGAAAAGACCAAAGACCTTATGGGTAAAAATGTAATTGTGCATATTCGCGTGTTTGAAGATCGTACCTTTGACTGGAAAAGTTTAGGTCAACCGGTAGATGATTTAATTCGCGAAGCTATCAAAATAGACAAGGGTAGCGGCAAGCCTAACACGAATAAAGTGGGTAAAATTACCAAAGCTCAACTTCAAGAGATTGCCGAAAAGAAGATGGACCAACTTAACGCGATAGATATTGAGGGTGCAATTAAAATCGTAGCCGGCACAGCTCGTTCGATGGGCGTAGAAGTTGCAGAATAAGACTAATTTGTTTTTAGAAAATCCACCTTGTGCAGGGGTGGATTTTTGGGCGAAACAATGTGTGGCTATTGACTTATATTGAATTTCGTGGTATAATGTTGTATAGACCGTTTGGTTTTTGTTCATTAAAAAATTACAGAAAGGATGATGAGATGTGAAAACATCCGTAAGGGATTTGCCTGCCTATAGGAAAATGGTGGAAGAATTTGTCGAAAAAGAGTATAGTGAGGGCGTAGAAGACGATACCAGTATCTATACTTGGGACGGCAAAAGTCTAGTCTCCGGTGGTCTAACACCTGGGCACTATGTAGGCGCCATACAATATGCCAAAATAGAATTTGCTGATGTCCCTGAAGAATGCAGAACACGGGAATTTTTCCTTCATGCCCTGAGTGGCGTACGCGAAGATCTCGTAGAATTTGCCAAGGCGCACCCCGAGAAGTTTGACAAGCAGTTTTTTAAAGACCATATGGTGACAAATTACTATGGGTTGATGTTTAGCCTGAATGACTTTGAATGGATGCCGTTGGAGGTGATGGACGAAGAGCTGGTGATGTGCGCTATGCTCCGCTCTATCAGCATGAGATACATAGATAGGCGGGGTGACTGCAAAGACTGGTTTTACTCTGTGCAGAGAAGAAAGCCCGAACTCTTGACGCAGGAAATGTATATCCTGGGCGCGAGGTGTTTTGCGTCTAGAATCTGCGGAGAAAATAAGTTTCTGGAGATTACTCCGGAAAAGTATCGTACGCTGGAGTATTGGTATGCACTCTGCATAGACAACGATACTCCAGTAATGGAAGACATCCCCGACGATGCGCTGACAGATAACTTCCTGTCGGGACTTTTAAGAATTGGCCCTGAGCAAATACAATGCTTTTCTGAGGCCGCACTTGAGAGAGAGTTCCTGCTGCCCGATGTAGGCAGGATGAAATGCTGGCAGATAGCCGTAAGGATGGATGGTCACACGATTCGTTACATACCTCTTAACGACGAGAGGGTAAAATACTTCATGGACTGGTACCCTAAAGATTCTTTTGAGTACCAACATGGGTTTAAAGACCATTACAAAAAATATTTGCGCAAGAAGAATGGTACTTCTGCAGGGAACAGGGCCGTAGAGGCTGCCGGAGCGGCGATGATGGCCGGTATAATGAGCGGCATGGATTCTGATGCAGCGATAGGCATTGCCAACGATGTGATGCATGCTGCTACAGACAGAAATTCGATACTGCCTATTCGCTCCCGCGCGCGAGTACCTAAGGAGTATGCAAAGACGTACGATACGGAAGAGTATCTGCTCGAAATCTATAGGAAGCTGGGCATCCAAGTGATAGGTGAGACAGACCAGTATTACTACAGCGTGGTCTTGCCAGACGGACTGTCTATAGACGAAGGCTGTGACGGCACCTTTCTAAAAAACTGGTCAGAGAAGCTGCTTCGCATCTGTGACTATGGGTCGTTTTATGACCGCAGTGTGTACGTAGATGAAATCTACGTGACATTGTAAACCGCGACCGGCTCGCAAGAGCCGGTTTTTGCTAGGGGTGGATTTTTGTTGACTTTTTTGTGCTTTATGTAAAATATAAACGCATCATTGCGCATATTTAAAAATTGTCATTGGGGAGGAATGACTATGAAAGAAAAAATCGGGATTATTGTAGCAGTCGAACCTGAGGCGATGCAATTTTTCGGTATCTTCGGAACACCAACGCATCATTTTTGTGAAGCCTACAGGTATGAAGTTTGGTCGTGGGATAAGTATCCGGCCTATATCTACCTTATTCAGAGCGGATGCGGCGAAATCGCCGCGGCATCTGCCACCCAGTATCTGATTGACAGATGCAATGTTGATAAAATTATCAATTATGGGGTAGTGGGTGGGCTACGTGATGGGCTTTCAGCGCGGACTGTCGGGGTAGTAAAAAAATCGTTCATTACGGTTTTGATGTTTCCGTCAAAAAAATATCCGGTAGGCAGATACCCAAACCAGGATGATTTATTCCTGTCGCCAAAGAAGGATGCTTCACCGCAGGCATGTCTTGATGTATTGCCGGGATTCATTTGTGCTTCGGCAGATAAGTCCGTGGGGCCTGGAGACCCTAAAAGAAAACTGAGAAATGATTTTAACGCCGACGTCTGTGAAATGGAGGCAACGGGTATCGTTCTTACTTGCAATAAAAACGGCATTCCGTGTAGCTTTATTAAAGCCATATCGGATGGTGTAGATGAAGGCGAAAAAGCTTTCAACGATAATGTGTCCGCAGCCGCAAGGGCATGTGTTGAAGTACTTGCCCGATTTTTAACCTAAGGTCGCGAAAGCGGCCTTTTTTCTGATAATATACGCTTTGGGTCGTAGGTTGCGGTGAGGACAGTATTCTAAGATGACGACAAAAAGCGTGAATCTATACGGCTAGATTGACTTTTTGGCAAAAAATTGGTATAACTATAATGATACTCCTTTCTCTTATCGGGGTATAGTTGTTTAAAATTTGTTTTACAGAAAGGAAGTGATAAGAGTTGAAGGTTCGGGGCGTAGAGATATGCGAGAAAATAGGCGAATCCGCTAAATTTCGCATCTATCTCGGAAATACCGAGGACAGACAGAAGGTAATAGTAAAGGTGGCAAAGACTTTTGAGGACGGAAATACCTTAGCGGTTGAGTTGGGAAAGTTCAACTTACTACGTTGCTTTGCGGACCAAGTGTCATCTTATGAAGAACGCTTGGGTAAAACCGACTCACACTACGACTGGCTTTTTGCTGAATTGCAGTCTTCTTTTGTGGAACCTACGCAAGGAGACAGGCGCATTAGCATTTTTAAGGTATCCGACACGGAACTTGATAGTTTGATCCCACTAGTAAAACTGTACGCTGGGACTGAAATCGATGCACGCTCTAGCATATGGATTTTGGGGAGATTCTTCAAATTCTACGGCTTTTTTGAGCTGATAGCGTTCGATCTTGATTCCAATGCGCCACAGTACCCTATTTTCTCGCCCAACGATTATTTGTTGGGGGTAGAAAAGCACCGTTTGATCTACTATAACTTCTCTGGAGACATATTTGATGTAATAGCAAATGATTTTGTCAAAGCTATTGCGAAATATATTGTCGACTGGGTAGTAATAGGAGAAGATCCAAAAGAGCAAGAGTACTTGAAGCTGTTGCAGGATTTTGCAACAGAAGGACGCAGAACATTCGAACAAGCTCATTCCGAGCTCTATGATTTAGTGCACAAACTTTGGGAGATAGGATATCACCCGTTTACGTATCGCGAGCGCGGTACACTCGTCTGGAAAACTATAAAGGAGGAATGATGTATGGGACGAGAAGTTTTTTCAGTAGAATCTTATGCGACGGCGCGCCGAACATTTGGTGTAGACCATGATGAGGGAGTAACCAAGGCGGCGGAACGTCAAGCCCAGATTACTGGTAGGCTTAGCGAAATAGTGGATCCGGCGATAAGCCCGATTCGCAGATCGTTAATTCGACTGGATCCGCACCAGAAACAGTGGATAGCAACACTGGGATGCCCGATGGACATCGAAGTGAGTTGCGATACTACTGGTTCTATGGGCGGCGAAGTTGATACAGAAATGGCGATTCTGCCAAAACTGTACGAGGCTGTGGCCAGTGTATTACCTGGTTATGACCCGCAGCTTTGCTTGGGTATCTTTGGCGATGTTTGTGACGACTTCGTAATGTGTCGTCCGCAGTTTGAGATGGAGGCGCCCAAAATTGTGAACTATCTCAAAGAAATGGCACCACAGCGCGGCGGCGGAGATACCCCTGAGGACCCGCAGTATGCGATGTTTGCAAGGGCATATCTTACTGATGCTTATACCAACCGTATCGGACTGAAAGGCTATCATTTCATCGTGACCGACGCAACCTGCCATTACCGTATTGAACGCGGTGATATCGCGCGTATTTTCGGCAAAGAAGTCTTTGACAATGAGCTGAAAAACATGACCATAATACCCACAATGGAGGAGATGGTCAAAGAGCTGAAGAAAAAGACTCATCAGTTTGTGCTGGTAGTCAAGCGCCCTAGGTGCGCCGGATTCTGGCGCGAGCTTTGCGGCGAAAAATCGGTGATAAACATTGCCTCCACTAGGCAACTGCCGGCAGTAATATCTGCCATTATCGGTTTAACTGAGGGGACAATGGATATCGACGATCTGCGCCAACATATCGGCGACGATATTTCTTTGGCTGAACAGCTCTCCAATATCGAAATCGGCGCACAGGCTAAACTTCGTCATTACATGGCAAATCCAGTGCCAAAGGCAGGCGATATTTTCATGAACAAAAGCGACACTTGGCCGATACAGCCGGGCGACAAGCGGCCCGATGGAGATACAGTCACAGATAGCACCGATCAAATCGAATACCTGTAGGCAGCGTGTATGGATAAAATCTATATCGTGACAGACCTTGGCCCTGGAGACGGAGGCAAGGGAGGGATAGTGCACGCATTAGCAAATAATGTCGGGGCATCCGTCATTATAAAACGTGGCGGAGCACAGGGCTCCCATGGCGTGCACACTTCGCGCGGGGAAAGCTTTAACTTTTCTCAATGGGGTTGCGGTACGTTTGAGGGAATCCCGACATATCTATCCAGCCAGATGGTAATCTCGCCGGTAGGGCTACACAACGAATCTGAAGCGTTGAAGCGGCTTGGATTCTATAACCCTTTTACATTGCTTTCCTGTAGCCCATATTGTATAGTGGCTACACCGTACCATAGGATTGCTTCCCAGCTGGAAGAGCTCCTGAGGAAAGACAGTCCACGCGGTACAGTAGGTACTGGGGTAGGGCAAGCATATCGAATGCAGGACGAGCTAGGTGAATCTATGGCTATGCGAGCATTCGATTTGAAGGATCGCGAACAAATCATCGCAAATCTTCTATTGCAGCTAGACTACTACAGAGACAAGTATGCCGGAATTACTTCCGCTGATTGTCTACCGCAAGATGTGAAACTACTCACTAAAAATCTCGATCTACTTTATGATGGCGATTTTTTGTCCTATTGCTGCGAACTGTTTGCAGATGTGGGTAAGAAGCTGTATTTTAAAGCCATAGACGAGGTATTGAAATGCAATAACAATGCAGTAGTAGAGTGTTCACACGGAGTACTGACAGACGCAGAAGAGGGACTAAAGCCTCATGTTAGTGCTATCAGGACTCTGCCAAAATTCGCCACGGAAATGTTGCGAAATGCCGGATATAGCGGCGAAATTATCAATTATGCCGTACATCGTGCCTACGAAATAAGACATGGTGCTGGGCCAATGCCCACATATGATCCGAGTTTTACCACAACAATGTTACCTGGTAGCCATAAGGAAGAAAATCGTTGGCAGGGTATAGTACGGGCTGGTCCGCTAGATTACAATCTATTGCGCTATGCAGTGGCTAGGTGCAGTAGTACTAAATTTGACGGGATATGTCTAACTTGGTTCGACCAGATTTTAGCCAAAGGCAGAGTGTGGTCTCGATGCTTCAATTATGAAAATACCCCTAACGATGGGGAGTTGTATACCGATTTTCTTAAAAGAGCTATTCCGAAAATTAGAGATCGACACTTTAAAAAACCTATTCTAGCATCGGAATTAATTAGCTTTATACACGACGAATTGTATAGCGAGCTAAAAATTCCGTTAGAAATATTGTCAATTGGGCCTACAGAGCAAGACAAAGTTTTTTGCTCAAAATATTTAAAGGAGGAATGACCCATGAGCAAAGATGAAAAGAAAACCAATGAAGTACTCGAATTCGCAACCAATCCCAAAGTAGACGCGGCCGAAGCTCTTTCAGGCGAAACCACCCGTGAGAGTGCAACGCCAACGGCTTCGGCTTCAGCTTCGAAAGAAGTTCGCGCCAAGCTCGCCGAATACGGCGCCGACGAGTCAATTATGGAAAAGATCATTGACGGACTCGGCGTCGAAGAGCTTGACGATCTGGCTTCTCTCGAGGTTACTGATTTGACCGGCGCCGGCATGAAACTGGCGAAGGCTCGCAAGCTTGTAGCTAGTTTAAGAAATGGCGATAAGCCCACCGCCGCACCGGCAGTTGCTGTTGCGGAAACGCGAGCTATCCAAAGTCAGTTTGAAGCGTTACTTCCGGCGGTGCCCAACGATGAGTCCTGGTTGAAGGCGCTGAAGACCGGCGGCGTTCTGAAAGTAGACAGATCTTCTTACATTGCTGCCATCCGCGCAGCTCTGGCCGACCGCGCCGGACTTTACAGTATTCCTGATGCACTTTCCAAGGCTATGGAGAAATATGCCGACGAGACCGAGGAACAGCTTGATCCGATTTTCTACACCCTGCGCAAGTCTTTGACCCGTCGTACATATGGTGAGATTTTCGCTGCGATTGATGGTCTGGACGGCACCTTTATCACAGAAAGTCGGCGTAAAGAATTTTTGAACCGCATTCGCGAAACTCTCTGGCCGGCGATTGCCGAAAGTTACCGTACGTTGGACGCCTGGTATAATACCTGGCAGGCCAACAACAACAACCCTTCGGCGTGGATGACGATGCTTGGCAGTTTCTTCAACGGCGGCGCAGCCGCGATTGGCGCTGGTATGGTTGCTCCTCCGGACATTTCGCCGCTGCATGACGCGGGCGATACATTGGTAGATTCCATCAATCGTGTTTTTCGCGGTACCGGCGTACAGGTTGCAGCAGCCATGGCATATGATGCCAGCAAGATCCGTGACGCGCTCGACGAACAGCAACTGCCCGCTATGGTGGGGGCGAAGAACCGCGAGCTGATGCTCAAGAAGATTGGAGCAAGTATCAGCAGCAATTATATACGCCTGGAGCAGAATTTGGTCAAGTACGTGCTGGCTTTCGTCGAACATGATACAGTTACTTCCGATGTGGAGGCTAACTACTTCGTGGCACTGTGGCAACTGGGCGCCCAAATCAACTGGGCTGAGCTCGGCGGCAACGTAAATAACAACTTGACCGGCCTCACCGGCAAACCTGTTCTGTAAACAAATAAAAACTAGGCCCCTCGATGAGGGGCCTTTTTCATGGTATATAGACATATTTTGCATAAAGCATAGTAGCGATCTTGCGATATTCGTCATCGTAAAACGGGCAATCACCGTCCATTTCAGTGTATTTGCTGGTAGAAAAAAGAGTTTTGCCGGTGAATCTTTGAAAGCCTTTATGAAGCAGACGGTACTGAAGTAAAGCCATTTCAAGCCTTTCTATGGATTGCGGTTTGGTGGCTTCAATATGTGAATAATATTTCGCAATTTGCCACATTGTAACCTCAAGGTACCTTTTATCCACGTCGCGCCCCACACATACACGGTTGAAATATATATGCGCCGCATGTGGACTGCCTAAGTACATGATCGGATCTTTAAGCAAGTCGTCCAGCCTATGGACATCGAGGTCGGATCCAACTACGCCGTACCCCTTGAGCCTTGACCCGCCGACTAGCACGATTTCACCTTTGTCTAACTTGGGAATATCGCCGAGAGAAATATTCGGCGAAAAAGGCCCGGATAGGCAGGCTTGCGGCGTAAGTAGCTGCTCACTCCCTAGCCTGCTGCGCTCTTTTAGCCATTTTAGGCGAGCATCAGAAATGTACGTAGGCTTGATTTTTTTCCCGACGTCGATTCCGCTGGTGGCACTTTCTAGGCACTTAATTTCATATAACGGTAAGATGTGGCGGTCACGAATAAAACGCCATGTCTCACTAAAACTCCTGAGCAACACTTCGTTGCTTTTGTTGGCGGCGAGAATGTCTAGAAGCTCGTCGATGTCCAGGAATCCAGCCTCGAGTAGCCACGGCGTGAGATGTGCACACTTGACCGTGCGTTCTACTTCTCCGTTTGGTCTGGCGTCCGTCTCTAAAATATCGCCTTCATGAAAACTTTCCCGAACGTCGTAGATTTTGAGTAGATGACGCCAGGCATGCATGTAGGTTTTTTTGAAACTTTCTGGCGCATCGGTTAAAATATCGAACGGCAAATACAATAAGACTCTTTGATAATAGGCCGAGTTTAGTAGAGCTTCGATAGCCTGGTAGAACTCCGCGCTATAATGCTTGTGCCTGGCGTCTTTCCTTAGATAGCGGCAGATGGTAGCAGTAGCGCTTTTACGCTTTTGGTCCATCATGCCAGTGGTTTTGTAATATTCTACAATAGGCTTAATAAGTGTAACCATTTTTTACCCCCTTAAAAATCTATATACCATGTTATTAATGTACTTTTATATTATAACACATTTTTGAATTATTAGCTATTTTGACTAGTATTTTAAAATGTGATATAATATAGAAGTGAATTAGTACTTTAACATAGGGGGAATTATAATGAAACTCAGAAATAGTTATGATGATGACATTCGCGTTATAGTCAAAATTATTCTTTGTGCCTGGCTGGCTTGTGGCGCCTTTTTGTGGTCTCTTCTGCTGATAGGCGTACAGGCTGATATCGCCAATAACACTACTTCGTATCAAAGGTACTGCGAGTTTGCCGAAACGGCGAATTCCGTGCTCGACGTAGATGGTCGTAAATTTCTCGCCGAGAACGTGCCCGAATATGCAGAACACTTGAATGAAGACGGTGTATTCGAAGAGATTGAAGCGCCAGTTATCACATCCATGCGACAGTTTTTTATGCAGTACGGATTATTCCTATTGATAGCATCTTTATGTGCTGGATCCGTAATATCGTCTATTGCCTACGTTATAGGATGTGATAAAAGCTACCATCTTGCAGATTTACCACTTTCGAAGTTTTCTGGTTGGTTTGTTTTGATAGCCTGTTGGATGATATGGCCTGTATTCGTGATTTCTAGGATCAGTTTTTGTAAATTTAGAGAACGAGAGTATATGATAAAGCTACCGGAAATAGAGCCGCTATTCCACGGCGAGGAGTTTGTAGAATTTTGCAAAAAGCACTCGGACTACACCGGTGCAATAAGCCAAGCGGAAGAGGAGCTAAACGAACTGGAGCTTAGCTTGAAATCGGCCTGTAGAGACCCAGATGTAGCTACGAGCGATCTACTTCTTCTCCAGAATGAAATTTCCCAAAAACGTGCCCATCTCAATGCCCTACGTGACAAGGGAAAAAAGGCGAATGGGGGACTGAGTAATGACGAGCAATTACTTCATGATTTCGAGGAAATCATGAACATGCGTGGTGTAAAAAGGATATTCGTAGACCACGACGGCAGCTTGATAGTTACTGTACGTGTGTCATATGAATACCAAAATGCGCTCTACTACATAGGCGATTTTGATATAACCATCTTTAGCGATCCGACCTTGTCTTTCCAGGCTCTTAGAACTGGATCTGGTCGCGAAAACTATCTATACGGTAAGCAGTTTTGCTTCGGAGATGCAAGAAAGGACATTGAGGCCTATCTCGATGAGAACCGCATAGTAGAAGCAGTGGAGCTCATCATAGAAAGCTTAAATCACATTAATGCCGAAGACACCAATGAGATAGCTGCAAGCTATAAAATGATAAAAAACTAATTCACACCCGTCCCGGCCGTTTGGCCGGGATATTTTTTATATGATTTGGCAATGATACATTGACAAAAATGGAAATGTGTGGCAGAATAAAATGGGCGAGGGTTTTGATGGCCCTTGTACTTTTATAATTAGAAGAAAGAGGTGTAAAAATTGGATAATACCTTAAATGAGCGGGTCGCGCGATTTATTGCACGATACCGCACGGTGGTGGCGGAATCTTCGCTCGCCAAAATTGACGAGACCATCGAGTTCGACGAAGAAGAAGGAAGTGACAACGTTATATCTGAAGTGGAGGTACTTAAGAGAATTAAACTTGATTCTGAAATCGTAAGAGCAGCACAAGACGAAGGAACTCGCTACCAAGAACTGGTAGCGCAAGACATCGTAGCTCAACTACTATCGATTCAGGGAGTTGAATCTGTAGAAATCCTGAACGCATCAGATACGATTGGACATGTAGAGTCTCTTCGTGTTACCGTCCAGGCCTACTATCTTTATTATGACGTATTTTACGATGCGGGTAAATGGACTCTGGACGTGGACATGCTTGATGCGGACGATAATGATTTTAATCCTAAAAGTGACTGGTATCGTGACTATGCATTGGATGACGGGACCTGCTTTAAGGCTATCGGCCCGTTGTTTTATGGTGAAGTGTCGCAGCCGTTCAAGAGCGGGTCCACTGACCATCCTTTCTATAAAGATTACCTGTATGGTTTTTGCTTCGGTGATTCTGGTGCAGACATCAGGGCATACCTGCTGACCGGCGAGTTTGTTTCGGCGTTTCAGCTGATCTCGCTCTGTTTATACCATGTTAACGAGGGTACCGAAAATTTGATACCGCTGGTTTTTAACGAAGCCAAAAATGTAGATATCCGAAAGCTAGCAGACTACTTTGAGCTGGACGATGAAGACATTATCAGAATTAACAAGATCAGGCAAAGCACGATTTAAATGAAGGCGAGATCAGACAAACAGAAATAAACCATAGAAACGCCGCCGCGTCCATCAAGGGACCTAACCTCTAATTTTTCTGAGTGGCCCGCCATACCGAAATGGCGGGCTTTTCTTGTCAAAGACAGGAATTTTTGGTATAATGTGAGGAGTTAATTTAATCGTGGGAGGAGATAGTCCGCCAGTACCACAGAAAGGGAATTATGGCCGAAGAAGAGGTCAAAAACTTAGAAAATACCGAAGCTGCTGAAGTAGCCGAAGGAGCTGTAGAGACAGCAGAACCAGAAACTTTTGCGAAATCTGGTAAAAAATCTAAAAAACATATCGAAGAAGTAAAAGCCGAAGAAGAGCGCCAAGCTCGCAAGGCTGAGCGTGCCGTAGCTGATGCCGCCGAAAAGTCAAAAGGCGCCACACCGGTAACTCGTCCTAAATTGGAACGCCGTGGCAAAAAGTATCAAGAAGCTGCTAAACTTATCGAGAAGGGTAAAGCCTACACCCTGAAAGATGCTATTGATCTAGCTATAAAATCTAGCCCAGTTAAGTTTGACGCAAGCGTAGAAATCCATGCAAGACTCGGGGTAGATCCTAGACAGGCTGATCAGAACATCCGCACTACTATGGTGTTGCCGAATGGCAACGGCAAGACTGTGCGTGTGGCCGTGTTTGCACCTGCCGATGTTTGCAAAGCCGCAAAGGCTGCGGGAGCCGATGTTGCCGAGGACGAAGAATTCTTGAAGCAACTAGAAAAAGGTACGATTGATTTTGACGTATTGATTTCCACTCCACAATACATGCCAAAACTTGGTAAATTCGCAAGGTTACTTGGACCTAAAGGTTTAATGCCAAATCCAAAGGCTGGAACAGTAACTATGGACGTAGAAAAAGCCGTAAAGGATGCAAAAGCTGGTAAGGTAGAATACCGCGTAGATAAACAAGCTATTGTGCATATTGGCGTAGGTAAAGTTTCGTTTGGCACTGATAAGTTGATGGAAAATGCCAATGCGTTCTTTGATTCTTTGAAAGCGCAGAAACCGGCATCGCTTAAGGGCTCTTATGTAAAGTCGGTATTTATTACTACTACAATGGGGCCATCGATCGAAGTAGAGAATATCTACAATTAGCGTTTGTTAAAAATAGCCCTGCGGGGCTATTTTTTATGGTATACTGAAAATATGCATTTAGACTTTAGCAATTTGGGGACACCAGAGATGATTATCATGGCGGCGGTAGGTCTAGCGCTAATATTTTTTGGTTATCGCATCAAAAAAGTTGCGTTTTTTCTGATCTGGTTTATTCTGGGATATAATTTAATGGGGTTTTTGATGCCCACTATTAATAATCTTGTGCCGCAAATTGCAGAGAATGATCTCTATCAAATGCTGTTACCAATTGGTGGTGGGTTATTGTTGGCACTACTTGGCTTTTCTATAGAAAAATTATGCGTAGGCGGAATCTGTTTTGCACTGATAATGGTGATAACCATACAATATTTCGGTACAGAAATGCAGACTTTGGCAATTGGTGGTATTATTGGCATCATTGCGGCCGGAGCAGCCGTAATGCTAATGAAGCCTGCCACTATAATCGCAACTTCTGCAGCAGGAGCTTACGCGCTAACGATAGCGATTTTAGCATTTTTCCCAGGTATCAGTAAGGAAATATTTTATTTTCCAATGCTCGGAGGGATATCTCTAATAGGTACTTTCTTCCAGTTTCTTACGTCTAAAAAGGTAAGCTAATCTACAAAAATCACCCTTTTACGGGGTGATTTTTGGTTGTTACAATTAGCTAACTTCGATTCTATAGATTTGCGTTAAGCAAGCTCTACAGTAGCACCGGCTTCTTCGAGAGCCTTCTTCATCGCTTCAGCATCGGCTTTAGCGACTTTCTCTTTTACGGTAGCAGGAGCGCCGTCTACGATAGCCTTAGCTTCGCCAAGGCCAAGCCCGGTAGCTTCCTTTACAGCCTTGATGACTGCGATCTTTTGTGCGCCAGCGTCTTTCAATACGACGTCGTATTCAGACTTGCCTTCATCGGCGCCAGCATCACCTGCACCACCAGCAGCAACAGCTACAGCCGCTACAGGTTCGATGCCATATTCGTCTTTTAGCAAAGTTTTAAGTTCGTTAACCTCAAGCACGGTCATATTGACGAGCTCTTCGGCTAACTTTTTGATATCAGTAGCCATAATTTTTCCTTTCTAATTATGCGGTAGCGGGTCCTGTCCGAACCTATTTTTTCTGCAGCGGGACTTGGGTTTTTAAGCACGTCATACGCTGGCAATCCAGGAAAGATTGACCTAGCGGTCAACTTTCTTGGTTGCGTCAGGAATATACGTGTTAAAAATCCAAATCATTTTATGCTGCTGAAAAAATAGGTTTCGGCCACCCGCCAGAATTAAAATTAATTAGTTGCTTTCTCTTCTTCAGCTTTAGTTTCCTCTTTGGCGGGCTCTTCGGCTTTAGTTTCTTCGGCTGGCTTTTCTTCAGCTTTTGGCTCTTCTGCCTTCTCTTCGGCTGGTTTGGCCTCTACGGTTTCTGGCTTGTTTTCAAGCGCAGAAACTACACTGTTGATACCAGACAAGAGTGTATCCACCACCTGAGCGATAAGTTCGTTCTTGGTAGGCAAAGAACCGAGCGTAGTAACTTCTTCCTTGGAAAGAGCAGCACCTTCGCCGTTGAAGCCACCTAAAAGTTCCATCTTAGCATGAGTTTTCGCGAACTTCGCAAGAACCTTTGCCGCATCGAAATCTTCGTCGGTACCAAGCGCGTAAAGCAATTGACCGGCCAAACCAGAAGCGTCCGTATCTTTATAAGCAGCGATTTCTTTCATCGCTACTTTTACTAGACGGTTCTTGACGACCTTGATTTTGATATTTGCTTCGCGAGCCATTTTGCGGAGCTCTTGCAACTCTGCCACGGTAAGGCCTTCGTATTTAGCGTAAACCACCATTTTAGAATCTTTAAGAAGCTCGGTAAGATCAGCAACCAATGTAGTCTTTTTATCTTTTGAAATTGCCATAAAAAGTTCCTTTGGTTATTGTTAATAAAATAGTTAGCTAATTGTTAAATAGCGTCACCAAATTATTACAAGAATTTTTCCTCGGCGGCATGATTAAACACTAGACTTAGTGTCGCCACTGTCTTTGGCAACTGGTTTCATTGTAGCACACTTTAATGACAAATTCAAGACTATATGGTATAATATAGGGGTAGGGGTGAACCACTTTGCACATTACAAATAGGGGGTGAGTAAGATGGCTATGCTTGGAATTGCAATTTTCTTAGCTGGGTTTGTAGCTTTATGCCTTACTTTAATCAGTTAAAACCATGTCTGGAGGTGAAGAAATGCCTTGGTATGTATGGGGAGCTTTAGCCTTATGGCTTGTGTCGGCAGTCGCGCATGCAAAAGCCGATGAAAAACCTGACCATAGAACTCCCGAAGAAAAAGAGCGCGAAGAGCGTTTTTGGGATAAAATATTATAAAGCCCCTATAGTACTACGTCCCCGCTGTATGCGGGGACAATTTTTGTTAGAGAAAAGACGCCCGGTGGGGCGTCTCTTGATCATCTTAAAACACGAAAGCGACCGCTATCCTAATTGCGAGGGCGACAATTATCAGAGTAAAGCCAGAAATTTTTAATATCGTGCTCATTTTGCGTTTTTCTAGGATGGCCATAAGGAGCCAACCAATAATAAGCAGGAAGGATATTGTTGCTAGGATGCTAGATAAAGTGGCGAGTACGAATCCCCGCTCAATAATTTCGTCTAACGCACAATCAACTAGGCCACGGAGAAAAAACCCGATAAGCACCATTCCGACTGATAACATACAAATTCTTTTTTTCGACAATCAAATCATCTCCTTAAAGAACAGTGTAGTTGATACACCTAAAGTAACCTTTTTCAAGGCCCATTCTTATTATAGCACACTTTACTAAAAAAGTCAAGCTTATTTCTGCTCAGGGGTGTTATATAATAGATATATGAACGATTTTGATTATTTAGGGCAGGGGGAGGTATATTTGGATGGGGCATGCCAGAGCCTGAGGCCACGACCAGTGATAGATGCGGTAAATCAGTATTACACCGAGCATAATTCTTGTGGTGAGCGCGTGAAGTATAAATGGGGCGTAAAAACAGACGAAAAAGTAGAAGAAACACGCGAATTAGTTTTGAAGTTTTTAAAACTCTCAGCACGAAAATACACAGTATCTTTTACTTTAAACACTACATATGGCATTAACTTGATTTTAAATCAGCTAGAAGTGCGTCATTTTAAAAAAGTAATGACGAGCGACATTGAGCACAACTCGCCGTTTTTGGCCACAATGGCGTTTAGCAAAAAAACTGGCTTGCCACGCGAGGTAATAGTACGCGAAGAAGATGGTTCAATTAACTTTGCAAACCATGATTTTGATAAAGCTGTGGTAGTAGTGAACTGTGCGAGCAATTTTGACGGACGAAAGCTAAAAAATATCAAAGAGTTAGTAAGGGCCGTACATAAGGCGGGTGGAATTGTGATTATTGATGCAGCGCAGGCTATGGCCCATTCGTCAGATATCGTGCGCGGGGTGGAGGCAGACGTGATATGTTTTTCAGCACATAAAATGTATGCGCCGAGCCTAGGCGTAATAGTATGGAGAGACGACTTAGCGGAAAAACTCACAGATGGATTTCTAGGCGGCGGGATGGTAGATGATGTGAAAAAAGATAGTTACGTTCTCTCCGCCGAAAATAAAGAGCATAGATATACGCGCTTTGAACCGGGCTTACAGGCATGGGGTGAAATAGTTGGACTAGGCGCTGCTTTAAAGTGGCTAGACAAACTGCCTAAAAAAGCCTGGCATAATTTGGAGAACAATACGACAGAATTGTATGATTTTTTGAAAGACTCAGAAAAGGTGCATATGGTAAATCATGAACCGAACCCTACTATGACTTTTTACGTGGAGGGGCTAGACTCACATTTACTAGGAAACGCACTAAGCCGCGAAAATATTATGGCGCGGACCGGATATTTTTGCGTACATTACTATTTAGATCACGTATTAAAAATGCCGCCGCTCATAAGATTTTCGCTGGGACTTCACAATAGACCAGAAGATATTGCGAAAATCAAGAGGGTTATGGAAAAAATTATTTATTAATGCTAGAATAAATATATTATGGTGTGTATAGCTGCATTTATTATATTGGCGCTGATTGGGGTGTTCGTTGCTGTTATATCAATTTTTAAGCCAAAAGTCGGAAAAGCATACATTAAACTATTCAAAAAGGCCTGGGGATGTCTTTGGAAAAAAGTACGTTTACAAAAATGTGAAACTGGTTTTAAGGATGATGTAAAAAATACTTTGCTCAGTCGCGTAATTGTTAAGCATCCAAAATGGGTAAAGCCGCTATCAATAATTATTGAAATCATTTCTGTTTTAATTGTGGCTATAGCAATATGGGCGATACTTACAGCGATAAAATCTCTGCTGGCGCTTTGGGCACTAGGTTCGTGCAATGTGACTAAACCCTCGGCATGTTCTTTAGGAGCAGAGGTATGCTCTATAGACGAAAGTGAGCCAACTAATCCTATTGAGGCTACCGGGCGGTGGTTTACCGAATGGGGCGAAATATTTGAAGCTATCCCAGATAAATTCCGCACATATGGCGCCGAGGACTACGATTTTAATTATGTAACCATTGACAACAATGCAGACAATAAGCCGGTGGCAGTAGATATCTTTGACCCAGGATGCTCTGTATGCATGATGTCTTATCGCAATCAGAAAGCGAGCGGATTCTTTGATAATTATAATGTGCGCCTAGTGCCGTTTGCCATTCAGGACGCCGATAATAACTATAAGTTTAAGAATTCAGAAATAATTGTGCGTTATATGTTTGCAGCGGAACAATTGAGGGCTGGGCTAGCAGCAGAGATTCTAGATCATATATTTACGGAAAAGAACTCAGAAGGTATTTCCTATCAAAATAAGTTTAATGATGATTATACGAGGGAGCAGGCCGTTCAGAAACTTGAGCAATGGATTGTCCAATCGGGTTTTGACGAAGAAGGACTTGGAGAGGTGCGCAAGATAGTTGGCTATCCGGAAATTACAGACAAAATGAATGAAAATCGAGAGATAATTGAGCATCAGCTAAAAGTCAAAGGTATACCTACGATGATTTATGACGGGCAAAGGCATACTGGACTATATAAAAGAGATGGTTAAAAATGTAATTTTTACAACAATTTTTAATCTACCGATGTTAATTAGGTGGAAAACTTTTTAAGAAATTTGCTTGACTTTATTCAGCTCGCGATATATTATAATAGTAATACTATATAGACAGGAAAAAAGGTATGTCTGAAATACCAGAAAAACAAATAAAGAGATTGCGTGGATTATTGAGCGAGGCCGAAACTAATTTGTCCGCTGCGAAGGAGTTGTTGGTTTCTATTTTGGGGGATGGCGAGACAATCTCGGCCCCTCGGGAAACTATCATTTCGGCCCCCGAAGGAAAAATTATTGAAGGTATATTCGATGGCCAAATTATGATTGGGCCGGATGGGAAGAATTATCCTGTACCTGCAAATTATGCCTCCAAATCTAAGCTGGTCGAAGGAGACATTATGAAGCTTACAATTACTGATGACGGAAAATTCCTATATAAACAGATTGGGCCAGTTGAGCGAAAGACCGTTATCGGAACCTTAGTGCATCATGATGATAAATACTTTGTGGAGGTTGCTGGGAAAGAATATCAAATTTTATATGCTTCGGTTACGTTTTTTCATTTAAGGGATGGGGCACAGGTCTCAGTAGTCATCCCAGCAAATAACGAAGAAGCAACGTGGGCAGCCGTCGAAGCCGCACTATAGTGCCTAAGTTTTCTCTGGAAAATAATTAACAAAGAAATAATAAAAAAACGAAACAGAAGTGAATTCTGCCTCGTTTTTTGTTGTATAATATTAATAGAGATGAAAAGCCTTTATAGAAGATATAGACCAATAAAATTATCCGACGTAGTTGGGCAGCCTCAAGTTACTGAGCCTTTAATAAAGTCATTAGAACTAAAGAGAATTAGTCACGCCTATCTATTTATTGGGCCGAGGGGAACAGGTAAAACTAGCGTGGCAAGGATTTTTGCACACGAGGTGAACAATTTTCAATACGAGATCGAAGATGATTACGTCGATATTATCGAGATTGATGGGGCTAGCAACCGCGGAATTGATAATATTAGAGAGCTAAGGGAAAAAGCAGCTATAGCGCCGACTAGTGGCAAATATAAAATATATATTATTGATGAAGTGCATATGTTAACTAAAGAGGCTTTTAATGCCTTGTTGAAGACTCTGGAAGAGCCGCCTAAACATGTTATCTTCATAATGGCCACGACAGACGCTTATAAGGTGCCGATCACCATTACCTCCAGAGCCCAGACTTACACTTTCAAACTAGCCGATTCAAAAACTATGCTAGCTCATCTTCGAAAAATTTCCGATGTCGAAGATATAAAGATTTCGGATGAAGCATTAGAGATTATTGCAAAAAGAGGCGGGGGTTCATTCAGAGACTCTTTATCGCTACTTGATCAACTTTCTACTTTGTCGGAAAATGAAATCACAAAAGAACTCGTAGTGAAAGCTATGGGATTACCGGAAGATGAAAAAATTTCAGAACTCCTAGCCGGATATCTTGCGGGAAATGTTGTAAAAATTACAACATCTATGAAGGAGTTGCTGTCTTCGGGGGTAAAACCGGAAACGGTTGCTGAGGAAATTATCAGAGATATTTTAAGTAATCCAAAACCGGAACTTTTTCCTCTGCTTGCCAGTTTGCCAGGAGTGAAAGCTCCTTTTCCAGAGGCAAAACTCCTAGTAGATCTAACTTCAAAAAATCAATCGGCCGGACAAGTTTCTTCCGGGAATATGGCAACATCGGCACCAACGCAACGTCTAGATAGGCCCGGAACTTCCGAAAAGAATAAAAAATTAAATTCCGACTCAATGAATAATATAGAAGAGGCGAGGAGAGAGGCTTCTACGACTAAAGATAAAATAGAAAATATAACTGTTCCAAAAAAGATAATCGCTAATTCTGAGGAGAGTTTTAACTGGGACAATTTTATGGAAAAAGTCCAGAGTTTAAATGATGCAATATATTCCCAGCTTTTAAAAACTCTACACGAATTTAACAATAATGTTTTGCATATTTATCCGGAACGTAAAATTGTAAGAACTATATTGTCTCGAGATAATAACAAGCGGGTTTTGGCGGAGGCCGCTGGGGATATAAAAATTGAAATTCACGAGGTTGGCGAAAAGCCAAAAGGAGCAGCAAAAGACGAGATTTTGGACCGAATTTCTGATATAATGGGGGGTGAGGTACAAAATGATGGAGGAAGGAATCCGTTCGAAGGATAGAAGTGGCAGAATACCACCACAAGATATTGTAGCCGAGAAATCTTTGCTCGGGGCTTTGATGTTGTCTAACGATTCTCTTCCGGAAATTTTGACGATTTTAAGGCCACGAGATTTTTATGAAAAAAGGCACCAAGATATTTTCCAGGCGATGCTGGATTTGTATGACCGGCATCAACCTGTGGATTTATTAACTCTTACTTCAGAATTAAAAACTAAAAAACTCCTAAAGGAAATTGGGGGCGCGCCATACCTTACTGAGTTATCAAATTTTGTTCCAGCAGCATCGCATGCTAAAGCCTACGCAGATATTATAGAAAAAATGTCGGTACGACGGCGACTAATAAAAGCGGGTACAGAGATAGCTAACAAAGCCTATGAGGATGACGCCGTGGCTGATGCTTTAATTGGTGAGGCCGAGAGAGAATTATTCGAGGTATCGGATAAAATCGTTAAAAGTGATTATGTGCCTATGGAAGAACTCCTTGCGGATGCTTTTGATCGCATTGAAGAACTCCATAAAAACAAAGGGGCCCTTAGAGGGTTAAAAACTGGCTTCAGGGATCTCGATAAAAAAACTGCGGGTTTCCAAAAAGGAGATTTAGTGATTGTTGGAGCACGTCCGGCCATGGGTAAAACTACTTTTGCGCAAAATCTAGCCTATAATATCGCCAGTATTAATAAAAAAGGCGTTTTATTCTTTTCTATGGAGATGGCAGCGAATGAAATTATCGACCGAATGATATCGGATGTCTCGGGAGTAGATAACTGGAAAATGCGGACTGGAAATTTAACTGATGAAGAATTTACGAAAATCGGCGACGCACTCGGGGAAATGGATGAGATACCTATATATATTGATGACACAAGCTCTATGACTATTGTAGAGTTACGGAACAAAGCACGCCGGGCTATGCACGATCATGATATAGGCATAGTAATAGTAGATTATTTACAGCTTATTCAGGGTTCAGACCGATATAAAGGGAATAGGGTGCAAGAGGTGACCGAAATATCGCGTGGGCTTAAGATACTAGCCCGTGAACTAGAAATACCGGTTATAGCCCTAGCACAGCTATCGCGTAATGTAACTGGGCGCGACGACCCACGGCCAGTGCTAAGTGACCTTCGCGAATCTGGCTCCATCGAACAGGATGCTGACCTAGTGATGTTTCTCCATCGTCCAGATTACTACAAGCAAAATGACGACAATTATGAAGAAACGCATATTACTGAGCTACTAGTAGCTAAACACCGTCATGGTGCTGTAGGAAAGATAGAGCTGTACTTCCATCCAGAGTTGCTACGCTTTATGTCGCTAGATAAGACCAGAGAATAGGATGGACAGATACAAAATTACGGGCGGGAGACCGCCCGTAATTTATGTGTTTTTTGTAGACTACTGCGCTACACAGCGTACAGAGTAACCGCTGTTCCTGATGCTGTAGAGGGCAGGGCGCACGTTACCTGAACCGAAGTCTAGGTAGTATGCTTCGTTACTACTGAGGACCGTACTAGACCAATAGTAACCGCCGTTGCTGGTACCGTTAAGCGAACCATAGTTGACGGCGCCGGACCGAGCTAACCACAAAGGCGCTGTACGAATCTTGTTAAAACCACCGTCTAGGTAGCTGTACATTCCACCCGGAGGACCATAAGGAGAATACCCACCTAGTATATCGTCATAGCTATTTATCATAGTTATTTGTTCGTTGCCTTCTGTTGGACTCTCTTCGTTACGGTTCTTTGGCAATCTCCACCCAGCTGGACAGATAGAAGTATCCGCATTTACAAACTGGTCATCATCACCGTATCTAGAAGTATCACTCATGGCTACTGCAGCAGACCAGTTGTAATAATTACCAACATGATTCTTAGCACTACAGTCTGGATGAGCTGCCTTACAATCATCTAGAGAAGTATACTGATCATCATCGTTGGTAGTACCAGAACTATAGACGTATAGAGGACCTGGATCAGCAGAATATGGTACGTTACTATTGTCTTGCCAACCACTTACGCTAGTACCAGTAAAGGATATGGTACTACTGGTTGGAATCCAGTTACTAGATATGTTCGTATTAGCTGGAGTGAGTTCTGTGCTAGTACTTAGGTCTAAGTCTAGGTTTTGCGTCATCCAGCACTTACCGTCGGCTAGCTTAGCTATTTCATAGGTTTTACCATCACGAATATCAGTAAGGGTAGCAGTAGGTACTGCCTCGTCTACTGATGAGCCTGGAGTATATACGGCATTACATATTTCTGCTGTCATACCTTGCATAGTAGTAAGGCTAGTAGGGAATCCATTATAGCCTTGTATATCATAGGCTATTTCGCCACTATATACACCAAATGGCATATCTTTGTCTGCTTTCATGGTGTAGTAGACAGTGAATTCTTCGTCACTTACTGCTGATGTGTTT
>JAZUMU010000010.1:0-32645 GCA_045603805.1 Candidatus Nanosyncoccus sp.
CACCATTACTACCGTTCTCTACTGTTCCAGCACCAGTACCTGGTACTACTATGTTTGTTTCTCCTGAATCTGATGGTGTTGGTGTTGGTTCAGGACTAGGGCTGTCCTGTACTATGACTTCTATAGGAATAGTTGCCATTACTATTTCTCCTTTTCTGGTGTTAAAGTGTATAATTCGCCATTACTGAGGAACATTAAGCACAAAATCGGCTTTAGCGAGTTTGTGCGCCGGAGGGGCGGAGCGAGGTGGTATTGTCTCTATTACCACATCGCGCAGCTTCCGAAGTAAAGTGAATTATATACTCAGTACCGTATTATTAAATTGATATTTATTGACGCTGCTAAGCAGTTCACTGCAGCCGAGGAACATTAAGGCAAAATTCATCTTTAGATGATTTTGCCGCTGAAGAGGCGGAGTGATGTGGTAAAATAATTTACTACATCACGAAGCTTCCGAGGCGCAGTGAACCGTATAGCAAATATCATTTACTTAATGTACTCGGTCACATCTTTATATAATCTTCACATTTATATAAAAATGGCACCGCAAGGTGCTACAGCCAGATATACGCAACTAAGTCGCCCATACATGACATCCTCACGGTGCCGTTTATACGTATGGACATCTAAGTATAAAAACACTTAGTTGTCGTAATATCTAACTGTAGCAATACTATTATACCACAAGCAAAATGAACGTGTCTAATAAAATGATTGCATAACTTGCAAAAAATAAGTTTATGTTATAATAAAACCATGAACACTATTTTGGCGCTAGATATTGGTACGGAATTCGTAAAAGCTATTTTGGCTCGCCCAGCCAAAAAAGGCAATCTCAAAATACTCGGCATAGGCAAGGCCAAGCAAGCTGAGGGCAACATGCATGCCGGCGCCGTAGCAGACATCCCCGCCGTAGTAGCCACCTGCGAAGAAGCTTTGATAAAAGTAGAAAAGCAAGCCGGCGAGCGTGCCGAGCTTACCGTGGTCGGTATAGCCGGCGAGCTCATCAAGGGCAACACTACCACAGTGCGCTACAGTCGCAAAAACCCCAACAAGCCCATCACCGAAGCCGAAATGAATGACATTATTAAAAAGGTACAAGAGAAGTCTGGCGAGGTAGCCCGCAAAACCGTAGCACTAGAAACCGGCAACAAAAACGTAGAAGTCCGGCTGATAAATTCTGCCATCGTATCTCTTACTATAGATGGCTACAAAATTTCTAATCCTATAGGGTTCAAAGGTTCCGATGTGGTGATTCAGTTTTACACGGCGTTTGCCCCACTCATTCATGTAGCAGCTATCGAGAAAGTCTGTGCTGAGCTCAATCTAGATCTGCTCACTGTAGCGGTAGAGCCATTTGCAGTATGTCGTGCCTGTATGGGCGACGATTTAGAATCTAATTTTTCTAGCGTAGTGATGGATATTGGCGGTGGCACCACCGATGTGGCGGTAGTAGAAGACGGTGGAGTAGAAGGTACCAAGATGTTTTCTATCGGTGGCCGTAGTTTCACGCACCAGATAGCCGAAAGCTTAGGCGTAGATACCGCCACGGCAGAGCGTTACAAACTAGATTTCGACAGTGGCAAGCTAGACGACCGCGTCAAAGCCAAAGTAGAAGCAGCACTTTCGCGCAACCTTAGCGTATGGCTTACTGGCGTAGAAGTGTCGCTAGAAGAATTCAACATAGACGGTAGTCTCCCGCGTAATGTTCTATTGTGTGGTGGCGGTGCTGGTCTCTCACTGCTCCAAGAAACCCTTGCCTTATCCGACTGGTACCAAGATTTGCCATTTTCTCGCCGCCCAGTTATACACTTGCTAGATGTAAATGATTTACCAAATCTAATTTTCGACGAAGACCAAGCTTTGGATCACTCTTTCGCTACGGCACTAGGTCTACTTCGTGTAGGCACAGACACCCTCGCCGGCGCCCCAGAGGAAAACAAGCTCCGCGCCAAGCTTGCCAAACTCCTCCAAAACTAAAAAACTCCCGCCTCGAAAGGCGGGAGAGAGGATTAATAATTCCCCAAAGCGTAGTCCGTAGCGAACAGCATTGCATCATCGCCGCAATGGACATAAAAGCTTGCATTACCAAGCTCAACGAAATAACCCGTGTGATTGTCGGGTTCAGCCCCGGCACGGGCGGCTAAACAAGCCTCAAAGTCGCGCATAAGACTTCGCGGCAACTTCGCCAGAGTCTTGCCGGCGAGTCGGGACCTTCTGTAACCGAAATAGGTTACTTTCATCTCTTCCTGGCCAGAGCTGAAGTCCATACGGCTCAGTAATTCTTTCATTGTATTAAGGTGTAACATTGGCAAACCCCTCCTAATTGTTTCTTGTATCGCTATGCCAACTTGCGATACTACCCTGATTATATCACACTTATGCTAAAAAGTCAATAGTACAAGCATATTTTTATGTAAGAATACAATATTTCACTCTAATATAGCCTTAATCCTACGTACGCCGGCAGAGGAAGATTCCTCTTTTTTGATGTGAAAATGCCCTAGCACGCCAGTATGTTCTACATGCGGGCCACCACAAACTTCGCGAGAAATTGGGTTGTCAAAATCTCCAATGGTGTAAACTTTGAGAACATCTGGGTATTTATCCCAAAACTGCCCATGTGCATGCAATGTGTCGCGTGCATAAGACTTATCGTATTCGTCAAATACTACTGGGAAGTCAGCAGAAATCCATTCATTTACTTGGTCTTCTACCGCAGTTTTTTCTTCTGGTGTCATTTTGTGATCTAGGTTAAAATCAAATCGTACCCTATCGGCAGTAATATTCGAGCCTTTTTGTATTATGTCTGGGCTGACGTGTTTCTGTAATGCCGCCAGTAACAAATGGCATGCCGTGTGGTATTTCACCGTCTGTTCACCGTGGTCTTCTAGCCCACCTTTGAACATTCCTTTGCTGGCGGTTTGCGAACGTTCGCGCTGCTCTGCAAGTGCCGTCTCGAATTCCTTCAAATAGTTTTCGGATAACTTAATTCCTTCACGATAGCATTCTTCCACGGATAATTCCAACGGAAATCCGTAAGTGTCCTGGAGTTTAAAAAGATCCTGTCCGGATAGAGCGTGGGTGGCATCAATATCCTGGCGAAGGGGGGTCCGGAGGTTGGCAAACCGAGGAGTAGCGCCAGCCGCCCGTGGCGACGGGCCGGCTGGACGCGCCCCCGAGCGGGATGTTGATGCTAGACCCCGCGCCATTTTATGTAATTCTTTCAACCCCTTGTTTAGGGTTTTGCGGAAGCTCTCCTCTTCTTTCAATAGTGTCACCAAAGCGTTTTCTCGATGAGTTAATATATTATCTGGCAAATCTTGATAATTCTCTGCTATAATTGGCACTATTTCAGATAAGAAATTGGCAGAAATTCCCAAATCTAGCGCGCGCAAAATCGCTCTACGCACCAAGCGCCTCATAGCGTAGCCTTGGGATTTGTTGGACGGCGTGAGTCCTTGCGCTGCTAGGAGGTATGCCCCGCGTATATGGTCGGTAATTACGCGCATCTCGTCCGTGTTGTTTTCATATTTCTTGCCCGAAATTTCTTCTAGCTTGGCAATGATTGGCTGCATTAAAGATATTTTAAATACATCAAAAGAACCAATCGCAGCTGCGGCTATGCGCTCCAGTCCTCCGCCAAAATCCACATTCTTTTTCTCTAGCTCTCTAAACGACCCGTCTTCATTTCGACGATACTGCATAAACACCTGATTGCCGATTTCCATAAATCTAGCTCCATCGCTAGCTGGATGAGCCAAGCCATACTTAGCTTCATCCTGCAATTCTTCGCCAAAATCATAAAATACTTCGCTATCTGGCCCACATGGGTCGCCAATAGGCGTGGCATCTATACCGCCGCCACGACTCCACCAGTTTTCCTTATCGTCATAAAAGAATATTCGCTCGCCCGGTTTAATCCCCCGTTTATTGCCATTTTCAGCGGAGCCAATTTCTGCAATCTTCGCATCTATACCAGCCTCAGTAAACACTTTTTGCCAAATTTCTGCCGCCTCGGTATCTTTTGGAATGCCATATTTTTCATCACCAATAAAACACGATACATAGATTTTGCTGGGGTCTAGCCCAATCTCTTTGGTGAGAAATTCAAAAAAGTTCCGTATTTGTTCTTCTTTAAAGTAGTCGCCTAGAGACCAATTCCCTAACATCTCAAACACGGTAGTATGTCGCGGGTCTCCTACATCCTCTATGTCTTGGAGACGCATAGAAGGTTGCGAATCGCATAATCTGGTACCCTCTGGATGTTCTTTGCCTAGTAAATATGGTAAAAGTGGCTGCATACCAGAACCAGTAAACAGAGTCGTAGGGTCATTTTCTAATACTAAAGGTGCTGGTTGTATCACCCTGTGACCTTTTTTTGTCTGATAATCCAAGAATCTCTTTCGTATCTCATTCGCATCCATAACAAAATTATAACATTTATTGCATTTCTCGTAAACCTGTGTTATTATAGACTTAAGCATAATAAAAAGGAAAAATATGGCACAAGCAAAGAAAAAAACTGCAACAAAAACAGCCAAAAAGTCTACGCGGACTTACACGAAAAAAACCGCAAAAAAGGGCCTTTGCTATGAGAAATATCAGCGTGGTCAAAAGTCTAATATGTTTTTCATAGTATCCATGAGCATCTTGGCAGCTACTCTTCTCTTCGCAGACCTGATGCTTATTATGGCTTAAGGAAAAGCCACCTAACTATAGAGGTGGCTTTTTGGGAACCTTCTAAGATTGACTTTTTTGCAATACTGTGGTATAATTATTAATGGGAGCAATCCCTAAAGTACTTTTATAAGGTGGTGACTTCTTCATTGAAGAAAAGAATTGAGAATTGGCTAATAAAGCACTTGGTGGGGGTATGTTTAATTAGCATTTTTATCCTATCGACATTTGGCGTGTATTACATATCACGCTGTGCCAGAGGTTTATTTGGCGGAGTGGATTACGTTTTCTGCACCATTGACGTGGTAGTGACTGTACTATATCTTATTCTTCTAGTACTGACGATACGCAAGAAGCAATTTGAAAAGTTTGTCAACGCTTTGTCGGAGGAAGCCAAGAATTATTATTTTCATGGCTTCAGACTTAATCGCTATGTAAACACGTGCGCCTTTTGGCGGCTTCAAAACTGGTTAGGCTCTGGAAGATGCTACTCATTTTCAATCTTGGCTATGATTATGCTGAGATTCGACAAAACTGCGACCCTTTACAGAGGTGATAGTTATGACAAGGATGGCCAATTAAAAACCCGCCATTCCTGGGTAGAGTTCAAAGTTCCCATGAACGGCTGGTGGGTGGCCGATTTCTCTTGGACGAACCATGGATTTATGCCGAAAAAAGAGTTTTTCAAAGCAGTAAACGTTGATAGTGAAAGGCTTGAGCCTAAATGGAGTTGCTCGCATGATGAATTTTGGGGTACGCCTTTTGTCGGAGCTATTTGCGAGGCCATGAACAATGCCGCGACGTCCTATGTTTTTAGAATACTAGCTGCATTCGGTAATCCAGCAAACGAAGACTATGGATTCACGGAATATTGTTACTCTGAAGAAACAGCCAAGCGCGTAGCATGGGAGTACATGATTCCGTACTACGACCTTGACGATGAAAAGTTTATTTCATCTCGGATTATGCGGGATTTCGTTAAAAATCCGAAGCGTGAATAGCCAAAGGCTAGATCAATTAGGTTGACTCGTCTTGTAGTCCGCAGATATGAAAAATTGAAAGCCGAGCAAGAGAAAACTGCCTCCACCTAACCAAAAGCCACTCCGAGGAGTGGCTTTTGGTTATTTTATAATCCCACCCCCCAGACAGATTTTATTGTCATATATTACGGCAGACTGACCGCTGGCTGGGCGTTTAATTTCGTTCTCGAATTTCAGCACTGCGGTATTATTTTTTTTGAGCGTAATTTTCGCCGTAATCAACGGCGCGCGATGACGGAGTCGCACCAATACGGATTCTGGCAAATCTTGCCTTAAAACCATATCTTTTATTTCTAATTCGTTTGCCCAAATATGCTTATCGTTTAAGTTTTTCGATACATATACAATATTATTCCCAATATCCTTCCTTACTACATAATACGGCGAACCATCGTTTACTTCGCCAGCCACGCCATTTAGATATAGCCCGTGTCTCTGCCCAATTGTATAAAATATTACCCCTTCGTGGTATCCTAGTACCTTTTCGCTCTCTATTTCGCGAATTTCACCAGGCTTAATATCAATATACTCCTTAAGAAAATCTTTCATCCCCACCTCGCCTACAAAACATACCCCCATAGACTCTTTTTTGTAGGCGTTATGTAGGCCATTTTCTTCGGCCATTTTTTTAACGTCTGGCTTCAGCATACCCCCTATCGGGAAAAGAGTATGCGCTAAGGCTTCGTCAGATATACGATATAAAAAGTACGTCTGATCCTTATTTTCGTCCACCGCTCGCGCAAGAAGAGGGATACCGCCATTCTGAGACCGTACGCGACTAACGAGGAGCGGAATGAGCGAAGGTTCGCCCGTAACGACCGCCCCTTGGGACGCGGACGACCTATGGTCGACGGGCCGGGCCGAGCGAGTCGAAGAGTGGTCGGCATCCTCTTCTTGCCAAAGCGTTCTAGCATAATGCCCCGTGGCGATATAATCCGCCCCACGCTTCATTGCCTCTTCGTAAAATAGTTTAAATTTTATCTCTTGATTACACATCACATCCGGATTTGGTGTATTGCCTTTACGGAACTCTTCCAGCATATATTCTACTACCTTTTCGCGGTACGCATCTTCAAAATCCCAAACTTCAAAATCTAGTCCAAGCTTGACGGCCACTCGCTTAGCATCGGCTAAATCTTCTGCCCATGGGCACTTCATGCCAGGGAGATCGCGAGACCAGTTTTTCATGTATATGCCAGTTACCTTGTATCCTTGTTCCTTCAAAAGTAAGGCCGATACGCTCGAGTCTACTCCGCCACTCATGCCTAGATACACCGTCTTCATAAAACATATTATAACATAAAATAAGTCCAAGGAAAAGGGAGGCCTTTCGGCCTCCCAAGGGTTAAATTATTTGACGCGAACTACGCAGTATAAGCTGCCGTCGTCAAGTACATAATAGTACTGTGTAGTACCATTTATCTCGACAGAGTAGCTTTCTACTACTTTACTTTCGTCAAACAAGGAGGGGCTAGCTTCGTCTTTAGTAGCCGGAGCCGCAGGCGTCGTGGTATTGCTACTATCTGTCGGTTTCTGACCGAGCCTGGCGAGATACATATCCACCGCTTCGGGTAACGTAGCGGCCTGCACTGCTATAGAGTAATTTTCCATATTACAAATCGCATAACCCTGTACCAAACCAGCTTTACCCTTGAGGCACATCACATACGATGCCTCACCAGCAATATTTGCCGGCAGCGGGAAAGTAGCTTGATACCCCTGTGCAGCTACCAGCTGCTCTACGGCCGCCTGCGCTGAGCTTTCCTCTGCGCCTACTACGGCATACTCTGTCATTTTGCCAGAGCTAGCATCGATGGCAAGCCAGCCAAGGTTGGACTCGGCTTTGTTGGCTGCAGTGAGGCCGGTGTAGAATACAACCTGCCCGTCAATTACCGTAGAACTGTAGCCATAGAAATTGGCAAATTCGCCATCTTCTTCGCTCTGTTTTTTGTCTCGGTAACTATAGGATGTTTTCCAGACACCAGTCTGGGATGTCCAGCTGTTCCACCAGCCATCCTGATACTTATAGTGCCAGTCGGCAAGCGTCATGAGGTAATCTAGCGAATAGACATGGTCTATCCATTCCGGAGCGTCTTCGATATCGTATTCGTTGGATTCGCCAGTCTGGGCGTTAGTGAGGATAAAGCTCTTAACGAGTTGTACACCCCACGCTCCACAAGTGAAGCGTTTGACGCCGGTTACCCAGTAGGGTGTACCTTCCTCATCAATTTCGAGAAAACTGGAGTCAAACATATACCCGGGATATTGACCGCGGAGATGTCTCCTAAGATTGTGTCCCCAAAACGCTCCAGGCGTGTACTTGATAGGTTTCTCAAGTTCTACTAAACTGGATGTTTGGGTGGCAACGCCGTTCTCAGGGGTACATTCTACCAATACGTAACCCGGCGTCCCGTGTGAGCATGAACTAAAGTATTTAAACATATTATCACTGTAATCTATTACAGACAAGCGATAGTATTTGCCCTGGTACTTGATAAGGTTGTACTCCTTATCTACCTCGTACCAAGACGCATTCTTTAGTCCGGCCAACTGCTTATCACCAAGGGTAATAGCAGTATCCATATCCACCAAAGGTAGATTAGATTGCGCCTTTGCGTCAGACAGATCGGGGAAGTCTCCAACTATGGTTTCGGTTTTAGTGATTTCCGCTGCCTTGCAAGCTGCCTGGTTTGTACCGGGCCAACACATAGCAGAAATAATAGCCAGCACGATAATGATTACGAGCAGACCGCAAGTTACAAGCCATGAGAGTTCGCAAACCATTTGGTGGAACTCATCGTCAGCAGCGCTGTCGCCGAACTTGTACGAGATACCGTATTTTATTGACGCAATGGCGGCAAACACGAGCCCCGCGGAAAACAGGAACCACCAGAACCCAGGACTTCTAAGATTTATCGCGGGTAAAGCGAGGTAGTATAATCCTGCCATAAGCACCGCCGTGATTATTGCCGTTGAAGCCAACGACTTTACCTTTTTGGATTTCGCCATCCGAAACCCCTCCTTTTTTAAAATTCATCAGATTTAAGGGCTCTGACTAAACCATCCTTTGATTATATCATACCTAACGCAAAAAGTCAAGCTTCACCCCTGTTCAACTGCTTTATTGATTGCAGATTCTCGCTTTTTCTCTAGTCACCACTTCATTAATAATCTGCACTGCTTCGTGAATTTGTTCTTCTGTATTGGTTTCGCCAAGAGTCAACCGTAAAGACCCAGCGATTTGAGAGTCAGATAACCCTATAGCGGTCAATACATGTGATTTTTGCCCCTTAGACGCCGCACAAGCCGCCCCAGTAGCTACATAGATTTCTTTTTCCTCCAAGAGGTAAATCAACCTCTCCGCATCTACCCCATTATAGCACAAAACTATAAAATTGTCAAGCGCATGCTTTTTGTCGATTAGCTCGTACCCTTGTAATTCAGATAGTAAAATTTGTTTAAAATGCTTATATTTTTTACGATTACCGTTTAGATGTTCTTTTGCTTCTTTTATGGCTGTAGCAAATCCTATTACGCCTGGTACATTTTCTGTGCCGGATCTTAGCCCCAATTCTTGTCCACCACCTACGCTAATGGGCGAAAGCTTTACCCCATGGGCTACATATAGAGCTCCAACTCCCTTCGGTCCATATATCTTGGCAGCATTAAGGGTTAGCATATCTACGCCGAGTCTCGCCACATTAATATCTAGCAAATTTAATGCCTGCGAAGCATCAGAATGTAGGTAAATCGGAGTTTTAATGCTACGCTTTAATCTATCCATCCTAATTTCTCGCACCATCGAGCCAATTTCTGCTAGCGGCTGGATTGTCCCCAGTTCATTATTGGCTAGCGATACGGAAATAAGGGTTGTGTTATCAGTAATTTTAGCTTTCAAATCTTCCAGATTAATTAGGCCACTCGGTAAAACTTTTACCGCTGTGCCATTGTGCTGCTGTGCTGCCGCTCGTACTGAATTATGCTCTGTTTCTAGATATAAGACCTCGTCCTTACCATGGTTGTGCTGCACCGCCGCAGTAAAGGCTAGATTGTTCGCCTCTGTTGCCCCAGCGGTAATTACGATGTCCGTACCTTTGGCGCCAATCGCATGAGCTATCGTTCCTTTCGCTGCTTCGTACTCTGCTGCCACTTTTTTGGCTGGCAAATATGCCGCGCTAGGGTTAAAAAAATCCTGCACGAAATACGGCTCCATAGCCGCTAAAACTTTCTTAGAAACCGGCGTAGCCGCTGCATGATCCAAATATATCATATAAACATATTATAACATATTTTTGCCAGATCAAAAAGCTCTTGCGTTTTTACTAAAAGTGTGCTATAATGAAAGTATGTGTAGATATATTTCCGTACACGAGTTTAATATGACAAAGTGGGCCAATATTTTTGGTCTCGTCTTGCCATATTTTAATTTCGTGCGCGGGAGCTATCTAAATTCTTATTAATAAGCAGATAACAAAATCTAGATAAATCCCGAAGCAAACGTTTCGGGCTTTTTCTAGCCGCACACGAGCAAAACGTACTGCGGCTAGGCAAATTAACACATCAGAAAGGAGCCTCAATATGAAGAAAAAATCTTCGGCTTTGAAAGAAGCCAAAAGAAACCTGCATCTTGTAATGGCCGAATCTGCCATCACTGCTGGCCTTATGTCCATGTCGGTAATGACGCCGTTCTTTAATTCTATCGGCCTCAACAACGAACAGATTTCGCTCAGCCAGATTATTTTTACTGTAGTAGTTATCGTGCTAAACATCCCTACGGGCTATCTTGCGGATCGCGTCAGTCGCAAATGGGCCAATATTATTGGCGATTTTGCTCATGGCGTTCTGCTGCTCTCTTATGCCTTCACTAATAATTTTCTTGGTGTGGTAATTTGTGAGAGTCTGATGGGTGTAGCTTCAGCGCTAAGCGCAGGAGTAGACCAGAGCTTGCTCAAGCACTTTTCTGGCAAACTAGCCAAAGCTAGTGACGAGTCGGAAAGCCACGTGCTCAAAACCAAGACCGCCAAGCTAGAATGTGCCAAGTATATTTGCAATTTAATCTTACTAGCTCTTGGTGGCCCAGTCGGCGCTATCAGCCTACGTCTGGCTATTGGCCTATCTAGTGTTACGCAGTTCGCAGGTGGCTTCATCAGTATTTTCATACATGACGACAGCGAAAAACTTGTTCCCGCGCACAAGAATCCGCTAAAAGACATGGCTCGCATCGCAAAATCTGCGTTTGGCGTAAAGCCTCTGCGTTGGCGCATTTTTGCCTATGCAGTAGGGCGCGAAATGACGCATGGCATCATCTGGGTAGTTACGCCACTATTTATGCAGGCCGGCGTGCCGTTAGAGCTTGTGTCATTCGCCTGGGCCTTTAATTCCCTGATGGCAGTACTTGGTGCGCACTTGGCTAGCAAGTTTAGCCATCGTCTAAACGACCAGCAGATTTTTATCGTGCCGATGGCGCTGATGTTTGTCAGTATGTTTACGATGGGTATTAGCCTAAACATTGTGACGGTGTGGCTGTACGGCTTAATGGGTATCACCCAAGGCTGGACGGCTGGTACACTTAGCCCTATGGTGCAAAAATATGCTAAGCCGAGCGAACAGACTTCGGTGCTTTCGCTCACTAAGGTTGTTGCAGACCTGCTCTATATTCCGGCTGTATGGGTGATTGGCCTAGTGGCCGATATTCAGCTAAACTATAGTTTGTTTGCTACTATCGCCATTTTCCTGCCGCTCGGAATCTTAATTATCAGAAAATTAAAACAATATGTGTAGAATGTGTAATTTGCTAAACCCCGACAGTGTTGTTGTCGGGGTTATTTTTTATAGCAAAATCCCCTCTCCTACAGGAGGGGATAAATCGTTTTTTTGGTAGCCAAGAGCCAATTTACCAGACCTTTGTTAATATGCCAATTTTATACCTGTTGGCAACTTGGACTTTTTGTGGTAGAAAGCATAAAAAACGTGATAAAATAAGACCATAATAAGGAGGTGACGGTGAAAAAGTGCTTTGATGCCGAAAAATATTTAAAAATCCAGAAGAAAAAAATCAAAGAACGTATTAAAATGTTCGACAAGCTCTACCTAGAGTTTGGAGGTAAGCTGATAGACGACCAGCACGCCGCTCGCACTCTCCCCGGATTTCTCCCAGACCTCAAAATTCGTCTCTTACAAGAGTTCAAAGACGATGCTGAGGTCATTTTATGTATCAACGCAAATGCAATTGAACATTCTAAGATTCGTGCCGACCACATGATCTCATACGAGACTGAAGTCTTAAGATTAATCGAATTCTTAAGGTCAAAAGGCATTACGGTGAATTCAGTTGTGATTACCCTTTTTGAGGGCCAAAAGAAGGCGAAAGACTTCGCTAAAAAATTGGAAGACTACCATATTGAAACTTATTTCCACACGTTTACAAAAGGTTATCCAACAGATGTCGATACGATTGTCTCGGACGAGGGCTACGGGGCTAATCCTTACGTTAAGACCACTAAGCCTCTAGTTGTGGTTTCCGCCCCAGGGCCATGTTCTGGCAAACTTGCTACTGCGCTCTCGCAACTTTATCACGAGAGTAAGCGCGGCCGCAAAGTAGGATACGCAAAGTTCGAGACCTTCCCGGTTTGGGATTTGCCTTTGAAACATCCAGTAAACATCGCCTACGAAGCCGCCACAGCGGACCTTGCCGATAAAAACATGATAGATTATTTTCACCTAGAAAAATACGGTATTACGGCCGTCAATTATAACCGTGATTTAGAAACATTCCCAGTACTAAAAGAAATACTCACCCGCATCAACGATAAAAGTATTTATCATTCCCCTACAGATATGGGTGTAAATGTGATTGGCAAATGTATTACTGATGACAAGGCAGTGCAACGCGCCGCCAAAGATGAAATTATTCGTCGTTACTACCGTGCATTGGTAGATCTCAAAAAAGGCGCCGTAGGGCCAGAAGTGCCAGAGCGTATCAAACTCTTGATGAATGAACTAGATATTTCGGAAACTGACCGCATTGTGGCTACTGAGGCCGCCGCAAAACGTGAATCCACCGATGGCCTACCAAGCGCATGCATCAGGGCTGGCAAAAAATACATCACCGGCAAAAAAACCGACAATCTTTCTCCGGTATCCAGTACTATGCTTAATGCCATCAAATCTGTTTCGCGCATCCCAGACGACATTGACCTTATTGCACCGGCTATTCTGGAGCCTATTCTGGCCATCAAAAATAAAACCTCCAATTTTCAAGAGTCACATCTGGGGCTTGGCGAAGTCCTGATAGCACTATCTATCTGTTCTACTACCAACCCAGTGGCCAAAAAAGCCCTAGATAGTCTAGATAAACTTCGCGGAGCTCAGCTCCACGCTACGCATATGATTCCAGACGATGAGATGATTGTTCTCTCAAACCTCGGCATAGACGCCACCTGCGGTACAGAAATAGACGTAAACTGAATAGCTAATCGTGTGCTTATTACTGTTGTTCTGCTGGTATAAACCTAATTTCGTCGTTGTCGTTTTTTAGTATCAACGTTTTGTCGTTTTGGTCTAGCTTGTACTCATATTCATTGTTTAATGTGTACAGCCACTCGGTTTCAATTTTGAGCTTGTCATCCTCGATAGCCCAAATAAAATTATAATCATTTAGGTGATTATTTGTAGTAAGAGTACCTTTGCCTATCTCGGTAAAGTTCCATACTACACTATCGCCATCACAAACAACTGCGGGGTTTCCATCTGCTCCCAGACATTTTTCATTCTCATCGCACTTAGCCTGCAAACACCCCTCCTCCTGCAACTTCCACTTGCCAACAGATACCAAAAATTCGCCATCTGCTATGCTTGGCCTAGCCGTCAAGCGAACAATAAAAAATACTACGCCACAAATCAGCGTAATTAAACCAACAACTAGTATAATAATAGAAAAGCGCTTCTTATCCATAAGCACATTTTAGCAATAAAGTTTCGATTTGACAAGGTTCAGGTAGCTTTTGGCTGCCATGCGAAAATTGTTCAGTTCGTCGCCCTCAATCCTGCGATAATCTCCCGCCCCAGCTTTTTTATATACTCCATTTGGACGCACTTCGTATCGGATAGTCATTTCCTGGAGTTGGCCGAATTGATCGGTCCAGTTTTCGTGCCAAATCCAAACATTTTTCCGAGACTCAAAAAACTCACGTTGGTGCCCGACTGGGATAGGCCCAAAAAGCGTCCTTCCCAGTTCGGACTCTGCATTAATCAAATCATCTAGACATAATTTATTGGTATATCGTGGAGTCGGCCTAAATTTATTTAGATATTTCTTAAACGACATTTTTCTAACTCCTCGGCTATTCCATTTAGTTCTTTATAAATATCTAGACAATCTTTAGTTGTTGCATCAAAATTATACTTCGGTTGTTTTGCGAAGGACGGTATATTATATGTGGAAGAGTCTGGTTGCATTTCTTGTAGTTTCCTTCTCTATAGTTTTGAGATCCAGCTCTAGTTTTGTGCTGAGCCATTCCGCTACAGTCAAAACGTAGGCCGGCTCATTAATTATACCACGAAAGGGCTTTGGAGTCAAGAACGGGGCGTCCGTCTCGAGTAAAATTCGTTCTAAAGGTGGAAGAGGAAGAGTAGAATAGGTTGCCAGGCCATTTACTCCGATAAAGAAATCGGTTTCGTTTAAGATGCGTTTCAAAACCTTTTTGTTATCCGTAAAACTATGTATAACTCCTCGTAACTTCGGAAAATTATTAACCACCGGAAAGAAGTCATTGAAGGCTTCTCGTATATGAAAAGATACAGGTAGATTATTATTCACTGCTAGTTGCAACATCTTTTCGAATAATCGTATTTGTGCTTTTCTGTCGTATCCTTCATAATGATAGTCTAATCCTACTTCGCCTATGGCCACGGGAGTGTTACTAAAAATAACTGAGTCTATTTTTGCAGTAGAAGCAAATTCCGGATGTATACCATACGTCCAATATACGTCGTCATGATTTGCGGCAAATTTTGCCGCGGCCATAGAATCTCGATGATTGGTCCCAATGCAAATAATTTTTTCAACGCGCTTTTCTTTGGCTCGACTTAGCATCTCCCTTGCTTGTTCTTCTGAAAAAAATTCCCTATCATGTAAATGGCAATGCGTATCTACTAGATAAAGTGTGTTTGAGGACATTTAGTTTTTATCCTCGATTCTCGCGTTTTCTCTTTATAGGGTCAAGTTGACGTTTACGAAGACGCAAAGATTGAGGAGTGACTTCGAGTAGCTCGTCATCCAATAGAAAATCTAAACACTGTTCCAACGAAAGTTGCGTGTAGGGTGTAAGCTGGATCGCTCCGTCCGAAGCATGAGTCCTCATATTCGTAAGTTGTTTTTCGCGGCAGACGTTGATATCAAGATCATCTTTTTTATTCGAAAGTCCAACAATCATACCTTGGTATACGGGAACTTGGGGCGGAATGTAGAGCACCCCACGTGCCTGTGCTGCATCAAGTGCGTAAGATGTCGAAGTGCCAGTCTCAAATGAGACTAGTGCTCCATTCCGTTCGGGCTTATATTTAGCATCTGCCGGTTGATACCCGTTAGGAATACTAGACATCAGCACTGTCCCTTTGGTCGCTGTAAGTAAGTTATTCCGAAGTCCAATCAAGGCCGCAGTAGAAATACGGTAAACGAAACGTGTCGTTCCCGAAGTTGTTAATTCTTGAGTTTTTAGTTCGGCTCGACGAATCCCAAGTTCTTGGCTAACTGCACCTACAAATTCGGGCGCTACTTCAATTGTCAAATCTTCGACTGGCTCATTTTTCACTCCGTCAATAGTTTTATAAACTACTTCTGGACGGCCCACTTCCAACTCGAACCCTTCCCGGCGCATCGTTTCGATTAGGACAGACAGATGTAATTCTCCGCGCCCCGAGACCTTATACCCAAGCCCATCGGGCTTAATTTTTAGGGCGATATTAGTTTCAAGCTCTTTTTCTAAACGTTCGGCAATTTGGCGAGAAGTCGTAAACTCCCCCTCGAGGCCCTTTAACGGGGAAGTATTAGGACCGATATAAATTGAAAGCGTTGGTGCTTCGAGCTCAATAGTTGGTAGAGCTTCGGGATTTTCCCCGGTTGCAATCGTATCCCCGATATTTGCGTCTGCTACTCCAGTTAGTGCCACAATATCTCCGGCAATAGCGTCCGTCACCTCTTCTTTGGCTAGGCCTCGGTAGGAAAAAATCTTTTCAATCTTGCCGCTTTTCACCGTATCTTTTTGGAGTATTTTTACATTTTCCCCTTTTTTAAGCTTTCCCCGAAAAATCTTCCCAATACAATATTTTCCGAGGTAATTGTCTGCCGCAAGAGCTGCTACGAGAAGTTGTGCAGAAGGATTTCCGGTATCTACATTGGGGGCCGGTATATCATTAATGATCGCCTCGAAAATGGCATGCATATCATCATCGAGCTCAGGAGTTTTGCCTGCGCGCCCCTCACGTGCAATTGCATAATAAATAGGATAGAAAAGTTGAGACTCGTCAGTCGCAAGTTCTAGAAAGAGACTTTCTATCTCGTCTTTAACTTCATCGATTCTGGCCGCTGGCTTATCAATTTTATTAATAATTACCACTGGTTTTAGATTTAGTTCTAGTGCCTTTTGCAATACAAACTTTGTCTGTGGCATTGGGCCTTCTTGGGCGTCAACTATTAGCAAAACCCCGTCTGCCATATTGAGGGTTCTTTCGACTTCCCCTGAAAAGTCTGCGTGCCCCGGAGTGTCAATTATATTTATTTTATATCCATCATAATAAACACAAGTTTGCTTCGCGGTAATCGTGATACCGCGTTCGTGCTCCTGGTCCATACTGTCCATAATCAAGGTCTGCGCCATTTCAGCTTGGTTATCCCGAAAGGTGTGTGACTGTTTGAGAAGCCCGTCAACCAATGTAGTCTTTCCATGGTCAACATGGGCGATAATTGCCACGTTTCTGATTAAGTCTTTACTTATAGCCATATCTCTCCATTATACCACAAATTACGTAAAAAATCAAGATAAACATTAGAAAAATGCGGCCTTATCTAAAAATATATTTTTTAGAACATCTCTCAGTAATGCCGTTTTTAGCCCCTATCTGCATAAAAAATAAAGCAGAGTATAATATAATTACACGATGTTATAATAAAAAGTATGTCGAAATCTTTTCAACCTAGGATTTATAATCCTCCAAAATGCTGGGTCGGTGAATCTGAAAAAATAATTTTTGCTACGCGCGAAGAAGCCGAAGCGGCTGCCCGTATTGCCGAATACGACCATCAGACCGGCCCCTTGGGGGTGTATAAGTGCGAATATGGAGATCACTATCATCTCACGTCCGCTTGATTGATTTTTATCCTGTCATATGATATAACAAAACACAGCGTTTAAATAACGTGTAACTTGATAATTCAACCAGTTACTAACAAAGGGGGTAATTTCTGTGAAAAAATTATTTTTTTTGCCAGTTGTTGTTTTGGTTTTTCTGATCGTTCTTTCCTGTTACCAGGACAGCACTCCAGATCAACTTCTCGAGAAGGAGCAAGATTGGGGTAGTAAAGCTAATCTCGTTCTCTCCGGAATAGAGGACAATGTTTTCTCCACTTCTTTGCGCCGTGAAGCTCTGCTTATAGGAGACTCTATGAATAAAGGGCGCACTATTTACGCAACGCTACTTTGCCTATCTTCCGATAATCAGTTTTTTGAACTTCCTGTTCTTGAAGGATATCATCCACTCAGCATGAACAATACCTGGCGCAGCATGATAGCCTCACAGGTAATCTGTGCCGCGGCAGAGTCAAACTACATACGGAATATTCATAAATCAGGGAACACAATTAAAATCGTCGGCTCAATGGTTACATGGAAAACTTCACGATTCTTTTCAGGGGACAATACATACGGGGTTATAGACTATAACGGTGATGGCGAGTGGGATTTTGTCGCCGAAAAAGACTTTTCTCAATATGTTTTTGTGGGGTCCAGTACGGCTTATGGGTATGATAAGATTATATCCTATCAAGAGGGGTTAGACCTCTATATCCAAACGGATATTTCTAAAAAATATGTTAAAGGAGAAGTCACGCTAGAGGCTCTTGAGCTTCTAATCTAAATCATTGCTGGTTGAGTCCTAAGTATCTCGGCTGTATGGTCGGGATATTTTATTACCTTTTTCCTGAGTTTGGAGCTTTTGGGAGAAAGAATGGTTCGCCCCCATAAGCTTTAGCCGAAATTTTTATCGTCTTAGTTTCCCCACGTACTTCTTCTCCTAAAGGCGTTAAACTGACTGTATTTTCCATGCCGAAATTTAAGTCCTTTATTATAATTTTTGACTCTTCTGTTACCCCGAGAATTTTGTCGTTTATGGATACTAATACTCGTGGAGCATTTGTCTTAAATTCTATCCCCATTGTACCATTAACTTCCTCAGATGATAAAATTTCTAAAGTTGGTATTGGTTCAGGGCTAGACTCTTCTACTCGCGGCAGGCTATCGTATCTCTCCATAATAAAGTCGGTCAAAAGGCTTAACTCGTCAAAATTTGTCACTACTTTCCCGTCTGTTGCTTCAGCAAGCTCATTGTAGTATTCGGAATATTTTGCGGTCGTGATGACATAAAAATTTACCGGGTCAATCTTTTTACTTACGCTTACAACCTCGTCAAAGGTCATTCCGTCTCTGTCTGGAGCTAGAAAGTTCGCATCTGTCAGGATAACGAGTGACTTAGTTGAACCGTACTTCCAATTTAAATCCGTCATGACATGCATAGAGGCCGAGAGCAGAGACTCGGGAGCATCTCCTCCGTTTGCAGCTCTTATCTTTTCTAACCCACTTTCAAACTTTTCCAAATCACAATCGTCAAACCCGCAGCGTTTGACTGGGGAGTACGGGTCCGCTAAATCACGGTAATCGTATAAAGCTACTCGTCCTCCCGACTCTAGCGTTTCCTTTGCCAATCTATAAGCTTCGGCCTTATATTTTTTAATCATGCTTTGCATAGAGCCAGTCGAATCAATCAAAATTGCGGTATCATGCGGTGAAGATATGTTATTTTCTACTCCAAAATTCTTAGTTATCTTGTCAAATATTATACGCGATGCATCTTCATACAAGCTCTCTGAAATATAGCCAAGGTGATCACTGATGCTGACTTTGGAACTACAAAATATATCACGCTTATTGCACCAAGTACCTACTTTCCCAATAAGACTCTCTGGCTCATATGGAATATAAGACCCTAACAGACCTTTATATGCTTGACAATCAGGAACGTAGGCTCGGTAATCTGATAGATTATCGCCTCGGCAGGCTGGAGGGATAATCCCCTCACCTTCAGGGAGATAGATTTTAGGATCCCCAAAGGTCGCAGCGTAAATTAGTCTATTAGGATTTAGCTCGTTTAATGAACGGGAAATTACCATAGCTCCCTGGGAATAGCCGCCAACAACATAACGTGTATTCGGGCAACTATTTCCGTTCACCATAGCAACCAAGTTTTTCGATCCAGTTTTTACGCTTTCCCCAAACTCATATGCATCCCCAGCTCCAATCAATGCCCCTAGCGATACAACTAGGTTGTCGAGGCCAACCCCCACTGCGGGGTAGTCTAGGTCAATAAACTCGTATTCGATATTCGTAGTTTTGAGTTTTGCTTCTATTGTAGATTTAAAATCTAGATAATTCGGATCAGCATTATGCTCCCCTCCAGAACCTCGAGCAAAAACAACCCGAAGGCTGGGGCAACTTACGGCCTCTACAATTGAACTGGGAGCCACAACTACGCCTAGAACTGCTAGAGCAACCAGAAGATAGCGAATTTTTATCTTTTCAGCCTTTTTCGGATGGCCAATCAGCCTGATTCTTCGCCGAACCGTGTTTTTATTATTGGATTTTACTCTCTCTGTTTCGGACATTATTCACTCCTTGGTTATTTGCGACATCTAATCATACTGTTGTAAAAAATACAACCCCTCTTGAAAAAACACTGCTTTTGCATAATCATCTTCTCCTATTCCTAGAATAGGCAGAACTGTCTATGCTATAATAGACTAAACGGAGAAAAAATGAACGAAAAACAACAAGTATGGGATGAATATTTCATGCAAATTGCAGAAGCAGTTGCAACAAAATCCAAGGATCCTTCTAGCAAAATGGGTTGCGTTATTGTAGATAAAAATAAGAGAGTCATCTCGCTTGGCTATAATGGTATGATTCAGGGCTCTGACGAGTCAAAAATGACTCTTTCTGAACGTCCCATGAAATATTATTTTGCAATCCATTCTGAAATGAACGCCCTCATTTTCGCCCATCAAGATTTGACTGGATGTACGATTTACAATCGTGTTGCAACTTGCGAAAATTGCCTTAAATATTGTCTTCAAGCCGGGATTAAAAGATTCGTGTATAAGGAATTACGGGTGCATTCCCACTCTATCGACCCCAAAAAATCTATGACCAATATAGAAACCGATGAGGCTGTTGTGCGCCTACTTGCCTCCATGCCCGAGGTAGAAACTTTGAATATCTCTAACGGAAAAACCTATATCGAAGACATTTTAGACTCATATCCTAGAGATTCTAAAGAGTATACCAGATTAGCTAAGTGGGTTTAGCTTGTCCATGTAGGGATAAAGTAACAAAGTGATATCAAGATCCCAGACAGACCTATTGTTGCTACAACAAAGAGCGCAAATTTAGGCAAAGTACTAAAAGTTTGTCCAGGCTTCTTGTGAAATAAATTAGAAAAGCACGCATATATCACTATTGTTGATAAAATAACGCTTCCCGCCCCTAAGGACAAATAAGCTACAGGATGCAAAACACTGCCGTTTGACGGGTCGATGACCGGATTTGTTGGCTCGAATACGCCATCTTCCCTCGGACCGCCATCCATTCGCATGTCCCCTAGGCCTTCTGGTGGTTTTGGTGGTTCACAAGTAGTTTCCTCGTTTTCACTTTCTGTACAGTTCATCTCGGGCTTGTCTTCTGCATTTCCAGGCATTCTGGATGCACTATTGTCCCCATTGTTTGATTCAGTCGTAGAGTTAGTTTGAGCGACCTCTTTTTCGGCTCCGGGCACCTGTTCCTCAGTTTGATTTAGGTTATCTTGTTCCATGTTTCTCCTTTTATAGTCCTAGTGTAAGATATGAACCTTAAAATAAACTAAATTATTTTACCATACAATTGGTTTTAGCCCATTATTCTTTAGAAAAGCATTGGCCTTCGAAAAATGATGATTCCCGAAAAATCCGGCATGGGCTGAAAGCGGTGAAGGATGAGGAGACTCCAGCACTAAATGTTTACCAGCGTCTATAAGAGATTTTTTATTACGGGCATCTCTACCCCACAATATAAATACCAGATGCGCTCGTGTAGTGTTTAAATATTTTATGACTTCTGTAGTAAATACTTCCCACCCCTTACCACTATGGGACTTTGGTTTATGTGCTTCCACTGTAAGCACTGTATTCAACAATAACACACCCTGCTTTTGCCAATTGCGCAAACTGCCGGTAGTATTGGCGTGGCGTCCGACATCATTATCTATTTCTTTGTAGATATTGATAAGTGACGGCGGTATAGGCTGTTTAGGTGGTACAGAGAATGCTAGACCTTCTGCTGCGCCTGGCGTGTGATAAGGGTCTTGACCCAATATCACCACCTTCACATCATTAAGGTCTGTAGCAAATGCCGAAAACACCAGCTGCTTTGGCGGAAAAATAGTCTTGGTATCGTATTCTGCATGTAGGAATTCTGATAATTCTTTAAAATACGGTTTTTCAAATTCTGTCTTTAAAAACGGTTTCCAGCTCTCGTGCATATTCTTATTATATGCTAAAATAAGAAAAAGAGGTAAAAATGGCAAAGCTATATTTCAGGTATGGTGCTATGGGGTGTGGCAAAACAATGCAACTTTTGCAGGTCGCCTTCAATTATGAAGAGCGTGGTCACAAAGTTTGCGTAGTTAAGCCAGCTACGGATACTAAAAACGGCACAAAGCTACTTACCCGCATCGGTCCAGAGCGCGAAACGGATTTTTGTTTTGACCACAATACCGATTTGTTCAAGGAGATTTCCCAAAATTATGCCGACGTCCATTGTGTGCTCGTAGATGAATCTCAGTTTCTTGCTCCTGCCCAAGTAAATCAACTAATGAAAGTCGTTACTAAGCTGAATATCCCGGTCATGGCCTATGGTCTCAGACTCAATTTTCGCCTAGAAGACGGCGGTTTTGAGGGCGCCACTAGATTACTTCAGATTGCACATGACATTGAGGAAATTAAGACAATTTGCGAATGTGGCCACAAGGCCACCTATAATGCCAGATTTTTAAATGGTAAATTAGTAGCCGATGGCCCAGACATTTTGATAGATGATGGTTCTATAGATATAGAATATCGTGCCATTTGTCCCGCTTGCTATGAAAAATATCTTGAAGAAAGCGCGTCTTATTCTTCCGAAAATACCCCTGTTAAGGCCAGAAAGGAGAAAAAATAATGCATATCGTAATAGAGGGCCAAGATGGTACCGGTAAAGATACTCAAGCCAAAATGGTAGCTGAATATTTTAGGGTTCAAGGTAAGGAGGTTGCTTTTTATGCCGAGTCTGGTACTGCCAGTGAAGATGGATTTGTCGCTGAAATCGCAAAATTAAACTACGGTTCTAAGCAAGATATAGACCACCGCACCCGTGTAATGTTATACCTTATCAATCGTTATGAACAGTGGCGTAAGATAGCGGAACCTGTTTTAAAACGTGGAGGCGTAGTAGTGACGGCACGTAGTTGGCTTTCTACTCTGATCTATGAAGGATACGGAGCTGGTGTTAGCCGCTCTGCCATAATAAAGGTACACAAAGCCATAATGCCGGCCAAATATTTTAACCCTGATAAAATTGCAATTCTTACACTCAGTCGTAAAGAGCAAGAAAAACGCCTCGGCGTGCAGACCGACAAAAAGTGGGACCGCAAAAACGAAGTCTGGAAATCGCAAGGCGACGCCTTTCAGCAAAAAATTAATCCAGCTTACCTCAGAGTTGCCAAAGATTTCAACATTCCAACTATTGATGCTTCTGGCACCATTGAGGAAGTTTTTGAAAAAATTAAAAAGACCTTCAATATTTAATTTTCCGCAAATTGCGAATTATATAACTCAGCATAGAATCCACCAGCTTTCAGTAGCTGCGCGTGCGTACCTTGCTCAACTATATTGCCGTCACGCATCACTAGTATTAAATCAGAATTACGAATGGTAGAAAGCCTATGCGCAATCACGAAAGATGTTCTACCGTGGGTTAACTTCTCAAAAGAATCCTGGATTAACTGTTCTGTGCGTGTATCTACATTGGATGTAGCTTCATCTAGTATCATCATAGGTGGGTTTGCCACCATGGCGCGCGCTATAGTAATTAGTTGTTTTTCGCCGGCAGAAATATTATCCGAGTCTTCGCTAATTTCGGAACGATAAGTATGCGGCAAAGCCTCTATTGCATGATGTACATTACTAGCTTTTGCAGCTCGCTTTATATCGTCTATTGTCGCAGATTGGTTGCCGTAACGAAGGTTCTCTTCCACAGTGCCATTAAATAGCCAAGTGTCTTGCAAAACCATGCCAAATAATTTTCGTACATCTGCACGCTTCATCTCGCGCGTAGGCACACCGTCTATAGTAATATATCCGGAAGTCGGGTCATAAAATCTCATTAGCAAATTAATAATCGTAGTCTTCCCTGCGCCAGTGGGCCCAACTATGGCCACTTTCATGCCAGGTTTTACTTTTACGGAAAAGTCATTGATTATTGGTGTATTCTTAAGGTACTCAAAATTCACATTGTGAAATTCTACTTCACCACTCACGTTTTCTATAGTTTTTGCAGGTGAGGGGTCGGGCTCTTCTTCTGGTTCGTTCAAAAACTCAAGAATCCGTTCGCTTGATGCTAGTAAGCTTTGGATAGTAGATGTAGTAGAAGCTATCTCCGTGATAGGCCTGTTAAACCTGGATACATATTGGATAAATGCCTGCAAAGCCCCGATAGTCAGAAGTCCATTAATAGTAAACACGCCCCCTAGTACAGCAATAGCGACGTACCCAAGATTGGTAAAAACATGTGTAACCGGAAACGATATAGACGACAGAAATTGTGCGCGCATCGTAATCTTGGTGAGCTTTTGGTTAATTACACTAAAATCTTGTATCGAGGCATTTTCGTGTGAATTCGATTTTATAATTATTTGTCCAGCGTAGTCTTCTTCTATACGACTATTTAGCTTGCCGAGCGTGGTTTGGCGATCTACAAAATACTTTTGCGCATATCCCATTATTTTGCCCACTACTATTACAGATATTGGTACCACTACAAAAGAAATAAGTGATAACGGTACAGAAATCGTAAGCATAATAATCATTATGCCAACCAGCATCGTAAAACTAAGTGATACGTCCGTAATTTCTTGTGACAAAGACGTAGCAATTACTTCTACATCATTCGTCATGCGAGACAATGTATCTCCATATTGGTGTTTATCAAAATATGCTATTGGCAGTCTAGAGATTTTTTCTATTATTTGGTTGCGGAGATCGCGAGTATATCTGGCGGAAACTATGGTAAGGATATACGCCTGAGCGTAGTTGAGGATTGCAGATGCGACAAACAGACCCACTACTAGCCAAACTTTGCCAATAATTGTTCCAAAATCAATGTCTGGATAGGTAGCTATAGCTATGTTGGTCATGTCACCCAAAATTTTCGGGATAAATATACCAAGCAGGGCGGAACCCATGGCCAGAATGATAGACAGTATAATGAGCCCACGATATTTTTTTATAGACACCAAAAATCTAGCAAATGATTTAAATGTTTTACCGGCACGTGGCTTGCGAGCTGCCCAAACTTCTTTATGCATTTGCCATCCTCAATTCTTTTTCAAATTCCTTTTCGGACAATTGTGATTCTACAATATCTTTATATACTTTACATTTTCGGAGTAATTCCATATGCGTACCTTTTCCTACGATTTTACCTTCGTTTAGCACTATTATCTGATTAGCGTTTTTGACGGTACTAATACGCTGTGCAACTACTAGCACAACCATATCTTGCACAACCGGGTGCAGGGCTTCACGAAGCTTGGCATCCGTCTTCATGTCTAGCGCAGAAAACGAATCATCAAATATAAATATATCGGGATTTTTGCATATAGCACGCGCTATAGACAAACGCTGTTTTTGCCCACCAGAAACGTTAGTGCCACCCTGCGCTATATGGGCGTCGTACCCTTTAGGAAGTTTTTCTATGAAGCTAGCAGCTTGTGCTATTTCAGCGGCCTTTTTCACCTGTTCGAAGGTAGCATTTGGCGCACCAAACATAATATTATTCTTGACTGTTCCAGCAAACAGCAATCCACGTTGTGGCACTAGCCCAATACGCCGCATTAAATCGTCTTTTTCGTAATCTTTAATATTGATACCATTAATCAAAATCTCTCCACTAGTAGCTTCATAAAATCTTGGTATTAAGTTAATCAAAGTAGATTTACCAGATCCTGTAGATCCAATAAACGCCGTGGACTCACCAGCTTTTGCGGTAAAAGTAATATCGTCTAGCATTTTTTCTTCCGCGCCAGGATAACGAAAGTCTACCCCACGAAACTCTACAGAGGCTATCTTTTCTGGTATGCCGCTTGTTTCTTTGCGCCATTTTATCTTGGGAACAATTGTTAGAATCTCATTAATACGTTCAGCACACACATTTGCGCGCGGTATTGCCACAAATAGCATAGACATCATCAAAAACGACATCATTACAAAACTCACATATTGTGCGAATGCGGACATGTCCCCAAGATAGCTAAAATCTTTATTAAGTAAAGAAATCCCTATATATGTGCACAGTAAAGTTAAACCGTTAAATATTATATTTATCAACGGCCCAGCCAATTTCAATATTTTATCCATATATATAGATAATTTCGTTAGCTCATCATTAGATTTTTCAAACTTATTCTTTTCGAGTTTTTCGTTGTTAAACGCACGTATTACGCGGAGTCCGGTAAGGTTTTCGCGAGTAATAAGCGTAATCTTATCTACTAATTTTTGGTAAATTTTAAACTTTGGTATTACTAAAGACATAATTATTACTATAGATGCAATAATGGCTACTACGCCTACGGCGATAATCCATGTCATATCCGGTGCGGTCTGTACCGCCATAATCAATGAAATAATACAGAACATTGGCGCAAGCAGCATCACGGATAACATCATCATCATGACTTGTTGCACTTGGTTCACATCGTTAGTGGTGCGGTTTATTAGTGATGCTGTACTATAATCCTTGACATCTGCCGCATTTAGAAAAGTTACTTTCTTGTATAAATCCATACGTATATCACGTGCAAAATTCGCGCCCACCCTTGCCGAAAAATAGCTAGCCACCAATGAACATACAGCAGAAGCAATCGCTATACCAATCATAACAAGCCCAGTTTGCCAAATATAATCAGTATTTTCTACTACGATTCCTTTGTTGATAATGTCCGCCATTAATGCGGGCAGCTGCAATGTCCCAAAAACTTCTCCGCCAGTAGCTAGCATCAACAGCACCACCTGCCACCAATATGGTTTAAGATAACGAAATAATTTAAGCATAATCTACCATATATATTATACTACACTATTTGCATATTCCGGCCCTCAAATCTTGCACTAATCCCCGTGCTTTCAGATAATGCTCCAAAGAATCATATTCACCGTTATTGTATTTTCCAATGGCTATATCTGTAGCGGCAGGTACGCCAACATAGCGGTAATGCCAAGTTTCGTATAGTCCTGTAGTGCCATCTTCGTTCACGTTTGCCGGTTCGCTCATGGGCCCTCCCGTCCAAGCTTCCGGAAAACGATCGATAAATCCATATTTGTATGAATTCGCCTTCAGCCATTGCCAATCTATATGTTGAATGTAGTAATCAGTGTCGAGTTCTGTACCGTAGGCTGGGTCGAGTAAATCACAGGTTAAACCTGTATGATGGTCACTTTCTCCCGTCGCGGCGCAAAGCCTGCCACATTTAGTGCCGACCGACCGAAAGCAAGATCTCGTTTCGAGCGTGTGCCCTGGGTATTCGTTCTCGTAGGCTTTAACCATTTCATTTATATGCTCCGCAGCTTCCTGGTCTAGTAAATTATCTCCATTCCCAGGATTTCCTTCTACTATGCCATATAGTGAATATATGCTAACTAATTCAGACCGACGCACGCTTATAAAATTGTCTTCAACTGGGAAATTAGGGTTAATAAGCATCAATGCCCCTAGTCCAATTGTACAGTTGTTAGACGAGGCTGAGGTGATTGGCAAGAGTGCCTCCTTGGTTTCGTCTAAGATATTATCATTTTCTGGAGTATTTTCAGAATTTTCGAGGTCGAGAGTATTTTTTCTAGACCAACCAAAAGCGTGCCTAATACGGTCTGCCATACTAGGCGATGTATCATATTTCTCTGCCTTTACGGATATTTTATAATTACTTTCTCCCACCACAATAGTTAAGAACCCTGTCTCACCGTCCATTTCTAAATTTGAAGTAGTTATAGCATCCGCCCAGCCCAACCCATACAGGTCTTCCGTGGCGACTATCTTTACTTTTCCCGTCCACCAACTGTCATAATAGCCCACTACCTCTCCTGCAGAAGCGATTTTTTTATACGGCATTTTTTCTTGCAAAATGCGAATTATCGAAAGACTATCTATAAACGATTTTTCCCTTGTCGGTGCCCCCATTAAGACTAATGTAATTATATTGTCGCCTTCTAGGTAGCTGGACGCTAAACAATATCCAGAAACTTCCCCAATAAAACCAGTTTTTACCCCCAATATATTATTTCGCCCCAGTAATTTATTTGTGTTTTCAATTTCTCCGGCTACGGGGACATTATAGCTTACAGTAGACACAACTTGTTTTAAAACAGGGTCCATCATCACATATCTAGCGAGTTTGGCTAAATCGCTGGCCGTACCTTTAGTCCCAGCATCAAAGCCACTAGCGTCAGGCCCTAAATATATATTGTCCAGCTCAAGTTCTTTTAGCATATTTTTAGCATAATCATTGTATGCGTCCATAGATCCAAAAGCCCAAATAGCTAAAGTGTCGGCCATATTATTGCTTGATTCTAGGAAAACCGACATCAATGCATCATATTCGCTTATCTCTTCTCCAATTTCAACTTCGGTTGTTGAACCGCCATTTGAAGCGTAATACTGATATAATTTATAATACTCTTCATTGATTACAATAGCCTCACCAGGCTCTCCTAAATTAAGAGGCTTCTCGCGTACTATAGCTAACCCTAAAATCATTTTAGCCATGCTTGCAGTAGGTCGGAGTTCTTGAGGTTCGTAACCACCAACAACCTCACCGTTAACGGCTACAGCGTAGCTGCCGTAACCCAAAGAGTATAAATTTTCTAAACTCGTAAATTCTGGCACCTGATAGGTAGTTATTAATTCCAGATTGGTTTCCGTAGTCAAAGTTTTAATCAAAAACCAAGTTATAAAACTAATCAAAACAAAACTAAACATAACTAAAGCGATATTTCGCTTATGCTTAATTCTAATGAGTGATTTTCTTCTTGGCATTTTTTTCTCGACGTTTTTCTAATTGTATTTTTAAATATATTATTGGTCCCATTATTACGTATATATAATAAGAGAAAAATCTCCAAACTAACATTGCCCAAAACACATAACCCTCAGAAAGGGCAGAAAAAACTATAAAAAATGTTCCCTCTGCCGCTCCAGCGTTGCCAGGCGTTGGTACAAAATATACTGCACTAGTTATCGCTACTGTAGTCACAAAACAAGGTAAAAAATCTACCTTTCCGCCGAATGCAGTTAGCACAAAAAACGGAATTATAGATATAAGCACGTTAAATCCTACGGACATAAAAATTGTTTTTAAAAATAGACCTTTAGTTTTTAGTATTTTTCGAACTGACTTTGCGTATTCACTAACTTCGTACTCAGTTTTTTCTACTGCTTTTTTCTCATCTTTGACAATATGAACTTTGGCTAGCAACTTGACCCCAGCTTTAATAAATTCAGCCATAGCTTTTGGAAGAAAAGTGGCGATCAAAACCACAATAGGCCAGAATGAAAAGAATAGAAGCCCGAAACAAGCCGTTGCGATTAATGCTGCGTTGTTTATACTGAGGCTTCCGAAAAGAAAGCTAATAACGGCTATAATTATAAAACCAATCTGCCCCGATATCATGCCGATAATTGGGATTGTTGTTGCTAGCCCACTTGGTAAATTTCCATTTTTGTGCATAAAATAAATTTGAAAAGGTTGACCGCCAATCGCAGCTGGCGTGATATTATCATAATATTTTCCCAGAAGTACTGTTCTTCTGGCGACTTTGCGAGCCTTTTCTTTATCGAAACTCTTAGGGTTTGGGGACATTTCCCGCATCATCAAAACGTATTTACCGATTTCCAACATTATAGCAGCCAAAAAGCATAAAGTAGCCGGGATAAGCAGCCACCAATTAATTTTAACCTCAGAGAGCTCGGCCGCATTGGCAGAGTTCCCAAATTCAGACGATGCAGTAGCGGCAATCACCGCCACGTTAATAATTATAAAAATAACAACTAAAATCGGGCGTTTGAAAACTTTCCTTTTGATATTCTTCTGTTGTCCCGTTGTAGGGATTTCTTCTGTCATCTTTAATCTCTAAACGCTTTTATATTGGGATATTCTTCGACCAATACACGTACACAACCAGCAATTGGGATAGCGATAATAGCCCCTAGAAGACCGAACATATACATACCAATTGTGATCGAACAAAGGATGAAAAGTGGTTTTAAATTCAGGGCATTTCCTTGAATTTTTGGCGAAATTACATTGTTCTCAATTTGTGCATACACTATATATATAATGGCGAATGCTAGGCCAGCTATAGGATTAGAGAATAATAGGAGTAGTGTTACGAGGGTGCCCCCAATAAACTGGCCAAACATTGGAATAAGATAAAAAGTCATAGTGATCATACCCATAGGTAAAGCTAAAGACTGAGAAAAATTGAATATCCAAGACAATATAAAAACAATCAGCATGGACACACATCCGTCTAAAATAGCAACAACAACCTGACGCGATACGTATATGGATACGACGTTGGCCATTTTACTAGTAATCCTTTTAGCCACATTAACCGATTTTCGCTCATCGTTTTTTCCTCCAATACGTTTCCAGAAAGAGTTCACCATGTGCGGACCATCCAATAGAAATAGCATTGTTAAAATTAATACCAATACAATCTTCATTACGACATCGGCCACTCCCCCGACGCTAGAAACAATGTTGTTCCCAAACGTGCCAAGCAAACTGTTAGACAAGCCAGATAAAGCGCTGGTAATTTCGTCCTGCAAATTATTAATCCCGAAATTTCTCCCAAAGTTATTAACTCCATCCCAGCCCCCGATAGTTTTTTCGAAAGTTTCCGGGAAGTGCTGTATAAATTTAGAGGTTTCATTGACTACTACCGGCCCCACAACAGCGATAATTGCACCAATAACCAATACGACAATCAAATATGCGAAAACAACTGACAAAGTTTGATGTTTTTCGTCTTTTCCGAAATGTTTAGTAAAAAATGTATTAACTTTTCGAACCAGGGGCCTTAAAGCCAAAGCTAAAAATATCGAAGCCCCTATTATAATAAGACCGGTCATAGCTTTGTCTACTAAAAGCAAAGCCAACACAATACCTACTGGCACTAACCAAAATTTAATGAACGTTTTTAAATCTGTCTCAATCCTTTTTGACATAAACCTCCTTATAGATTAATTGTAGCATAAATGTTATAATTATGTATAAATTATAAACAACACCGTAAATTTAATAAAGTATCTATAGCAAATGTCAAAAAAAGTTTTAATGCATACGTGCTGCGCTCCGTGTAGCGTTTATTGTATAGATAGCTTACGAAAAGAAGGCATAGAACCTACAGTTTTTTGGTACAACCCTAACATTCACCCATACATAGAATACAAAACTCGTCGTGACTGCCTCAAAGATTATTGCAAAAAAGTAAATGCAGAAAGTATTTTTATCGAAGATTACGGTCTAGACGAGTTTTGTAAAAATATCGTAAGCGACATCCCAAATCGCTGTGTAAATTATTGTTACAAAAAACGCCTCACTCAAACTGTGCGCTATGCCGCAAAACATGGTTACGATACCTTCACTACCACCCTACTAGTTTCGCCCTATCAAAAACACGAAGAACTAAAACAAGTCTGCGAGGAACTCGCAGCACTCTCAGGCGTAGAATTCCTGTATCGCGATTTTCGTGTAGGCTTTCGCGAAGGTCAAGCCAAGGCTCGTGAGATAGGTCTTTATATGCAAAAATACTGTGGTTGTATTTTTAGCGAAGAAGATCGCTACCGCAAACAAATTCTTCGTGATATTGAGGCAAGCGATTCCGCGGCATGAAAAATCCGGCATCGCGCATGCCGGATAAAATTATTATTACGTTTTACTCTCGTCTCGGGTTAAGGACAATACTATCTGGGTAATCATAGTTACCCCTCCGAAGAATAAACCAAAGTCTACTCCGTGTCCCGGAAACCTAGCGTCTAAGAGCAACCCGCCAACAATAGCTAGTGCATATCCGGTATAGCAAATCATCGCTATCTTTGTCTCGCTACACGGGCGAGCCAAATGCCAAATTACAGATGCTAATGCGGCAAAAGCGGCCATAACACCAGCTGGCATACCAAGGTTAATCGCTAAAAGCGCAATTTCTGCTGCCAGTAACATGCACATAATAACGTTCGTGACTACAAGCTTGTTAATTTTTTTCAAACAATCACTCCTTAACGTACTCCGATTTTCAGAGAAATGACGCGAATTATTCTCTGAGCCTCAAAGGCCTAAATCGGGCTATTATACTCATTATAGCATATCCACTATAATATGTCAAGCCTACCCCTGTTTTGTACATATGTCGTTGTTGCATAATTCATCAATATTGAGGAACGTTAAGCATCAAATTCACCTTTAGGTGGATTTGTGCGCCGTAGGGGCGAAGCTTTGATGTAAAATTTTGATTACATCAAAGCGCAGCTTCCGAAATATGGTGAATTATGCAACAAAGCCGTTTCCCATCTCAAATATCGCACACGTAAAATATTGCACACGCATGTGGTTTGTATGCTATAATGGTTATGTCATATTACAATTCATTAAACCAAAGCTATTTTGTATATAGCACTTCCGTGAGGAAATTGGCGCCGTAAGGACGCAATCACGGAACTAGGTATATACTTTGGTTTATGATTGTAATATGACACCCTTGCGGTGCCATTTTTATATAAATGTGAAGATTATATAAAAATGTCACCATGTACATTAAAAGCCAATAACGCTTGCTACTTAGTTCACTACAGTCGAGGAACATTAAGGCAAAATTCATCTTTAGATGATTTTGCCAGCTGTCCGCCCCTTGGGACGCGTCAGCGAGCAATGCGAGCGTCAGAGGCGAAGTAATGTGGTAAAATTACTTACCACATTACGAAGCTTCCGAGACGTAGTGAATTAGGTAGCAACGTCAACGGCAATAATATCAATTAATTTAACTAAAAGAGTGTTAGCTATATAATTCACTTTTTCTAAGGAGCATAGTGAATTATATAACAGCATTCAGGAAGGATAAAATATATGGATAGTAAGATTACTATCAACATTGTAGAGCCAGGTTCTGGTCCCGTTGTACCTAACACTGGTCTATTTACTTCTGGCATAGGCGGCCCAGAAGCTACTGTTATAGTGAGCATAGGGCTATTCTTAATTATAGCTACCGTCCTAATAGTATATTTATTACATAAAAAGAAAGTAGGACGGGTGACAGCTTTG
>JAZUMU010000011.1:0-36327 GCA_045603805.1 Candidatus Nanosyncoccus sp.
CTTGAATAATAATATTAACTAAACTAAAGGAAAACCTATGCCAAAATTAAAGACACATAAAGGCACGGCGAAACGAATCAAGATTACTGGTTCGGGTAAGCTGATTCGGGCGCGAGCCTACGGGAATCATATTCTCGCTAAGAAATCCAAAGCCAGGAAGCGCAATATCAAGACTGCCGCTACCATCAATGGCAAAATTGCCAAAAATGTTAAAAAGGCGTTAGGAGTTTAATTATGAGAGTTAAAAGAGGAGTCGCCGCATCGGCGAAGCATAAAAAGATTTTGCGCTCTGCCAAGGGCATGCAGCATTACCGCACAAGGAGCTTCCGCCTTGGAAAACAAGGTGTGATTAAGGCTTTGCGCTATAGTTATCGTGATCGCCGTAATCGCAAACGTGATTTACGTGCTATCTGGATTACCAGAATTAATAACGCTTCAAGAGAGCTTGGTCTTTCCTACTCGCAACTTATTGCTGGTATGAAAGCTAAGAACATTTCTCTTGATCGCAAAGTTTTAGCCGATCTTGCAGTAAATAATCCTGAAGCATTCAAAGCAATCGTAAACGCGGTAAAGGAGAAATAAGATGGCTATTTGCGAAATCTCTGGAAAAGGCAAAATGTATGGGCACAACGTGTCGTTCTCCCAGCGTCACACTCGTAAGGTTTTTAAGCCTAATGTGTCAAAACGAACTTTGATTATTAATGGTCAAAAAGTTAGATGTAACGTGTCGGCTCATGCACTTCGCACTTTGAAGAAAAAAGGTTTAATTGAGTCACCAAAGGCTCGTGCCGAGAAAAAAGCGAGCAAATAATATCAAAAATCGCCGAGTTTTTCAAAACCTTTCCCAAAACCATAAACCTTAGCCAGAGACGTGATATCTTCGCTGCTCAGTGGTTCCCCGTTTTTGATTTTTTGACTAACTTCTGTCACTTCGTGAGCCAAATATTGTGCACCGTTTGGTAATTCCTCGTTTTTCATTGATGGACGCATCAATGTTTGAGTATTAATCTCTGTGGAATTTTGCGCCATATTTTGTATATGTTCCTCGAAAGATAGAAACTCGACAGCGTCTCCGTCTTCATGTTGTGTAGGGGCATGTTCCCCATTTGAAAATGAATTGTGATTCATTTCGCCTCCTTTTTTAATATTATGTATGTCGCCGTAATAAAAAACGACAACCGTTCTGGGTTGTCTACGCCAAATAATAAGCCTAAGCTATCATTTTGTTCGAACGGTTGCCGTTCCCCGCTTAGGCAAGTTCGAAGAAATGTATTATTTGATGTAGACATCTTTATTGTATCATATTTCCCTCAAAACCAAAAAGTCGCCCGGTGGGGGCGATTTTTTGATTTTGAGCTGTCAGTAAGCCGGGTTCTGTAACTATATGGAATCATATGGTTGGCGACCATCTATCTTGACGTTACATTGCTATAACGTTCTAGCGGTGAGCGTGCATCCTCGAGCGAAGGTGTATAGCACTCCTTGCAACAGGTAGGGTTTGCCTCCGCATCGTATCGCTACAACACACTGTGAGCTCTTACCTCACTCTTTTCACCATCGCTCCTGGCCAAAGGCTGGTTAGCAGTTTAAGTTTCTGTGGTACTTTCCCTATCCTTACGGACGGTCGCCGTTAACGACTACCCTGCTCTATGTTGCCCGGACTTTCCTCTTATAAAAAGCGGTCGCCTTTCGAGCTCAAAGGTATTATATCATTTTGATAGTATTTTGTCTATTGCCTCGTTAGCTTCGGAATCTGCTATGGCATTTTGGCTGCGAGAGACATGTATGAAAGATACCGCATCGAAAAACTTTATTTTATCTTGGATGTCCCTATATACCTGCATAATGTCTTGATTTTTGACACGAAATACTCCGTTGAGTTGGTTTACCACCATTAGGCTGTCGGAAATAAATCTCGCCGTTTTATAGCCTAATTCGGTGGCCCGTTCTATCCCCTTTCGCATAGCGTAATATTCTGCCATACGAGATGTAGCAAACCCGATAAATTCACCTCCTTTTTCTACGATTCTGCCGTCTATATCATGGATACAGTAACCGATGCCAGATGGACCCGGGTTACCTCTTGAAGCTCCGTCCACGTTAATAATAATGCTGTTAGCAGTGCTTCGCGAGAGATTAGCATGCTCCGAACCGATAAGATTTTTCTCAATTTCGAGTACAGATATACTTGTTTCGTTTAGCCCAATGCCCATATTCGTAAGTTCTTTTATATATTTATAACCATTGTACCTATTTTTTGGGTTAGGTTTTTCTAAATTATTAATTTTAATATCATAAATAATATATAGATTACTAATTTCGCTAGCCCCTTCTGGCGCAAGGAAAGTGATAACATCCTTTAGTTTTAACGAATCTGCGGTTAAACCTGTATATTCCGAAAGCGACCTTGCCATAGCTTCCTCTGGCTGTTCCCCAAATTTAATTTTTCCGGTCGGTAATTCCCAAAAAACCGGTACCTCTGTACGGCCCCGGGCGCGTTTAAAAATTAATACCCCCTTTTGAGTGCTTATTAAACCTACTACGCGTATTCTTTGCTTCATCCCACCTCTTCTTGTCATAGTAGCCCTGCCGACCTGTTTTCCCCGTAATATATACAAGGTGGGTAAAATCTTATGCGATACACCCACGGGTGTAAGCCACGAAATCCCTATAACATGATTATTCAGGAAAATCATGTTGCCGATAGGGCTAATTATATTATATCATGTTTTAGCCGCTTCTTTTCAAAAAGGAATTTTGCTAGAATTTATTTCCCCACTATGAGGTAAAAGAAGTTTAGTATTCCATTCATCCCGTTCACCATTATGCTTGAAAAGATTTCCCCAAATAGTAGTATCATAAGATAGACAATAACAACGCCATAGCGCTCAATATTTAACAAAAACGACCGAAAACCATCTGGAGCAATAGCGTACAATATACGAGAGCCGTCTAGAGGCGGGACAGGGATGAGATTAAAAATCATAAAACCAAGATTAGTATAAATAGCTTGAGAGAATATAAATCTCCACAAAACACCCCCGCTGCCAACCAATAATCCGCTAAAATGCCCTATCAGGAATAGTACAAATGCTAGAACAAAATTTGTCATAGGGCCAGCCGCCGCCACTAATGCCATGCCCCACTCTCCCCATTTCAAATTACGGTTATCAACCGGGACAGGCTTAGCCCCTCCAAAAACAGGCGCATGAAGTATGTATAAAATCACTGGAACTAAAATAGACATATACGGGTCTATGTGTTTGACTGGATTAAAGGTTAACCTACCAGCATCCTTAGCCGTACGATCTCCGAGCCAGTAAGCTACTATGCCGTGAGCAAGCTCATGCAAAATAACCGAGAAGATTACGATTATCAAGACCAGTATTATATATATAAAATTTAGGTTCATATCAATTTAAAACTATGGCTTCTTTTGCACTCGGCAGACTATCTAGGTTTTTAATTTTAATTTTCTTCTCAACTCTGGCGGTCAATTTTAGTTCTGCAACCATACCATCCACATTCCCCGTAGCGATGATAAGTTTTGGCTCTATTTCGCGAACAGCTCTAACTGATGACGTACAGAGGATGTCGGAGACTATCTCGTCCAGCTTCTCTTCTATTCCGCCAATAATCCCTATGTGGACGCCGCCGATTTCAACATCGTAAATTGTTTTGCCGTTTTTAGTGGCGAGCCCGCGAATTGTAGCATCTCCAATCTCAAATTCGCCAGGTCCGAAAATTTTTCCTACAGAGAGGTTCGCATCAATAAAACCTTCTTCTATATTAAACTTAATGCTAGTTTTTTTGGTGATTATGGCAATCTCGTTCGGGTTTTTACCCTCAATTTCAAACATTTTTTCCTCCTACTATTTAATTATTTTCTCTGGGTCAATTATCTCAGTGATCTCCATCTCCAAGATTTCACCGATAAACCGATCTTTTACATTTTTGCGATATGTAAAATCATCCGTGGACATGATGGCGTAATTTATAGGTTTACCCTGTTTTTTTTCAATTACTTCTGCCCATCTGGTCAGTTTTTTAGTTTTATCGTTCCCAATAATTAAGAGATCTATGCCTTCTTGCCCTGGGAGTCTATTTGTAACGATAAGGCCTTTGAGATAATTCTTGACTGGGCGACAATATTCTTCCCACGTAGTCTCTTTTACATCTTTCTCCCGAGAAATATCAATTTTTTTTGAAAAAATGTCAATCATTGGGCGATAGAAAGGATGTTTGCTGTTTGCGGAATAGTAAACTTTGTTATCGAAAGTCTCGTTTTTAATGATGCCGATACTTTCTAGATTGAGTAATTCCCTACGCACTGAATTAATTTGTTCGCCTATTACGCGGGTCATCTCGCGTACATAGAAACTTTTTTCTGGGTTTTCAAAAAAAAGTTTTAAAAGTTTAGCGCGCGTCTTAGAACCGAATAATTTTTCTGTTGGCGTGTTAGTTTCTTTGCTCATTATGTATATATTTTATCACATATGGATAAATTTCTTCAAGGCTGAGCCAAATTATCTGTTTATTTCTCTTGAACCACGTTATTTGCCGTTTCGCCAGATGCCAATCCTTATAAAAACATTGTTCTTTGGCTTTGTCTAATGATAGCTCTCCTCTTAAATATTTATACGAATATTCATAAATGTCACTTTTCATGGCTTGACTGCCCCAACCGTATGCCTGGACTAATTTCTTTGTTTCCATATATAGTTCTGGCGAGAACATTATGCTTACACGTTTTTTTAAGCGTTCTCGTAGTACCTCTGGGGGCCATTTAATACCTATGACTAAAAAATCGCCTTTTATCTCTGTCCTATCTGAACAACTTTTTTGTTCAAAATCACCAATTTTGGCGCCCGTAGGACCTTTGAAATGATAGTCGTAAATAAGCGCATCAATATACAGCCCGGTACCACCAGTAACGATTGGAACTTTACCTCGCGTTTTAATGTCGACGATTTTTGCTTCGGTATATTGCTTCCAATCAGCTACGGTGAATCTTTCGCCCGGCTCTACAAGATCCATGCCATAGTGAGGTATTCCATCCATCTCTTCTGTGGTGGGTTTTGCCGTGCCGATATCCATACCTTTATAAATGGCGCGGCTATCTGCAGAAATGATTTCGCCGCCAATAGCTTTAGCGATCTTGATAGAAATGCCAGTCTTACCAGAGCCGGTGGGACCTAGGATTACAACGGTACTAGCATCTTGATACTCCTTGTTGTTGTTTTCTCCTTTCCCAAAATTTTGCTTTGAGAAAGCTCTGTGATCCTCTCTCCAGCCGCCATTGTCTATCGATGCAGACACTATTTTAATTCCTTTAGAAACTCCGATAATTTATCTAGTTCTATTTTCTCTTCCTTATCACGCAGACGCACGGAAGCCATATCGTTTGCCACATCCTTTGGACCGATGATAATCACACAAGGAATTTTCATATTAGTAGCACGGCGAATTTTTTTGCCCAGAGAGTCCGCGGAAGCATCCACCGTATAACGAATTTTGTTATGCGGTAGTGGATTTGATAATTCTATTTTGTTTAGAATGTCGGTAATCTTATTCACATAATCTGCAACTTGATCGTTCACAGTAAGTATGCGGACGTTCTCAGGCGCACACCACATTGGCAACCACCCGGCAGTATGTTCCAAATATACGCTCATGAAACGCTCAATTGAACCAATGAGTGCGCAGTGAATCATGATAGGTGTCTTTTTGGAACCATCTGCATCGGTATATTCCAAGTGGAAACGCGCTGGCATAGCATAATCTAGCTGCACAGTAGCAAGCTGCCACTCGCGACCAAGGGCATCTACCGCCATAAAATCCATCTTTGGACCATACATGGCGGCTTCACCTTCACCGATAAAATAGTCCATCTCAAATTTATCCGCCATTTTTTTGATGGCATCTTCGGCTTTTTTCCACATCTCTAGGGTACCAATATAGCCATCACCGTCATCACGGAAGGATAAACGAAGCTTAAGCTTCATACCAATTTCCTTATACAAATCTTTTGCGGATACGATAAGCTCGCCAAAGATATCACCGACTTGGTCTTCGGTACAGAAAACGTGCGAATCGTCTTGCGTGATGGCTCGTACTCGAGAAAGACCTCCTAACTCACCTTTACGTTCGTCACGGTAAACCATAGTGGTTTCTAGATATTTGATGGGTAAATCCTTATAGGAGCGTGGGCTACTAGCGAAAATTTGCGAGTGATGCGGGCAAGATACCGGTTTAATGGCTAGATGATCCCCGCTTTCCTGCGAGACAAATTGCAACATTTCTGGAAACTTTTCATAGTGGCCAGAAGTTTTATACAGATCTATATTAGCGATGTGTGGAATACAGACTTTTTTATAGCCATTTTTTAAACGATAACTTTGAGTAAATTCATTAAGTAAATCGCGCAGAATTGTGCCACGCGGAGTAAATAACGGTAAACCAGAACCGACTAAATCTGAAAAACAGAACAGGTCTAGCTCTTTCCCGAGTTTACGGTGATCACGAGCTTTAGCTTCTTCTTGTTTCTTGAGATAATCTTGCAATTCCTCCTCGGTAGAAAAAGCTACACCATAAATACGAGTAAGCATTTCCCTTTTTTCATCCCCACGCCAGTAGGCGCCTGCGACACGAGTAAGTTTAAATGCCCCGAGTTCGAAGGTATTCTCTACATGGGGGCCTTTACAAAGATCGGTAAAGATATCGCCGAGATCGTAGAAGGAAATCTCTTCGCTATCAGGCAAGCCTTCAATTAACTCAATTTTATAAGTCTGGCGGTTTTCGCGCGCCCAGTTTAGAGCCTCTTCTTTAGATGTTGCGCGTTTTAACATCGGAAGCTTACGAGCAATAATGCCACGCATTTTTTTTTCTATTTTAGGCAAATCTGTATCGGAAATTTTAGTGTTGCCAAAATCAATGTCGTAGTAAAAACCGTTGTCTACAGCTGGGCCAATTCCAAATTTTACCGTAGGATAAAGTTCTTTTATCGCGGCAGCAAGCACATGACTTAAAGTGTGCCTCATTTTTTCTAAGTCGTTCATCATAAAAATCCTTTTTATTATTATACCATACTCTAGGAAAAGGAGTAGGGTAGACTGTTCGGCTTGAGGCTATTTTTGTTTCTTAAGGCTGCCCCTTAACCGTAGAGTCTTACAGATTTGTCGTAAAGTTTTTTCATAGCTATCATATATTCTAACGTTTCGTCCAAAATGTCTTGACAAAACTTCTTTAATATCTTGGAACTGGGAACAGGCAAGTATTATCTCTTCAGGATGGAATTTCTCCCGATTTAAGTAGTTGTCTATCGTCTTGACGATTTCCTCTTCGGTTAATACTCCCTCATCAATCAAGGCTGGCCAAGAATCGAGGCAAAGAGTTTTCGTTCTAGTCTTTAGATGAAAAATAAAGCTTTGATAACAGAGTGTTCTGCTCAAAGCTTTTGTGGTTAGAATAAGAACATTTCTTTTGATGAACCGATCCGGTTTGACAAGCTCAAATCCGATAAATTTTTGCGTTTTATATTTATTGCGGAAATGTTTTAGGCTGGTAGCGGTGATTAAGTGATTTGCAAACACCACCAAATCGACTTTTCCGATGATAGACGATAAGGCGGCGTCTGTCGCTCGTCTTGCCCCCTTGGGGCTATTCAAAATTGGCTCCGCGTTTCGCCAGTCAATGACTGGAGTTATTTCTACTACGGGAATTTCTTCCTTGAGCCACTCGATGAAGAAATCTCCCCCGTACCCACTGTCAAATACCGCTATCTTTAGCATAAAATAAGATCCTTTCCACCTCCGTTAGCGGCATTGTAGCATATTTTTTTATTTTTGTACAATTTTGTAAATTTTAGTTCCATTTTATGAGTATTTTCTGTATAATTAAGTTAATTAGGAGGTAATATGCAAAAATTCTGGCACTACATAGAGATTATACGTTTATCTGCTGGGGCAAGCCTACTTATAGGCTTAGGCGATTTTGTGCTTCTGAAGATCGATTCTCCTATCGGTCCATTCCTGTTTGCTTTTGGCCTGCTAGGCGTATGTGTGCTAGGGTTAAATCTTTTTACCGGTAAATGCGGATTTTTATTCGAAGATGGAATAAAAATCTTGGACTTAGTAATAATTTTGTTGACGAATCTGGTGTTTGGATATGCAATTGGGGTAATATTTAGTTTATTTGATGCAGCAATCGTAGGGGTAGCAGGAGCAAAAGTAGCAAACTGGGATATGAGCCTAGAGTTTTTCTTGAGGTCAGTGATGTGCGGCGTGATTATGTATCTGGCGGTAGAACTATACCGACGCGGCACGAAGCTTGGGATTTTGCTAGGGGTGCCACTGTTTATCTTTTGCGGTTTTCAACACTCTATCGCCAATGTGATTACGATGGGAGTGGCAGTAGATTTTAGTTGGACAATTTTGTTATGCGCAGCGGGAAATTTTGTAGGAGCAATTGCAGCCTGGGGGCTATGCCGCAAGAAAGTCGACGCAAATAATTAATTACTGACAGATCACAAAAGCTGTACGATTCCGAGAGGGGCCACTAGGTTATCACGGGTGTTATCTATGGTGCCCAAAATAAAACTTTCCATTCTGAGCTGGTCTTTCATAGCCAATATCTCCTCGTAAGTAAACCACCTGGCGTCTAAGATTTCGTTCGGGTTGAACTTGATGTCGCCGCCGAGGACTTTTGTGGAGAAGATTACCGATATCCAGGCATCATCTTCTCGTTTTATGTTTCCAATCTGGCAAACTCCAGTCAACTCCACATCAAGGCCGCATTCCTCTCGGATTTCCCTCTTGGCGGCTTCAAAGACGGTTTCATTTGGGTCTAGATGTCCTGCTGGGATATTCCACTTACCACGGCATTTTTCTTGAGCCTCTTGGACTAACAGATACTTGCCATCCTTTTCTACTACCCCACCTACTATTACTGGCATTGTTTCTCCTCCTTTATTTTATCCAAATCCCCATTTAATGCTTTAATATCAAATGAACAAATCTCGTCGTGAATGTATGGTTGGTCTGGTAGAGGATTTAGAGCATAGATAGGTTTCCCGAAGTAATGGGCAGCAGCAATTTCTAAGAAAGTATTAGCTCCAATGTAGTTTTTTATGCCATCTTTGGTATAGTTGCAAACTAAAACAGCATCAGAGAACTTTATTTTGTCTATATGTTTGTTGACGTTCCCTGTTCTAATCTTGGATTGTACTGGGTCAAAATCTGGCTTTTCAATCGATCGTTCTATCACACTGTTTGGCAAAAGAAGCTCAAAGCCTTGTTTCTCTAATTCCTTAGCCAACACCAATACTTCATTGGTAAAACTTAGGCTACAACAAATGCAGATCTTCATAAGACTTCTCCCCTTCTTGCTACTATGTAATCTTCTCCTACTACTTCTAGAGGCTTATTTTCATCTATAACAATTGCGGCATTGTCTGATAAGGCATAGACCGGCAAATCAATTCCCTTAGAAATTTGCTTTATATCCCTTTCATCAAACTTGAAATAACCATGTAAATGGGGCAGAAAAACGATTGGTATAATCCCCATATATTGATTTGCATCATACTCTTCTTTATAGATTGTTCTTTGTATAGATGTCGGACCTTTATGACATAATACGCAGGACCCAGCCGAGCTACCTACCCATACTTTCTCTTCTAGAATTTTAGGCAGCATCTTTTCGAAGCCAGTTTTCATGAAGATATTAGCTATATAACCTGTATTGCCCCCAAAGCAATAGACTAAATCGGCCTCAGCGATACGTTTTTCTACATAGTCTAATGGATGAGCTTGAATATCTATAAATTCAAGGTTGCCGCCAATTGTTTTTGCTAAGTGTTCTAGTTCTTCCACGAACCAACGATGATCACCCGACTCGCCCTTAATAGCTTCGTTAATTACGATCGCGTTAATATCTTGGCGCTTCTTATCCACCAACTCTTCGCAAGCCTTAGTGATTGATTCGGTAGAGAGACCACATGAGCCTAGAATAATCTTCATCTTAATCTACTCCTAACTTACTCTATTTATTGGTTCTTTTGTTATTGAAATCATAGCCTGGGTCCAAATCTCAATCATTTTTTCAAGAGACTCTTTAGTATAGTATGCATTGGGCGGCGTGACAAAGATATTGCCGTTATATTTTTCGTTCAAATCATCGCTTTCGAAAGCTACACCACCCAGTTTGCCCTCTTCTACCATTTTTGCCATTCGCCTTGCCACGTCTTCAAAACCATTGGCGACGATAATAACTTTAGTCTTAGGATTAAATTTTGATAAATCATCAAATAAAGCGAGGCTTTCCTTGTTTTTGGAGATAGTTACAAACATATATTCACTTTTATCCAACATTGAACGAAAGTCTATGTAGTGGTAGTCTGGGTCATTAGAATTATGTGAATAGTAACAAATTTCTTTTCTACCTATGATGCCATCTAATTTTCTGGCAAGAGCATGGCCAATTTCGCCAAATCCAATAATATCAGTTGGTTTATCTAGCATATCTTCACCAATAAATTCTTCACTCCAATTCATCTTGCCTTCTTTTTCAAAGAGAGGCAATTTTTTCGCTAGAGCTAATGCCATCATTACGCATTTTTCAGCCACAGAGTTCGTGGCATAGTGAGGGACATTAGTTACGACAATATCCTTGCTGACACAGTAGTCGCAATCTATCCATTCATAACCGGTGGTTTGTAGACAGATAGCTTTTAGATTGGGTGTTTTATCTATAGTATCATTATCGAATTTCCAGCCCACCACATCCGGATCCAGAGCAATAACTTTTGGTTCTTCATCATTAAATAAAGGCGTGTAGTTCGGTTGGTCAAGGATTTTAATATTACTAAACCTCTCTTTTAAAGCTGCCGTTTGGTTAGAAGTTAGACTATCTTGCCGGCAATAGATATATAGATTCATTTGTTATTACTCCTTTATCGTATTATATCAGATGGGGTTTGGTGCGACAAAAAAACAAAGAGCCCATATATGGCAGAAATTAGCCAAGTATTACTAGTAATATGGAGGCATACGAGAAAACTGCGAAACTATGGGTGTGAGTATGATATAATAGATATATATGGAGAAGACATTCGACTTCTTGAAAAACCGAACCAAAGTCAATTTTGTATCGACCGTCGACGGCGATAAGCCCAGTTGTCGTCCTTTTGGCGATCCAATCCTTTTTAATGATCATATATACGCTATAACAAATACTAAGAAAAATGTAGCCAAGCAGATTGCCGAGAACAACAATGTTTGTATAGTGGCTTATGATGGCGAAAACTGGATTCGTATTAATTGTCAAATGATTAACGAAAGCAATAATATTGAAGCGAAGAAAGCCGTTATTGCTGAGTTCGATTGGGCGGAAGAGGCTGGCTATACCTTAGATGCTCCAGATTTTGTTCTCTATCGTCTAGCTAATGCAAAGTCCACTATTTACGACGAAGACGGCAAAATATTGGTAGAGGAAGAATTTTAAATCCTTAGTAATAGACGAGGCAATTCATAAGCTTACTATTTACAGGGACAAGAGTTGACTTTTTTGGGAAAGTGTGCTATAATTATATTAGCGGTAGGTATTTTAATGACCGTGAATCATTTACATAGTCCGATTTAAAAAGGAGGGGTCTTTGTGAGGCCTACAATTGTAGCACAAAAAATTGACGAGGTTGACCTGCATATCACTCGCATATGCAACGGGCGCTGCCCGTATTGCTATGTCGATGATGGTGGCGAAAGCAACCCACTGTTCGAGCGGTTGCCACAATTTGGTGAGACCGCAACCCTAAAGAAGATTATCCAAAACATTCGAAATGCGGCAGCAGCGGAAAACCTTGTGTTTGTCGGTGGTGACCCTTGTCAACATCCCGATTTAGCCGAGTTGCTCCGCTTTGCCAGCGAAGATGTTGGCGGTATGGCTGTTTGCGTTCTATCCAACACGCACTCCTACAAGAAAAATGGGCAGTCTGTCCCGATCGAAACCATCGTGCCCTACGTTTCAGAGTTGGATTTTACCCTGCACGGGATCGGTACGGCACATGATGCGATTAATGGTAATTGCGGTGCCTACGAGCATGGGATGCGTCAGCTGAAGGCCTATATGCGGGCTCGCGGCGATGCTGACAAAGGTGTGGCCATTGTGCTCAATTTTATTCCGTATACCATGCAGCATATCGAAGAGATAATGAGGAGCGTAATCATGGAGCTGCAGATGGATCCTCAGCGCGACTACTTCATGGTTCAGAGGATTGCGAAAACCGGACGAGCCTGCAAAAGCTATAACCGATGGATGATCCAGCATGACCTGCTGGTAAAAGCACTGGGTACGATTGAAGCTATCAACCGTGAACTGGGCTTCGAAACGAAGCTTGATGCCGTGGACGCATTTCCCTGGTGTGCTATTCCGGAACAATACAGATACATGCTGACTCCCGGCGGCTGTAAATGGGGCCGTCCCGGCGGAGTCCTCTCTGTGGTTCAGAATGGTGGCATCCAGAGATGCGCGTTGAGTGAAAGGATTTTAGGCAATTTCCTTGAGATTGACACGTCCGAAGCCTTCACTCGATTCATGATGGAAAATCCGGTGTTGCGGCAGTTCCGCACACATCGACACCTGGATTCAAAGTGCCTGTCCTGTAGCCTGTTGGACAAGTGTGGTGGTGGCTGCGTGATTGCAGCTGGCGGGGGCGACCCCTATAAGGATAGCATTGTCCATACTGGCCACGACTATCTCGCAGATTAAAAAACGCCGTGCCCATTTGGGGCGCGGCTTTTTTATGCCAAGGAAAATATCCAGGGGAAGTTAAATGGCACAACTATCTAGAATGGTTTTCAGGCTTAATAGTTCTAATGTAGGATCTTTGCTTCTTTATAAATTTTCCTTTATCGGACAGTAGTTTCCTGATATCTGCTAAGAATTTTTCGTATGCTTCGTCTTTAAAGAAAAACTTGGCGTAGCCGTTTTCTCCGAATTTAAGTTTAAGATGTTCGTAAACTTCAGCAAATAGTTCATCATCACTATATTCCGGATGCAATTTTTTACTATAGAAATAACTTCTCTCAAGGCAATTTTCAATATTATCGTTTCTGTCTGCTGTCGATACGATTTTTCCGTAAATACTGCGTGGTTCATGGTTTGAGGAGGCTCGATGGTCTTCGATAGCTTCTTTTATTGTTTTTAATTCGTCTTTGGAGAAGAAATCGCTTAATTTTTTGTCTTTTTGCATTATTTCTGCTGATATTATCTCGTGCTTTTTTGGGTTAATATGGTGTCCGATATCATGATATGCTGCGACGACGTATACGATATTGTAGTTAATATCTGTGACAGTTTGAGCAAACTTAAAACTTCTGCCGATAACGTATTTTATGTGATCCAACTGATGCGCCGACTCGTTCTTGTCATATTCTGGAAAAACCACAGTCTCTATGTGATTTTTTAATTCATTATTAATTCTAAACCTATTAAGTGCACCTGGCTTTCTATCTTTAGGGATTGCTGCCGTATTTACTATTTTGGTCATATATTTATTATAGTATAATACTACTAAAATATTGAGTAATAGATTACGGGATAGCTAAAAATTGTTTTTAAACCGTTTGAACACTAATTATTAATGTTTTTAATACCAACCTCTGGAATCATAACTTCTGCTGGTGTATCGATAATAAAACGAACTAAGCGAGCGACCTCCTTGGTATCGACGCCGTTGGCCATATTCTTTTCAATATTTAGTTTTTTGAACATATTGGTCTTCATCATTCCTGGCATGACATCAGTAACTCGAATACCATATTTTGCAAGTTCATCTTGAAGAGATTTTGTAAAGCCCGTGACCCCCCATTTCGTAGCATTGTAGACTACGCGTTCTGCTTTATGATTGATACCAGCTTGAGAATTAATATTGATAATTAGACCATCGCCGTTTTTCTTCATTTCTGGGATAACCGCCTTAGAACAATTCATTACGCCAAGTAGGTTTACTTTTACGACAGCCTCAATGCGGTCAATGTCGTTTACATCTAGCTCTTCTTGAATCCATAAACCAGCGCAATTAATAAGGACATCAACTTTGCCAATTTTGTCTATAGCCGTCTTAATAGAGGTATAGTTAGTAACATCGCAAATATAATAATCACAGCCTACCTTACTAGCAACATCTTTCAATTTTGTTTCATTGGTCGCAAGTATAGTGACTTTGTTGTCTTTTGATAAATCATCAGCCAAGGTCTTGCCTAAACCATCACTACCACCAGTTATGATAATATTTTTCATTTTTATTGCTCCTTTATCATATTATATCAGATAGGATTCGGTATAACAAAAACAAAGGGCCGGCGGCTCTTTTTGTATTAGTGGGGCCCGCTATTTCACAAAAAATGCCCCCGTCAGCAAATGCTAACGGGGGTGTGAAACTGTCGATAACCGACTGATTGGTCCCGAAGTCAGAAAGAGTCTTCTTCATTCATTTAAGGGATGCTTCATCGCTGAGCTTCCAGAACGAAATTCCAAATGCGCGACATCCACGAACTCGGCGAAGGGGTCGTTCGTCTTGGCTCGGAAAAGGAATTTTCCGAAGCGTTGGAGAAACGGATCCGCTTCACGACAGCTCTCCGAAAGAGAGCGAGCAATCATCGTAGACATAGAGGTCCCAAGCTTGACATGGCCTTCTTTGAAGGCAGAGTCAAGCCCGCGCTGAATAATGTCCGTGTCGCCACGAACAATCAGCTCTTCCATGGCGGAGATCGCGAGCTGGGTGCTTCCGATTCTTAAGCCGGTCGTAAACATCTCTTCGATGATCGATGTGGCGCAGATAGAAGCATAAAGTTCTTTTGCTGTAAGGTTCTTGTACAACATGGCTGTACCTCCTGCGTTTTTAGCCCGTCGGCTCTAGATTTTTGAGAGCGTAAGAAAACGAGTTTCCGGACTCTCTGTATCATTATAGCATATTTTTTAAAAAAATCAATAGCTTCTCTACGTTTTTAAGGGGTCGCGACGACATCTGTGAGAAATATTGGGGGTTAAACAGGCATTCCCATACCTATCTTAGAAACAAAATAAGCCCCAAGGGGCTTTTTCATTTCTATGGTGGGTGATGAGGGGCGGAGGAACCTCCCTCACTATCGCTCGCTCGGTGCGAACCCTGGGCTCGAGCCTATATCTATCAGGAATTAAATAAAGAGCCCTAGGCTCTTTATTTAATTCCTGGTGGGGCTTAATTAACCAGGTTTTAACAGGCTACAAGAAAGATGCCCGCAGAAATTGGCACTTACATTTGATGATATAATAGAAGAATGCGTAAAGTAGTGTATCCCTCTCATTCAAAGCACAATTATTATGCAAAACAAATAATTTCGGCATATGTGTTAAAAAAGGGTCCCGTACCCCTTAATCCATTCATGAACTGGGGCTATTTCTTGGATGACATGGTCGACCGCGACCTTGTGCGTAAGGCAAATATTAGACTAATAGAGTTAAGCGATGAAATCTGGCAATTTGGCGAAATATCAAATGGATGCTACCATGAACTATTGCTTGGCATGAAGCGGGGGATATTAATTAAATTCTTTACTGTCGGTGGTCAAATGGATATGGTTAAGCCGATAAAGAATTTGGATGATTTGATATTCGGGCAAGAACTAGTTGACGAAATAGACGTTGAAGAGTTTAGACAAAGATTGAAGAAGTATCAATCATCAAAACCGACAAGTATTTCTGACTAAGTCAAATTATTAGCGATTTAACCGTCGAAATTATAGAGGTAATTTATGGTTTTTGATGTGTTTTTTGTCGCGAAAATGACATAAAAATAGCCCTCTAATTATACGAGGGATTTAACAGACATCTATAGGTTACGGAATAGTTAAAAATTATTTCATAAACCGTTTGGTGGGTGATGAGGGGCTCGAACCCCCGACCTTCTCGGTGTAAACGAGACGCTCTAGCCAACTGAGCTAATCACCCGTGCTATATATTATATCATAGAATTGAGATTTCTGGAAGTATTATTTCTTTTTACTGGCTAGCCAATCTGGTAGCGGAATAAATTCGATGCGATTCCAATGGCCTAGACCAGCATTGAGATCGTCCTCTTTGATGTCGTAGTAAAGCTCATAAATGCGCCCTACGCTGCAATAAAGAGCCTTCTCCATATTGAAACCTAACTTCTGAGAGACAGCAGTCATATTTTCTACAGAAGTACCTTCGACTTCGACATAAGTAGGAATCCATGGCCAAGTATCAATGCAAATTTCGGCGCCATCTAGCTCCCAGGTTTCACGCATAGACTCTTCGTAAGATTTCTCGCGAAGGCCAAGAGCCCTTAAAAGTTCCACCGCATCATTATAATCATCCACTACCAGGTTGATTTCTTTGACACCTGTAGCGGTATCACTGCTAAATTCTTTGTAGGTAATGACGATTTTATCACCCTCATCACGGACGCGAGCAAAGCAATGTTTAGGGTTGTGAGGCAGATGAAAAACCGTGCGAATCATTTTGCGCTCAGGCACAATAAGTTTAGCTCCGAGAGTTTGTAGCTTCTTGCGAATTTTTCTTTTGTCGATATCACAAAAGACGGCTTCAATTTCAAGCTTCATGTCAATATTATACTACTAAAAACTAAATTTCTCTTGCTGTTGGCCCATTGCAGTATCATAATATAAGTTGTAGCGGCCGCTAGACAATTCTAGAGCTAATGACCAAATGGTTTCTTTACTATAAACGTAATGCGATTTACGCAAAATTGGCCAGATATCGGTAAATTGAAATCCTGAATTACCATTAACGCCCGCAAGTTGTCCAGAAATAAGCTGCTCAGCCTCAGCATAACGCACAAACGTATCGTGAATTGGGTCATCTTGGCGCACTTTATCAAGTTTCTGAGTTTTAGGAGTTAGGGCATGGTTTGTTAAGATTAAAACCCCGCGCTGATCTGGCCGAACAACTTCAAAGCCTCTCGCGTAATGTTGGACCACGGCAATATCACCAGTTTTATCTGCAATCAGAAAGTTTTGTGCGCAATTAACCGGAATTTTGCGGAACACAGCAAGAGCCTCTTTGGTAGTGCGGCAATGTTCAGCAATATAACGCAAAATATGTAATGAATCGACCCCATATGACCATTTGTCTATGTGTGAAAAAGTGAGACCAATATATAGGCCGTGTTCATTGATGGCATCTTCGGTGGCATACTCCCAGGTTCTGTGCCCTAAATGCCCCGGCCAAGTGCTCTGGTCGCTAAAAGCAAAATAGCGGTATTTCCCTGTTAGATCAATATCACATTTCTCAAAAATCATCCGAACGCGTGGCATCCAATCATAATTTCGTCCAATAAAGACTTGTTTCCCTTGCCGTACTGCAAAAATGGTGCAAGCCTTTTTGGCAGCAAGACGACGTTTTCTGGATTCTAGATGGACGGCAATTTCATTATAAATTACCTGTTTCAGCGGTAGGTTAACTACGCTCGCGATGCCAGCAGCTTGGTCTAGCATTTCTGGATAATATCTTTTGTATTCCCTTAGTTGGCGTCGTAGGATATTTTCGTTAATATCCACGGCAAAATCGTGATTATTTTCTATGAGTTGGCGACCAATATGTTGCCCAAATTCGTAATAAGTACCAGTAAACTTTAGCATAAATAACTTATAGCATGGTTGGTATCTGGATTTTTGATACTAGACGCACGATATATATCAAATTAGCGAATAGAAAAATACAAGTCTACACCATGCGGATGATAAAGCTCAAAATTAAGGCCTTTGCCAACCATAAAATTAGTAGCCGGTAGCCATTGTTTATAAATTTTTTCCTCCAATTTAATGATTTCCTTTTGCCGGCGAGAATTAAGATGAAAAACAGCATATCTACCACCAATCAGGCGGAATTCTGTAAGATCGTCCTCTCTGTGTTCGGTGCCAACAAAGTAACAGTGAGATTTGTCGGTATAGTAGATGCCGTATCGGCTGAATTGGTCCCACTGCCGATATAAGCCACTCGCGCGGAGCTGACTATATAGGCGTCGAATTTTATATAGTAATCCCTCGTATTCTTTGCTGGTAACCATGATTCCATAGAGGGTAGTTGTTGGAAAATCCATAATTTCTGCCTCTAAGCCATTACCTGGATAGATATCGCCTTGAAATAGTAATTTGGGAAAAATTGTGATGCGTCCACGACTCTTACGAGCCTGAAGCGGAGTAAGACCGAACTCTTTTTTGAAAGCACGCGAAAAAGCGGCTGTAGAGTTGTAGCTATATCTGATGGCGATATCGATAACCCTGAGTTTGGTGTTCCTTAAGTCTTCGTAGGCTTTGGAAAGGCGCCGTTTGCGAATATACTCGTATATGGATATCCGAGTCAAAAAGATAAAAATACGAGACAAAGTATCTTGATTAACGCCGGCAAGCCTAGCGAGGTATCGAAACGAAATTTCCCCGTCTAGATTACGTTCAATATAATCAATAACTTTATTTAGCTTGTTCATTATTTTTTGACGACTTTCTTGGTGACGTCAAACTTTTCCATATAAAGTCCGAGCATGAGTCGAGTCTGAGAATAAAACGCGGCTAGGGATTGGTATAAAATAGAAGTCACGGGCATCAAGATCCATTGCAGAAGCATTAAGATATTACGTCCCTTGCGATATTTTTTTGGTCGTTTTGGTAGCATTTTAAAGGAAACTAGAATAGACACGATAAGTCCTACCGAAGCGAAAGTCTCGACTACGCTAACTATATTCGGTAGGTTATAAGCTACCATAGTGTGTGCTGATAAATTCATGGTCATAGGGACCCATCCTCCAAATGCGACAATGGGCGCTAGAATAGCGAGCGTAACATGCCCATCCAATAGTCTCCAAAATTTAGGAAAAAGTTGCCAAAATGGAATTAGGCGCTTTTCTTTTCTTGCAAATAATCTAGAGCCGACATACGCAACGTCGGAAGCTCCGTAGTACCAACGTCGCACCTGGACAAATTGAGCCTTTATAGTTTTCCACAATGTATCATCTATGACGGCATCTTGATAGATCGGAATACGAATGGGGAGAACGGAATAATCCCCGGAGAAAAAGAACAGGCTGCGCCAATATTGGTGGCCATCTTCAACAATTGTACGTTTGCTCCAGAAATCCATAGCCTCTAGAGCTTGCAGCGGCTGAGAATGAGAGGCAAAATTTCTTAAAAGATGCGGACGCATTGTTGAAATCACATTAAAAAATGAGTTAGATACTGCGATGACCCGAGAAGGGGCTGGGGCATCCCAAATATTGTTCATAAAAAGTGAGACAGGTTGATAGCTCAATCTTTGACGGTTTGGGTGAGTGACGAATTCATATGCAACTGCATCTAGATATTTTGGCGCCATATGGTTGTCACTATCTAGGGAAGTTACTATTATATTCTCAATTGGCAGGCGCTTTTCTTCTACGTACTTAGCAATATGTTTTCCGGCGTAAGTAAGGTTCGGACCCTTACCGATAACCTCATTTTTTAAATTGTCTGGATGTTTAACTAATAGAAAATCACGAAAAACTCCATTGAATTGTTTTTTGAGGCCTAGAGCCGTACTTTCCATTTTTTCCCCTCCCCTCTCTTCGTATGCTAGAACAAAAATGATATGATCATTAGGGAAGGTGGTGTTTTTTACGGCTTCTATGGAAGGGGTGATGACCTCCTCTCCTTCGTTATATGCCGCCATAATGACTACATGATAGATTTTTTCGGGGTTGGGATATTCTTTATTCATAGCCGCCATCATCTTGAGATTTTCAATATGCTCTTCAAAATGATAACTTTTATTCTCATCGTCTCGAATACGCTCATAAGACGAATGGGGATTGGACAAATCTTCCACACGTCTTCGCCAATCTACTCTTCCAGCACGCTTTATGATTTTGTACCCCTGCACGGTACGATAAGCTACACCCACTGCTTTAACCAATGTGGTAGCTATCAGGGCAAATAAATACAGCGCTCCTAGAACTGGGTCAATCAACGAAAGAATAAACAATAACAAAACTGCGCCGTAAGATATCGCTCCTGGCAATATTTCGAAAAATCTGTAGAGCTTAGTGCGTTTTCCTTGGGGAATTTCTAAATCTTTAGCCATTAGCCTTCTCCGAGTAGTCGCATCAGGACTAAGATAGCGCCGAATATAAGGGCGGTAGTGGTGATTAAAAAGAATTTTGTCATACCGCCACCACGCTTTTGGTAAATCCGAATCGCTAAAAGATTATGGAAAATGCCAAAAATTATAGCGAGTAGCGGAAAAGCCAACATATCGGCCCAGGATCCGTCCTTATATCCTCCGATATCTCCATAACTAATTTTAACCACCGTGCTGCCCGGGTTTAAGTTAGTCAATGAGAAGACTAGTAGTCCTAGAGACAAAAGCAAATTGACACCCATGAATAATAAAATTCCACGTTCAGTGTGATAGATATTAACAAAATTTTCTTTAAATGTCTTCTTCATAATTATTTAGTAATCTTGTCCACTACAGTATTAATTTGTTGAAGGAACATCATGTCTCCGACTATGCCTACTATGCCCGTCAGGATCATGACCCAACCAATAAGCTGTATGACTGCACCGGAATTGAAGGCCACAAATACGCCAAGGGCTAACATGACGAGAGCGATCACCAGAATGTAGCTCCAAATTTTAACACCTACAGCGTGTAATTTTATAGCGGTGTTGACGCGCACCAAGGATTCATAAACCATCCAGATGCCAATAATTATGCGGAAAATATTAGCTATGTCTTTACCAATGACTATAGCGGCAATGCCAACTAAAATTGCAATTACACCGGCTAATAAACCGTTGTTAAAAAAATCATTCTGCCCCTTGACTACAAAATAATTGATTATTTGATAGGCACCACTTACTATTAAAATCCCTCCTAATATATTAGCAATAACTACGACTGTAATATCTGGCCATACTACCAATAAAATACCGAAAAGCATAATCAAGATAGATTCAATTGCCGCTGACCATGCAGATTTTTTAAGATCCCAATTCAATTTTTCGATTGGACGTTTAATTACTTCGGCTTTAGACATATTTTCTCCTTAATTGTTTTAATTATAACATAAATATGATATAATTGTGCAAGTGTTATTATTCGTGACACATCTGTCGCTCAGTTTATAGTGCTAGGCGACAAGAGATGCCGATGTAGCTCAGCTGGTAGAGCAGCTCATTCGTAACGAGCAGGTCACAGGTTCGATCCCTGCCATCGGCTCCATTTGTTGTTAAAATTGCCCGTCTGGGCATTTTTTTCGTTCGCTGGCTACGCTTAGAGACCCGTTTCGCTCGAAGAGAATGTATAGAATTTACGTAGTAGATACACTACAACCGACTAAAATTGAAAAACATCAAGAAGACTGATATCAATATAATAGTTACTACTAAAATTACAATTGCCAACGGTGGGGAATGTTTTTTGTACCTATTGTCTTTTTTAAATGTTATGGAAAATTTGATGATAATTGTAACAATTAAGGTAAGAAGGTAAGTGATAAAGGCAAAGACGCTGGATATTATTTCTATAAAATATCTAAACCCAGAGAAAGGACCGTCTCCGGTAGGCAATGACTCAAACACAACAAGGACCAATATGGATAATGCCAGCAAAATTCCTTCAAAGCAAAACAATTTACTCCAACCAAGGTCGGTATTTGCGCACCTAATAATCCTAGAAATAAGAAGAACAAATAATCCTATGTAAACGATAGCTAATAAGATGCCGCCGAGGTTTTCAGTCATACTTGTTGCATTATAGCATGAACTTAAGAACTTTTGCAATATGCCCATAAACTATATTGTGACGTTGTCTAAAAAAAGATACGAGTCCATATTATACGCTAGATTCTTTTCAATCATTTGCTTAGCAAGAAGGCAAGAGCTAAAAATTATAGGAATAATACCGATATACTATAGATATTGTGCAAAAACTATAATTGATATTTGTGATATTCGTATACTTTTTCTGAAAGCCCATGAACCACCTCGTATTGATTTTCTCTTCCGTGGTTAGTGAGAATTACTACAATATACGGCTCTTCGTCAAAAACAATGCCAGCGTCATGGAACCATTGGCCATAATAACCATGTTTGTGCATAGTGGAGAGGTTGTCTATTTTAATATAGTTATGAAAATCGTTAAGAAATGGGGCTTTAAAATCTTCGTTTTTCTTGGCTAGTTCATAAGCCTTTTTGTAGTATGCAATCTGATCTATGACGGTGGTATCTCCGTAAATGCCGTCATCGGATAGCGTATTGACTGCGCCTAGATTAATACCGTAATCTCGCAATGTATCCTTACCTATGTAGTCAACTAGATATCTATGTGCATCGTTGTCACTGACTGATATGGCCCTGTCTATATAGTACTCTAAATCTTCGTCTACCATGTTATTGTCATATAGATATATTGCATCTAGTGTTTTAACAAGACTAGCACCATAATAGAGCTTGTCGCCTTGATAAAAGTAGCATTTGCCATTGATTAGGTTGTAGTAGCCCACAGATACATCGTAGTCGTGCTGTGCAATATATTCCGCAATAAAATCATCCGACGTGTATGGCACAGAAGGGCCTTCATAGTTTTCCTCCGCAGTGGAAACCGCGATAGTGCTAGGGTCTTCTTCCACAATAATTGTTCTGAAAGCACTGGCAGAATTACCCGACGAATCTACTACAGAGTAAACTATCTTGTATTCGCCTTCTTTTGAATTGTCTAGTTCGTTTTGCGTGATAATCTTATTGGTGATATCTCCGTCGTAATTGTCGGTAGCGGTTGCGCCAGCGTCGGTGTATTCGCCGCCAATGTAAATCTTTATTTCAGCGTCGTCACCATTTACAGTGATAGCTGGGGAGACATTATCTACAATTTCTACTTTTCTTTCCAGAGAGTAATGATGGTTTAGGAAGTCTAGGTGATAGACAATGGTATAAGCACCTATGTGAGCGGTATCTACGGATTGTTCTATAGAAACATAGTCCGATAAATCCCAGTTTGTGGTGGTAGCTACTACGCCTTCGTCGGTATAGGTGTCACCAAAATTAAGTGTAATATCTTTTTCACCGTTGAGAGCAAAGGTGAGATTATTCAGAAAAATAGCTACAAAAACTATTGCGGTAATTTCTGCCGCTATAACTACTGCGAGCAAGCCGATGCAAACTTGGCATAACCTTTTCATCTCGTATAATTATAGCATAGACGATATGCCTCGTGCGTGAGGTGTAATGTGATTATTTTTTGGATTTGCGTCTTTTTTTGGGCTCTGACGTGACTGACTTGGTAGAACTATTGAGGCGGTGGAGGAGTTTGTGGCGAGCATGCGAGGTGATGATGCGATTAAGCCAAGAAGTCTTGGGCGTCTGGTTTTTGGAAGTGAGTATTTCTACTATGTCGCCCTGTTCTAATTTTTTGTTCAGGTTACTCATCTTACCGTTGATTTTTACGCCTACTACATGATCGCCTATTTCTGAATGAAGCCGGTAGGCAAAATCTAGTGGCAAAGCACCAGCGGGCAAATCTATAATGTCACCTTTGGGAGTGTAAACAAAAATTTTGTCCGCAAAAAGATTTAGTTTTAACTTTTTTAGATCTACCTTTTTTCCTTCGCGGAGCTTGGCGGCGGTCATTTGGAGTTCGGTAATCCAGAGAAGGTTAGTGGGGAGGTGCTCTATCTTCCCTTTTTTGTAATTCTCCGTAAGCTTTTGTTCGTTGTAGTAGAAGCTAGCGGCCAGACCACGTTCGGCATATTCGTGCATTTCGCGAGTACGAATCTGGAACTCTACTACACGTTTGTCTTTGGTAATAACTGTAGTGTGCAAAGACTGGTAGCCGTTTTGTTTGGGCATAGCAATGTAATCTTTGATGCGCCCGCCCATGGGCTTGTACAGAGAATGTATGACGCCTAATGTAAGGTAGCAATCTGTAATATCATCTACTATGACACGGAGCGCGATAAGGTCGTAGATTTCGTTGATGTTTTGGTTGTGCTTGGCAAGTTTTTTGTGCAGAGAGTATACTGATTTTACTCGGCCAGAGAGCTCAAATTTAATCTTTTCTTTTTTTAGTGCTGTGGTGATTTCTTGCTCTATTTTGGCAAGAGACTTTTCGGCAGATTTGTTGTATTTGCGAATAAGCGTTTGGAGTTCGGTAAATCTTTTGGGGTCTACGTATTTGAAAGAAAGGTCCGCCAACTCCACACGAAGCTGCCCCATATTAAGCCGGTCTGCTAGAGGAGCGAATACTTCCAAAGTTTCTTTGGCGATTTTCTTTTGTTTGTCTGGAGGGAGTGCGGAAAGAGTGCGGAGATTATGCAATCTATCCGCTAATTTAATAATAAGCACCCGGATATCATCGCCTAATGCTATCATCAAGCGGAGGAAGTTGTCTTTGGTGGCAGGGAGATAGGTGTCTATATCGCGCATACCGGTGCGGGCGTTGGATAGCTTGGTAACGCCATCTACTAGAAAAGCTACGGACTCGCCAAATTCTTTGCGGATATCGTCTAGGGTAAGGTCGGTATCCTCCACGGTATCGTGAAGTACGCCAGCTATTATGGTGTCTTCGTCCATTCCCCATTCTTCGAGAATTTTCTGCACAGCTAGGGGATGGATGATGTAAGGCTCGCCGGTTTTGCGAAGTTGGCCTTCATGGGCTTTTTTTGCGATGATAATCGCACGTTTTAGACGGTCGGAGGTTTTAACAGCCATAGTTATATTATACATCTTTCCGGAGCTATTTAAACAACCTGGTCTGTCCTCTGTGCTTTTTTATTAACCCTTTTTGTGTGACGGTCAGCTTTAAAATTATTTTAATAGAGTTTTAAGGAGCACTTCTAGTTCAGCTTTGGTTTTGCAGCGAAAAGTTATAGTGTGTGCACTAATCCTAGCAGCCACACCGTATTTGCTCATAAGCGCGCCCTCGTCTTTCATAGCCTTATGTTTTTTAATCAGGGCAGCGGAAGATTTTGGTTTTGTAGTGGCAAAATATCGTTCTACCTTACGGGCGGTCCATCCTTCTGAGATAATTTTGGGCAAGACTTTTTTTATCGTTGCCTCGTCGCGCGAAACAAGTGGACGCATGACACCTTCGGATAGCTTTTCTTTGACCATGGTTTTTTTAACCTCTTCGGGAAGATTTAAAAGACGCATCGTACTTTGAACAGAAGCTTCACTCTTCCCTACTTTTGCTGCAATGTCTTTTGGAGTGAGATTAAATTGAGTTTGGAGCTTAGCGTAAGCTGTGGCAAGTTCTATCGCGTTTAAATCTTCGCGCTGGGCATTTTCGATGATAGATAACTCAAGGCGGTTCTGGGAATCTAAAGTACGAATAATCGCGGGGATCTTCTCAAGACCAGCAATTTTGCTGGCACGCCAACGGCGTTCTCCAGCAACAATTTTATATTTGCCGTCTTCTTTTGTCACGACGATAGGTTGAAGTACGCCGTGCTCTCGGATAGAAACAGCTAGAGCTTCGATAGCTTCTTTGTCAAACTCGCGACGAGGCTGATTCTCATCACGAATGACTTCGTCAAGCTTTAATTCGGTTAATTTGCTTTCTTTTTTGTCTTCTAGAGCAGTGGGGTCAAATTCTTCGTCAATTAACTCGGTCGGAATAAGACTCTCAAAGCCTCTGCCTAAACCTTTCGCCATTATTTAGTCCTTTCTAATACTTCTTTAGTGAATTCTTTGTACGCTTTGGCACCTTTACTGAATTTATCGTAGGCACCTACAGGCACGCCATGCGAAGGGGCTTCTGCCACTCGAACATTACGAGGAATAGTAGTTTTAAAGGTAAGCTGTTTAAAATAACGCTTTATTTCCTTAAATACTTGGGCCGAAAGACTTGTTCGTTTATCGTACATGGTCGCTACTACGCCAAGAAGCTTTAGGTTTGGGTTAGCTTGTTTCATTACGAGTTTCATAGATTCAAGAAGTTGAGCTACACCCTCTAGAGCATAAAACTCGGTTTGTACCGGAAGAAGAAGATAGTTAGACGCGATCATTCCGTTCACGGTGAGGAGTGACAAAGATGGTGGAAGATCAACAATAATATAATCATAATTCCCAGAGATTGATCGAATAGCATCGCGGAGGCGCACAAATTTGCGCTGTGCACTTGCGATTTCTACTTCAGCATTTGCAAGTTCTGGAGTGGCTGGAGAAAGGTCGAAAAACTTATATTTGGTTGGACGAATCGACTCTGACATAGGGTTTAACCCCAAAATTACCTCAGTCATAGTAGTCCCTAGAGCTGATTTGTCGGTTTTTTCTATACCTAACCCAGAAGTGGCGTTGCCTTGGGGGTCAAAATCAACAAGAAGAGTTTTTTTCTTATTTTTAGCAAGACAATAGGACAAGTTTACGGCAGTGGTAGTTTTCCCTACTCCGCCCTTTTGGTTAGTCACACATATTACCTTCGCACTCATAGTACTTAAGATTATATCATATTTAGCCTTTTCTTCCAAGAAAAAGGCTAACAAAAGAGCCTCGGTGCAAAAACGAACGGGAGTCAATCCCGTTTCGTTTTAGATTCTCGTGAATCGCTATGCGATTCATTATCCGATTTTCACAATTTCGATTTCGGAATATTTTTGGCGATGGCCAGTTTCTTTATGAACGCGTTTTTTAGCTTTATAGCGGATGACGCGAACCTTATCGCCCTTCACCATAGGCGTGACTACCTTTGCTGAAACTTTCACGCCTTTTACTGTCGGAGTACCTACCTCGGTTTTATCGCCGTCAATAAGAAGCAAAGCGTCAGTTTCGAGCTCTTTTGTGCCTTCCGGGAGGAGGTCCACCCGTAGGGTCTCTTTTTCCTCAACGAGATATTGTTTCCCGCCAACGAGGATAACTGCTTTCTTCATATTAATCCTTTAATTAATCTTTTTTATTATACCATATCGTTAGGTTTTTGGGAAGAGTCTTTACCCGATACGGAATCTTCTACAATTTTGAGGGTCTTTTGGGTGCGGTAAAGATAATAACCTCCGCCTCCGATACCGAGGATTATAACAATAGCTAAAACTATTTCTAGGGGCCCAGTATTTGGAAGTTCTTTGCAACCTTCCATTTCTGGGTTAGTAGCACAAGTCTTTTTTTCGCACCCAGGAAGGGTAGGGTCAGTTGCACAATCTATATTTTGGCACTCCGGGAGCGTAGGGTCGGTTTCACAATTATAAACCGGTTTTTCGCAATTATTCCCTTCAACATTCACGATTGCGCCATCAGTAATTTCACCATTATCGTGGTCCACGAATATTTTATTGACTAGGCTGCCACAAAATTCTTGATTATCAGAAACTTTAACTCTATAGATAATCGTAGCACTAGTCCCCGGGCCATAAGTCCCGGTATTATAGCCGTTTAGCGCGATCAGATCGGACATCAAATTCGCATTAGTTTCTTCTGAATATTTTAGGTAGGTGGTGCCATTTACTAGGCTGAGACCTTCTGGCAATTCATCGTGGAAAGTTACGTTAGTTAAATCTGTGGTGCCGGTATTAGTAAAAGTTACTTTAAAAGTCACTTCGTCGCCAGGTTTGGCGTTAACTTCTTTAGAGAAATTTTCGCCATCTAAAGAAGCTGTTTTTTCTACTTTGGCTCCGGTAGCATTAGCTTTAAATCTAATAATTATATGGCCGGAATATTCTGCGCACCCGGGGAGTAGACCGTCTAATTCGTTAAGGCCAAGATAGGTTCCTTCCCCACTGAATATAGCTGTGGAGAGAATGGACCCATTTGTGCCCCAATCATTGTAAACTCTAGCTGAACCCACTTCGTAGTTTAGGGTCACGTCAATATCAGAGGTAACGAATGCCTCGTCCCACACTTCTTCTGGGTTAGCGTTTGCCGCAGAAATAATTGCGCTGATTGTGCCTCTTTCCGAAGGTGATACAGTAGTAGGATATTGGACTGATACTTTTGTGCCCCTTGCGATGCCTACACCAGTTTGGTTTAGGCGGCTTTTAGCATTATTATGGTAGCCAATATAGACTTCATAGGTTTTGCCAGGTTCTAATTTTACCTCGTCTCCAAAAATATTGTTAGTGCCAGCTTCGGATATGCGTACAAAATTTCGCTCATCTCCAAGCACTGGATTATCAGTGATCGAATTAAAGGTAACATAGTCGGCTGGATCCGCCATCGTAAAGGTCGGACGCTCAGGCCCATAAGCCATAGCATTTAGAGAGATTAATGAACCCACTAATACTAAAATAGCTGAAGCGAATTTTGTGGTTAATCTTATTGTCTTATTTTTCATTCTATTCCCTTTCTTTAACCTATTATTCCCCGCCCATGGATATAGTCGAATTAAACCATTGAGCTGTATCTGCTTCGCTCATATTTGCCTTCTGTTCGGCTTCGCCCTTCATTTGCTCAGCAACTACATCGGCTTCCTCTTGCCTAGCCTCGGCTTCAGCTTGGCGGTCTTTTTCCCTCAATTGTTCTTGAGTGTAGTTGCCGTGGTTAGCATACGTTTGGTCAGAGTTATCGATAGCATCTCCTATCGTACCGCCACCTTCACTTTCGGATTTTTCACTTCTTGCCTTTTCTTTGGCTTCTTCAGCATTTCTTAGTTCATCTTGGTAGCTATCACGAGAGGTATCTGGCCTTTCGGACAGGTCACCCGAATCCATAGGCTTAACCCGCCCTTCATGGTCCATGTTACGTCGAATGGCGTCGGCATTTTTGCTATCGTCGGTCGGAGTTCCAGGCTTTTCTGGTTTTTCTGGATCAGTAGAATCTTTAGGCGTTGGTTCCGGAGATGGATCAATTTTAGTAGTCACAATCTGGGCGTCAGTAACCTCGCCGTTCTCGTCAACACTAATTATGAGATCCTGCAGATTACCGCAAGACGGATCGAAGAACGAGTATTTAACTCCTCCGTCGAAAGGAGTTTCAACCATAACAAGTCGATAATTATCACGCTTTACTTCCGCGAAGTATGAAAAATATCTATTAACTTTGTCAGAGGGGGTATCGCCCTGATTGAAATAATTGCCGCTTACCATCTTATAACTGAACTTCGCTGAATCTAAAATTTTACTGAGTTCTTTTTGAAAATCGGCTTTTTCTGCCACATTCATGCCATATATTTTCTCTTCAATCTCATTAATCGTTAAATTCTCAAAACCTGGCACGTTACGCTCGACGATTGCTCCGGCGGCAACTGGAGCCATCGAATATGCTAGGAATTTATAGACAGCCCCGTATTCTTCTGCAGTAGCTTCTGCAGGGTCTATATTCATAAGCTTCAGAATCTCATCCGTATTCGCGATTGCGTTAGGAGAACCAGGTTTACCTCGAAACTCGAACTGTTCGAAGGACCCATCAATTCTCTTATCTAGTACCTTATAACCGGTAAGTGAATTATAATTTTGTTCAGATTCTTTAGAATCCTGATAATTCTCGGCTATGGTTGAGTCGAATTCATCTTTGCTCATAGCTGAAGATTTTACAGCCGAATTAAAGTCATCTTTAGTAAGGGCTGTCGCTAGAGTATTTGCGAATCGAAGTCCTCCCGCAAGTAACGTAGCTGTCAGCAAAATGTATGCTATAATTTTGCTCATTCTACTTTTTTTGTAACTTTCGCTGCTCCTGACCCGGTTTAGGGTTTTCTGTCTTTCTCTTATCCTTTCGCTTTCTGCGAAATGGCGACCTCTTTCCCCGCGAGAAGTCTTCTCCAAATATCTAGGGTCATCTTTTTTTGCGAAGTGCTTGCCGCCTAGATATCTTGGATCGTCTTTCGGAGCAAAGTGCCTTCCGGTTTCGGAGCGAGAACGAGAAATTGGAGAATTCGGTCCCTTAAATCGGCCTCCGGCTTCGGTCTTGGCTTCTTCCGAATCATGAACCCCCATGGGAAAAAGCTCGTCAATCAGCTTCTGGCGGTGTGTTTTTGCATCATCAATATTGTCTTTTGGTTCTTCGGGAATAACAGGCTCTGGGGCGATTTTAGACTTATTTATGGAGTCATTTAGCATTTCGTCTGCCACCGCTTCGATTATGCGAGAGTCAATTTTGCCGACTTTTTGGACTTCTTCTACTTTTTCCGTTGAACCATTTTTTCGGGAAATTTCTTCTTTTTTTGATGCCACTTTCTCGGGTTGATTTTTTTTAGATGGTTTTTCCATGGGAGTTAAGCCCCGTAAAGACCCATAAAGGCTATACCCGTTAGAAGCTGTATCATCCATGTCTTGGGTATTAGAAGAGAAAGTAATAGAATCCCAAGTTTTTCCTCCGCGCTCTTGTTCAGTCTTGCGAGGAGGCTCATCAACCCATTCCCTGTCAAATTGAGAAAGATCCATAGAATAATTTTGTTCGGGGGCAGTCTTATAAGAATTTCCAAAAGAATTATTAATTTCAGACATCATCCCTCCTTAAAAAATTATTACGAAAAGCTTCAGAGGCCGAAGCAATAGTCCTCTTTAAATCTATTCCGGAGTTTTCGAAGAAGTTATCGAAGAATTCTGGAGTATCTTCGCCTCGGTCTATAGTTTTATTCAATATATTTAACTGCTCGTCGCTTAGCTGATTGAAGATTGCCAGGCCTAGGTGGTCATCTAGATCCTGAATTGTTTTTTCTCTTAGTGAATATAGCTCTTCGGCGGAATTTGCCGGAAGAGGTTTTTGCTTAAAGAGTTCATCTACGAACTGCTCTAAGGCTTCTCTTTCTATTAGATAATTACCCATGGATTTTTATTTATAAATATAACCTTTCTTATATTTAAGTTACCATAAGCCTAATTTTAAGTCAACTTTTTGGAGTGAATGTCTTGTTAACCAATCAAAGATGAAAAAACCGAACATAATGTTCGGTTTTTATATAATTTATGGTTCCCTTGCGGTGTTTAAGGATAAATGGCACCGTCTAAGGTTTTAGTCAAGTAGTATTTTATGTTTTATGGAGAATCTATCCTATAAATATCCCTTTCTTTATTAAAAATTTGTGAATAATTATGAGCAATGGTTTTTGTTTTGGTTGAATTGTCTTACATTGGATATTCCTTTCTGCCTAGTTTTTAACTATTGAACACAAAATCTATTTAGGCTATAACTTTTTTATCGTTCTCTTTCCATTTCCAGAGACCGTCTATGGATAGCTTTATAGATGATTGTTTGATCTTTGCGATTGTTTGCTTGGATACTTTGCTTGGTGGTATATATGTGCCTTCGTCTTCGTATGGTTCGTAAGCAATATCATCCTTCCAATCGGAATCTATTACTTTACTTGGTAGTTTGATGGTTTGGGTTGTCATATTTGTTTTTCCTTTGTTTATTTTTGTTGTTTGTTAGAATATTTATTTTATTTTCTAACTTGTTTTGAGTATAGCACACATTGTGAAATTTGTCAATAGTGTTTATGCTTAAAATATGGTGATTTGTCAAATACACAGGGGTAGCTTATATAAAAAATAAACTCATTTTCGTTCGTGGTTGGCTTCTCGCCATGTTAATTTTTACAACATTTCGCTCAATCCTCGCCTCGATCAAGTTGCTAGATTGCTCAGCCTATTAGGCCTCGCTCGGTAACTTTACTCGTCTCGGATGAGGAAAAGTAGTAAAAATTAATTGGTTTTGCCAATACTCACTCAAATTGAGTTTATTTTTTGTTATACTAAACCTTTTCTAAAGAAATTGTAATGTTTTCGCCGTTTAGCTTGGCGATTTCATCATGGGAGTAGTTTTGATTTTTAACTATTTCGGTGGCGTTGACCTCAAACTTTATCAAATCTTCGTAGCCTTCTGGTAAATCTATAGATAGTGAAAGTTTGATTTGGTCGTCCACCTGGAGACCGGCGTGTTTGCGGGCGGCCTGAACAGCGCGAATTATTTCGCGAGCGTAGCCTTCCCTCTTCAGCTCTTCTGTAAGGGTTTTGTCTAGCGTTAGCTCTGAACCATTTTCGATTTTCTTTACGTTCACTTCGTCGGCAATAATCTGTTCGTGGAATTCTGGCAATTTCTCGCCGTCGTAGGTAAGCTTAGCGAGGGGCTGACGGATTTTGATTTGTTGTTCGGTCTCAGATTTTTGCATACGAAGAGCTAAGGCATCGGTGATAATCTGGCGTGTGCGAGCCATCTGGCCCAAAACTTCTGTATCGTCTATTTCAGTTGTAGTCGGATAGTTTAACAGATGGACTGATTTGTCTTTGTCCCAACCGCCAACTAGGTTTTGCCATAATTCTTCAGCCAAGAACGGAGTAAATGGCGCTAGCAGGACGGCGGTTTTTTCTAACACTTTCCAAAGCGTCCAGAAAGCTTCTTGTTTGTCTTCCATATTATCGTTTTTGTTGAAACGGCGGCGGGAGCGACGGACAAACCAGTTGGAGAGGTCATCAATAAATGGCAAAATGCATTCTAGAGCTTTCGGGATATTATATTCGGCCATGCCGTCTATAACTTGGCGGCGAGCCTCGTAGAGACGGGCAAGAATCCAGCGGTCTAACGGATTTTTAAGATCAGCGATTTTCCCAGTGCCAAAGTTACCAGGCGCCTCTGGGCTTTCCCATCCTTCAATTTCGGCGTAGGTAGTGAAGAAATCGTAAACGTTCCAGAGCATCGATAGTTTACGGTTGACGTCGGAAACGTCTTTATCAAGCAGAGCAAAATCTTCACCAGAAAGGACTGGACTAGACAATAGTAGGAAGCGGAGGCTGTCGGCGGAATATTGGTCCATTAGGATATTAGGGTCGGTGTAGTTGCCGAGGGATTTACTCATCTTGCGGCCGTCATTCCCTGCTAAAGTACCAGTAGTGATGACGTTTTTATAGGCGTTTTTAGGGCCGTTTTTAGCTTTTTCACCAAAGGCGCCAATTTCGGCCAAGGTGGTGTTTACAGCGTGGACATAATAGAACCACGCGCGCACCTGCCCAACGTATTCCACGATAAAATCGGCGGGGTAGTTGCGTTCGAATTTTTCTTTGTTTTCGAAAGGATAGTGGAGCTGAGCGAACGGCATAGAGCCAGACTCAAACCAACAGTCTAGAACCTTTTCGATACGAGTAAAGTGTTCACCGTTGATATCGAACTCGATTTCGTCTACCCATGGGCGGTGATAATCTTCGAGGACCTTACCGGATAGTTCTTCTAGTTCTTTGTAGGAGCCAATAACTTTAATGTTGCCCTTGTCACCCTTCCAGACCGGCATAGCGGTAGCCCAAAAACGATCGCGAGAAAGATTCCAATCCGGCGCGGCTTCGATATTTTTAGCGAAGCGGCCGTGCTTTAGATAGCCTGGGAACCAGTGAATATTCTCGTTTTCGGCAAGCATTAAAGGCTTTTGACCCTGGATATTAAAGAACCAAGATGGAAACGCGCGGTACATGATACGTTCTTTAGAGCGAGGGTTAAACGGATACTCATGTTGTATATACTCTATCTTATAAATAATTCCCTTGGCTTCTAAACATTTAGCGATAAATTTATTGGCCTCCCAGATCTGGATGCCATACTCGTCGGTATCGCGCACACCGAGGGCGTGCAGTTTTTCAGCATATTCTGGGAGATAATAACCGTTTTCGTCTAGAGTATCTACAAACTCGGCTTCGGCTTCGTGTTCCAAGTAGAGAGCGTAGTCGTCTTCACCATAGGCTGGGGCGATATGGACGATACCCGTACCCTCTTCTTCGCTAACAAAATCAGCAGTGAATACTTGACATTCTGTACTATCTATGCTATAATACTTACATCCCGCGAGGCTGGTTCCGGGGATTTTATGGTCTATAACTTCGTAGTCTGTATCTGCGAAGATTTTTTCTATCTTGTTTTCTGCGAGAATGTAAACCTCGTTGTCTACTTTTACCTTGGCATAGTTCATCTTTGGACCTACCGCTAACATACGGTTGGCCATGAGTGTCCAAGGCGTGGTGGTCCAAGCTAAGAAATATGTAGGGGAAGATGGCAAAAACGGTTCACTCGCGACACGCTTGGCTCGGCCCGTCGTTACGGGCGAGCCGGCGCTCCTTCGCTCCTCGTTAGTCGCGCAAGGTCGCTCATGAACATTTTCTGCCATCTTTTCAACTACTCTGAACTTTACATAAGCGCTAGGGTCGGTGACGGTTTGGTAGGCATCGTTGTCCATAGTGACTTCGGCCTTAGACACAGGGGTAGCGAATTTCGTATCATACATCAAAACTTTACGGCCTTCGTAGATTTTACCGGCTTCGTATAATTTTTTGAACGCCCACCAAACAGATTCCATAAAATCTTTGTTCATGGTACGATAGCAGTTATCAAAATCTACCCAGCGACCCACACGGTCTATGGTTCCCCGCCATTCTTCGGAATTGGCGACCATGGATTCGCGTGCCTTAATAATATAGTCTTCCAGACTCCATTTGGCGCCAATATCACGGCGGTCCGTAATACCAAGTTGCTTTTCGACGAAGTTTTCGGCCGGTAGACCATGGCAGTCCCAACCCCATTTTCGCTCTACCCGGTAGCCGTTCATAGAATAGTAGCGCGGGACGGCATCTTTTACAATAGAGCTAAGGAGAGTACCGTGATGTGGCAAGCCAGTAATAAACGGAGGGCCGTCGTAGAAGACGTAGGATTTATCTACTGGCCGATTTTCTACGGATTGTTCAAAAGTTTTGTTCTTCTTCCACCATTCCGAAATAGCCTTTTCGTATTCTACGGTTTTTCTTCTTTGCCCGGATTTGTATTTCATTTTGCTCCTTTCATTAAAAAATCCAATGGATTCGCCATTGGAACTCTTCTAGAGCGGTACCATCCAATTTCTGAGTAATTTTTGTACTCAGCGCTTAATTTATCTCTTACGCGGATTCACGGGCGGGTCTAATCGGGGAGCCCCTTTCTTCCGCCAGCTTGCAGGCGATAACTGCTCGAACGCTTCTAAAAGAGAGTATAGCATATTTAGATAGAATAATAAAGTTTTAGTTTCGTTAAAAACATTAAAAATAGCGGCGGGGCCGCTATTTTTCCCCGGGGCTCGGAAGGATAGAAACCTAACCTAAAGCTACTCGGCAGGAGCTACGCACCGGACTGAGAACCCGTTGCCCTTATCGCTGTAGCCCATACCCGGAGTTACGTAGTCACTGTAGAAGTACAGATAGTAGGCGTAGTTGGTATCGTCCGCAGTAGAGGACCAATAGTACCCGTAGTCGCCGCGACGGTCCGGCGACGAACCGTACCAGGAGCCCGAATAGACGAAGTTATTCGGGAAGGAGCGCCATCTATTGGAAGCTTCGGTTGTGCCTTGACCACTACCAGTTCCGCCCATAGAAGTATCTAGATGGGAGAAAGAACCGTTAGTATATGTTTGGCTTCCTATAGGTAGTATCCAGCCAGCTGGGCAGATATCACCCGCTACGGTTACATTGCTATCAGTCTCATATTTACCATTACCAGCTGTAGCAGAGTACCAGTTGTAGTAGTTGCCGTAAGATGCTATGTTGGCGTCAAAGTTGCTATTATGGAAGCTACTGGTAAAGTCTTGGCTAAATGTTGGGGAAGTAGTGGTGCTTGCTGTATTGTTGGTATTTAGATTGGAATGGTCATAGCAAGCTTTTTGTTCTTCTTCAGTGCTCCAGCTATTGCACCAGTTGTTAGATGTTGCAGAAAGTTTGTTAGAAGTGGTTTGTTCTTCGTAATTATTAGTGAGAGGTAAGTCTGGGTTGTGGGTATTGGTGGTAGATAGTTCTGGCTCGTTATCTAGCCGTAGGTTTTCCGTCATCCAACAGTTACCATCAGCTAGTCTGGCTACTGTGTAAATGTTGCCATCCCTTGCATCCGTAAGCGCAGTAACGGTATTTTTACCTACGTTTAGAGTCCCTGTTTCACTGTCATATGTAGTAGCAGTGAGGTTAGAACAGCCTTGCCAATTCTGGAGGGACACTGGGCTACCTTGTGCGTCTGTTTCTGCTGGTACCCATACAGCATAGAGATTTAGTTTGGTAGAAGCGGATGGATCTACTGTAATCATTTGGTTAGGGCCATAGATGGTAGGATTATTAGTCTCGTCATTATCCGTTAGATGCTCCCATGCGTCTTGGTCCGTGCTCCAACCAGCAAAGCCGTAGCCATCTTTCTTGAAGTTAGAGGCTAGGAGGTCTACCTGAGATGTGCTTTCTACGTTGGTAGTGTATTGCTCTACGTTATCCATATTAGTAGTAGCATCTGCGCCGTTACCGTTGTAGGAAATGGTAAAGGCTGGTTCACTAATAGCGTAAAGGATAACATCGCCTTTTGTCAAATCCAAACTTCTCATGATATCCTCTTGGCTAGTATAGGTAGGGGTAGTAGCATCTTTATCTTC
>JAZUMU010000012.1:0-16472 GCA_045603805.1 Candidatus Nanosyncoccus sp.
AAATAACTACCATTAGTATTAGCGCAGTACTAATACTAACTATGGTAGCTATTATCATCACAGCCTTACTATATAGAAAACAAAAGAAATCCGGTAAAATAACTAAACTAGTACATCTAGTAGATAGCACCAAAGCAGTACTTAAGTCTAAGTAACGTATTACAGCAGGCCTTACTGCTATAGCCCTTCTAGCCTCTGCTGGTACACTAACTACTCTTCTTGCTAGTACTAATAAGAATAATACTAACGCAGTAGAAGAAGATGGCTTAACACTAGACGTTACTGGAGGAGATATCACTATAGAAGTAGGGAGTGATCCAGTATTCGCCGTAGCAGAAGTAAAAGCTACAGTAGAAGAAGCTACACAGGCAGGCTATACCCTCACTGCCTATACGGATAACACAGACCTAGTATCTACCACAGATTCTTCTAAAGTAATTCCTATGGTAACAGTAGATGAGGGTGAACTAACTAACCTAAACGACAATACTTATGGTTTAAGCTTAGTAAAACCAGAAACTAAAGCAGACGAAGTATATACCTCTCTATCTACAGACCAGTCTAATCCTACCTTCATCACAGACAAAGATTACGAACATACTGACCCAAACGACACTACTACCATCTACTATGGCTTCTATATCACTCCAGATACTCCATATGGTACTTATGCAGGTAGTGATATAAGCTACACTGTAGAAGCTAATAGAAGTGATCTTGCTACAGTTACTTTTGATAGCAACGGACTCTACTTTGATAACAACCAGTCTAATACTACTAACGTAGTAAGATACGAGAAAACCGTTACAGACAAAACGGAAATCTATTCTCATACATCAAATGTAAATGATGAAGGTGTACAAACTCCAGGCGAGATGTATCCAATTGGTGTTAATAAAACTTTCGTATATGAATTTGCTAATGCAGAAGAAGTAAACCTAAATCTAGTAAAGATGGAAGCTGATGGTACTTGTGGCCCCAACATGGATCAGTACTTTAGCTTCTGGCAAGGCAGTCATGCAGACTATACTGCGGTAGCTAACTGGGAAACTGGTGAAAAAGTGTCTGGCTCCAATGGTAAATATCCATTTGCTAATGGCTCGCAATATGCTGGTATGAATGCTACGGTAGCTGGTAATGCTCTAACCTTTGCCTATACTACCAGTGATCATAGAGGAAGCTATTGTGGTAACTCAGGGTACGGCTACTATGCCATCATTACCGCCACCGACGCAGACGGTAACCCAGCCTATGCTATAGGCAATTCAGAGTATTCTGGTACTTATAAAACTCCAGCCACAGAACAATATGATAATTACGAATTCTTAGGTTGGAGTCTAGACCCTAATGCTACAAGTGCATTATTTACAGATGCAGCCGATATAGAAGCGAACCTATCCCTAGGCGCTGGCGAAAAGGCCACTCTCTACGCAGTCTGGTCTCCAATCGTAGACCTAGGTTATGACGGCAATAACGCTACTGCCGGCAGTATGGAATCTACTTCCTACGATGGCGATGAACCTACTACTGTAACATTAGCCCATGAGAGTGTAATAGCAGGCGACACCATTAATCTTTATGCACCTAACTACAAAAAGACTGGATATGGTTTTGCTGGCTGGAGTACAGATCAGAATGCGTGGGATAACCTCACTGACGACGATGAAGGAAACGACCCCACCATCTATGGCCCTAATGAAACATTTACCATGACTAAAGACGTAGCAATAGAAGCTGCAGAAGGGAAAGACACTCTCTACGCAGTATGGGTGCCAGCAGAAATGGACGGCAGTACTCCAGTATCTCTCCAAGGTTGGCAAGGTTGCTCTAGCCTTACTGCTACTACGTACAATACAGAAACCGGTAAACTCACCGTAGGTAAAAACACAATCACCGCTCTTACAGACAGCAGAGATGGAGAAGTATATACTATCGCTAGACTGGCAGACGGTAACTGTTGGATGACAGAAAACCTAAGACTAGATAACGACGCTACTATATCTACGACTAACACCAACAACCCAATAGTAGAAGAAGGTACTACTAACGTAGCTATAAAGAACAATGATGGTAACACATCCAACCATTTATCACCCAATAGTAATAGTTGGTGTGCGGACTGGGGTAGTGCCGATTGTTATAACCAATCCTATCTTAATACCTTTAACACTAACCTAGGTGGTGAGGGGGCTATAGCTAATTACAATAGTAGCTCCAATAGTGAAAAAGCTTACCAGTGGTACTCTTACGGTAACTACTACAACTGGTACTCTGCTACAGCTGGTAATGGTACCTATAGTACTGGAGAACAAAGCGTAGAAACCGTAGCTGGTGATATCTGCCCAGCTGGCTGGATACTACCAATAGGTAATGAAACAACAGAAAATGGTTCTTTCTCCAACTTGGACAGCAATATGGGGGGTACCGGCACTTACCATAGTGGTTCCAATAATTGGCGCTCCTTCCCAAATAACTTCGTCTATTCCGGCTACTGGAGCGGTTCGTCGGCGGGCAATCGCGGCAGCAGCGGGTACTATTGGTCCTCTACTGCGGACAGTACCTACGGCGCCTACAGTCTGAGCTTCGGCAGTGGCGGCGTACGTCCGGGTACGAACGGCAGCAATAAGCGCTACGGGTACTCAGTCCGGTGCGTAGCTCCTGCCGAGTAGCTTTAAGTTAGGTTTCTATCCTTCCGAGCCCCGCCACAACGCAAAAAATAGATTTTCGTTCCCCTAGATGCGTAAGCATCTAGGAGGAATGGGAATCTAGTTTTTTGCTAGATTTATGGGCGCCCCACAGCGCCCATAAGTCCTAAGGGTATTTTAGAATTTTTTAAAACAGTAGCAATTTCTTTTGAAAGGGTAATGTGATACAATGGCAGAGATGGAGGATAGAATAGGGAAGGCTCTTAGCAAGCTAAGAGTTGTTATGCGGTCTAGCGGGTGGACGCAAGTGGAGGTTGCGGAAAAAATTGGAGTAACACAAAAAACTTTTAGTTTTTGGATGCATAAAAAATCGCGCCCAGCTTTGAATAAGGTGCTGGTAATAGAAGAATTATGTAATAAATACGAACAAGGTAAAGAAAAAGGTAAAAAAGGTAAAGAAAAAGGTAAAGAAGGGAATACAAAAGGTAAAGAAGGTAAAGAAAGTAAAGATGATGAATTTACCACCAAAATTCTAAAAGGAATACTTTTAGAAACAGAGGCGGGTAAAGAATTTGACGAACGGGATAAAATAGAAAAAGATAAGCATAGGGAATATTATAACGGTAAAGTTATTGCGTTGTCTTTAGAAGAAAAGAATAGGTCTAGACTGATATTATACCCCTCTCTAGCGGGCATAGAGGATGAATGGTATAAGATGGGGGGACAGTCGGCTCTTTTTTATAAATATATTGTCGGTCCGAGACTAAAAAAGAAGCCGGTAATTCGTAAAGATAATGATTTAAAACATAGATTTAAACATGGAATTGTATCGGTGCACTGGGGGGAAAAATTTATGAAGGACGTTAATACGATAGGCCTTAAAGCAAAAAAGATTGATTACGGGTTAATTGTCGTGGAGATGGAAAAGGAATATACGGCAAACGAAATTCTAGAAATGTATAAACGAGAGCAGGCTGATGCGGAAAAAGTAAAGAAAATAATTATGCCTAAGAAAAATTTTCCGGATATTTATGGGTTAATTAGGCAATTAGCGCAGATATTGCCTCCAAAAATAAAGAAGATGGATGGGGTGTATCGGGAAGCCTTTGGGATGGGTATGTTAAAAGATGTAGCAAGTTTAACAAAAATATATTTTAAAATGGCGAACGGGAGAATGCCTGAAGAACTAGCACGGGAAGAGATGTTTTTAGAAATAGATAATATAACGGCAGTGTTAGCTATAGCGGACGAAAATCAATTGTTTGATTTAATAACCAGGACGAAGATAGGAGAAACTTTAGTAGATTTAAAAGCGATGATAAAGAAAAGATTAGGGTGAAAGAAATAGCTTTAGACAAAGAAGATAAGGAATGGGTAGGGTCGTTTGAAAATCGTTTACAATTAGCGCTTTTTACGGCCTATTTAGAGGCAAGAAGGGGGGGTAAGAGAGCAACTAGGGATGAGCAGTTGTTTGAACTGAATGCGGATGAGAATTTGAAACTTTTAAGAAAAGATATTTTAAACAAAACTTATCGGCCAAGCCGTAGCACGGCGCATATAATATATAATCCGGTGATACGTGAAATATTTGCGGCGACATTTCGGGATAGAGTGGTACATCATTTGATTTTTGATACGGTTTATGAATGGTGGGACAGGCGAATGATAGAGGATGCATACTCTTGTCGGGTAGGTAAAGGGACATTGTATGGTATAAAAAGGTTGGATCATCATATTCGGTCGGTTTCCCATAATTACGCTAAGAAAACATATGTTGTAAAGTTAGACATACAAGGTTATTTTATGTCTTTGCCTCGTAGAGAGTTGTATGGGCGGGCTGTATGGGGATTGAACCGACAGTTTAAAGGAAAAGAAACTAGTAGAGAGTATGAAGTAATGAAGTTTTTGTGGCAAACAACAATTTTTGATGATCCGATACATGGTGTAAGGAGAAAAGGAGACCTTACTGGATGGGATAAATTGCCAGCTAGTAAAAGTTTATTTGGGCAACCAGCCGGGAGGGGGATTGTGATTGGGAATTTGACTTCGCAACTTTTATCGAATATATATTTAGACCAGTTAGATAGATTTATTGTTTATGAATTGGGCTATAAACACTACGGTAGATATGTGGATGATTTTTATATTGTGGTAAGTGAGGAGCAGTTGCCCCAACTAAAAAAAGATTTAAAAGCGATAGAAGAATTTTTAAAGTTAAAGCAACTAACCTTGCACCCTAAAAAACGAATGATACGGAAGATTGAACAAGGGGTGCCTTTTTTAGGGGCAGTTGTTTATCCTAATCATATTGTACCGGGCAAAAGAATAACTAAGAATACCAGGATTGCTTGTGAGGAGGTGATGGCGGGGATTAGAGGTGAAGAATCGATTGTGTCTTATCTAGGGCATGCAAAGTACCTTAATAGTGTGCGGATGCTGAAAAGAAATTTTTATAGGGTGGGGTGGGAATACAACGTTTAATTTACGCTATTGTTTTTTTGGCTTTTGTTATATAATAGAGGCATGAAAAATATTGTTGAAGTAAAGAACTTCAAAATGGTGTTTGGGGATAAGGAGATTATTAAAGATTTAAGTTTTGAAGTGAAAAAGGGAGAAATATTTGGATTCTTGGGCTCTAATGGGTCTGGAAAAACTACTACTATTAGGGCGCTTTTGGGACTATATTCTCCAACGGGGGGCGAGCTTTTGGTAGATGGAAAGAAATACAATCCGGAAGATACGGAAGTAAAGGTGGGATATTTGCCGGAAGAGCGTGGACTTTATCGCAAAGAAAATGCAATAGATACCATGGTGTATTTTGGAGAACTGAAGGGCGTAAAAAATCCGTATGAATGGTCTATGAACTATTTGAAGAGAGTAGGGCTAGAAGATAAGGCAAAAGAACGGGTAGAAAAATTATCTGGAGGACAACAACAAAAAATACAACTTGGGATTACTATTATGGATAATCCGAAACTTTTGATACTAGATGAGCCTACGAAGGGATTTGACCCGATGAATCGTAAGCTTTTGATGGAAATTATTGAGGAGCACCACAAAAAGGGCGCAGCCGTGGTAATGATTACACATTATATGGATGAAGTAGAAAGACTGTGTGATAGAGCATTGCTGTTAAAAGATGGTACAGCGAGGGCATACGGTACAATAAAAGAGATTCGGGATGAGTTTGGTGGTAAAAGTTTGGATGAAATATTTGTGAAAGTATATGGAGAAGAAAATGAAAAATAAGACAACTTTTAAGGTTTTCAGGTTTGAATTTATAAGGCAGGTAAAAAAGCCAGCGTTTTGGGCGGCGACGTTGCTTATTCCGCTTCTAATAGGGGGGATATATTTGGTGAGTTTTTTGTCGTCTAGAAATGTGAATGAAAATCCTAAAGTTGATGAGAATACTAAAATAGCTATTACGGATGAGGCGGGAATATTTTCGCCAGAAACGCCGTATGTGATAGATGGCGATAAAGAAGCTGGAAAGGAAATGGTAAAAAAAGGTGAGGTGGATTTGTATTTCTACATTCCAAAGGATTTTACTGAAAGTAAAAAAGCGGAATTTTATCATGTATCCGAAGGGCTGGATATTTTTAATAACGATGGTAATGTTTTGAAAAATTTGCTTTTGAGTGATGCAACTGGTAGAGTAAATGCACTAGACGTGTTGGCGCTAACCGGGCAATATGAAATAGTGGACAATAAGTTGAACCGTAATGGCGAGAATGCTAACGCACTAGGTAAAGCGATTATTCCGTTTGCTATTGGTATATTGTTCTTTATGTTTGTGGCGCTTTGCGGAAATAGATTTCTACTTACGGTAGTGGAAGAAAAAGAGAATCGAATTAGCGAGATGATTTTAACATCTGTATCGTCTAAACACTTGATTGTAGGGAAAATAATGGCGATGCTGGCGCTGGGTGCAGTACAAATTGCGGCAATAGCGATACCGGTAGTTGCGTTAGTGCTCTTTAATCGTGATAATGCATTGATTGGGCCGATACTTTCTATGATAGAAATTGACCCGGTAACGATATTGTTAAGCGTGCTATTGTTCCTAGTTTCGATATTGTTTTATGCGGGGACATGCACGTGGGTGGGGTCAATGGTGTCTACGGCGAGAGATGCATCGTCTTTTATTGGGCCGGCAATTATTGTGATGGTACTACCGCTTTACTTTATGCAATCGTTTATGGCTGCTGAGCCTAATATGATGGTACAAGTAATGACCTATTTCCCGTTCACAGCGCCGATAGCTTTGATGCTTAGGAGTGGGTTTGGTACGATTACTGTGATGGAATACTGTATAGGTATAGGTGTAGTAACGGTGTCTACGGTGGTGGTAGTAAAGTTGGCAATAGATAGTTTTCAAAAGAATGCGATAAATTTCTCTATTGCAAAGCCAAAGTTTTTGAAAAAGTAGTTATTTGATACTTGGGGTTTTGAAAATGATTTTGGTGTGGGTGGTATAGCTTTTGGCGGCATTAATTGTCTGGCGGAAATTGTAAACAAAACTTGCAGCGTCTTGGTTGGCAAAGTTGACTAGTTTATCTATGCCAGAAGTTTTGAAAGTATTTAGGCCTTGACTAAGCGTATGGCTACCGGCGGAAAGTTGGGCAGCGCCGTTGGCAAGAGAATCTACGCCAGTTTTTAATTCGGTGGCACCGGCAGCTAGGCTGTTGATTCCGGCAGAAAGGTTGTTGGCGCCGGCAGCGAGAGATTCTATGTTGGCAGCGTATGAGGTGACGGCGGTGTGAATTTTGTTGTAGTAGTCGGTAACTGGTTTGGTAAGTTCGGCTACGACGGCGGGGTCTACGTGGTATTTTTCTATTAGTTCTTGGGCTTTTGTGGCTACTTCGGAAACTGTGGTATTGGCTTTGTCTAGGAGTTCGTTGTCGAATGCCACTAGAGAATTGAGCCCGTTAGAGAGTTTGCTGGCGCCGGCGGCTAGGTTGGTGGCGCCGGTGGCTAGATTGTCTGCGCCAAGCTGGAGTTTGGAAATACCAGCAGCAAGAGAATCTGCACCGTTTGTGAGATTGTTGGAGCCGACGATGATTTGGTCGAGACCGGCGGAAAGGCTATTTATAGAATTAATGATGTTGTCTACGGAAGTAAGTTTGGAAGTGTCTAGTTCGGCGAAGATTTCATTGGTAGCAAAACTATAAACAGTGCCGAGTTCAAAATTAGTGGTATCGGCTTCTATGGTAAAGTTAGAAGGCAAGAAATCAGCATTTAAATCTTGGCTAAGGCCAGTAAAGGTATATCCGACTAAAGTTATACTGTCATTTTCGGAAATGATTTTGCCGTTGTCTATTTTGATATTGCTAAATTTATTACTGCTAAGATTTAGGCCGGTGACCGTAAGAAATGGCACTAATTTGTTTTGAAAAGTAGAAATAGCGGAAAACTTGTATGTGATTTTGATATGGCCAGATTTGCCGGCTAGCTCGGAAGCGGTGATTTCTGCGCCGTCTAAATAGTACTGGATTTGCATTTCTATTGGTAAGGTTTCTTCGTTTGCGATGGTATTGCCGATAAAAGTTTTATTGGTAGTGCCGGCGGTATCTGTGATAATGTACATGTTGGCGTTTTTGTTGGCTAATTGATTAATGCTATTATCGGTAAGATTGGATTCTAAGGCAATAGACTGTGGGGCGCTCTCGGTGGTGCTTGACGCGGAACTATTAGTAGCCAAAGTAGCAATGCTGCTAATGGATAGGGTAGCAATTAAGATTGATGTAAAGATCGTGATTTTTTTCATTAATTATCTCCTTTTGTTAATTTTTTCATACCTAGAGTAGTGCGAATAATGAGCGGGTCGGCAAGGATGAGTAATGACGGCAAGAAAGTTGGAACGATAAAAATGCTAATAATGGCGCCGCGAGCCATGAGCATGCACATTGAAGAAATCATGTCGGCTTGGGAATAAACAGCTACGCCGATGGTGGCGGCAAATAGCACTGTGCCGGAAACAATAATAGAAGGAAGAGAAGTCTTGATGGAAATTTTGGCCGCCTTACGTTTGTCTTTGCCGGATAAACGTTCACGATTGTAGCGAGTAGTCATAAGGATAGCGTAATCTACTGTAGCACCTAGCTGGATAGTACTAATGCAAATTGGCGTGATGAATGAAAGTTGTGTACCAGTAAAATGGCAGAGACCGAGGTTGATAAAAATGGCAGATTCGATAACGGCGATAAGAATGAATGGTAGGGAAATACTTTTTGTGACAATGGCAATAATGATAAAGATGGCTATGATGGAAATAGTATTAACGACCTGAAAGTCTACGGAAGTTAGGTTGATCATGTCTTGGGTTAGACTAGATTCGCCGACTAAAAGAGCTGAAGCGTCATGGGCTTTAATGGTTTGATTGATGTCGCTGATTTGTTTGGCGATTTCGGGTGTGGCGGTTCTGTATTCTGAAATAACGAGAGTAAGTTCGTAGTTTTCACTTTTTAAAATATCGAGGATTTCGGCTGGCAATATTTCGGCGGGAATTTGGTCGCCAATAATGCTTTCTAAATTGAGAACAGATTTTACACCGGCGATATTTTTTAATTCATTTGTCATAGCGAGGGCAGAATCGGTGCTGAGATGAGCATCTGATAAAATCATGTGGACGTTTTGGAGGCCAAAGTTTTCGCTGAGTTTTTGGTTGGCTATAGCAAAAGGCATATCGCTGGGTAGACTGTCGCTAATGGTATAGTATACGTTATCGTTGGTTTTTTGATAACCATAAAGAAATGGTGGAATGATGGCGATAAAAATGACAATAAGGATTGGGAAAAATTTAACAATTTTGTTGCTAAGATTAGTAAAGTTTGGCAAAATAGGTTTGTGATCTAATTTGTGGAGAGGCTTATCGAAAGTTAAGATGAGCGCGGGTAAAACTGTAACGCTACCGATAACGCCAAGAATAACGCCTTTCGCCATGACTATACCTAAATCTATCCCTAGTGTAAAAGTCATAAAGCATAACGCGATAAAGCCGGCAACGGTAGTGGCGGATGAACCGAATACGGAGCTAAGAGTTGCTTTAATGGCACGCTCCATGGCGTGATTAGGATGATGACTAGCTGCTAGGTGTTCGCGATAGGAATGCCAAAGAAAAATGGAATAGTCCATAGTGACGGCAAGTTGTAAGATAGCCGACAGGGCTTTGGTGATATAGGATATTTCGCCAAGAAAAATGTTAGTGCCAAGATTGTAAAGAATCATTATACCAATGCTCACTAAAAATAGAATTGGTGCGAGCCAGTTGTCTAAAAGAAGTAGCATTACAATAAGAGCTAAGGCTACAGCAATTATGATATAGAATAATTCTTCGTTGCTAGATAATTCACGGAGGTCGGTGGTAAAAGCTGACATACCGGAAACGTAGGCCTTGTTATCTACAACACGGCGTATTTGTTTGATGGCATTGATGGTTTCTTCGGCAGAAGAGGAAGTGTCAAAAAACACAGCGATTAATGATTCTTTGCCCTTATGAAAAGTATCATATATGTTGTCTGGCAGGAGTTCGGCGGGTAAACCAGCGTTTTCGATAGTGCCAAGTCCAAGGACGGTGTCGACATGTTCTATTTGGCTAAGCTTAGTTTCTAGGTCTGTTTCGGCGCTGCCAGATAAACCTTCGGTGATGATCATAGAAAAAGCACCTTTGTGGAATTCGTTCATGAGTTTATCCTGGCCGATAACAGTTTCCATACTGTCGGGGAGGTAATTTAGCATATCGTAATTGACTTTGGTATTAAACATACCAATTAATGCCGGAACAATTAAGATTACGGCGAGAAACAAAATAAGCTTACGATATTTAACAACGAATTTTCCCATAAAACCTATATATTATTTTTCCCATAAAACCTATATATTATATATGGTGATTGTATCTGTTAAACAGGGGTAAATCAATAGACATTCTTAGACACGTGCCTAAAAATGAAGATTTTAAGGTGTTTTTGATAACTTTTTGAGTTCGTTAGACTTAAATAAAGATGCTAGAATGGTGATTTTGGAGGTTACGTCGTTTGGCATATCGTGGTTAATCCAATCTATGGCAAAACCAAAACATTCGAATTTGAGAAAATCTTTGATGATTTCGCGCTCTTCGGGAGACTGTACGGAGAATAATTCGGGCGGAATAGAATTAAGATAGGCATTAACGGAATATTCGCAGATATGCCATAGGTGACGCTCGAAAATAGCACGATTGGTGGAATGATAAATATGATTAATGGCTTGTTTGTTGTTGCGGGCGAAATTGACTGCGGCTACGAAGCAGTCTTCTAGGGAGTCAATTTTTGGCGGGTGTTTTTTTATGATGTCATCGACAATATTTTTGACAACGTATTCGATAAGGTCGGAGATGTTAGCGAAATGGTAATAAAAAGTATTACGATTGACGCCACAAGTTTTGGTGATGCGTTTGATAGAAATTTCGTTTAGGGGGTAAGAGTCGAGAAGCAGAAGAAAAATTGAAGCAATTTTTTCTTTGGTTTGAATGGACTTTTTGATGGTGCGAAACATTTAATCCTCTTCGGGGATGATGGCGAGGTGGGCTTCATCTAGCTGGATTTGGTCTACTGGGGACGGAGAGTTCATCATTAAATCTACGCCAGAGCCGTGTTTTGGGAAGGCAATAATGTCGCGGATATTTTTTTCGTTTTCGAGAACCATAAAGATGCGATCTAGCCCAGGGGCACAGCCGGCATGAGGAGGAGCGCCAAACTTAAAGGCATTCAGCATTCCGCCAAAGCGAGCTTCGACGTATTCGTTATTATAGCCGAGAATATTGAAAACTTTATACATAATCTCGGGGTTATAGTTCCGAACGGCGCCAGAACAGACTTCGTAGCCGTTCATGACCATATCGTATTGGTCAGCGACAATAGCGAGTTTTTCGGCGTCAGTCTTAGCATTTTCTAGAACAGATAGGCCGCCTTTAGGCATGGAGAAGGGGTTATGCCCGAAGTCCAGTTTATGGTTTTTGTCGTCCCATTCGTAGAATGGAAAATCCATAATCCAACAATAAGCAACTTCGTCGTCTTTTGTTAAGTTAAAATGTTCGGCAAGGGAGATACGCAATGTTCCAAGAATTTTGTTTACTTTTTTACGGTCGTCTGCGCCGAAGAAGACCGCGTCGCCGTCTGAAGCGCCGGTCTTTTCTTTTATGGCTTTTAGTTCTTGGTTGGATAGGAATTTAGTAATAGGAGATTTGGCCTCGCCATCTACATATAATATATAAGCTAGGCCACCAGCGCCGAGTTTTTTAGCTTCATTGGTAAAATCGTCTATTTCGCGGCGAGTAAGAGAGGCGCCATCTTTTACGCGAATGGCTTTGATGCATTCGGTTTTGAAGACCTTAAAGTCGGTGTCTTTGAGGCTGTCGGTAAGGTCTATTAGTTCCATGCCATAGCGCAAATCTGGCTTGTCTACACCATATGTCTCCATAGCGAACTCATAAGGAAGGCGGGGGACTTGGCTGCCTTTCGGGATGTAGGTTTTGGCGGGCTCGGAATTTATGACGAGTTTTTTATGAGCAAAATCAGTAGCTAAGGAAATATAGAGCGGTTCTATTTCCTGGCGCACGGTTTCGCCATCTTCCACAAAAGCCATTTCCATGTCTAGTTGGTAGAAATCCCCGTAGAGACGATCGGCGCGGGGGTCTTCATCGCGGAAGCAAGGGGCGATTTGGAAATATTTATCTACGCCACCTACCATAAGGAGTTGTTTGAATTGTTGTGGAGCTTGGGGAAGGGCATAGAATTTGCCCGGATGTAACCTAGAAGGTACGAGAAAGTCGCGCGCTCCTTCAGGGGAGGAGTTAGCTAGAATAGGGGTAGTGATTTCGGTAAAATCGTGATCATACATATAATTGCGGATAAAGCGATAATATTCAGAACGGCGTTTAAGGCGGGTTTGCATAGAAGGGCGACGAAGATCTAGGTAGCGATATTTTAGACGAAGTTCTTCGGAGGATTTTTCGCCATCATCGTGGGTGTTTACGGGTAAAGGTTCAGATTTGTTTAGTAGGGTTAATTCGCCGACAACTAGTTCTATTTTTCCGGTAGGGATATGGGGATTTATTAATTCGGGAGCACGTTCACGTATTTTCCCGGTAGCACGAATGACGAATTCATCACGTAAAGTTTCAGCGAGTTTAAAAGAGTCCTTAGTTTCGGGAGTAATTACGAGTTGGATTAGGCCGGTATGGTCGCGAAGGTCTACGAAAATAAGTCCGCCATGGTCGCGGCGGGAGTTGACCCAGCCCTCTACAGTTACTTTTTTGCCCAAAAAATCGTGTAATTCATTCGCTAAAATTCTCATAGGGTATATTATATCATTTTTTGGGGTAAAATGAAAGTTGAAAAAGTGCCGCTAGGTAGCGGCACTTTAGGGGGTTATACTGTGACACGGGTGTCGATGACGACTTGATTCTCAGTTTCTTTGAGCAATGGCCTAACAATGTATGTTAGATAGTCTTTGACCTGTCCAGGACAGCGACCGATGAGTTTGGTTGCATCAAACAAATCATAAACTTCTTCGCAAGAAAGGGGAATGTTAGGATCATCATTGACGTGGAAAGCCATTTCGTTTTTGATCCTGTCAGTAGAAATTTCTCCTGATTTTACCTTGCGGCCGAGTTCGAGAGAATATTCGCGGATTTTGGCGTGCATGGTTTGGCGATCAGCGCCTTTTTCGACAGCCTTCATGATAATAGCTTCGGTAGCCATGAAGGGGAGTTCCGCATCAAGATGTGCAGCGATGATGCCGTGATTAACTACGATTCCGTCGATAACATTACTACACAATATCAGGATAGCGTCGGTGGCACGGAAGGCATCCGGAATGTAAACTCTGCGTCCGGCGGAATCATCAAGAGTGCGTTCGAGCATCTGGGTAGCGGCAGTTTGCCAGGCCATGGCCGGAAGGCCGCTGACGTATCTGGTTAAAGAACAAATACGTTCAGAGCGCATCGGATTTCGTTTGTAGGCCATAGCGGAAGAACCGATTTGGTTTTTAGCAAAAGGTTCTTCTAGCTCTTTGTCGTGCTGAAGCAGGCGAATGTCTTGTGCCATTTTGTAAGCAGATGCCGCAATAGCAGCAAGCACGTTGATTACTTGGAAATCCAGATTGCGCGGATAGGTTTGGCCGGAGACCGGAAAGACTTTAGAGTGGTTGCTGTCGACTGTAAAGTTGAAGTTTTCTGCGATAAGTCGGTCGAGTTTCCTGCACTTTTTCTCGTCTCCATGAAACAGTTTCATGAATGTTTCGCTGGAACCAGTAGCTCCACGACAACCGAGCATCTTTACTTGGGAACTGACAAAGTCGAGTTCCGCGAGGTTGGCGATGAAATTTTGTATCCATAGGCTAGCACGTTTGCCGACGGTAGTAGGAGTAGCTGGCTGATAGTGCGTATAGCCAAGAGTGGGAGTATCCATCTCTTTTTGCGCGAAATCGGCTAAGAGTTTGATTATCCCCAGTAACTTACCGCGGACGAGTTGCAACGCGTCGCGAATGTTCAGAATGTCGGTGTTGTCTGTGACATAACATGAGGTAGCGCCGAGGTGAATGATGCCAGCAGCGGATTTGGCCTGCTGGCCGAAAGCGTAGACATGGGCCATGACGTCATGCCGGATTTCTTTTTCGCGGGCGTTAGCTACGTCGTAGTTTATGTCGTTGACATATTGCTCCATTTCGGCGATTTGCCTTGCGGTGATGTTGAGACCGAGCTCCTTTTCGGCTTTTGCTAGGGCAATCCACAGCCGACGCCAGGTAGAGAACTTGCGGTCATCCGAAAAGATGCGATTCATCTCAGGGCTGGTATAGCGCCCGTCGAATGGCGAATGATAAACACTTGTGTCCATATAATAGACCTCCTTAAAGTACATAAATTCCGCACCAAGGTGCGGTTTACTTTTCTATATTAACATATTTTTATGAAATATGCAACCTACGTCAAAAGATAGTCTAGAAGCATTTGGGTAGTAAAGAAGCCGACTAGGGATTCTTGTTCATCTAGGACTAGGAAATAATAACTGTTAGTGCGTTCGATTTCTTTGACGGCAAACTTTAAAGAATCGGTAGTGTGTAGATAATTTACAATGGGGTCAAGATATTTTTTAGCGCGGTCGGTGTGTTTGATTTCTAAGGCGTTTAAGGCTTCGGTATGGATAATTCCGAGGACTTTATTTTTGTTATCGACTACAGGAAAGTTGGTGAAACCGGATTTATAAAGTCTGTCTAAAACTAGGGGACCTAAAATTTCTTTTTCATTTACAAATATCATTTTTGATTTAGGGGCCATAAGATCTTTTACGTTGCGATTATCAAAATTCATGATAGCGGCGATACGATCACGGTCTTTATTAGATAAAATATTCCGGGGAGTGCGTTTTAAAACGTCAATAAAATCAGGTAAAGTTTTAGGAGTGTATTTCGGAATGGGTAAGGGGAGGGTTTTTGCTCGATATTTTTCGAGTTTAGGGTCGATAAATTTAACGAATTTTCGTATTAGTTCCTCGAGCATGATATAATCATTATAGCATTTAAAGGAGTTATATGAAAAGTTTTAGAGGTTTTTCTAAATGGGGGATTTTAGTTGGGATTGTAGCTGTGGTTTTTTTGGGGGTTGCGACGTATTTTATTGTGGATGGAAATAATAAAGCTACCAATTTTAACGATTACGATTTCTATTCTGTAATTGGCCCGAATAAAGACAACGGCAATATCGGAGATCATGTTAAAGGAGATGAGAATGCGCCGGTCCTTATTTTTGAGTATGCAGATTACCAATGTCCGGGGTGCGCTTCGATAAACCCTAAAGTAAATAAAGCGATAGAAGAATTGGATGGAAAATTAGCGGTTGTTTATCGGAATTTTATTATAAATGGTCACCAAAACAGTAAAGCTGCGGCTTCGGCGGCTGAGGCGGCTGGGTTACAAGGATATTGGAAACCCTATATGGATAAGTTATTTGCCGAACAATCCGAATGGTCTAGTGCTTTGGTATCGGAGCGAACGGAGTTGTTTGATAAGTATTTTGAAGAAGTAACGAACGGCAAAGGGGATATGGATAAATTTAACAGTGATTTAGCTAGCGAGGCTGTAAAAAATAAAATTAGTTTTGATATGGGGGTCGCGAAGAGAATAGATATCCAGGGTACGCCGGCGTGTTATATTGATGGACAGTTTATTAAATGGGGTGATGCCGGGGAGGTGGTAATAGATGGAGAGAGGATCAGTTGGGATTCGACAAGAGCGGGAGATGATTTTGTGGAGCTGCTAAAAGAAATTGTAGAGGCAAAACTTCGTAAATAAAATAACGCCCGGAGACGGGCGATATTTTTTTCGAAATTAGATTTCGATAAACTCTTGCCAGGCGGCAGGAGGAATGGTTGACTTTTTGCGCTCGGAAGAACGTTTTAGTCGTTTGATACGCATGTATCTAATTTTCTCCTTAATGTTTTTCGCTCTTACGACCATCCTAGAATAGGATCTCCCGCCCCGCAAGATTTTATAAAATCTATCGGGAAAAATGAGCGACAAAGTCTATTCTAACAAAGGTTTTTAAAATATGCAAGCATGGGAGAAACTGAATAGGAGACATAGGTTTTATGTACGGTTTTTAAGGGGCAAGATTAATAACGATATGATTATAATTTTAAAGATTGGGTAAAATTCTTGTGGAAAACTTTAATAAAAAATCTTTAACGTAAACCCTCTTGACACGGGGGGGGGGGGGTAGGAGAATGGTAAGGATAAAGGGTATACAATTTAAATATTGTAAAAAAAAAATAAATGTAGGAACTAAAGCAA
>JAZUMU010000013.1:0-17395 GCA_045603805.1 Candidatus Nanosyncoccus sp.
GGGTAGTGATATATACTACAATGCTATCATTAACACCACACCAGTAACCTTTGATGGTAAGGGCCTATATTTCAATGATGACGAGCAACAAACTACCAACGAAGTAGAATACATAGCAGTACCAGAAGAAGGCAAAGAATACAATATAAACCAAATCGTCTCCGGAGAATACAAAACACCATCCCAAGATTTACCATACAACTTCCTAGGCTGGAGTACAGACCCTGAGGCTACTGTACCTACCTACGAAACAGAAGAGAAAATAGCAGAATTCCTACCTATCTCACCTAACACACCTATCACTCTCTATGCCGTATGGCAAAAAGCTACTACTATTACCTATGACAAAAATGGTGGTACTGGCACTATGGATACCCAAACCATCATAGCTGGAGAGTCTGCCAATCTCTACCCGAACACATTCACAAAAGAAGGCTTCACCTTCACTGGCTGGAATACAGTAGCAGAGCCTACAGAACAAGAGCCAGGTAAAACATACGAAGACCAAGCAGAATACACTGCTCCAGCAGCTTCCCAAAACCTTACCCTTTATGCGCAGTGGAAATTACCGCCTGTCATAGGCGACCTTACCTATATGCAAGATTTTGCTACATTGTCTGAAGCAGGCAAGACTAGTGTGCTTAATTCTATGACGGCGGGTGAGCAATACCAACTGAAAGACAATCGTGACCAGAAGAATTACTACGTCTCTAAACTCGCAGACAACAATATTTGGATGACCCAAAACCTAGACCTAAATATAGAAGCCGGCAGAACCTACACTAGTGCAGATACAGATCTAGTCAATTCTAGTATAAGTACTACCTGGACTCCTACTTCTGGTGAAGCTACATATCCTACTGGTACTACTACCTGGGAATACTCTAACTACACTCCAGAATCCTACGACCCAGGCGACCTCTACTGGGATGGTACACTAAATACAAACTATGGTGGTAATCTAGATAACGAAACTGTCACCAACCCATCCCAAACATCTGGCGGTACTCACTACCACATCGGTAACTACTACAACTGGACTGCTGCTGTAGCTATGAATGACTCTAGCTCATATACTACACAATATACAGACGTAAACCAATCCATCTGCCCAGCTGGCTGGAGACTACCTACCTTAAGCGAAGATAAATCTTACCAAAACCTAGTAAGTGCAGAGAGCCTAACAGATGGCACTAGCGGCAATATCCAGAACAGCCCGGTGTACTTTGTATATGGTGGCCTCTGGAACGGTAGCTCCTTCGGCGTGGGGAGCCGCGGCTACTACTGGTCTAGTGTAGTGTACGCTAGTAACTACTCGTGCTACTTGTACTTCGATGTAGACGGCAATCTGAACCCTCAGCTCACCACTGATAGGGGCAGCGGCGACTTATTACGGTGCGTAGCTAGGTAGGTTTAGCAGTTTCTGCTTCCAGCCTTTTCTGAAATTCTAGTTGAACTTGTAGTATAGTACAACGAAGATCCGATGTGTTGAATGATGTGGCAAAAAGATAAAGCTTTTGAAACAAGCCGGTAAAACCATAAAATAAGCGGCTCCCCGCCACGCCCACCAGCTATTTAGCGACAAATAATAGGGAAACGTTCGGTATCTGTTCGGGTATATAGTAATTCCATAGTTTCCTATTCCTGTTCGGTATTTGTTCGGGAAATTTGGAGTCGTAAATAACATATCTATATCTAGCTCGACAAAATAACAGGGAAAACTATAAAAAAGGGAAATAAACAAGGGGAATTGTCAAATTAACAAAAATCGGCAAATTTAGCCAAATCTGGCCAAAAACCCGTGATAATCCAAAAATCCACTTTAAAATCCATAAAAGTTATTAGCACATTAAAGATATATTCACTGGAGCGGCTAAAGGGACTTTTGTTGAATCATTAACTGTAATCGAGGAACGTTAAGACAAAATTTGCCGAAAGGAGAATTTTGTCGCCGTAAGCCCCTTGGGACGCTCTAGCGAAGCGTCAGGGCGGAGCGATGTGATAATGTATCTTATATCGCATCGCGCAGCTTGATTCAGCCTTGGCACAGCGCAAGTGTATATGGACGAGCCAGACCACGTATTTAATTGAATTTTTGCCATAATTCCCGCCCACCCAGGATTATTCGTCTATTAAAGACGATAACTTAACCGTCTCAAAACCCAAACCCCAATGTCCTAAAATCTACATTGTACGACATTAAAACTATATCGAAAACACGAATGTTGGTTCGGCCGGCTTTTGCCAAATTTCTTTTAATGGCTATATATTTTTGTTTATTTTTTTGTTTTATCCTACAAAAATCCGGGCTTATTTCTAAGTCCCAGATCCCAGATTCTATATCTTTTCCGTAGCTAATGTTTAATCGATAAGAATCCGTCTACAGAGTTATCCTTGGGGGCATAATTTTCTGCATCTTTTACAGGGGTAGATAGGGGTAGAGAATTATGGGAAGGGCGAATTTCTATAGTGGATTTTTCCCTATATTCCACCTCAGGTTTCATAGGGGTAGTACCAGAGGGGCTTTTAGGCGCACCCGAAACAGTATTTCTAGGGGACGGGTTCGCTTCGGTATGCCTTTTCCCCCTGTTATTGTGATTTTTTCGTACTGGTTTTCCCTTTTTGTTTTGGCTTCCCCGCTCCTCCGTTTTAGGTTGACTATCCGTTTTTCCCTCTTGTTCGGAAACTAACTTAGCCAAATCCTTTAGCCCTAGTCTCTCTTTACCTTCAGCCACGTTTGGGCTTAGATTTTGTTTGCGAAAGTCTGCTTGAGGAGTAGGAGAATATTTTAAGTTCGGTTTTTGTTCGGTAAAGCGCGAAGAACTTCGTCTGCCATTTGAGGGGGTACTAAGCGGCCTGAAAGCAGTTTGTCCTTTGGTATTAATAATAAGTTTAGGCTCTTCTTGGCGCCCAGAGTCCGATAAATTCTTTTTATATTTTTCGCTTTGCTCAATCGTCTCTCGTATTTCAGCCTCGACTTCTAATCTCGGACGTGCGTAATATTCACGAGAATGAGCTATAATCGCCTCGAAATTGTCCTTGGGGGTATCAGGTATTGATAGGGTTGTGGCAGAAAATGCTGGCACCTTCTCGCCATTGATAATCATAGAAATTACAAAATTGCGGTTGTTGAGCTGGATAATATCTGATTCTTCAAAGGTGGGCTCAAATTGTTTAGCGAGAACTGGAGCATCATCAGCCGAGACCCGGAAAGAAATTGTTGTGCCTACGTTGCCAAATACCGCGTCCCGTACATTTTCGGTCATCTGGGAGACATATTGGTTGGCTACGGTAAGGTTGAGGCCATATTTGCGAGCCTCGGATAGAATCACTGCAAAAGAGTCTGTTGCGAAGTTCTGAAATTCATCCACATAAAGGTAGAATGGGCGCCTATCTGCAACGTCTGGTATGTCTGAGCGAGACATGGCCGCAAGTTGCACCTTTGTAACCAGGAATGAGCCTAAAATACCTGCATTATCTTCCCCAATCAGGCCTTTCGATAAGTTTACGACCAGGATTTTGCCTTCATCCATAATTCTTCTTATGTCAAAGGACGATTTAGGCTGGCCAATAATGTTACGAATAATCGGATTAGCAGTAAAAGCCCCAACCTTATTGAGTACTGGAGCAATAGACTCATTTACCTGTTTTTCGTTCCATTGTCCGAATTCATGTTTCCAGAATTGCAAAACAGTAACGTCTTTACAATATTCCAATGTTTCTTTTCGAAAGTCTTTATCAGTTAAAAGCCTAGAAATATCTAGCAGTGTAGTCTCTGGGCGGTCTAGCAAAGCAAGTAGAGTATACCTTAGAATATGTTCCAGCCTAGGCCCCCAAGAATCTCCGAACATTCGTTTAAGTACTCCAATTACTTCCGAACAGATATTCGGCTTACGGGTCGGATCCGTTACTTCCAGAGGGTTAAAGGCCACAGGGAACGCCGTGTCGGCTGGATTAAAATATACCACATCTTTTATCCTGGATTCTGGTACAAACCTTAAATTATCTATGGCAAAATCGCCATGGGGGTCGATAATGCAATATCCTTGGTTATAAAAGACGTCCGATAGGGCCAGTAGCTCCAACATACCACTTTTCCCTGCTCCAGTTTGCCCAATTATGTAAATATGCCTAGAGCGGTCGCGCCTAAACAAACCGAATTGATGATTAATTCCCCTAAAATTTGTTAATCCGAAAGCCGATATATTTTCATCTATCGCAACGTTTCCTGTTAAAACCGGTAGCTTAGACGGCGGCTCCGCAGTTTTAGACGTAGCCCAAACTATATTCGGGGTCTCTACTGATGTGTGGGGTAAATGATATACGGAAGCTAGCTCAGAAATATTCAAAATAAAACCTCGATTCGAGAATTGACGCATTTTATAAGCGTCTAGGTCAACTGCGTTAAACGAGCCTCCAAGCTGTTTGAATCCGTTTAGATTTGTGGAATTATATTGTTTGAAAGTCCCGACTAACGCTTGCATATTGAGTTTGGCATCTGTTTGGTCTTGGCCTAGGTAAGCCAGACGAATCTTTACCTCGTACCCTAGTTTTGTTGCCTTTTCTTCAGCCTTTGCGACGCGGTCTTTATCTCTTTCAGATAATTCAATTTTAACGTCAGAGCCAGTTCCTCCTGCCGGAGGTCGAAACAAAGCCCCGATTACTTCCGCCACCCAAGACCAATCTATGACTCCTCCCCCAAAAAGCGGTTTTTTACCAGATTTAACACGCTGTACCCATTTATCAGTCGTGCTCTTATGCCAATCGTCCGGTATGGGGCGGGCCAGTATCTGCACCCACATCTCTTCAGAATGGTCTGGATTAAGTTTAGCGAGCGTTCCAGTAATACCCGCAAGAGGGTCTACCTCAAACGTGTCAAAAGTCTTAATCGGCAAAGCCTCATTTTCGACTAGGCCTAACTCGACCGAATATTTTACCGGATATTTAGCGCGGTTATCAACGTAGTCTTCGTTCATCCGGTAAATTTGTACGGAAGGATACTGCGAGTAGATTTGTCCCTCTACGAAGCTTTGTAGTACCTTAGGAACCCAAACATAAAAACGAATTTGTCCAGCTGTTGAAACGATCTCAAAAGAAAGATGTTCTTGCACACCACCCGAATTTTTCAACTCTTGTTTATCTCTTAATATTCCGTGCAGTGACGCGAACATCTGCTCAGCCGCGAGCTCTTTTTTATCGTTTGTTCTAGGGATCTCTAGCATCAATAGGGCCGAATCTACGTTTAAGACCTTTAATTTATTCAGCTTTTTATAATTCCTATAGGTTAAAAAAGCCAAAATTCCAACTACCGGAATCCAGAATATTGGCATTAAAATAAAATGTATGACTTCTTCCATGAAACTATTTTAACATATTAAGCTAATGTATACGAGTTTTTGTCGACTTTTTTAAATAAGGTCTTATTTTGGAGGTTCAGTAGTATTGTGGTTTCTTTAACCTTCCGTACTTTTAAAACTTGTTTCACAATTTCTTCGCGAAGCATGGGCTTTCCAGCCTTTTCCAGTATGGATTTTATGATGTCGGATATTGTTCCTTTCTTATATCCCCAAGTATTGAGGGCATATATTCCGCGTCCTATCAAAACGAACCTAGGGTCTTTAATCAATTCATTGTGGATTGCTTGAATGGTAACGTTTTTTCGCTTAAAATTAGACTCTGAAATTTCTTTAGCAATTTCAGAAAAGTGCATTGGTTGTTTTTTTGTTTCTAATACGACAAAAATCTTGTCTCGGATATTTTTTGGATTTACGGAAGGCCATTTAGTTAATCCCCAAACCCCATTTAGAGTAGCAAGCAATTTAGATATTGACGCCATAGCCTTTATGTAGTCTGGATGTTCATAATCTAGTTCATTGTCAAGCTCTTCTAATGTCATGGGCTTCTTATTGGCTTTAATAGTATTGACAATTTCGTCTACCTTTTCTTTGATATATAAAGTGTTGCCATATTCGGCGATTCCGATTGCTGAGTTATAGCGATCATTCTCCTCAACAACAGTTAAACATTTCGAAAATGTTGCAATAAAATGAATACCGGTCTTTTCGGACGCGGTAGTTTTACGACCATAAACTTTATCAGCTAGATCAGAAACCTTAGCAACCCGACCCATCTCAGTTAAATTGCGGATCAGTAACTTTTCGGCGGCAGCAAGCTCGGGGATCTGATTTTCTTCTGCGGAAATCTGAAGACGGATAAGAATAGCCTTTTCAAGTTGCCTAACTCTCTCTCTTGTAATAGAGAGCATTTCGCCGATTTGTTCTAGAGTTTCCCTATTTCCAGTTAAACCAAAACGCCGGGAGATGATTTCCTTTTCACGGTCTTGTTCGACGATGTCTAGACTTCCAGATATTGCTTTTTTGAGGATTTCCGCATTTTTATCCATTTATTTTTTTCCTTACTTCACTGCTGTTAAATTTAGTAATTTTACTTATAATATCATAGTTTATGTATAATGTCAACTATAAAATTAATTATTTTCCTACATTATTGTAGCACAATTTTTACATTTGCAAAAGAAAGTTGTAAACATAAACATTTTATATTATTTTGGACAGCATAGCCCTCTAATACCCAGATAGATGAGGCGAAGTTACTTGAAGATAGGCTTCTAAAACTCCTATCTTGCTACAAAAAATATTCATTGTCGATATGTCTACAGGCAGCGGACAATACTTCGGGCAGAATGGCTTTTTCTTCTGGCAGAAATTTGGACAAAACGAAATCCATGTCGCCCATTTTTTTTCTCAGCTCATCATTCCCTGTCCCGATTCTGAGCCTCGGGAATTCTTCTGTGCCTAAGGCGGAGATGATAGATTTTAGTCCATTATTGCCCCCCGCAGAACCTCGAGCTCGGTACCTAATTTTGCCAAAGTCTAGATTAAAATCATCGCAAATTATCATGATATCAGAAGTGACTATCTTATAATATTTTGCATAGTTAGATACTACATTCCCACTCGCATTGTAATAATTTTGAGGTTTGATAAATAAAATATCGTCTCTACGCCCAAAAATAGCCCCTAAATGAGGTTTTATGCCCCAACTAAGGTTATTTAGCTTAAAATAAAAATCTAACGTCAAAAACCCCGCATTATGCCTTGTGAAGCTATATTTAGCGCCCGGATTCCCTATCCCTACTACTAATTTCATATCAGTATTATAGCATAACCTGAAATATAAGCGTCTTCATAGTAGTGATTTAGATCGCACAATAAATTTTTTCTTGGTACATTTCTCATCTCCTTTTCAGAGTATCAAGTCTCTCTTCCTGCAAAAATGAGATCTTAAATTGCCCCCATTTGCCTTAATTGTGGCGTATTTTTAGGCTATTCGCTAGACTTTATAGATTTAGGATTGTCGGTGCGGTACGAAAACATAATAGGAGTCCCCATGAATGGGTATTTTTCTCTAATTTTCCGCTCTAAAAATCTCTTCCAAGACCAATGCAACAGCCCTAAATCATGCCCATGCACCACAAACCACGGTGGGCAAGTATCAGTCTGTACAATATATTTCGGTTTTGGCCGCGTATTCTTTAGTCCTGCCGGAGGGTGAGACACGATTGCCTCGTTTAAGACTTTATTTAATTCAGAAGTTTTTACTTCGAGGTGACGATTTCTATCAATCTCTAGGGCTAGTTCAAACAACTGTGTTACATTTTCGCCCGTTTCAGAGCTAGTAATAAGAACTGGCGCATAAGGCAAAAAATCAAAATCCTTCTCTAGTGCATCTATCAAGAAATCCGCCGCCGTTCGATATCCTACATTTTCCTCTCCAAAATAATTTGTCGGCGTAGATTCATCCAAAAGATCCGACTTTGTCACCACCATAATGATACCCTTACCGGCCTCCACAATCTGCCCCGCCAAAGATTGGTCTAGTTTACTATGCGGCTCAGTAGAGTCTACCAACAAGCAGCAGATATCTGCCTCTTCTATCGCCGCGAGCGTCCGAATCGCCGAGAATTTTTCTATCCCCACTTCACGCTTACCCGGTTTTCTTAAGCCTGCTGTATCTAAAATCTCTAGCTCTCGCCCTTTATATTTCACCGTCACGCGGTTAATGTCCCGCGTCGTACCCTGCCGACTAGACACTATCGCCTGTTGTTTTTTACCAAGCGTATTAAACAACGAAGATTTCCCCACATTTGGCCGCCCAATCAAGGCAATTTTCAAAACATCATCATTTTGCGAAACTTTACCCTTTGGCAATACACTTTTTAATTTATTAATCCCCTGCCCAGTAGTAGCAGATACATAATAAATATTTTCCGGCGCAATTCCTAGAGCCCTGAATTCAGTAATAGGCAAAGACTCACTAAGATCGCATTTATTTAACACCAAATATACTGGCTTTTTAGACCGTAACGCATCCTTTGCAATCCTCGCATCACGATGATCAAAATACTTCGCCGAGTCCAGCGTTGCCAATATCACATCCGCCGCATCTATAGCGTCCGCTATTTGGTCCTGGATGGATGCTTCAAAATCATCATTTGGATCTTTCAACCCAGCCGTATCTATCAAAATAAAAGAGTCATCGATCGTTGCCATCACATTATCACGCGTAGTACCTTCTTCACGCGCTACAATTGCGATATTTTTTCTGGCCATGCGGTTTAGAATGCTAGATTTCCCAGCATTTGTCTGTCCGATTAATGCTACGATTGGCAACTTTTTCATACCATAAATTATAGCAGATTTTAGCATAAAAAGCAAACGCCCTCTCTTCTCTATACCTATCTATGAAAATATGGTATAATTACGATGTAGGCTTGGTTCTATGAACCTTTCAAATTTGCTCGGGTATTATAAAGGAGGATTCTCTATGCGTTGTCCCGAAATTTTCGAAACCGTCTGCTACAACAAACGAGATCATTTTCTTGCAAAGATCGTAAAACAGTCCATCCAAAGATTGCCCCTCTTTCAACTTCAGTTCAACGAAAAAGAGGGCGCCCATTTCCACAACAAGTGGCGCGTGCGTGTCACGAAAGAGCACTGCTACGAAGACAGCATCTGCCCGCTCGATTATGTCTATGATATCGGCTGGCAGCTCTACGATCAAGCGGAACACTTCGAAAAAGATTGCGAAGAGTGCGGTTCTATTGCAAAAATCATCTATTGCGGCGATTATTTCTCGGATGTCACCCAGAGCGTCGAGCACGAGACTGTCGTCCTGCACGTCTATTTCGACGTTGAAGGCATCGCCAACACTGTCAAAAAGCTGCGCGCGGACAACCTCGCCGACGACATCGTCTCTTTCCTCAGAGCGTGCGGCTGCTTTGCCGCAAAGATGCAATAAACCAAAGCCTCGTCAAAACAACGACGAGGCTTTTCCCTTTTTTTGCACAAAAAAATACCCAACCTAGGCACCATACTATCATTATATCACACTTAAGCTAAAAAGTCAAGATTGACAGAAGTAGCCCCTGCGGGGGTGTGGACCTTGCTTTGCTCGGCACGAACCTGATTTGCGGGGTCGGACCTTCAAAGGACCTATTAACAAAAAACCAGACCCAAAGGTCTATTTTTTATTGGTGACTCCTGCGGGAGTCGAACCCGCGATTTTCTGGATGAGAACCAGACGTCCTGGACCACTAGACGAAGGAGCCAGATGAGGCCCCCAAAGAATTTGCTTAGCAAACTTCCTGGGGAACCTTATACTACTATTTTAACACGATATTGCCTAATATTCAATACTACCGTAATTAGGCACGGCGGTAATAAACGTCTGTCCCGGAGCTAATGACACTTCTGCGCCACTGCTGTCTGTAAATTCGATCTGCTTATCCAAAGCAGCTTTACTCCAGGTGCCTTCTATAACGGTACCATTTTGGAAAATATATGCCTTGCCCGAACCTACAGCAGTAATAGCTTCGTGGTAGCCATCGGCCGCTTTCCCTTCTTGGACCATCATAGCAATTACTACAGAGGGAGAGACTTGAGTCAGTTCGCATGCATCTTCCGGATTTTTTTCGCCCAAGTCTTCATCTGGGCATTGATAAACTTCGTGTGCCAATCCGGATCCATAACTACGATTATAGGTGTTAGTTACTGGGTTATATTCATATTTTACGTTAAAATTATCCCAACCTCCCAAGTTCAAATTTATTAGAGACACGCTCGGAATGATTTCCGAGGTATTTTCTGATGTCGCTTTTAAGATATCTAATTTTGTTTTTACTCCCTTATCAACCCTATCCTTTGCGGACTCTTCTGGCGTCATGCGTTTGAAGCCTTTGATATCGGAAGAGTCATAGTTGTGGTCTCTACTATATTGTTTGAGATATGATGAAGTTGTAAAAAGGTTATTCCATAACCGATTGCTATAAGTGCCTCTATACATATAAGTATAGTCTTCCGATAAATCTCTGTACCCCCCAGCTGCTACCGCATCTAGCGCATCCGATGCTCCACCTGCGTGTACTATTGTGCAATCGAAAGGTGTATCCCATTCCAAAAAATAAATTCTAAGAGAGCGGATAGGGCCGATGACTGCCGGAGTTGGATTTTGGAAAATTGCCGCGAATCTAGTGATACCTGCTTCTGCGATAGCTTCAAAAACTACCCCCGCATCAGTGACCCCCGATTGCGGCCTAGCCCCATCGGTTCCGTTTGGAATTTGAATACAATATGCAGGCGCGGTTTTTAGAGACTCATCCGCCAAAGGTTCTCCGGTGAGTGAGCTGTATATTGTGGGCGTACCAGATGAATCATGTGATATACCTGGAAAAACTAACTCGTTTTTGTCGATATTTTTTAAAAACCCGAGTACTATTAGTACTACCCCCCCTAACATGCTAACCAAACCCGTTATTAGGAAAATAAATATTTTTTTTCTAGAGTTCGCTTGGCCATTTTTAGCCGATCTATGATTTGGAGGAAATAACTCATCCTTATCATTATTGGCATCAGTTATGCCGACGGGGTTATTCAAAATAGGCTGTTTATTTGTGTCTTTCTCATTTATTGAAATTTTTAGCATACCTTATTCCATAATTACTTTATATAATTCTAGCACAAAAATAGTTATGTTTATAATAAGTTATATGCATACGGAGAGTAAAATTTTATCTAAAAATATGTTATAATATGAAACATGAAAACAGTCTCTAGATTTGCTCCTAGCCCTACGGGATATATACATATCGGCAACGTCCGCTCAGCCATATATCCTTATCTTCTAGCCAAACAAACTGATGGCAGAATGATTTTACGCATAGAAGATACCGATCGTGCTAGGTTTGTGGAAGGAGCCACGGAGTTGATAGAAGATACTTTAGAATGGCTAGGTTTAAACTGGGATGAAGGTCCTATCGTAGGAGGAACCCATGGTCCATACTTTCAGAGCGAGCGAAAACAAATATATCATGATTGGGCCCAAAAACTAATTGAAGCTGGTCGCGCATATGCCGACCCTACTCCTCTAGAAAAAATTGATGAATACCGTGACAAATGTAACAAGGAAAAAATCCCGTTTTTGTATCGCAATTTTCGGCCGGAAAAAACTCAAAAATGGGAACCTGGCATACCGCTTCGTTTCAAGTCTGAGCCGAAGAGCTATATATGGCACGATGAAGTAATGGGGGATATGAGCGCTGGGCCGGAAACGCAGGACGACATTATCTTAATAAAAAAAGATGGTTACCCCACCTATAATTTTGCCCACATAGTAGACGATGCTGAAATGGGAGTAACGCATGTAATGCGAGGCGTAGAATACTTATCAAGTACCCCTAACTATTTAGCGCTTTATGAGGCCTTAAATCTGCAGGTCCCAAAGCTTGTTTCTCTCCCCCATATTTTAGCGCCTAATGGCAATAAAAAATTAGGCAAGCGTGATGGGGCGAAATCTGTTACGGAATATCGTGAGGACGGTATCCTGCCTGAGGCTATGTTGAACTATCTGGCCTGTCTAGGTTGGAATGACGGAACAGAACAAGAAATTTACACCAAAGACGAGCTTATTAAAAACTTCTCTCTAAAACGTATCCAAACTTCCGGCGCCCGTTATGATGAGACTAAACTATTCTGGTTGAATGGGCAGTGGATTCGTAAAATCTTCAATGAACAAGGGCCAGAAGCTTTATACGAACGAACGCGACAATTTTGGCCTGAATGTGCAAATAATTCTAAAGATGAATATAAAATAAAAGTTCTAGCCATAATTTATGATCGGCTAAAAACACTAAAGGATCTTCGAACTATGACCAATTATTTTTTCGAAGAGCCTCGGTTAGAACTTGAGATGATTAGGAATAATAAAGCCTTAAAAAAACTATCAGAATCAGAAGTCGAGACTTTATTAAAAAAATCCGTAGAGGAGTTAATGAGCATATCAGAATGGGAACCGGATAGCTTACAGACCACACTAAATAAACTTTTAGTAGAAACTGGCAAAAAACCCGCTGAGCTTTTTGGGCTGTTACGAATCGCTGTAAGTTTCGCCCCGTTTAGCCCTGCGCTTAATCTGACTATGAATGTGCTAGGGAGAGAAATCACTCTAGCCCGCCTTAACCTAGTTGCAAGATCTATTTAGCAAATAGAACAAATACAACTTATCCTATAGGAAACGACCTTATTCTTAGTCTATAGTGAAGTCGCTATGGAAGTAATTTGTTTTTTAGATAAAAGATCAGATTCCATAGAGAGCTTGTATACTGTGCCACTATTTACCCACGCCGCCTCGTTCTTGCTCACGTATATAGTTAATCCCTGTTCTTTTATTGCTGAATAATTCTCAGGAAAAGCGCTTTTAACGTAGTTATTTAAAAGAGCATTCGAATCCCAAGAAGACTTTTCCTCGGTAATCTTAAAGACCATATCTTTAGACTCGCCCGTAAAATTAAGAGTGATTTTTCCATCCTCGGCTACAATTCCGGAGAGGCTGTAATTTCTAGGGATGTAACCAGGATACTTCGCTTCTATGCCAGTTTGCATTGCGGCTACGCGGAGTGATATATCCGGCATATTCAAATTAACAAAATACACTATAGCAAAAACAGCTGCAGCGGCACAAGATAGAGCCAGAATAATGCGGCCCATTTTAAAGTGATGTTTTGGCATATTTTCTTTAACAAAATCATCTTGTGAAGAAAAATTCTTAGACGCAGCATTCAAAGCCTTTTTAATCTCGATATCCTTAATCTGTTTCGCACTCATTTTTTGGGGTATGCTAGCCTGCATAGCCAACGCGCGACTTCTCATTTCAGTTTTTGCCGCTTGTTGTATCGGGTGTAATTTTGCCGCCGCAATAGGCTCTTCTTTTTTTATTTTTGTTATTTTTGAAGTTTTCTGCGACGAAAAACGACTTATCATTGGACTTTTCGTAATACTAGATAGTTTAGGGGCTACCTTTACGGGTCGTTTTACGTACTTCCTACTTAACGTGGTCGAATTTTGGACCTGACGATGTGCTCTTTGGGCTGAGCCGGTCGCTGTATTTTTTTGCATCATTTACCTCACTTATGCTACTTTTTATAATACGCTTTAATTTCCCAAAACGCAAGAGCTAAATTTTAGCGATATGCTATAATATATATATTATGGATCCAGATAGAATCAAGCGTCGTCAAAGTCTAAAAATAATCATATCAGAAACTTTAATGGTCTTATCCGTTATTCTTATGGTAATTATTTTAGCGTTTTTAGTTTCAGGATATTGGATCAATTCTGATTTTAAGGTTGAACGCCAAGGTTTGCTACAGATATCTTCCATACCTACAGGTGCCGATGTTTATATTGACGATAATTCATCCTGGCTACAAAAGACAAATACGTCTAAAGTGCTACCTAGTGGGGAACACACGGTGCGCCTACATAAAGAAGGTTATGATTCATGGACGAAAAAGGTTAATATTGCAGAAGGTTTGCTATACAGGGTCCATTACCCAAGATTATTCCCAACTGAAATGTTCCCGGAAAAAGTTTTGGAGATACCGGACATTGATTGTGGCATAATCTCTCCAGATCGTAAAACGCTATTATTCACGACTAAATCTCTCGAGTGGGGCTTGGTCGACTTAAATAACGATAGCCCCAAAAGTACTAATTTTAGTATCGCCGACCTGATTGGTGCTAAAAGCTTGGACGGAGACTTTAACCCAATTAGCGTAACTAGCGCAAACTGGGATAGTGACAGCTCACACGTTCTTATGCAAATCAAGTTTCGCGATGTGAGTAACTGGCTTCTAATAGATGTCAGTAACCCAAACAACAGTGTCAATTTAAGCGAAGAGTTCAAAATTGATTTTAGGGACATAAAAATATTAGACAATTCATCCAATAACCTACTGGTTGCCGATGATAGTGGGTTACGAAAAATTGACATATCGGGCCGCTCTATCTCTTCAGTTCTAGTAGAAGATGTAATTAGCTTTGACCACTATAACAATGAAATTGTCTTTGTTGCTAAAAAAGTAACTTCTGGTTCAGAGAAAGATGCCTCTCCATATTATTTAGGACGGTTTAAAATCGGCAATAGTCAGATCGTAAAACTTCAAGATTTATCTTCTCCTTCCCTCGTAACTATTAGCCAATTCTATGACGAAAAATACATCTCCCTTCTTGAAGACGATATGCTCAATTTGTACAAAGATAAAGATTTTACAAAAGTATTTGATTTTAAGCTAAATTTTATCCCAGAAAATATAGAAGTTGGGCATCAAGGTGAATTTATTATCATGACCGAAGGTGAAAAGATAGCTTCTCTTGACATGGAGGCTAGAAATGTTCTTGAATGGCAACTAGATACTAAAACTTACGGCTGGATAGATGACGACATGGTTTATACGGCCCCTGACGGCGTACTTACAGTTTATGACTACGATGGGCTTAACCGACGTCAGATTATTGCAAACGTGACAGGGTCCTTACCGGTTACCATTACCAACAACAAATGGCTTTACTTCTTTGATGACCGGGCATTGATGCGGGCAGCTATTAATGACTAACTAATTCCCCGTTAGCCAGTTCCAGACGCCTTCGAAAAACGAAGGCGAATTAGAGGGTAAGATATTGCTGTCGTTCTGGTCTATAACTATCACATCTTCTGACTTTTCGATTCCATCATAGCTTGGAGAAATTTGTTCTCCCGTGACCAGCAGACGATATCTGGATGTCCCTAGAGGCGTACAAGTCACTAACGTTATCAAAGGTTTATCAGTATCCACTACTAAGGCTGCTACATTAGACGGCTCGACTACTTCTTTTTTTACGACTTTATAAGTGTATCTAATGGAATTATAATTGACATAGATCAAATCGCCATCTTCTAGTCGCTCGAGCCCAGAAAATATGTATTTGTAGGGGTTTGAGCTATATACATCTCCTGCGGAGTGCCCAGTAATTACAAAATTTCCTATTTCCCCAGGAAACGCACTAGCCCCAGCAATTCGGTAATGAGCAACACCATTATTCATTGCGGCCATCACATCATCTAGCGAGATATCAAAATGAATCGGGACGTCAACATTTATTTTAGGAATAATTAATCTTGGGTCTGAGGAAATCGTCTGAGTAATTGTGGGGTCAATCGCTTCAATTTCGCCTGCCGGCGCATTGCCCGGCGACACGTATGCCATTATTGGCGCAAAGATTAACCGGTTATACTGCAAAAATAATATCAAAAGTACCACCCCTACTCCTGCCAGAATTGGAACCCAATGCCTTTTTTGTCGAGCTTTTTTGGCATTCTCGGTTGCTTTTTTTCTTATGATGTTCTTTAGTCTACCCCCCGTGTCGATATGCGAGTCTGATGTCCTGGAAGTGCTTTCTAGGTTATTATTCAGGGTTAACCCCGCTTTCTTATCGCTTTTAACGCTCGAGCGCGCTAAAGAGCTTAAGATCTCCTCTTCCTCTGCTCTTTGCCTGGAATCTTTCAATCTCTCTTTCTCAATATAATCCCTGGCCGCTTTTGAATAATAATCACTATAGTATTTTTGGTAGTAATCTTGCCATGCGGAGTGATATTTTTTCCAAGATTCGGAATTAATCTTGGGGCTAAGTTGTTCATTTTTCAGGTGTGAACCATCAATTGAGACGTTTTTGAGATTTTTTTTAGCAGATTTATCATAAGCTGCCAAGACCTTCTTTCTGGCAATTTGAGCAGCAGTCTGTCTTTGCAAATCCCTAGATGATCGCCCACCATCTTTAATATCCATAACAAAATTATAGCACAAAACAACAAAATATGTTAAAATATAATTAAGGGCGAGTGGCGGAACTGGTAGACGCGCTAGACTCAAAATCTTGTGGCCGCAAGGTCGTAAGGGTTCAAGTCCCTTCTCGCCCACCATTCAGGTTATAAAATAATTTTTAACTATTTGTAATCTGTAAATGCCTGTTAAATCCCTCATCAAAATAGAGGGCTATTTTTATGCCATTTTTGCGACAAAAACGCATAAAGAACCAAGATCTACCTCTATAATTATGTCCGTTAAATCCCCAGCAATTTGGTCTAGATAATGTAGCCTAATATTTCTTCGAATTTATTAAAGCCGCTCTCTGGATTAACATGGCCACCATCCTTTATGACAATCTGTTTGTCAGCAATGGTATCGGCAAATTGTTTTTCGACATCAAACTTTACATACGGGTCATTATCCGAATAGAAGCAAACTATATCATCACAATACTTTTTTACGTCTCCAAGATTATCAAAATACATTGGTTCGTTTACTGCGTCATAGTCGGAATTAATCCCTAAATAATTATTAAAACCGCAGACGAAAATGAGTTTTTTAACTCTTATGTCATTCTTGATTAGATATTTGCAAACAAAGACTGGAGCAATACTATGGGCAATGATTATAGTATTTTCATCAATTACCAGTTTATCTAGCTCATTACTCCAAGATTCAAAATTTTGTTTTCCGATACCAACTGGCATTTGCGGAGCAAAAACTTGCTTGCCCTTACTTTGCAATTCTTTCTTTAACCATGGGAACCAATTTCCTTTATTAGACCCAAAACTTCCGTGTAGAATTACATATTTTTCCATATAGTGTTATTATACCATTTTTGATATACTGTTAAAACCTGGCGAAATGAGCCCCACCATTTTTTGTAAAACTCGGCGTTTGGCTGGTTTTTTAGTGGTAAATTTTTGTGCAGGCCTAAAGGTGCTACTTTGTGTTGATTTTGTACGAATTTTTACTATTGAAAACCGGGCAGAAAACGCCTGGTTTTTAGATTTTATGTTGCGTGGGTGATGATGTCTTTACAACAGTAAACTTGATCAAGGAGTTCGTTGTTGCCATTTACTTCTTTGTCGAGGGATTGATATTTGCCCTTGATGCGATTCTCCTCTTCCTCCGAATAAACTTCCTCTTCTATAGCAATTTTTGATCTCCCTTGTTCCTGGAAATATCCAAAGA
>JAZUMU010000014.1:0-80084 GCA_045603805.1 Candidatus Nanosyncoccus sp.
ACCGTTAGTATATGTTTGGCTTCCTATAGGTAGTATCCAGCCAGCTGGGCAGATATCACCCGCTACGGTTACATTGCTATCAGTCTCATATTTACCATTACCAGCTGTAGCAGAGTACCAGTTGTAGTAGTTACCGTAAGAAGAGATGTTAGCGTCTGTTCCAGTCATTTCTGATACTGTACTAGCTATGTTGTTAGTATTTAGCAAGCTTTGGTTATAGCAAGCATCCGTAGATTCTATGCACCAACTATCAGATGATGAGCTGAGAGCAGTAAAGCTGCTGATAGGGCTATGGGTATTGGTACTGTTGATAGCAGCATTATTATCTAATCTTAAGTTCTCTGTCATCCAACAGTTACCATCTGCTAGTTTAGCTACTGTGTAGACTTCGTTGTCTCTGCTATCTTTTAAGGCTATGAGACTACCTATAGACATATCTGTATTATTAGGACAAGTGAAGGTTTGGAAGGTAGTGTTTTCTTCTGGAGCTATCCAGACAGCGTAGAGTTTCATGCCCTCAAGGCTTAGGTCTCCAGTAGTGATGGTTTGGTTAGGGCCATAGACTACAGGGTTGTTAGTTGGGTCATTATCTACTAGTTTAGTAGCAGCATCTTTATCTTCACTCCAACCTGCAAAGCCATAGTCGTTGTGACCATCATTATTGGTGTCATATTTATAGTTGGATGCCCAGAGGTCTACGTCTGTGTTAGATGAAGCGGATTGATCAGCCATAGTAGGAGTACTGTTAGCGCCGTTTGGTCTGTAGCAGATAGAGTTAGGGTTGCATGGCAATTCCCACTGCGCATAAAGAGTAAGGTTTTGGGACGTGTTTGCTGGAGCAGTGTATTCTGCTTCATCTGCGTAGGCTTGTCCCGTTCCTTCTGCTTCTGTATTCCAGCCAGTGAAGTTGTAGCCGTCTTTAGTGAAAGTGTTTGAGAACAGACTATCAGACTCTCCAGCTATGATGGTTTGGGTATCCATAGTGCCACTATCTGCACCATTACCATCGTAGGTGATGGTAGTAGCTTTCTGCCATACGGCATAGAGAGTGATAGGTGTGTTAGGTGAGATAGGCAGGAATTCTGCTATTTTCTCTTCTGTTTCGTAGGTAGGTACAGTAGCCTCAGGATCTGTACTCCAGCCTAGGAAGTTGTATGGTAAATCTTGGGATGGTGTTTTGTATTCTCCGGAGACAATTTGGTTTATATTGTATTCTTTGCCTTCTTCTGGTACTGCTATGTATTCTACTTCGTTGGTAGTTTGTTGCTCGTCATCATTGAAATATAGGCCCTTACCATCAAAGGTTACTGGTGTGGTGTTAATGGTAGCATTGTAGTATATATCACTACCTGTATATGTGCCGTATGGAACATCTGGAGTAATATAGAAACCATAGTAGATGGTAGTATTATCATTCTCTTCTGTAGGAGTGTATTCTGGCATGGATTTAAGGATAGTAGGTTCTTCTGGGTCTATGGAGAGGGAGATATATACTGCTTCGTCTTTAGTGGTTGGTTCTTCTAGGGCTAGACCATAAGTATTGTCTGTGAGGGGAGATAGTTCTCCTGCTTCTGATGGTTCTGTTGATTCTGATGATTCTAGTGTTTCTGCTGAACTTTCTGGGAGAGTGACCATAGGGATTACTTTAGAAGAATCTGTAGTAGATACTAGGTCTGTGTTATCTGTATAAGCAGTGAGGGTATAGCCTGCCTCAGTAGCTTCTTCTACGGTTAGTTCTACTGGAAGGATAGCAAAGACTGGTTCGTCTGCTAGTTCTATGGTGAGGTCCTCGCTAGATACGTCTACTGTAAGGCTACTATCATTTGTGCCTTCTGTTTGGGGTTGTTCATCGTTTTCCGAGGCATTTACGGCATTCTTGGCGAGGGCCACGAAGGTGCCGGCGGATACTAGAAGGGCTATGGCAGATAGGCCTGCTGTAATACGTTTCTTAGACTTAAGTACTGCTTTGGTACTATCTACTAGATGTACTAGTTTAGTTACTTTACCGGATTTCTTTTGTTTTCTATATAGAAAAGCTACTACAATAGCAGCTATAGTTAGTAGTAATACTGCACTTACTGCAGTGATGGCAGTAGCTTCTGGACCGCCTATACCATGTGTAAATAGGCCAGTGTTAGGGACAACTGGTGCTGGGGTAGGGCTAGCGGGCTCTACGATATTGATAGTAATATTACTATCCATGTTTTATACCTCCTTGGTTTGTTAAGTTAATTATTAGGTTACTTTAGTTTCTACATTTATTTATTTTTTATAATATATAAAATGTATAACCTTTATGCTTACTATTATATTACCCCCCCCCCCCCCCCCCGTGTCAAGATGGTTTTTGAAAAATGGATTTTATACAAACAAAATAATACTACCTCCCATTGCCACTAACCTTAACAAAACAAAATTGATAAATAATTTCCACAAACTCATAGATACTAAAGGCGTAGAAGTCAGTACCTAGTCTATAATATTCTTCTTAAATATTCCCCCGTCGGAGTATTAGCCTTTTTCGCTAATTCCTCTGGCGTTCCTTCCGCACAAACCTCTCCCCCCTTTAATCCCCCTTCTGGACCCATATCTATTACCCAATCTGCTGCTTTAATAACGTGTAAATTATGCTCAATAATAATCATTGAGTTTCCCCCATCTACTAACCGACTCAAAATCCCAAGCAATCTCTTAACATCATCCGTATGCAACCCAGTCGTTGGCTCGTCTAAAATATATAAAGTTCTCCCAGTTGACCGCCGCGCGAGTTCCGTAGCCAACTTAATTCTTTGCGCCTCCCCTCCACTAAACGTCGTTGCAGGCTGCCCTAAACGAATATATCCTAATCCTACCTCCTGTATCGTTTTTAACTTCCCAACAATACTGGGTATATTCTTAAAGAACTCAACCGCCTCATCAATCGTCATCTCTAAGACCTCAGATATATCTTTTCCTTTATACTTTATTTCTAACGCCTCATGATTATACCTTTTCCCGTGGCAAGCCGGGCACTTAACGTAAACATCTGGCAAAAAATGCATCTCTATTTTATTTACCCCGTCACCCTGGCAATGTTCACATCTCCCGCCTTTAACGTTGAATGAAAATCTGCCTGCTTTATACCCTCTTACTTCTGCTTCCGGTTGACCCGCAAAAAGTTCTCTAATTGCCGTAAAAACCCCCGTATATGTAGCTGGATTACTTCTCGGAGTTCGCCCAATCGGACTCTGATCTATCACAATCACTTTGTTAATATTTTCTATACCTTCTATCTTTTCATGCGTACCTGAAACCGTCTGTGCTCTATGTAGCCTTGCTAGAAGCTCGTTTGCTAAAATACTATTTACTAAAGTAGACTTCCCGCTCCCCGAAACTCCTGACACGACCGTCATCACCCCTAGCGGAAAATGCACGTCAATATTTTTCAAATTATTCTCTCTCGCCCCAACCACAACCAACTCTTGCCCTCTTTTCGCCTTACGCCTCTTTTTCGGGGTTGGGATTGTTGCTTCTCCTGACAAATATTTACCCGTGATCGACTCCGGATTCGCCATGATTTCTTCCGGCGTTCCCGCCGCAACCAAAAGCCCCCCCTTAGAACCTGCTCCCGGCCCTATATCAATAATATAGTCCGACTGCAACATTGTATCTTCGTCATGCTCAACTACAAGTACCGTATTTTTTAAATCCCTTAAATGTTTTAACGTCGCAATCAACTTATCATTATCTCTTTGGTGTAACCCAATCGAAGGCTCATCTAAAACATACAAAACTCCCTGGAGTCCCGATCCAATCTGCGTAGCTAGCCTAATTCTTTGTGCTTCTCCTCCCGAAAGAGTATTGGCTGCTCTCCCTAGCTCCAAATAGCCCAACCCCACATCCTGCATAAATTTAACTCTCTCACGAATTTCTTTTAAAATTGGCTCCGCAATCATTTCTTCCGATTCTTTAAATCCTAAATCTTGGTTTAAAATTTCTAATGTCGCATCCACGTCCAAATTACACATATCCATGATATTAAGATCATGAACCGTAACTGCTAATACTGCTGGTTTTAATCTTGCTCCATGGCATGTCTGACATTCCCTTACCCGCATAAACCTCTCGATATCATGTTTCATAAATTCCGAAGTTTTCGGGTCATTATACCTCCGCTCTAAAGTCGGAATCACTCCTTCATAAGTAGTTTCATAAACTGTTCCCTCAGCAAACCTCCCACTCCCTGAAATCTTCATCTCATATCTTTCCTCACCAGTCCCGTACAATATAATGTTTCGTGCTTCCTCTGACAATTCCCCAATCGGAGTATATATATTAAAATTGTGTCTTACTCCTACCGCCATTAATCTCTTCAGCCACCAAGAATCTTGCCCTACCCTATTGAATGGTCGTATCCCTCCCTCTGAAATTGTTAAATTATTATTAAATACCAGCCCTGGATCTATCTCCATTCTAGAACCTAGTCCCGTACAAGTCGGACAAGCTCCCTCCGGCGCGTTAAAGCTAAACAATCTTGGAGTTAATTCCGGAATTAACTCATCTGGATGATCTGGACAAGCATACCTTTGGGAATAGGTTAATACTTCAGTATTTTCCACCCCAATCCTATTTTCCCCTATCGCGGTAGACCGGTCATTAATTTTGAGTAGTTGAATTATTCCCTGACCCATCTCTAAGGCTTGTTCAATCGAGCTACTTATTCTTGTTTTAAGCTCAGGGTTCAAAACAAACCTGTCAACCACAATCTCTATATCGTGTCTCTCATTTTTATTAAGTTCTGGAAACTCATCTAGGGCATAAATTATCCCGTCCACCCTAACTCGTGAAAAACCTTTCGCCGAATACTGTTCCGAAATATGTAAAAATTCTCCCTTCTTAGATGAAACTATTGGCGCTAGTAACATAAGTTTAGAACCTAACGGCAATTTCATCACTTCATTTACTATATCCTCAACTGTCCTTCGACTAACTTCTTTATGACAAACCGGACAATGCGGCACCCCCACTCTCGCAAAAAGAAGCCTTAAATAATCATAAACCTCTGTCACAGTTGCTACCGTGGATCGCGGATTGCGTGAAGTTGACTTTTGGTCTATTGAAATCGCTGGAGAAAGTCCAGTAATCGAATCCACGTCCGGTTTATCCATAATCCCTAAAAACATTCTTGCATACGAACTTAAAGACTCTACATACCTCCTCTGACCTTCTGCATAAACCGTATCAAACGCCAAAGACGATTTCCCGCTCCCCGAAAGCCCCGTTATAATTACTAGTTTGTCTCTCGGGATATCAACATCAATATTTTTTAAATTGTTTTGTCTAGCCCCCCGTATTTTTATCACATTTTCATTCCCAAAAATCTCCCCCTCAACCGTTTTTATGTTATCTCCATCGCTCATTTTATTCTTTCACTTAATAAAATATTATACCCCAAATGCTCTCTTTTGTCTAGATTAAGCTCCCAAAGTACTAACTATTAGTATAATAAATCATACTCTTTTTCATTTTTGAACTTTACTAAAATATTCTTTTCATCTCCAAAAATATCATACAACATAGTCTCTTTTAGTAAAGGTAAATTTAAACTATCTAAATTAACTCCAAAATCATTATGTATATTATTCAGCCAACGTTGCTCAGTTATCCTATAGGCCATCCAGGGCACATGATCCCCAAAACTCGGCATTAACAATCTATATAATAATCTATAATCATTTATTGGCATATTTTTAATAACTGGCGACAACCCAATTTCCCCATCCACCTGGACCGTCATTTCTTCGCCATTCAACATAATCGGCAACCTGTTTAAATCCATTAATACCATCTCCACCCTACTATTCCTATAATCGTTCTGCTCTCTCAAAGCATTCCCGTAAGTCAACGCAAACATCAAAAGACAATATGTTAAAACGAAAACTGGTATTTTTGTAACCCATTTACTATAAGTGCCCCCCACAACATAAATGCAAACTACCGCAACAACGCCCCCTACAGCAAACATAGCTCTTGGTGCGTATAGGGGCTTCTCCAACGCCGCATATATTATTAAAGACATAACTGCCATTGCTACTAAAGCTACACACGACACAATCAGCGCCAATATCTTATTTCTTTTACTCCTCAAAACATAAATAACCATAAATATTGCACTTATTAAACCAATTAGCACTTTCCAAGTAGTTCGAAAATCGCTAATAATTAGCTCAAAATATTGTTTTAAATGCTCAAATAACATTGGGAAAAAGTTACTAATTTCCGGCACATTATTAGACGCGTACGCATCTCTCGGCCTCATCAAAAACTTCTGAAAAACTACTAAAGTTAACAAAAACATCATCGTCGCCACAAAAACTTTTTTAAGAATCTCTTTGTTTTTTATCTCTTTTTCACCCCACATTTTCACAATCATAAATACCACCAATACGGGAAAAAGACCAATTGAAGCTTGATAAGTCATGCATACCACCAACACTCCCACTATAGTCATACCCCCCAAGGCCCATAAACTTCTCCCTCGCCAAAATACCATCGGTAAGATGGCAAACAAAATTGATATAGCCATATATACCGCATCATATTGATATGACAAACATTCCAACATGTATGGATTTAGCCCTAGCGGAACCACTGCTATAATTGGCCAAATCCATTTAGTCCACTTTTGTTTAAAAATATCCGCCCCCATAACAATACAAATAAGTAATATGCTCGCAGATGCCAATATTATAATTGCCAATAGCTGTGGCCAGGGTGCAATATTTGTTAGGTACCAGTCCGCATGCAAAAAATGTGATGCTACAGTGTTTATGTATCTACTAAAACCTGCCCATTCCGCATACCCATAAGTAGTCCTTGCCACATCGTCTGCATAATGTACCCCTGCGAGAATAATAGCCGATACGCCCAATAAATAAATTAATAACATCGTTAAAAATGGTCTACCTAGAAATGAATACTTTTTCCATTTATCTGAAATTATTTCTCTTAACTTGCTACATTTCTCCCTCATTATTTCTCCTCTATTTTTTCTATGTAATCATAATATGTTATAAACTCACACCCCGCCTTCTTCAACTCTTTAATTACCGTCTCTAATCTATCTACCATTTTTCTCCCACTATTATATCTTATATATCCCGGTACGACTTCATAATCATATATATCCGCAAATTCCCAAGGATGGAAATAAGTCCCAAAATAACCTTTTTTTGCAATATTTTTTGCCAAATTAATAAATAGTTTGAGCGGGAATAAATGTAAAGCCAACCAAAACATCGGAACACGCATAAACGTAGCTACCGAAGTCGGAACTTCTATAATCCCTTCTTTCTTAAAAACATCCCTCGGAACTTTTAAATTATTGTATCGCCCTGGAATAAAAGCCGGATTCACGCTCGAATCATATTTATAGCCCCATTTTTTTAATTCTCCATAATTATTTTTTTGCATTCTTGGCTGGCGATATCCATAAACCTTTACTCCCGCTATTTTCTCTATAATTTTCTTCGATTTTTCTATGTCTGTTTTGTTCGGCTTAAAATGGTCCACTCCATGACACGCCACTTCATGCCCTTCCGAAACAATTTTTTTTATCAAATCTTCTCTCGCATTCGCGAAATTACCCGTACAAAAAAACGTCGCCCTAATTTTAGTTCTTTTTAACATTTCTATAACCCTCTCTAGCCCTTGTGAAGAAACCCCAACCCCTTCTTCTAAAGAAATCTCCATTCCATGCTCCCTCGGCAAATCAAACTCTTCCACATCAAAACTCAGTAAAACTTTATTTTTCATCTCTCATCTTTACTCCAAAAGATTTTCTTTTATTTATTATATAGAGCGGTCGTCCTTTTGCCTCCGTATGAATTTGCGAAATATAGAGTGCTGTTATAGCTTGAGACACTAAAACTAACCCTACTAAAAACGAAACAAATACACTCATCGCTACCGCCCCACTCCAATCTAACCCTAGCGGATCTCCCAATATATACTGTTGTACTAATATAAAAAGTCCTAACATAAACGAAATAACCATTATAAAAACTCCAATATACCCAAACATAACTAACGGAGTTCTAGAAGTAGATGCAAGTCCGTCCATCGTCAGCGCAACCAACTTTTTATAGCTATATGTTGGTTTCCCACTCATCCTATCTTTCGTATGTACTTTAACGTATTCTTGAGGATATCCTAGCCAATCTATTAAACCCCTCGTTAGCCTATTTCTTTCTGTCATCTTATTAAATTCTTTAACTACGTCCCTGTCCAACAATCTGAAATCCATAGCTCCTACTACAATATTCTTATTCCCACACATTTTCATAATCCTATAATATATTCTGGAGCCCATCTTATGTTTGGTCGTATTTTCATCCCTTACCGCAGTAACTATATTCGCCCCCTTTTCCCACTTTTCTATCATTTTTGGTATTATTTCAGCCGGATGTTGTCCGTCCGCATCAATCATTATTACTGCATCTCCTGTGGCATTATTAAGTCCTGCCGTTAGCGCAATCTCCTTCCCAAAGTTCCTAGCTAATGCTATGATCTTTATTTTCTCATTCCCATCAAACTTTTCCACAACTTTTTCCACAGTTTTATCCAAAGAACCGTCATCTACCAATATTACTTCCGTATCATATTCTAACTTATCCAAAACCGATAAAAGCTGCTCACTCAAAAATCTCACTATCCCCGCTTCTTCATTAAACATCGGCACAACCACCGAAACCCTCTTTTTCATATTTTCATTATATCACTTAGCCTAATACATCAGCTTCTAAAATGGTATAATGGAAAAATGGGGATCGAAGAAATAGACGACAATAAACCAAACGTTAAAAAAGATGTTAAGACTTCTAAACATGCTTTTCGCTACCTAATAGTAGGAATCTTAGTCACGGGCTTTAATTATGCGCTTTTTGCCATTTTTTCCAATCTCATTATAAAAAACAATGATCTAATTTGGCTCTCTAATTTTATTGCCACCGCCATAACTACAATTGTTGCTTATTTCGCCCATTCAAGAATCACCTGGAAAGAGCGTATTGTTACTAAACACTCCGTCATTCGGTTTTTCATCTGGAACGCTATGCTCACTATAATTATTGCTCCCAGTTTTACACAACTTTTCAGCCTTTTTACTCCTCTTTATGAATTCGCCTATAACATTACCAGCGCCCTTCATCTGCCTTTCTCTTACGAGTTTATCCTCACTACTGGTGCTTTTGCCCTTAATTCTATCGTTATAATGATTCTTAATTTTCTATTCTACGATAAATTCGTCTTCGGTAAAAAGAAAGGCCTAAATGAAAAATAACCCTCTCATTTCAGTCGTTGTTCCAATTTATAATGCCGAAAAATATCTCCCAAATTGCTTAGATTCAATAATAAATCAAACTTACCAAAATCTCGAAATAATCCTAGTAGATGACGGCTCTACGGATAATTCTTGCCAAATTGCTAAATCCTACGCGAAAAAGGATTCTCGCATCAAACTTATTCATCAAAAAAACCAAGGGCTTTCGAGCGCCCGCAATACCGGCATCGCCAAATCCACCGGCAAATATATTACCTTCATAGATTCTGACGACGAAATCTCTCACGACATGCTAGAAAAACTTCTTAATTCTCTCCAAAAAAACAACGCGGATATTTCTGTCTGCTCTTTCAAAGAAATATATCCAAACGATAAAATCGTTCATTTCAACAAAGTTTTTTCTACCAAAACATACACTACGGAACAAGCCCTAAAGGCCATGCTAGAAGAACAAGGTTTCATGCTTTCCGCCACCATGAAATTATTCCCTAAAACATATTTTAAAAATATCCAATTCCCCGTAGGCAAACTCCACGAAGACGTCGGCACTACCTATAAACTCATTATGAAAGCTTCCCAAATAGTTTTTATTCCAGAAGAATTATACTTTTATTATCACCACGACAAATCTATTACATCCCAAAAATTCAACAAGCAAAAATTGGATATCATAAGTCTAACCGATCAAATGTGTGATGACATCGACTCAAAATACCCCGCACTAAAAAATACTACCAACAATCGCCGTATGCGCGCTAGATTTTCCATTCTCCGCCAAATCCCTATAGGCGGTTCTGAAGCCGGAAAAATCCTAGAATACTTAAACACCCATAAATCCTATATCACCAAAAACTCCGAAGCCACCAAAACGGACAAACTCGCCCTTATCCTCGCCCTATTCAATCCAAAACTATTTCAGCTCGCCTATAAACTATTCAAATAAGACATCGTATCTCGCATAGCGTCTTTTACGGTCAACTCGGTCTTCCAACCTAACTCTTTTTCTGCTTTTCTTGGATCAGCATATATCTCAGGCAAATCACCAGCACGTCTGCCGGTAATCTTATATGGCAACTTCTTTCCACTAGCGCTTTCGAAAGCCTTTATCATTTCAAATACGGATGTTCCTTTTCCGCTACCAAGGTTGTAGATCAATATTCCGGGTTTCATTGCCTTAATTGCCGCCACATGACCCTTTGCCAAATCCACCACATGTATATAGTCGCGCACTCCGCTACCATCTACAGTTGGATAATCGTCACCATATACACTTAACTCTTTTATCTCACCCCTAGACACCTTCATAATTATAGGCATCAAATTATTTGGAATATCATTTGGATCTTCTCCGATAAGTCCAGAGGGATGATTCCCTACTGGGTTGAAATATCTCAAAATCACTGCTTCAAATTTCGGGTCCGCCTCAGCCACATCTTTCAATATTTCTTCTATTATGTGCTTAGTCTCACCATATGGATTCGTTATACCCATTCCGGTAGGCATAGTCTCAACAAATTTTGCCGTAGGCTGATCCCCATACACCGTTGCTGACGACGAAAAGATTATCTTGTTTACACCATGCTTCTGCATGCACTTTAATAGATTTATCGTACCACCCACATTATTTTCATAGTACTTCAAAGGTTTTTCTACAGACTCCCCCACAGCCTTTAGTCCCGCAAAATGTATCACGAGGTCATATTTATTCTTAGCGAACAATTCTTCCATTTTGTCATAGTCGCACAGATCAATCTTATAAAATCCTGGCTTTTTCCCAGTAATTTTCTCAATTTTATCTAGTACTGAAATTTTAGAATTGAACAAATTGTCCAACACATCCACCTCATACCCTTTTTTATAAAGTTCAACTATTGTATGCGACCCGATATATCCGGTCCCTCCAGTTACTAATATTCTTTTCATATGACAATTGTATCATTATATGCTAAAATAATACAGTATGAATATACCTCATGTTCTAAACAAAAGAAATCGTATTCTTTTAGCAGAGCTCACCAAAACAGATTTCAAGCTCCGCTACCAGGGTTCAGTTTTGGGTTATCTCTGGGCACTACTTCGCCCCCTCATGATGTTTGCAATTCTCTATATTGTTTTCGCTAAATTACTTAAATTTGGTAGTGATATCCCACATTACCCCGTGTATTTATTAGCAGGCACCACCATGTGGAGCTTCTTTACAGAATGCACTTCCCAAGGCATCCAAGCCATGGTTGTTCGCGGCGACCTTATCCGCAAAATTAGTTTCCCAAAGTATATTGTAGTAGTCTCCGCTACCCTCACCGCAGTTATCAATATGCTTATCAATCTAGTCGTAGTAGTTATTTTTGCGCTTATCAATGGCGTAGAACCCAGCTGGACTTGGCTGCTCGTGCCACTCTCACTATTAGAGTTATATGTGCTATCGCTAGGCATTGCCTTCCTCTTAGGGGCTATCAATGTTAAATACCGTGACATTACTTCTATTTGGGACGTTTGCATCCAGGCATTATTCTATGCAGTCCCCATTATTTATCCAGTAGCTTTAGTAGCAGAGTCTAGCACTATTGCCGCCAAAATCATATTGCTAAATCCTATCGCACAAGCCATCCAAGACATTCGTCACAATCTCATTACCCCAGAAACCATCACCACATGGAATTACATAGGCAATCAATTTATCCAATTCCTCCCTATCATTCTTATTATCGTAGTTTTAATTTTTGCAGCAATCTATTTCCGAAAAAAATCCAGATTCTTTGCGGAGGAAATTTAACATGTCCAGACGTAAAATCGGCACTCGCAGAGAAGTAATTACCGACGACAATATCGCTATACGCGTATCAGATCTGCACAAAAGCTTCAAACTCCCCACAGAAAAAGCTTCTGGTCTAAAACAAGCCATCTTCAATGTCCTCCGCGGCATCAAGGGCTTTAAAGAACAAAAAGTTCTCAATGGTCTAAATTTTGACATCAAAAAAGGCGAATTCGTAGGCATAGTAGGCCGTAACGGCTCCGGCAAATCCACCCTACTCAAAACCTTAGCTGGCATCTATTATCCCCAACAAGGCGAGATTGTCATAGACGGTACTCTTATTCCTTTTATCGAGCTAGGCGTGGGGTTCAACCTCGAACTCACCGGCCGTGAAAATGTTTATCTCAATGGTGCCATGCTAGGTTTTTCCAACAAAGAAATAGACGCCATGTATGATGAAATCTGGAAATTCGCCGAACTCAAAGATTTTCAAGACCAAAAACTCAAGAATTATTCCAGCGGCATGCAGGTTCGCCTAGCTTTTTCCATTGCCATCCGCGCCCGCGGTGATATTCTATTGCTAGATGAAGTGCTCGCAGTAGGCGATGCTGCCTTCCAGCAAAAATGCAACGACTATTTCAAGTCCCTTCATGGCAATCAGACTGTCATCCTAGTCACCCACTCTATGGAAAACATCACCAAATTCTGTGACCGCGCTATCCTTATTGAAAACGGCAAAATCACCCTAGATGGCAGCCCCAAAACAGTCGCCAAAGCTTATAAAAACCTATGGAATTAGACTCGGCAAAACATTAGCCTAGCCCATTATGTTATAATATATAATATATGAAACGCATACTCGCCATCATACCAGCCAGAGCTGGTTCCAAGGGTATACCCAACAAAAACCTTCGTTTAATCAACGGCTATCCTCTCGTTTACTATGCTCTCAATAATGCAATCCAGTCAAAATACATCACTGATATTATCGTCACTACCGACTCTCCACTCATAGGCCAACTCGCAAAACAAATGGGCGCAAAAGTCCATCAACGCCCCCCAGAATTATGTGATGATAAGACTACCCTTGATAGTGTCATCTACGATGCTATCCCTAAAGAAACCGACTGGGACTATATCGTTACTATGCAACCAACATCCCCCACCCTCAACGTAAATTCTTTAGATCAAGCTATTTTCATGGCCATAGAAAAAGATTTGGACACCGTATTGTCAGTTATCAACACTCCTCATCTATCCTGGGTGAAAAAAAATGGTCAGATAATTCCAAATTATACTATGCGCGCCAATCGACAATATCTGCCTCCGGAATACTCAGAAACTGGAGCATTCGTTATTTCTAAGGCGTCTGTTGTCACTAAGCGCACTCGCATTGGCAAAAAAATAAACGTGTTTGAGCTATCGGAATTAGAGTCAGTTGACATTGATAATTTTTTCGACTTAATTATCGCAAAAAACATTCTAAAAAACGATCACATCGGTTTCTATGTTAATGGCAATAGTTCAATAGGCACAGGTCATATTTACAGAGTTCTAGAACTCGCAGACGAATTTGACAGCAAACCAGACATATATTATGATTTAAATCAAACAAAACCCAAAATATTTGGAGACACCGCCCATCACATAATCCCAGTAGAAAATCAATACGATCTTTTTGCTAAACTCCAGAAAACCGCATACTCTATTTTTATTAATGATATTCTTGATACCAATACAGACTATATGTCCTCACTCCGCAAAGTTTTGCCCACCTCAAAAATCATAAACTTCGAAGACGAAGGAGAGGGTTCACACTTAGCTGATCTTACTATTAATGCTCTCTACGCCAAATCAAACTCTCCCAAAATACGATCCGGATCAGATTATTTTATTGCCAACAAAAATTTCCTCTTCTGCCCGCCCATCAATATCCGCCCCCAAGTTCAAAAAATCCTTATCACTTTTGGCGGAGCAGACCCTCAAAAATACACTGAACAAATATTGAATATTATACAATCGCCAGAATACAAAAAATACCATTTCACCATTCTTTTCGGCAAAGCTAAAGAAAACAGCAACGAAATTATTCACTCCATAAAATCTCCCAACATACAAGCTTTTCGAGACGTCAAAAACATTCCAGAAATAATGTCGCAACACGATCTTGCAATTACTTCCCGCGGACGCACTTGCTATGAACTTGCTATCCTGGGGATCCCCACCTTAGTTATGGCCCAAAACGAAAGAGAGGAGCGTCACACTTTTGCCAATTCCGACAACGGGTTTACATATATTGGAATGTCACCTTCCTCGACAGCCATCAAAAAATCTTTAGACGACTTTCTCAATTCGTCCATCGAAACCAGACAACACCTCCAGTACCTTATGCTCCAAACCAACCTAAAACAGGGGCGACGACATTGTATGCAAGCAATAAATAATATACCCAACAGAAAGGAAGACAAAAATGTCATCAACACCATATCTAATCGCTGAAATGGGAGTCAATTTTTATGACACCGCAAAAAAAGAAAACATTACCCCGCTCTCTGCCGCTAAATTATATATAGATGAAGCTTGTTCGGCTGGCATTAATTGCGCTAAATTTCAGTCATACAAAGCCTCCACAATCGCATCAAAAAACTCTCCCTCTTATTGGGATACTTCTAAAGAACCAACAAAATCACAATATGAATTATTCCAAAAATACGATCATTTTAGCAAAGCTGAATATCAAATATTATGCGACTACACCCACTCCAAAGGTATGGATTTCACATCTACTCCGTTTAACTACGAGTCGGCTGATTACCTTTTCGATATGGTAGATTTTTACAAAATCTCTTCTTCCGATCTATCCAACCTTCCTTTTATTTCACACATTGGCAAAAAAGGGAAGCCAGTTGTTATTTCCTGTGGTGCTTCCTATTTATCTGAAGTCGACGAAGCTATACGCACTCTTAAAGAATCTGGCTGCAAAGATATCACCATTTTACACTGCGTATTATCTTATCCTACCCGCCCCCAAGATGCCAATCTACGCATTATCCAAACCCTAAAACAGACTTTTCCAAATATCAGAGTAGGCTTCAGTGATCATGTCGCACCAGATCCATCTATGACAACATTATCAACCGCCTATATTCTAGGAGCAGAAGCAATCGAAAAGCATTTCACTCTTGACAAAACACTTCCCGGCAACGACCATTATCATTCGGGCGATCCTAATGATTTTAAGAAAGCCGTTACTAATTTCAAATTAATCAATCAACTTCTAGGCAAACCAGAAAAAACGGTCTTAGAATGCGAAGAAATACCTCGTCGCGAAGCGCGCCGATCATTAGTCCTCAAGCGAAGCCTACACAAAAACGAGGTCATCACTGCCAAAGATATTATCCCCAAACGTCCAGGCACCGGCATCTCACCGAAATACACCGACATAGTAATAGGACGCACGATAAAACAAGATCTGCCCGAAGATACTATTCTCACTTGGGATATGCTCTAATCTCCCAGCCAAATCTGTTCTTTACTTACTTTCTTTCCTGGATGTTTTTCGAGAAAACTTTCTGTGTACATATCATTAAACACACCCTCTAGTTTCACGGGGTTAATCGAATAAACTTCAAGATTTGGGTAATACTGTCTCATAAACGAAGCCGCTTCTAGCCATAGGTTATTTATTTCGTTTAGATAATTCTTCTGTGCTATTTTTTTCGCCTCCTTAAAATAACCGCTGTTCTCACAATCACAGCCAACCAAATATATTCGACTTGGCTCAGTAAAAAGTAAGAATTGCAATGCCGAAAACACCGTTCCGCCACCGCGATCCATCAACACGCCATTACAGATATCAGGATTTATCACATCAAAAACCCCGCCACCAATTCTCGGCAAACTCACGTCTGAAATAATAAACCTCTTAGCAGATATTTCATCTATTTCCTTCGTATTTAGGTTAAAATTCTCAGAATTGTATTTATCCGTAGCAAACGCCGCAAACTTATCCAGCCTTAGTCGAGCTAGCCCCTCCTTATGTTCGTCTAGCATCATCTTATCGTGCATAAACAGCGCATCCAATTTAAGTCCCTTCTTCAAAAATGCCCTATTCACCCCCACATGATACATCCCCTTATCTGCGACATAGTCATCTAGGCTGGGGCCGCAAGCCACAAGTACAGCACTCTTACCTTTATTTATCCCGCGATATTTTTCAAACAAACAAGGGTGGATATTTTTTGCCAGTTCATTATAATAGCAAAAAGATCCATACTTCCCTATATTTTCAATTCTATTTTTTAAATCATCGTATATTCTAAATAGATAATCTTCAATTTCGTTATTTTTTGAGTTATCTTGCAATATTCCATCAACCTTATCAGATAGAGCAACAAGGTCATCCCTAATTTCAGAAACACCAAATGCCCTCCCGGTTCGTTTCGCAATTTTTTTAGCTAAATTAGTCATCCTAGACATATTATAACACATTTCAGCCAATCACCCAAACCAAAGCGCTAAGCTAAAGCCACCCTATAGGGCAGTGCATACCTAATTTGCCAAATCTCTAGCTAGATTCAGCGCATTCTTTATCGTCACATCCATATCCCAATACCTATATGCACCCAATCTACCGCCTAATATCATATTCGGATATTCCGCATTCACCAAATCCACATATTTCAAATACAATTTTTCAGACTCCTCATTGTTTACCGGATAATACGCCTCTCCGCCTTTTTCAAAATCCGCCGGATATTCACGCGCCACTATAGATATCTCCTGTTTTATCACTTCTGGCTGATGGATTTGGTAGTATTTATAATCATGCGCTCTGGTATATGGCACATCTTTGTCTGCTTCATTTATCACCGCCTCGCCCAGTCCGTCTTTTGTTGATTCTTCTTCAAATCTTAACGACCTATATGGCAATACCCCCAATCTATAATCAAATAGTTCATCTATTTGCCCACAATAGACAATCTTAATATTTTCCGACAAATCATCTCTTATATCTTTGAAATCCACCCCCAGCCGCACTTCAATATTTTCATGCTCCAGCATTTTTTCCACCATTTTAGTATATCCACCCTCAGGAATCCCTTGATGTTTTGCTGTCATAAAATATCTATTATCATGTGAAAATCTCACCGGTATTCGCTTTAGTATATCCGCTGAAAGATTTTTTGCCGATGTATGCCACTGTTTCTCTGTATAGTTTTTCAAAAATGCGTCATATAGCTTTTTACCCACTAGGCTTATACCCTTTTCTTCAAAATTCTTCGGCTCCGTTATGCCTAGCCTTTCCATATCTTTCTTTGCCTCAGCTTCTACAAATCTTTCTGCTTCCTCAGCATCCATATCGGTACCATATAGCAAATTGATTGTATCAAGATTTATCGGCATCGGATATAGCTTCCCATCGTGCCTAGTATTTACAGTATGCACATAATCATTAAAATCAATAAATTGCGTTATATAATCCCACACTTCATCCATTTCGGTATGAAATATATGCGACCCATATTTATGCACTTCTATACCGGTCGTTTCATCAGTATAAGAATATATATTTCCCGCCAAATGCTCGCGCCTATCTATTACCAGCACTTTATTCCCAGCATTAGCCAGCCTCTCAGCTACCGTAACACCAAATATCCCCGCCCCTACTACTAAATAATTAAAATCTCTCATTGTAAATCCTTTTTTGTTCAGTTCTAATTATAGCATTCTTTCCAGCTTTTTCTAAAATAAGCAAAGCCCAACACAACTCCGCTGGCGCCCGCAAAAGCAAGCCCAACGAAACCCAATATTTTTTTGGAAAATATTTTTTTTCTATATTCCCTCTTTTCTTTTCTTCCGTAAACTCTTTTTTCATTCTAACAATAAATCTCTTCGCTTCTCTATTTGGTAGTCGCAAAAGATTCCAGTGATATCCACCAAATTTGGCAACTTGACAATATTTTATCAATAATCCTCTCTCTTCAAGCTTACTAATAAATTTCTCCACTTCCCCATATTCTTTTACCACTGCCATCATTTTCTTCGTATCCTTCACTGAAGAATTAGGATTATCCACACGATAAAAATACAACGGCTTATCAATATAAACTACCTTACCTGCACACGCCAACGTTTTAAAATTAAACCCTATATCCTGATAGGAAGCCCCCGGCGTCGCAAGAAACTTGATTTCGTTTCTATCTATCATATCTTTTCTATAAATAGCCGACCAAATCGCCGGAGCCTCATAAAAGACATCATAATTCTTTATTGGCTTCAAAACCTTTCTTTTTTTGATAGATAAATTCATTTTATGTAACGTTTTTCCATCCTCTCCAAAATCGTAATAATTACCTCTTACAATATCTGCCCTTTCAGTCTTTGCAGTTTCATACAGCGTCCGGAACATACTCTTATCGCAAAAGTCATCCGGCTCCACAATACCTATGTACTCTCCTTTTGCCATTTTCATCGCTTGATTCATACTATCACCATATCCAGTATTCTCCTTATCCAAAATCTTAAAGCGAGAATCAATTTGTCTATACTTCTTCATAATCCTCAACGAATCATCAGTTGAGCCATCATTTACCAAAATAAATTCCAGCTCCTGCATAGTTTGATTTTTTAACGAATCAAGACATTCTTTAATATACTTAGAGGTATTATAAATCGGGACCAAAACCGAAACATTCACTGACATACTTCTTATTATAACACTCCTATGATATAATCACATACATGAAAGCTCCTATTATTTATTTTGTCTTACCCTGCTATAACGAAGAAGAGTGCATAAAAGAAACTACACTTCGCATCAAATCCAAAATGAATACATTAGTTAAAACCAAATCAATTAGCACAAAAAGTAAAATCGTATACATAGATGACGGCTCAAAAGATAAAACTTGGTCAATTATAGAAAGCCTCGATAGTCAAGTCATCGGATTAAAACTATCCAAAAACCAGGGGCATCAAAACGCTCTACTAGCTGGTTTGATATATTCAAAAGATTTTTGCGACGCAGCCATTTCTATGGATGCAGACCTCCAAGATGATATTGAAGTCATCGATCAATTCATCGAAGAATTCAAACAAGGGGCTGAAATAGTTTATGGTGTCAGATCCGAACGCAAAAAAGACTCTTTTTTCAAACGCAATACGGCCTTAATTTTTTATAAATTAATGAATAAATTCGGAGCCAATACCATATACAACCACGCCGACTACAGGCTCATGAGCAAACGAGCACTCATTGAACTCTCAAATTTCCGCGAAATCAATCTATTCCTACGCGGTATTGTTCCCCTTATAGGGCTCAAGACAAGCAAAGTCGCATATAGTCGCGCTGAAAGATTCGCAGGAAAAAGTAAATATCCACTTAAAAAGATGGTTAATTTTGCCCTAAACGGCATTACTTCTTTTTCCGTTAAACCAATTCGCCTTATTTTTCTGTCAGGATTCATAGTTTCTATTATTTCCCTGATAATTCTTATCTATGCGATCGTTGTCAAAGTGCTTGGACAGGCCATCTCTGGTTGGACATTCACAATTTGTTCAATATGGCTACTTGGCGGGATCCAAATGATCGCACTTGGAACCATCGGAGAATACATAGGAAAAATATACTCTGAAGTTAAAAACAGACCACGTTACATTATAGAAAAAATCAAAAACTAATTATCTCAACCCCATTTTTGATAATAATATCTTGATAGTTGCATTTCTTTTACTACCAGGTGGCAATATTTTTGTCATTTTTCCTCTCGCAATCCCATCCACTGGGAAAAGCTTTGATACAACACTTCTACTATCATGCGCATTACGGTAAATAGCCAAATCCACACCGCGTTTTCTGTAAACCTCCTGGAAATTAGTTTTATATGCAAATTGCCAGAACAACACAGTAGCTTTATTATGCACTACATCCTCCCATGGATCATTGGGCATATAACTCACTACTACAGGATTATTCCTAACTTTTATAAGTTCTTGGTAATCAGAAAGCGGCATATAGGGTAACTGCCTTATCAAAAACTCATTCGAATCATATAATACATTATATTCTTGGCCAACAAACTCGAAATCTCTTTCATATATCACATTCATTAATTCATTCTTATCAACCAACTTACGTTTTATCGTCTTATCTGAATTTTTGTACTCAATAGCCACCTTTTTCTCCGTTGTTATCTCGCGAGACTTGCTAAAATCCCATACCATAATATTGGTGCTAAATACTTTTAGATAATCCCTAATGCGTCTCTTAAACCTCAGTTCTGCAGTTTCAACATAAATATCATTTATTAATGAAATCGCTAAAATATCTTTGGGTGCACAAATAGCCTTCCCCGAATTCCTAGCCTTCTTCCATAGAGGCACAATACTCTCACGAAAAATATTATTTTCTCCCACTACAATAGCTTTTTCATACTCTTTAAAAATAAATGGCAAAAATGGTAATAAGGAAAAATGATTACTAATATCCTCCTTATTCTTTCCATTATTATCATCCACCAGATCATAAAGTTCATTATAATACACACGATAAGCATTAGCATCTACAAATCTCAACGATATATTTTCTTTATCCTTTACCTCATCAATAAACTCTTTCTTGAAGTTACAATTACCATCAATCACTACCACCGTATCATAAAAACAATCTTTCTCTATATTTTCTACAAATGATTTCCACTCTATAGCAAAATATTCTGGTCTCAAATCTGCCGCATTGAAAATTACCGGTACAGCCTTCTCCTTCTGCATGGGTTTCAAATCTACCGGCTCAGTATAAGAGAAATACACTAGCGGCACACGCTTTATTTTATATTTATGGGTCTGCTCCAGATAATAAAAATAACTGCTGCTGATGATTTCCCCCATAAAACCATAAATACGGGAGAGCTGCTGGCAATAAGTAGAAGTGTCAACCCGCTCTTCTAGTCTTTTTAGTACTTCAAACTCAATTCCACACAACTCATCAAAAAGATCTTTTTTCAAAACAAAACAATTAAAACCGAGAAAATTTTTCGTACCTAAATATTCCCGAGCCGCTTTTCCAATTTTGGGACTTACCTCAGTCAGAATCTTCAACATCAAATCCAGATCTTTTTTCATTATTAAAGCACGGTCATGCGCCGCCCAATGCTCATATGCAGTTTTCTGATTCCCATGCGGCGTATACAAAGATGGCACATACTGTTCCTCCCCAATCACCACATCATTATTCTCGATGACACTTCTCATTTTCTTCTCATCATCAAGACCAAAACGATGCATATTATCCTCATTCAAAACACTAGCCGTAATTTGATTACGCAAATCTCTTTTAGTCTTCACATCTTTAAAACAAAGAAACCTGCGGTAATGACATAAACCATAATAATCGGCTTCCGTATTCTTCCACAGCCAGTACTGAGCCGTCAACTCACAGTACGCCGGATTCTTTTCGGAAATATTATCACCAGAATCATCATACTCTACATCATCAAGACGATTCCTCGCCAATACTGCCCCAACCTGTATTGGGACAAACAAATCATTTTTTGGTAACTCAGAGGGCTTATGACAAGCCACAGCAATCTTTATGCTCTTCATATTACCTATATTTTATCATATTCATCACAAAAATGATATAATCAAAGACATATGAAGACCAAATGCAAAAAACTATTACCTTATGCTCTTGCATTTTTTATACCAATCATTATATTCCTATGCGCTTTTTATTTACTCCCATTTTTTGGCGTAACCCGTTCCATTCTTTATCAAGATCCTAACACTGAATTTATAGATTTCTTAGCCTATTTCAAACATCTTTTCACGGGTGAAGATAATTTTTTCTATTCATTTAATATGGGTGGCGGTACCGGTATGATTGCGCTTACCGCTTTCTATCTCTTTAGCCCCTTCAACCTTATCGCCCTCCTATTTCCCAATCACTTACTCGGATATGCTTTTTTTATAATTGTAGTATTAGAGATAGGTTTCGCCGGTCTCACTTGTTATTATTACTTCCATAAAGAACATCCCAAGCTAGGATTATACAAGCCACTAATTTTTTCTCTAGGATACGCCCTATCCGCCTATATGCTGGGCTATTTTGAACACTTCGAATGGCTAGATTCCATTGTCATCCTCCCATTAGTTTGTCTTGGTATCAATAGGATCATAAAAGGAAAATCGCCTTGGCTATATTTAATTACTCTGTCCATCGCTATCATCACATGCTACTATTCTGGCTTTATGATTTGCATCTTTTCCGTCCTTTGGTTTATTTATAAACTAATCCTTAAAAATAACAGTACCAGCAATTCTAAAATTATCAAAAACTTTGTCTTGGCTTCACTTTTCGCTGGAGCCATAAGCGCATTCCTCATCTTGCCCACTTTCTTTGCGATGTTCGCAGGGAATGTGAACCGCCTAGATTCCAGCGCTCTTACTTTTGATAGTAAATTCCCCATTAGCCAACTTTTTCTCCAAATCACCAGTAACCAATCATATTATGCACCTCTCATTTACGGAGGCATAGTGGTTACAATTTTAGCAACCTTCTACTTCACCAACAACAAAATCAATGTTAAGCATAAACTAGCTAGCCTTGCCATGTTGTTTGTCCTAACACTCAGTATGAATATCACGATCTTCTGTGCAATGTGGCATCTTGGATCCATCGAAAGAGGAGCTCCTTATCGTTTTACCTTTATTGTCACATTTTTCATCCTGACACTTGCCGCCACTGCTATTGAAAAATATCGTGGCATAAACCGCAGAAACGGTATTCTAACTACAATCATCTTTGTTATTATATATATGCTAAAACTCCCAGAACAAATTTCCCCCGAAAATAATATACTATTTTATCTAGACCTCATCATCATATTCATTACCGCATTCATTATCTTAAAACCGGCCACAACCACTCTCAAAAACTCCACTCTTATTATATTACAAACCATCAGTTTATTCGGCTTCACACTCATCATGCTAATTACGCTCGGAAAGTGGGAGCTTGGCGTTTCCAAATTCAGCACCACGCAAACTATTATCCAAGAAACCGGCGAAATAGTAGATAAAATCAAACAAATTGAAGACCCATACAGCAATTTCTACCGCACAGAAAAAACTTTTAAACGCTCTGAAAACGATGGGCTCCAACAAGGATATCACGGAACATCTCAATACACATCAACCTCTGTCCCAACCGTTCAAAATACTTTCATTGGCAATTCATCTTTTGCAATAAATGCTGCTTACGACACCGCCAATAATGGACAAGTGTCAATAGGTAACCTACCCCCACTCAGCTCCATCAGTTTAACCAACGTCAAATATATTATTACCCCAAAAGACACAAATCTTGACTCGACCTATTTCAATAAAGTTGCCAGCACCGACCAATATGATACATATGAATATCTATTACCGCTACCGCTTGGCTTCACGATCGACCGAAGCAACATCGACATTAAAGATAAAAAATCTATAAACCTAATTAATCGTTTATCTACCGCCGAATTAGGTAAAAATAAAGAAATTTTTTCCGAACTTGGCTCCGCAAGTATCCATCAAGAATTACAAAACATAACCAAACTAGATCAATCCTATTCCAAAATAGTAAGTGCAGCCGATGGAATCATCAATTATCAAATCGATAACCCTACTCAATCTACCATCTTCTATTCTTTTGATTTTAATTATCCCGACGGCTCCCATGTTACCGCTCTTTCTGAAATACTGAAAAAAAATCCCTCTACTGGAGAATTTGAGCATCTAAGTCATTTATCAAGAGATCGCATTCTTAACCTCGGCAATGATAAACATATCGAAATTATGATCAAATTCTTCCCTGACGAAATATCTCTCCGTGACGAACACTTCTATCTAGAGAATAAAACAGTAACTCAAGAATTCGTTGCTGCACTAAACCAACAACCCAGTCACTGGAATCAAATTTCAAACAACGCACTGGAGGGTAACGTTAAAGTAGAAAAAGACAATCAAGAATTAATATTATCGCTCGAATATGACAAAAGTTGGCAAGTCGAAGTGGACGGCAATCACATCGAAACCGAACGCGTCCTTGGCAATCTACTTGGTATCAAGCTCGATCGCGGCGAACATACTATCACTATGCGCTATATTCCCATCGGTTGGGAAGCAGGAATCTTCATATCCCTACTTGGAATTACATCATCTATCATATGGTATACTATTAACAGGAAAAAACAAAATGTCTAAAACAATCGCTATCTCCATCGTAGTGCCAGTATATAATGTAGAAAAGTATCTAAAAAAATGCCTCAAAAGCATATTGCAACAAACACTTAAAAATATCGAAATTATTGTCATAGATGACGGCTCCACAGACAATTCTCCCAATATCATAGACGAATTTGCCAACCTTGATCATAGAATTATAGCTATTCATCAAAAAAACTCTGGTTATTCTGCTGCAGTTAATAGAGGCATAAAACTCTCCCGTGGCCAATATATAGGGATCGTAGAATCTGACGACTATATTGAACCAACTATGTACGAAAAACTCTACCAACGTGGCATCAAAGATAAAGCAGATATCGTAAAAGGCGGCTTCTTTAAATATAATTCTCTCGCGCCCAAAGGGCACCAGAATATTTATTATTTTTGCCCGTCAGGCATAGACTTAAGAAATGCCCCCAAAACTCCATTTTCAGCAACACAATGGCCAATAATTATAGCCTTTCACGCTTCAATCTGGTCGTCAATCTACAAATCAGAACTGATCAAAAAAAATAAATTACCAGAATCGGCCGGAGCAAGCTATCAAGATTTCCCATTCATGTTAGCTGTTATGAGCAGAGCAAACAAAATCTCAATCGTTCCAGATGGCCTCTACCACTGGCGCAACGATACCGATCAGACACATTCAACTAGCGCCAAAGGGCAAAAAGCCCTACGTATGGTTGAAAATTCCAAACTAGGCATAGATGTCATCAAAAAATCTAACCAATATCAAGCACTCAAAGAAGCTCTCTATATACATGTTCTATGGACAAACATCCCATTTCTATTTAATATCGAAAAAAAATACAAAAAAACTTATTTCGAAAAATTATACAAATTACTACTTCCCATCAAAAAAGACCAAAAATTTCAATACCAATATTTTCGTGCTCAAGACAAATTACTTTTTCACCTCATTACTTCAGGCAAATTTACTCTTGCCAAAACTGGACTCATATTAATGCAAATCAAAAGAAATATTAAAAATATTTTTTCATCTTAATAAAAACAATCAATTAAACCCCCACTCTTGAGCTACGCCATTATTTGATCCATAAATACCCAATCTATAATTTCCATTCAATTTATTCATCGAGACAGAAAGATACTTGCCAGAACATGCCGAAACAATCCTATATTTACCATTTAATTTTCTTTCAACTTTCCAGCGTTGGTTACAATTACCATTTTTTGCAAACATAATCACATCTGTGCCATCAACACTACTACCCCCCCTAACGTCCAAATACAATCCAGTCACAGGATTATAAATCAAATAAGTTCTAGTCACATCATCATACTCCAAACGAAAAACTTGATTATCTTTATTAATAGTTTTTTTCGCATAAAGAACCAGATCTCCAATTGCCATATTAGAAATAATTCCACCATATATATCAGCCACCTTACCGTTTGACGCAACCATTTGATAATCCCTAGACTCTCTAAAACTCTCTACAGACCCTTCCAATTTCCACAATTGACTATTACTATCACTCCTAATTAAAATCTGATTATTTTCTGCTGTTAATGCTTTCTGAGAACATGATGATAATATTTTGTAACCATCTTCTTCTTTTTTCAACTTCCATCTCTGATTGCAGCCATTATTCTCTTCCCATACAATCACCGATGTCCCATCATTCGTTTTGGAATTCGCTACATCAAGAGCAACTCCAGAGAGCATATTTACAATTTTATAATAACCGGTACTTTTATCATAAGATAACCTAAAAAGTTGATTATCAATAGAAGCATCGCTCAACCTTTTTTTATCAAAAGTTACCAGTCTCCCCGATTTTGTACTTTGCGTTACTCCACCATAAATATCCAGCGTCTTATCAGAATCAGCAGTATTGATACGATAAACCCCGTCATCAATACTTTTACCATCCAAATCAATTGGGACCAATTTCCATTTTTGGTTATTGCCATTATGATTGCTAAAAATAACGATATCCGACGACGACGTCAAATCTACTACTCTAGAAGAGCACCTTGACACCAACATAACACTGTTATCAGAATTTAATCTTATAGCCCAATCCTGGTTGCACCCATTATTCTTCGGCCAAAGAATAACCTTCGCATTATTATTGACACTAGCCCCCTCCACGTCAAAATATAAGTTAGTAGATGGATTGTAGATATTATAAAACCCGGTCTTTTCGTTATACTCTATCTTAAAAATCTGATTATTCATTAATCCTACATCATCTTTTCTACTATATCCAATCAATTTCCCATTTTTCATACCATCATAAACTCCACCTTTTATATCAATAGCCGTTTTTTCATTTGAATACGGCACCATCTGATAAATACCATCTGCCACTGAACGACTATTATTAGATTGCATATAAACCGGGCTATCATCATCTCTTATCCCCCCAAACCAATCCTCAAAATACAAATAAAAATTTCTATTCCCATACGCCCCGCAAGAATCACCTGTACCATAGCCAGCCGCGAGCGCCGAAGCATTTGGTTGGTATGGCGTATATCTATACAACGCCGAAGTAGCAAGCGACCGTATATTTACCGAACTCCCACCACACCCAGCGTCAGGATTATACTGTATATAATTCCACCCCAAAGGATAGTTTGTCCACCCACCATTTAGTACCGTGCGAAATAGCGCCGCAGCTTTCCTTACTTGATTTTTGAATCCATAATATTCCGAATTACAAGGTGCCGTATCCGGACATCCATATCCCGTCGCAGACCTATATTGTCTATTGTTCGGCCACGAATCAGTTATTAGTCCCTGTTCCTTTTGGAGTAGCACTATCAATACTTGTGGATTAATTTGGTAATCCCGTGCCGCTTGCCATATAATATGCGCCGCTGATTCACCATATGGCGCATCGTTACCATACACCGTACCATTACCAAAAGTCTCATCCGCCAAACACACAAAATGCCCATCCTTTATATGGTAAGAATAACTCATATAGTAGTCCGCTAAATACGTCCTCGTATCATTACAATTCCCTTTGCTCTTCAAAAAACTTTGTATTTCAGACTCACTCATAGAATTATAATTGCTCATCTGATAATCGGAAATTATGTATCCCGCGTCAAACGCCCCCAAATTCGCCGCATCCACTTTTTCATTTTTTTTATGTTGATTCATAAGAAACGTGAACAAAGACACCATCACGAATACCCCAAGAGCGACAAACCATATTCTCCGGTTTTTTCTGACAATTTTCATATTTTTTTCTCGTTTTTGTGTCATACTCATAACTCTCCTACCCTAATTATAACCATAACCCCATACCTTGTAAACCCCCTATCCACAAAGCCGCACCCCCCACTTCTCTCCACCATTTAATTCTCAAAACTAGTCCTCCGTCAAATAAACTTCTTATAGTACAATACAAACAAATCCACCCTAGCCTATTCATATCAATAACTTTTAGATTTTTAAAATAAAGTGTTATAATTAAAATGTTCAAGGTTATATCAAGACACTTTATAAAAATATTTCGTTGAATATAAATTTTCATTAGTTTAAAGAGGCGATATGAGTAACAATAATACAACCACAAACAAATCCACCCAAAATTCATCCAATAGCAATACTCAGAAAATTCCCTACCCCAAACAATCCAGCAATCAGCCCACTAAAATCGAACTTGCAGCTGCATTTACAAATCCCACCTCCGCAAGCACAAAGCCTACTAACGAGCAATCTCCCGTCAACAATAACCATTCAGCTATAGATAATAATACCAATTCCACTACTGTCACCGAAGAAGAACTCACCGCCGCATTTACAAATAATATTCCAGAAAGACCACCCCGTTCAACCAACCCCGCCAAACAATCCGCCGGCTCTAACAATAAAACAAAAATAATAGCCACAACAACTATAACATGTATTTCTATAATTGGCATAATCATTGGTGTAATTTTTGCGCTCATACAACTCAACTCTGACCAAACCCCAAAAACGATAACGACTATAGAAGACTTAACTAGCGAACAGAAAGAAAAGCTAGGCATAAACACTAAAAAAAATAATGAAGAAAATACCCAAGACAACAACTATTCAGAAGAATACAAAAAATACCTCGAACTCTCCAATGAAGAAAAATCAGAACTCGAAGTTATACCCCGTAAAGAAGAAATTCCTTATAGCGAAATTGACAATATTGAAAAAGATACAGATAAAAATATACTTGACTCCCTCCCCCAAAAATTTGATTTACGAGACGTTATTAATGTAACAGTTGGTGACCAGAATGGATATGGTCTTTGCTGGGACTTCGCATCGGCTAAAGCTCTCGAAACCCACATGAAACTCCGCAGTGTTGACTATGACCCCTCGGAACTGCAAATTGATTTTCTTGCATCTAATTTGATGTATACAGACCGTACCCTTCATGAAGGTGGAACTTTTCAATATTTTGCTGATATGGCATCATCTATCGGCACTATCTCCGAAGAAAAATTTGCAAGTCTTGGAATAGACCCTAATGGGTTCTATGGCAATGGTAGCACCAACTATAATTATCTCAAATTAGCCGAAAATGATACCCCATTATATATCACCAAAACTGTTGATTTCCCATCCATCTACAAGAAATCAGGCAAAACAACAAATAAGACCGATGCAGAGCTCAAAGAATTCCGCAATTTAGTCAAAGCACACATCATGACAAATGGTGCGCTCTATATGGTTATGGACGTTCCGGACTTCTTCGTATTTAAAAATATGGAAGGTGGGCAAACAAAATATTATTACACCCCTGATTCTCAACATAAAAATTCTACAAGAGGCCCCCACGCGATGGCCATAGTTGGTTGGGATGATAATTTTTCAAAGGATAACTTTATAGGTCCAAGCGGAGGTGAAGGAGTTTCAAAGCCACTCCATGATGGTGCATATCTTGTACTAAATTCCTGGGGAAATTGGTGGGGCGAAGATGGTTATTTTTGGGTATCCTACGACGAATATAACGTCGAGTCAGAATTATCTGGCGTGGTCTCCACCTCCCTAGATGATACAGTAGCCCTCAGCTCCATCACATCCACTGCAGAAAAAAATCTTATTAAAGAAAAACTCGCCTTTTATATTATCGAAAAAGATGGCGAAGAGTACATCTCCGACTATGCACTAAACCACGGTGGCGCATACTTCTATCTCGACCTTTCATCACGAGACCTAACGGATTATGACCTTAAAGGGATAATAGAATCATTCCCCAACATCTCATCGCTCGACATAAGCAACAATCATATCTCCGACCTTTCCCCCATTACAAAACTCAAAAATCTTCAATTCATCTCCGTCTCAAACAACTATATAGAAGACATCACCCCTCTATGTACTCTAGAAAAATTAAGCAGCATCCAACTAGACCACAATAGAATAAAAGACATCAGCTGCTTGGCCAACAAATTCAATAACAACAATCTATATCTTGATATTTCCGGAAACACCGGTATCACTGGTTATGAAAATTTTACTGAACTACGTGGACTAATCGCCGACAACATAGGCCTAACCAGCCTTAGCTCCTTTAATAATCTCCGCAATCTCGAAACGCTCTCGGTCCAAGATAATAGCATTACTAATCTATCCGGATTAACCGGCAGCGAAGAAGGTTTTTACTCACTTCAGCTATCTGGCAACCATTTATCCGATCTAACTTTTGATAAACCTATCGATTTTCTCGATATCTCAAACAACAATCTGAAAGACATCTCGATTCTTAACAACGTAAAAACAAGTACAGTATACGCCAATGATAATAATTTTGGAGATTTATCCAAATTTAATAATAGCAACATCACCTCCCTTGCCTTGTCTGGCAACAAAAATCTAACCAATCTATCTACACTCAACTCAATCCAATTTCTCAATCTCTCGAATTGTAATATTCCATCGCTCGCTATGCTAGATGGGCTCAGCAATACTCAATCCCTTATTCTCGCCAATAATAATATTTCATCTCTTGATGGTATAGAAAATACTCCAAACTTATCTTATCTAAACCTAGATTCTAACAATCTTTCCTCACTCAGCGGCATAGATCAACTCGCAAACTTAACTAATCTAAATGTATCCAATAACCAACTAATTTCACTCGATGACATATCGACATTAAGCAACCTCACCGACATCTCAGCAGACAACAACCAACTCTCGAATATCGATGGGTTGACATCGCTACCTAACCTATATTTCGTAACACTCAGCCACAACAACCTTGCTTCCATTCCGGTTTTTGCAACAAATGAGAATCTCTATATCAATTTAGAAGATAATCCACTTGAAAATGTTACCATACCACAACCAACTATTTTTATTAATCTTAAAAACTGCAACATTTCGTCCCTTAATTATTCTCTGACTAAAAATTTACACAGTATAAATCTAGAAGGTAATCCAGGCTGGAATAACTACAGTAATTTAATATCCAACACAATCTCAAATCAACAAATGTCCAACTCCCCGTATTTAAATATAAGCATTACAACTGATTATAATTTTTCAGAAGAAGAACTAAATAATCTTAAACCAGAAATATATGGTAAAGCCATCTGGAGTATCAATTTAACCCAATACTATAACGAACTAGACAAATCATCCAATACAACCATCGACCTAACCAACTACCCGAACAAACGCGCTATATTTATGAAAGCACTAAAATCCGGAACTAAACTAAATGATTTTTCAGTTAATAAACCAGCCACAAATCTTACCCTTTCAAATAGTTCACTCGACTCTATTTATCTTGACTCATGGTTTAAACTCAATGCTAACATCTCCATAAACCATGCATTATTCAACCTCAAATAATATCTCGATTTATTTAGTTAATCTACACCATAACTTTTATCTATAACCTCTTTACCATTTTATTAAGCACGCGAAATCATCAAGACCCCTTATTCTAATTCCCCCAATCTTTCAGGAAACTATATAGATTCTTTTAAGAATTATATCTCCACTTCCCCATTTATTACCCCCCTCCTATCACCAGATTCCACATTTATCACTATTTGGTATTTTTTGCCCCCACTGAAACTACCCACTGGTACATTAAACCCTTCACAAGTCGCCGTACTGGCTGAATTAATAATATTAGCTGTTTCACTATATATAATATTACCCTCCGTTAATAGTTTCAATTCACAACTCCCCTCCCCTAAATATTGGTCGATATTAACCCTTACTACTAATTCCCCACCATCCGGCGAAACCCCAGCATACGTCACGACTCCTGTTAAAACCTTACTCGTATTTGGATCTTCACCCTCATAAGCCGTTACCTGTTCTTTTTCCTTTTCCCTCTCTGTAGACCCCTGACTCTCATTATCCCCCTCTTGTTCCCCTGCTTTCTCTTTTTCTTCAACTCTTTCTTCTACCTTAACCACCTCCGTTTCATCTTTCTTTTCGTCTTTCGGTTTAAAATAATTATCCCAAACCAAATAAGTTACTATCCCCGCCCCAATAAGTAACAGTATAATTGCGAGCCAATAAATTTTCTTTTTTTGACTCTTTCGTCTTTTTACCATAATATTATCTCCTTTCTAGAATTAATCTACTCTATTTCAATCCCCAAAATCTCTGCCGCTTGCTCTAAAATCTTTTTTTCCTCATCAGTACAGTCTAACATCCTAAATTTAAACAATTTAACAGTATCTTCATGTTTATAATCTAATATCTCTAAAGATCTCGCCGCTCCCGGAACTTTTTTTAAAACCCCTTTTTCCACAAGGTTTTCCACATGCTCCGCTACCGCCGACACCGAAGTTAGCCCCATTCCAGTCATAATTTCGCGATAAGATGGAGAATACCCGTTTTCCTCTGTAAAATCCTCTAGATAGTTCAATAATGCTAATTGTTTTTTTGTTAGTTTCTTAGCCTTCATGTTATAATTATAACAATGGATAAAAATAAATCAATTGATGGGCTTGTTCCCCGTCGCTCTAAAAAAGCGACTCCTCTTAAAGCTAAGGAGTCCGTCGCTAAAACCCCTACCCTCCCTAAGAAGAAAACAACTTCTCCCAACCAACCCAAAAACAATGCCCCAATTACCCCTATTATTAAAACCGACTCCGAAGCGGAAACTAAAGCCACCCCCATCCGTCTTACAACTCAAAACAAAAAATCTTCTCCTTCCTCCGCCAACATCACAGAAGACTTTTTAAAACCCACCCAAGTTTTCGATTTTGATGAAAATAGTGGCGAACTAAAAGCCGCCAAAACACCCACGCCTAATATTAACAAAAAAGAAAAGTCTAAACCTAAAAAAGTGAAAAAACCTATGACTAAGAAGAAAAAAATAATCATATGGATTATTTCCATATTTGTAGCTCTTTTAATTGGTGGGGTAATTTGGTTAATCATATGGGGTAACGACATTATTGCTAAAATTACCGGCGGACAAGGTAATGTCCTCGATCTCATTGTCCCCTCTGAAACCTATGAGCCCCTAAAGACTGATTCCAAAGGTCGCACCAACATCCTCGCCTTCGGAACTAGCGGCTATAATATGGAAGGCGAAGAAGGTAGCGGCACCCATGACGGAGCCCAACTTACCGATTCCATTATGGTTATCAGTTTAGATCAAAACACCGGAGATGTAGCCATGTTGTCCATTCCTCGCGACCTTAAAGCCTCACCAACCTGCACCGCTACTGGTAAAATTAACGAAGTCTATTGGTGCGCCAACATGGATGGAACCAATGAGCAAGCCGGAGCCAATGCTCTCATATCAGAAGTCAGTGATATCTTAGGTATAGATATCCAATACTATGCCCACGTTAATTGGGGCTCCCTAGTCCAAATTGTAGACACCCTAGGCGGCATCACAGTTACTGTAGACGAAGATATCTATGATTATTACAGCTTTGAGGCTGGCGAGACTTACACATTAAACGGCGAGGAATCCCTCTGGCTAGCCCGAATTCGTCATGGTACTGCCCACGGCGACTTTACCCGTAGCGCTTCCCAACAAAAAATAATTATTGGTATCAAAGATAAAATCCTCGAAAAATCGCTATCAATTACCGACCTATTAAGCCTCGCATCTACCTTAGGAGATAATCTCCGAACCAATTTTTCAATTGAAGAAATAAAAACATTAGCTCATTTATCCTCTAGTTTTGACTTTAATAATATGCGCCAAATTTCCCTGATTGAACCTGAACCCCTCGTAACAACCGGTACTATCAATGGTATTTCATACGTCCTTCCTTCCGCCGGAGTGAATAGATATAGCGACATCCAATCATATGTCACCAAAATGTTCTCTAACGACCCCCGCTCATACGAAGACTATTCTATCTTAGTCCTTAACGCTACCGAAACCCCCGGTCTCGCCTCTAATGAAAAAACCTCTCTCGAAGAAGCCGGTTTCGACAATATTTATATAGACGATGCCCCTACCAACAACTACCCAGAAGGATATTCTCTTTATATAACTTCCGAAACTGCTCCCGGAACTAAAAAGCTCCTAGAAGAACATTATTCCATCTCCGCCCAGACCGAAAATGATGTCCCAACCAATATCCCTACCAACTACGACTTCATCCTTATAGTGAACACTTCCCAGGAAAATCAGTAAACGCGCAAAAATAACACCTTACAAGGTGTTATTTTTGTGTCGATAGCTAAACCTTCTCGATAAACAATTTTCGTTCTTTTCCTTCCCCCTCCGAATGCGTTTTTATATCCGAATAATCCCCCGCCAATTTATGTACAACCCTTCTATCCGCAGCATTAAGATTAACCTCCATAGGTTTACCTGTTTCTCTAACTTTACGAATCCATCCTTCCGCCTTTTCCGCAATCCTATCTGCTCTATGTTGCTTATAGCTAGCCACATCAACATTTACCCTCTTAACCTCCGCCCCCTTAGAGTTAAGAGCCATAGACACTACATGCTGCAAAGCTCTTAAATTATCTGCATTCCTTCCTATCAATAAAGAATTTAACGACGTAGAAGGCACAGACAATTGTATCACCTCGTCATCTATTGTAGAAGAAACTGCCACATTAATCCCAAAAAAACTCAGCAAGTCCTCTAAATATTTTGCTGCAAACCTAATTGATTCGTCTTTATTCATATTATCTCCTTTTCTTTTTATTATCCCTTGCGGAGATTCTTGTTATTTTTGTTCCTGTTTTTTTGTTTTCAATCACTTCGGCTTCTTGCATCTTTTTAAGTTCTTTTAGAATCACTTTATCCGTAGCCGCATCGATTTCCCTATCAACCTTATTGAGCACAATCCTCTGCTGTATAACCGTAAATACATTACTTAAGAAATAATAAAAAGCTAAAGCCCCATTCAAATTAAACATAATAAAGAACATCATAATCGGCATAAACATCGACATCTGCCCAGTAGTCATACTACTAATATCCGACTCATCTATTTCCTTACCATCCTTAGCCTGCTTTAAAATATCACGAAACTTTTTCTTTTTCTCAGATCTACCAGAAGGCATCTGTTGTTTTGTTGCTAAATACTGAACCACAGACGCCAAAACCGCACATATCAAAATAAATAAAGCACTCCAACTAAATCTCGCAGACAAGGCATCGCTCGCTTTAACATCAAGATTTATCACCCCGAATAATTGTGGATGAAAATCATAAGCTGCCTTTTCTTCATTCGGAATATTAGCATCCTGTAAATCTTTTAGATATATATCCTGTTTTTCTTCGAGATTTTTTATCTCAGACCCCTCATAGGCCACAATACCATACGCCCTATTATTCAAATTATCTTGAGGCAAAGGAGTCGCAATCACACGTATTGCTGAAAAAATCGCTATGAATATTGGGAGTTGTATTATTAAAGTTAAAATCGAAGCAAAAGGTTTTACGTTGTATCGCTTATATAAATCCATGACCTGCAAAGATTCTAGCTGTTTATTTCCCTTGCAATTTTTCCTAATCTGTGTCAATTCTGGTTGTATTTTACGAATTAATTTTGTCTGATTTAATTGCCTCTTAGTTAACGGCCACATTGCTAGTTTAACTAAAATAGTAAATATTATAATAGCCAAACCAAAATCATGCACCAGATTAAATATCACAAATAAAATATTAACTATTGGGCGAACCACAATCGTATCAATCAAATTAAACGGGGAGCCCGTAATAATAGATCCGATTACAAACAAAATAACCAGACCAACATATATATATTTTTTTACGCTCCTCTTATCCATTCCTCTCATTATAACACACTCGCGCTTCCTCTACTAGCCCCCCAATCATTTCTTCTAAATCCTTAAAATTCATCTTTTTTATATCTTTGGAATAAATTATAAATATATAGTCATGTTTTTTTGGTACATAGTCAAAGTTAAGCCTAACAGCCTCGTAAACCCTACGCCTTATTCTATTTCTCCCTATAGCCGTTTTATCTATTTTCTTAGAGACCACAACCGCTATTCTTGTAAAACCCCGTTTATTCTCCACAAAAACTAAAGACATCTTGGGTCTCCTAATCGTCTTGCCCTTCTGGTATACATACCTTACTCCACCCCTAGAATGAAACCTATATTTCTTACTCAACATAATCTATATATAAATATATTATATTATACATATTAAATAAGCCCAAAAGGGCTTATTGTTATTTTACGCAGACAGACGAGCGCGTCCTTTAAGTCGTCGCCTAGCTAAAACCTTACGACCATTTTTAGAAGCATTTCTCTTCATAAAACCGTGCTCTTGTTTACGTTGTCGCTTGTGTGGTTGGTATGTTCTTTTTGGCATATTATTCCTTAAACTTTAATTTTTATCAAACTCTTTATATAGTATATAACACTTTTCCACAATTTTCAAGAAGTTTTCCACACCCTTTTTAGGGAAAGTGTTATTTTTTGTGGAAAACCTTCCCCAGTTATCTATTTTTATGTTATACAATAATCTTTTTATCTACAAAACCTGTGGAAAACTCACTTCTTCGTGATATAATATCTAAAAAGGAGGTCTAAAAAATCAATGTACGACGTTTGGAAAAACGTACTTGCCGAAATAGAGCAACAAATATCTACAGCCAATTTCTCTACTTGGTTTCAAGGTACTTCGCTTCTGTCTAATGAAAACGGCCACATAATAATAGGCGTAAAGAACTCGTTTTATATTAAACAACTCAGAAATCGCTATCTTGATCTCATAAAAGATGCTTTTATTCATAACAATGTTACTTTTTCCACAATTGATTTTGAAGTCCATTCCACCTCTAAGCCCAAAACCCGCCCTCGCGAAATAATTGCAGAAACCCCCTCAATCAAACCACACATCAAAAAAATCAAAGAATCCTTGCCCACCCCCAAACTAAAGACCGGATTGAATAAAAAATACACTATTGATAATTTCATCGTCGGCAGCAACAACGACGTCGCAGTCGCCGCCGCTAAAAGCATAATTGATTCTCCCGGAACTCGATATAATCCATTTTTCTTATATGGCGGACCCGGTCTCGGCAAAACCCACCTAATCCAAGCTATCGGCAACGCCCTAGTCGACAATAACCCAGACTTAAAAATTTTATACATACCAATAGCAGATTTTTATTCAGATTTTGTCGACTCCGTTCGGAACGGTAAAGGCAAAGAATTCAATCGTAAATTCCAAAACCTGGACTGCTTAATCGTAGACGATATCCAGCTTATTGTAAATAAAGAAAAATCCCAAGAAGAATTCTTTAATATTTTTAATAGCCTATACCAACTCAATAAACAAATCATCATAGCCTCCGATCGTTTACCTGACCAAATCAAGTCCGTAGACGAACGTTTAACTTCTCGCCTTGCTATGGCCGGCGCCTTTGATCTTCAGCTCCCTAAATTCGAGGATCGGTGCGCTATACTCCGTGCAAAAGCCGATTATACATCTGCCGACATAGAGCCCGAAGCCATTGAATATATAGCGGAAAACGTAAACACTAACATACGAGATCTTGAGCGAGAGCTTTCTACTATCCTCCTCATGTCCGAAGTGCGAGGACTAACCCCCCTAGAATTAATAGAAAACGGCGCAATAAGTGTAAACAAAACCTCAAAACTACGCCCAGTGTCAGCTAAACAGATAGTAGATAAAGTCGCCAAATATTACAGTCTTTCCACCAAAGAACTATGCAGCAAATCCCGTGTTACCAACATTAAAACCGCCCGCCAAATAGCTATGTTTATATTATCGGACGAATTAAACTTAAGCACCAACAAAATAGCAGCCGAGGTTGGCGTAAAAGACCATACTACAGTTTTACATGGAATAAAGAAAATCAAAAATGACCTAAAAATAAACTTTATCTTGCGCGATCAAATAAAAGAAATAAAGGAGAAGATATATGGATAAAAAATATATTCATGTGGAAAAACAGTGTAAAACCATTTGGAAATCTATGTGTAAATTAAGCGAAAAAATGTGTTCAATTCTTCAATTGAGTAACCAGACCTGTGCAGAACTACACTTTCCCACACATTTATCCCATCTTTCTCACCAACTTTTCCTCAGACACTTTACCCCTATTAACAACCAATCTTTTCCACTATTCCACACCCCCTACAACTACAACTACAAATTTTTTATAAATAATAATTATAATAGGAGTTTATATGAAAATTAAAGTCACACAACCAAAATTAAGTAAAGCCTTAAATAATGTAAGTAGGATAGCTATCGGAAAAGCCACCTTACCTATATTAAATAATGTACTCATAAAAGTAGACAATAAAAAAGTTTCATTAATAACCACAAACTTAGATATGGCAATAATAGACTTCCTTCCAGTCTCCGAATCAGAAGAAGGGGTTGTTACTGTACCAGCCAAGCTCCTTGCTGAATTCGTCTCCAATCTACCCAGAGGAGAAAATGTTGAAATAGAATCGAATGATACCAAAGTAACTATATCCGCCGGTAAATATTCATCTATGATAAATGGCACTCCTGCCGACGATTTTCCCGAATTACCCGAAATAGAAGAAAAAAACGCCGTCAAATATAAAATTAGTACTAATGACTTTAAGAATAGTGTCGGTCAGGTTATTGTAGCTAGCTCAAATGATCTAACACGGCCTGCCCTAACCGGCGTATACTTTAATACATATGATAATACTTTAGCTATCGCAGCCACCGATGGTTATCGTCTTGCTGAAAAAAAATTAATTAGTGGGGTAAAAAGCGAAGTTAAAGCAATAGTCCCCTCTAACTCGTTACAAGAAGTTTTGAGAGCAATTAGTGACGATACTGAGGAAATTGAAATATCATTTAATAATGACTTGGTAAGGTTTAGGCTAGGAGAAATAGAAATAATCTCTAAATTAATTGATGCTAGTTTTCCTGACTACCAAAAACTTATCCCTAAAGATAACAATGTAAAAGTTATTTTAAAACACGACGAGTTAACTCGAGTTACTAAATTGGCTGCCTTATTCTCAAGGTCAATAGGGGGATCTATTACCTGTGAGACTATCGCTCCTGATGCTTTCTCCGTTAAATCGATAGCTAATGAGTTTGGTGAAAATGATTCTAGGATGGAAACTAAGGTAACTGAATCTGGTAAAGTTAATCTCAATTCTCGTTTCCTCTTGGACGCTCTGAATGCGCTAGAAGAAAAAGAAATTATCTTCGGCTTCTCCGATCGAATAGCTCCGATAGTCCTAACAAATAAAAATAGTAAAGATTATACCCACATCATAATGCCATTAAACTCATGATTATAAAAACAATAAAACTATTTAATTTCCGTAACCATAAAGAATATACATTAGAATGCGACAAAAACACGTCTTTGATTATTGGAAAAAATGGCAGCGGAAAAACCTCGGTTTTGGAGGCTATATATATATTATTGCGAGGCAAAAGTTTTCGTGCCACCGATTCTGATATGCTTAAAAGAGGAGAAAAATTCTATCGCATAGAGATTAAGTTAGATAATGGCGAAACCAGAACGGCTAGTTATGAAGGCATAAAAAAGACCTTTTTGACTTTGGGGAAAAAGTCATCTCGGTTGCCATCTAAAAATAAATACCCTGTCATATTGTTTCAACCCTCCGATTTAAACTTAATTAGTCATTCCCCATCCCGTCGTCGCGACTACTTTGACAAGATTTTTTGTCAATTCAATGATTCTTATGCTTCTAGTTTGTCAAAATATGAAAAAGCTCTTAAACAGCGTAATGAATTATTAAAAAATGAGTCCATAAAGAAAGAATCCTTCTTCTCTTGGAATATTTTATTAGCTAAATACGGCATAGACCTATACACACTTCGAAAAAACTTTATTGAAGAAATCAATTCCGGACTCACCGACACATACCACTCCATAGCAAAAAACGACGATAAAATAGATATTATTTATAAAACTGATATTAAAAACAACAATACAGACGACTATTTAAAAATCCTAGAAGATAACTTCAATAAAGATTTATACATTGGACATACTAGCTTCGGTATACATCGCGACGATTATATTTTTCAATTTAATCAAAAAATCGCAGATGGCTCTGCTTCTAGGGGCGAATCCCGCTCTATTATATTAGCTCTTAAGTTTATCGAAGCCAACCTAATCTACCAAAAAACCTCTATGCGCCCAATTATTTTACTGGATGATGTTTTTTCAGAATTAGATTCCGACAGACGTAGATGCCTGGTAGATAATTTTAAAAATAACCAAGTTATAATTACCAGTGTCGAAGATATAAAAAATCCTCCAAACCAGAACCCTAAAAGATGAGATTATAAACCTATGCTATAATACCTTCTATGATTTATGTTGAGAAAAATATACCTGGCGGACAATCTTTAGCTACCATGGAAGATGGTAAAAAGATTTTTTTCTGGAATGCTTTGCCTGGTGAAGAAGTGATTGAATATTTAATTACAAAGAAAAAATCTCATTATATAGAAGCGGTAGCTACTAAAATTAACAATGAATCTCCTTATAGGATTAAACCGAAAGACGAATGTTTTTTATCAACTTCTCCTTGGCAAATTTTAGATTGGGATTATGAAAATTCACAAAAAACTAATTTAGTTATCGAAATATTACGCGAGCATCATATCGATGTAGAAGTAAAAACGATTCTAACAGATAACAACCCTTATTACTATCGCAATAAGATGGAATATTCCCTATTTTGGGATAATGATATGAATAAAATAAAATTAGCCTTCCACGCTAGAGGAACGCATCGAAAAATACCAATCGAAAAATCATCCATCGAACGACCAGAAATATTTAAGGAAGCAACCAGGATTATAGAAGAATTAAATAATAAACACATCGAAGCCCGCACTTATCAGTCACTGCTCCTACGATGTAATCAAAAAGGCGAAGTTTCCGGTGGTCTTTATGAAAACCATAAACCACACCCGGTTTTTAAAAATCTCAAAGATGATATTCTGGGAAAAACTTACTCATATTCCCCTAATGGGTTTTTTCAAATTAATCTACCAGTTTATATACGGGCGCTAAAAGAAATAAAAAAATATATTCTAACTGACCAAGTTTTAGATTTATATTCCGGAGTTGGTACAATTGGTTTATCGGTGGCTCTCGATAAAAACCTTAAACTTGTAGAAGTTGATAAATCAGCTTTTACTGAATTAGAAAAAAATGTAAAAAATCTTCAAAATAGCTCCTCTAGTCTCCTAAAGGCGATTAATGCTAAATCTGAAGAAATACTTAACCATATTCTTCCCAATCAAACAATAATTTTAGATCCTCCCAGGGCGGGTTGCAATATTAAACTAATCAATAAACTAGCGGAAGTAAAGCCGGAATGTATCATTTATCTTTCCTGTAATCCAGCTACCCAAGCTCGTGATGTTAAATTACTGGAGCGGTTATACGAAATAAAAACAGTGCAGCCATTCAATTTTTTTCCTCGCACTCCCCACATAGAAAATCTTATGGTCCTGCATAGACGTTCTGAGTAAAAAACAAAAACCTACATATTTAAATACGGAAAAGACTATAAGGCCCTTTGGAATATGGTATAATCTTTTTAAGACGGAAGTGTGGCCGAGTGGTTGAAGGCGCACGCTTGGAAAGCGTGTAAAGGGGCAACTCTTTCGCAGGTTCGAATCCTGTCGCTTCCGCCAAAAACCAAAACACACGGAGAAAAAGGTGAGCGAAAATATTATAATCGAACTAAAAGATATAACCAAACGGTATGGTTATGGCGATACAGAGTCTTTTGCCTTAAAAGATTTTAACCTAACAATTAAGCGTGGTGAATTTATCATGATTATGGGGCCTAGCGGTTGCGGCAAGACTACCTTGCTTAACGTAATAGGCCTATTAGACCGCGCCTCTTATGGAGAATATATTTTAAACGGTGAAGATGTTTCTGGTATATCCTCTCGGCGTCAAGCTAGACTCCGTGCTAAAAAAATTGGATTTATTTTTCAAAATTTCAACCTCATAGAAGATCTACCTATTATTGAAAACGTTGCCCTACCCTTAGTATATGCTGGCTATGGAAAAACCTCGCGATTAAAAAATGCTTCTTCTTCCCTCAAGAGATTTCATCTAGGAGAGCGAGAGTACTACTATCCTTACCAACTTTCTGGCGGCCAACAGCAAAGGGTAGCGATTGCCCGCGCTATAGTCGGAAATCCCGAAATAATTTTAGCCGACGAACCTACCGGAAACTTGGACTCCAGATCCTCTCATGTTGTAATGGAAGAATTAAAGGCTATCCACGAAGAAGGCAACACAATTATTATGGTAACCCATAATCCGACTTTAACCACTTACGCAACACGAGTTATTAATATGTTGGATGGCCAAATCGATACTGACATTAAAACCGTAGAAGACGAAAACCTCCCCCAATCAATTAATGTCAAGATAAAGAAGCGTAAAGAGAAACAAAAACCTGAAGTCATCTTAGGAAATATAGAAACCGTAAAAAAACGTAGACGCAGAAGAACCCGGAGGAAAAAATAAAATGGCCCTACTTTTAAAAACACATCTTAAGCTTGCGAAAACTTCAATTCGCCAAAACCGTACGCGTTCATTTTTAACATGCCTAGGTATCGCTATTGGTGTAGCTAGTATAATTTTAATTCTTTCTCTTATGGGCAGCATTTCAAACCTTGTCAAAACTGAAGTTGCTGAGATTGGGTCTGATTTAATAGTAGTTCGCCCGAATTCTACAAAAGATTCTATAACCAACGTTATAGATGAACTTACATCTTCTAATACCTTCCAACAATCTAGCCTCTCTATAAAAGACGTTGAAGCAATCTCCAAAATGCCGGATACTTCTCTAGTCGCCCCTATTGCGACTTCTGTAAACACTGTTTCTTCTGAAAAAAATACTTTTACTTCAGTCCCAATTCTGGGTACTACTCCAGATTTCATAAAAATTGAACCATTCACCTTACGTTTTGGCTCATTCTTTTCAGATTCAACACAAAATAATACCGTAGTTATTGGGCGCACTCTATCTTTGGCCCTCTTCAACTCAATCAATAGCACTGTAGGCCAGACGGTTACTATTATGGGGGAAAAGTTCATGATTATCGGCGTACTTGATGAAATTAATAAATCAATCAACTTTGATAATATAGATTTTGACAATGCAATCATTATGGATATTAACACGATGAACAGGTTGATTGGCTCTACTCAAATCCAACAAATCAACATCAAAGCTGCTAATACTGACAGTCTCGTTCAGATCTCCAATAATATAAAAGACGAATTAAAATCTAGTAAGCAGGGTGATGAAAATTTTACGGTTTCTTATGGAGACGGAATTACTCATCCTTCCAGTTCCCTTTTTGCGATAGTATCCGGTATGTTAGCTTTGGTGGCAGGGATTTCTCTGGTTGTTGGCGGCATTGGCGTAATGAATATTATGCTCGTCTCGGTCGCCGAAAGGACTCACGAAATAGGTATTCGTAAAGCCGTTGGCGCTTCCTCTCGTAACATCCTTATCCAATTCTTATTTGAAGCCTTAATCTTATCTATTCTAGGCAGTATATTTGGTTTGATTCTAGGATATATTTTAGCTTTTCTCCTTTCAATTATTACCCCATTCGCCCCTTTTATTAGCTGGGAAATTATCGCCGTTACTTTCCTTACTGCGATTGTTGTCGGCATTATCTTTGGTATTTATCCTGCCCTTAAAGCCGCCTCTAAGAATCCTATCGAATCATTGAAACATTATAGATAAACAGCGTGTTATAATTGGTCTATGAAAGCATTGTTAGAAAAACTCCCTTTTTATAATACCGCCGTTCTTCCCTATCATTTTGCACAATCTTTAGTGGCTGGCCTTAAATATAACTTCCCCGGCAAACATCTCCGCGTGATTGGTATTACTGGTACAAACGGAAAAACCTCTACGGCTTTTATGATTTGGAAAATGCTCAACCAATCTGGACGAAAAGCCGGTCTTATGACTACCGTGGCCTGGGGAGTGGATGAGCTAATTCCCGAATTAGGCCATATGACTACCGTTGATGCAATAACTTTAAATAAGCGTATCGCAAAAATAAGATCTAAAAAAGCGGAGTTTCTGGTTCTCGAAGTTACTTCTCATGCTTTAGCGCAATTCCGTACGCTCGGCATACCCATTGAAATAGCTGTATTCACCAATTTAACCCATGACCACCTAGATTACCACAAAACCTTTAATAATTACCGAGCCGCCAAAGGTAAACTCTTTAAAAAGGCTGAGTTCAGTATATTAAATGCTGATGATCCCGCCACCAAATACTATAAAACTATCAGCAAAAAATATATCACATATGGTATAAAATCTGGCCAAAATCGGGCTAAAAACCTAAAACTAGCCGTAAAAGGAGTTAAATATTCTTTAGGTGATATGAAGATAGAAACTAGGATTCCTGGCGAATTTAACGTTTATAACTCTATGGCCGCTGCTTTGGTTGGCAAAAAACTAGGCCTATCGGATTCAGAAATTGAAAGTGGTATTTATTCTCTAGAGAATGTAGAAGGCCGTATGAATATTATTGACGAAGGGCAACCTTTTACCGTCATTGTTGATTATGCCCATGCCCCCGACGCTTTAGAAAAAGTCTATAAGTCTGTCTCCGGCCATAAAGGACGCATCATATCAGTTCATGGTGGTGCCGGACGGCGCGACCCCTCTACTCGGCCTATTAGGGGTGAAATTCTAGCTAAAAACTCCGATATAGTTATCATTACGGAAGACGATTCTCGTGATGAAGACCCTGAAGAAATTGCCAAAGGTTTTATAGATGGCGCCATAAAAGCCGGGAAAAAACTAGAAAAGGATCTTTTTGTAGAATTAAATCGAGAAAAAGCTATTAAACTCGCTTTCGATAAGGCCAAAAAAGGTGATCTTGTTTTAATTCTAGGAAAAGGACACGAAAAAACCATTCTTCGCGCCGACGGCCCACATGATTTTGAGGATATTAAAGTGGCGCGTAAATTCCTCCGACAGCTATAATTTTTGTAAAGCCCATGTTATTATATATAATATAAAAAGGATTTTTATGGACAGCCAGCCAACACCAATCAATAATATACCGCGACAACCAGCATCTCAGCCACCCACGCCGCCACCCCTGAGCGCACAGTCGACCACATCCACCCCGGTATCCCAGGACAATCCAGTAGCGCCGGTCCCTCCAGCTGCTCCGGCCGCGCCTACTATTTCACCACAGCCAATTATACCAGTAGCCTCACCTCAATCGATACCTATAAAGAAAAAATCCAAAGGGCTACTTATTGGTATGATTTGTGCAATCGTCTTGTTGCTAATTGGCGGCGCAATCGCAACATTTATCATCATCAAAACCCAGCCCAGCAACATTATTGCGAGTTCCATAAATAATCTACTAAACGCTAACCATACTGTGATCGAGGGTAACATTAACATATCCTCCATAGAATCCTCCGGTGACGATTCTATGGAGATTAGCCTTACAATGGCAAGCTCCGGATTTAATAACTCTATGACTGCACAAGCCCAAATCTCCTTGCCTACGCTCGGTCTCTACGAGCCAATCACACTTGAATTTGACGAGGTTTTTGTCGACGATGGTAAGATATATGTTAAAGTAGAAGGTGTCAAAGAAGTTTTTAGTCGTAAAAATATTATAACCGCTAACGGGTCATATATTGAAGATGATATGGTAGACTACATAGAAAATATTGGTACAACTTTAGACAATCGTTGGATAATGGTTTCTTTAGAAAATATATTAAATCCAACATTCAACAATAGAGAAGAAGCTGAACAGCCTGTCGCTTTATTGAATAATTGTACACGACAAATAACCAATAATATGCCGAACTACTCCGGAGAACTTTCGGGCGCCTTCCGAAATCACCCATTCATCTTATTGCAACAACAACAAGACTCTTTTTATAGTGTATCCATAGATACTGTTAAATTGTCGGATTTTATTGATACCTTAGCGTATACGCAATTTATCGGAGATATTGCAAAATGCATGAAATTAGATTTAAATGCTACTAATCGAGAAAAAATTCCGGTTAAAGATATAGAGCGCGCTTTAAGTTCGTTCCCGGATGTCTCTGTAAAATTTGACGGCTTCATGGATTATAGTCTAGCAGAACTTAAACTTACCGGTGATGTTGGCTACTATACAATATCTGCAAATCTTAAATTCGACTACAATAATACACCAAATATCTCGGCCCCATCAAATTATACACCGGTCAAAGACATAATAAATGAAATCACGCTTTTAAGCCCACAAACTACGTCAAACCGATCACAAAACTGCCTCTCAAATACCAATTGCAGCAACAAGATTAGCGAATACGATTTTATCGAAGACGTGCAAATTTATGACTTTTAATTAATATTAATAAAACGGTAAACTAAGCTGGTTCGTAGTTAGCGATTCCCTCGGCTATGTTATCGGTGTCCAGCCCTAACCCCGACGCAATCGCTGCTGCGCAAGCCATATAAGAAACCGCAGTTTCCCCCGTGATAAACGTCGCTAGAGTTATGATATCTGATTTTATGGACAAAGTCGCTTCAGTTCCCTTAGGATAAAGTTTTGAGTTTAGAATTTTTATATCCGAGCTTGTTTGGCCGTACCTTACGGTTTTGTCTGTTCCCTTAAAATCAGAAAAGCTGTCATAGTGAATATCGTCATCATTCAATACAACAATCTGCGGTTTCATATCAAAAAGTGTCTTTTCATTATCTATATATTCTTCTGGCGTCATATCATGAAGCCCTGCAGTCACAAAATTTGTCATAGCGGCTACGTTAATTGGTAAACCGTAAAAGATATTATCGCGCAACCCTTCCGCCGGAACTGTAACAACTACATAATTAGCTCCCGCCTTCCAAGCATCACTTAAAAATTTATGTAAAACCCCCATCTTAAAAGGCTGATCGCTAGCTAAAACGGCAACCTGTTCTCCGTTCGCCTTCAAAATCTCATGAACAAAATGCGCAACAATCATCTTTCCAGTTGTTCCGGTTATCGCAATGACTTTCATATCCTTCGCCGGATTACCATAATAAGACTTCAAAAGTTTCGCCTTGATTTTTTGTGAGCTTTTCTTTAGTCCGCCTTTCCCTTTTTTCTTAGATTCAGTACGATTATCCATACCCCTATTTTACCACCTTTCCCCCAAACCGCAACTCTCTTAGACCTATACTTCTGCTGGAATCTAGCAGAACTTCCCAAATTCTTTCACCCTATGAGGTAAAACTTTTAACACATTCCCAACCTTCCCTATAAACTTAATCATATAGTAGCTTCTCGCCCACAGAAATATAAAACTGCTTGCTAAAAGCAATCCGTTTATGATAATATAATATATATGGATGGAGGTGACACAAACCTTGGTGGGCTAAAAATACACCACGACGATTCCCGACCAACTTCTCCTAGCGGCTCCGCCGGTCCTGTTTTTGAATCCTTCGAAGCTAATACTCCGACTGTACCATCTACTCCCCCGGCCCAAACAGAAAACCCTACACCACCAATACTAACTAATACCCCAACAGATACGCAACCCAATATCGCTCAGGTTAATGAACCCGTGAACATACCTCCGAATACCACTCCGACCCCCCCCGTTCCATTTACGCCCCAAAATATGCCCAATACTCCCGCCGCGCCAGTTAATTCTACTTTTAGCGCAGAGCCTAACGTCCTTACGGGAGTTAATAACTTTAATAATCTCGCCCCTCAATCCCCAGTCTTTTCGCCTGTAATTAGTCAACCGATGGATACCGAAATTATAGACAACCGTTTTGATATGGCGGAAGGTTACAATATGGAACCTAAAAACCCTAAACGAGGTAAAAAAATACTAATAATCTTAGTTCTATTGTTGCTAATAGGGGGGATCGGAGTAGGAGTGTGGTTGGGAGTGAAAGGGGGAGAAAAAAACCAGGAAGAAATAATGGGGAACAGTTTCGATGCATATAAACGCTACGCCAACTATCTATTATACGGCGAAGAGAGCACTAAGAATATAGAAAGCGATGTTATATGGGAGCTCCAAAACATGATTCCGGAAGTCACTTCCTATAATACAGAAGAAAGGAATGAATACTCTGACAACCTCAAAAAATTGTATGAAGATTTTTCAGAAATATTTAAAAAAACTGACATAAATGCAAAATACGAGAAGAATGCGGGATTAGTAAAAGATCTTTATGAAAATACGGGGGCGGGAGTAAAATCCCTGAGTGAATATTTAAAAGTAGAGAATATATCTGCTAGTGATATGGCGTTAGAATACCTAAGAAAAGGTGCAAATGGCATGTTAGACATAGTAGACGCGAACTATCCAGAAGATAGTGCTTCCGAGGATAATTTATATGGAAAGTTCGTAATAGCAAAAAGACGAGAGGCAGAATCCATCGCGACACTTTACAATTATTACGCAAGCATAGGGTGCATAGCTGATGGTGTAATAGATGAAAACTGTATAGATTCGCATGTAGGAGAGGAAGAACTTACTTCGCTTACCAACTCCTTGAATAGTATTTCTGACGAGAGTGATTCCCTAGAGTATCATATCATATTTGATATATTATCTTCATCCAGTAATTTGTATTCTTTATTAATGGAGGCTACTAGTGAATAAGAAAAATAAAATATTAATACATGTTCTATTGATTTTATCTTTACCGATATTAGTTTTAATTTTGTCAAATGATAAAGTATATGCTAGGGCAGAAGCCGGCAATGTCGTAGCCAAGAAAGCGGTTCTGCAAGGAGTAAATTACTGTTATACTCAAGGCGCTATCAATGATACTGCCCCCTCACTTTTAGGATTTAATAGTTTCACAGAACTGATAAAAAATAGCAGGCCTTACAGTAATGGTGATTTTGTCGCCTTACCTAGTGGTCTAACTCTTGTTAATGATAACGACGTGGATTGTAATAGCCTATTTGCGGGGTATGGTGGCGGCTCGGGCAATAACCGCTTTCAAGGAGCATTTTCGCTGTTCGGAAAGAAATACCAAGGCTTTTCTTCTGCTGATGACAACAGCGAAAAGAAGATTTTTTTGGAGGGCATGGGGTATACCAAGCAAGATACATCTGGGAGCTGCATAGCCTTCGAGTATACCAATGAATTCTTTGCTTCCGGTAGTGGGAGAATGGTTTCGGCAAAGGCTTATACCGATAACATATGCTTAAAAGAGGGAGCCTTCGCGAAGCAGGACTATGGTCCTAATGCGAATAATGCAATCAAGTCTAGAGTACCAATAACCTTTGAACTTTCATCTGATAAAAAAACTATAACAAAACTCAAAACCGATCACGGTTCAGTTGGCGACGGGAGCAAAAAGGATATGGGGAGAGTGGAGGTTTCTGTTAATATAAACGCGAGTGATACAAGTCCTAGTGCTTCTTGCTCCGGTGATCCAGCATGGATATGTGAACTTAGGCAAGAAGTATCTGCGAATTTTTCATACCTGCTAAAAACGAGAGATCAGCTAGGGGGCTTCTATTCATATGTTCACTCATATGTAAATGGCGAGGGCGAAAGTTATTATAAGATACCAGAAAATAGGAATGGTAACAAATTTGGGATTGCCGCAAATAAGGCGATAAACTATATGTCGGACGGAGCCTATGACAATAGTGGAAGCCTGAGGTTTTCAGACGCTGAAAAACTCTCGTATTATATTCAAGTGGTTCGAGAATGGTTTTATGATGGCGAAGAGGATAAAGATAGTTATTGGCTTTGCGATACAAATGGCATAGACTGGAATGATTATTATAATTTCAATAAAGAAGTGAAACGAACCCCAAGTGGAGAATTGGGGAGTTGTCGCATTGCTCTAGGTGAAGCAAAGAGCGGTGTGGGTGATGCCAATGGATTTAGTGGCGACTATTTTGATGCGTCGGGAGGTACCAAATTAGGTTTATCTGCTGTGATAGATGAGATTAATAGATTGTCGGATTTGGTGGGAGGTGAGCAAATTCCAGATGTAAGCCCCGGCACTACTGATAGTACTAAAATAGATTGTCTCACCTCTGGCGCCGCAAAAAACCTCGGCTGGATTATTTGCCCTATCCTTAGTTTTGCTAGCGAGGTGTCAGGAAGTATGTACACAAACTTTGTTGAACCCGCCCTGAAAGTAGATCCAAGGTTATTTGATGATCACGGTAGCGATTATGACGTATATGGTGCCTGGAGCACATTCCAAGGCTTCGCCAACGTTATATTTATTATCTTTTTCCTATTCGTTATTTTCTCCCAAGTTACCGGTGTGGGTATAGATAACTACGGAATCAAGAAAATAATGCCTAAACTAATCATAACGGCTATCTTAATTAACCTGTCCTATTTTATATGCTTAATCTTCGTAGATCTATCTAATATCTTAGGCAATGGTATAACCGGCTTATTTAGTGAATTATCTAAAAACCTAGGGATGTCTACAAGCATAGCTAACAATGATGGAGGGAGTATTGTGGTATCGATAGGCTCTACGATGCTTACGGGTGTAACATTGTTCGGAGCTGGGTATCTTGCGTTCGTTACGGCTCCGATGTGGATACTACCCCTTATAGTGGCTGCCATTGGACTATTAATATCGGTTATATTCTTATTCATACTATTGTCTGTGCGCGAAGCCGCAATAGTAATCTTTACGGTTATTTCTCCGCTGGCCTTTATCTGTTATATGCTGCCCAATACTAAACCGCTCTTTGATAGATACGTAAAAATCAGCAAAGTACTATTATTACTATATCCTATATGCGGATTAATGGTCGCTGGCGGTGGATATGTATCAAAGTTATTACTGTCCGTAGGGATTGCTGACCAGGGATTATTTAGCACTTTTGCTGCCATGATAATATCCATCGTGCCCGTCTTCTTTATTCCTAAGGTTGTTAAAAGCTCCCTCAGCGCCTTAGGCAGCATCGGAGCTACACTTTCTAGCTTTGGAGACCGTATGCGCGGCCGGGCTACTAGTGGGATTAGAAATAGCGGCGCCTATAAGGGCAGTCAAGAGAGGCTTCGGGAGTTTCAGACTAGACGACGCGCCGGCATAGATAATAACGGCAGACCGTTAGATTTCAATAATATGACGCTCAGGCAGCGTCTCGCTCGCGGCGTACTTACTCGTAGGGGCTTCGCACGCAACCGCGCACAATATAATAGAGATCAGAGCACTAGAGATGCTGAAGGGTTATTGCTAGATGACAATTATATGGCGAACATGGCCGCCCATCGTGACGCAGCTCTCTCGAACGAACGCGAGAAAATGTATGGCGAAGTATATGACCGAGAGACTGATAAAAGAATAGTTGAAGCCGAGCTAACTAGCGCGTTGTCTGGCGAAGATGCCGAAAGGGCCTCCGCGGCTCTAAATGCTTTAATCAAAAAAGGAGGAATATCTGAGGCCTTTACTGCACTGAGGGCGGCCCCCTGGAATTCTATGAGTGCTAACGTTAGAAATCGCCTTATCCAAACCATGGGGAATTCTGGCATAGATGCGATGAGTGCATTTTCTAAATACCGAAATAGCGGTGGTACTGGCACTTTTGATGAGTGGGCAAACGGCACCGCGAGCGATAAAAGTACTGCGAAATACGGAAGTTATGCCAATTACCTCAATGAGAAAGGGGCCAACGCTGCCGATAATTATGGTAAAGATGAGATGCAATTCCTCAAAGGATTGCAAAGCAGTCTTGCCGGCGCTGGCGGTATGGGAGCTAGTAGCTTTGGTCGCATGCTAGGTAATGCCGGTATAAATTCTAAAGATGCCCAGGTGAGAAAAGAAGCCTACGATATGATTAGAAGCCAAATCGGTAACGGTACAATAACCGCAGGAGATCTAGGATTAAGTTCGTCTAAGGTAGCATCAATGAATAATGAGATGTCTGAAGCTCTGAGGAATGGATATAGTGACTATATCGCATCTAAAAATCCTTCGCTATCGCGTTCGCAAGCAGAGGCGCACGCAGACGCGGCGATCAAATCAGCATTCAAACAACAAATCCAAGATATCAAAGCAGACAATACTGGAAGGCTACTCAGTGGTATGGAATCTGGTACTAGGAACCTACTCGGTCTTTAGGAAGAAACCTATACGACGTAATTTACTGCAACAGTTTCCGCACTAAGTTAATCACCAAATCTTTTTCGCCCTCTTCACTTTCCGAAATCAATAAAGTTATCGCCGTAAGCGCCCGATCGGAAATCTTTGTCTCTCCCTTTTCGGTTAAATGGTATTGGTTAATCGTAAGAAATAGAATAAATAAAAGTGCCCCAATCCTCTTATTTCCGTCATAAAACGGCTTGTTCTTTACTATGAAATATAGTAGCTTCGCTGCCTTTTCCGGAATGTCCGCCCAAGAGCCCTCGTCGCCCCGAAAGATATTTTGAAGTCCTTCCCTAAATTGCTTCCCCCTCTCTTTCCCAAAAAGCTTATTTTCCCCTTCACTCTCCGCTAGCCTCGTAATCGCCGACGTACACATTTCTAAAGTCAACTTCTTCCCTCTTCTCCGACTAGACATAAAAGACAAATCAATATGCCCCTCGCTAAATTCTTTTAAAGCCTGAAAACTTCCCGCATACCGCGAAATAATTTCTATAATCCCATTCGCCTCTTTGCTATCTAAAATATTCCCCGCCGTTAGTCTTCGGACAATATTGACTATTTTCTCTACGTTTTCTAACTTCTCTAACTCTTTTTTGGTCTTTAACTCCTGAAGCCGCCGCTCGTTAATTGCGACCCCGTCCGTTACATACTTTTTTAGTACCCCAGTCGCCCACACCCGAAACTTCGTCGCTTTCTTAGAATTGACTCGGTATCCTACCGAAATAATAGCGTCCAAATTATACATTTTTACTTGGTACGTTTTTCCATCCGGCCCAGTATGTGCATTTTTTGCACATACTCTTTTCTCCTCCAATTCCTCGCTGTTAAATATATTTCCTAAATGTCTTCCTATAACGGTTCTATCTACCCCAAACACCTTTGCAATTTGTACTTGCGTAGCCCAAATCGTCTCCTCTTCTGCATCCACATCAAATATAACTTCCCCTTCTAGACCCTGATATATCTCTATCCGCCTCTCTTCCATACTTATATTATACTTCATATCATAAACAAAAAACGTATCAGTCCAGTAATGCAAAATTGGCGGGGCTCTATTAATCAGGTTTTAACATTATATAGAAACGGCGTCTCTTGCCTTCTTCATGATTTGCTTTCTAAGTAGAAATTTATCTAGAACCAAAAGATTGTCATTTTCGCATTTTTTATCAAATAATAGCTCGAGTCTTTGTTTAACATCATCACCACCGAAGTAAATATAACTCTTGCCCTCTTCCAGCAATATGACGTTCATTATCCATTCTGGATATTCAATGAGGACTTCTTCCATTTTTTTGTGGTCGAAATTATCTAGATTTAGTACTATCATTTGTCCGATGACTTCAGGCAAAATTCCGGCTTTTTCTATTTTTAAATCATCCTTGATAGCCTTTTCGAAATCTTTCGTAATTTTGGCCTCACACGCAGAAAAATATTCCTTATAAAAATCCTCGGGGACTTTACCCAGTCTTAATAGCTCATTGTATGCATTGCAATCGCGGTCTGTAGTGATGCTTGCCTTGAGATTAAGAGTATTATCTAGAATACCAGCAACTAATAGTTTACACAAATCAGTGTCAAGAATTTCAACATGCCTAGACTGAATAATCTTCTCGTAAACCAAAGTGCAGACAGAGCCAATGAACTCAATCTGAGTTTTAATGCTTGGATATTTGGCCCAGTACTGTTCAAAGCCAGTATGATGATCTATGATTTCGATTATTTCGTTCAGCCTTACTTGCTCATCAAAAAAATCAGGGTTCGATACGTCTAGTAAGATATACTTATCGTTTTCATTATCGATTGGCTCATCCAGGCTATACTTTAAATCTAAGATCAATGGTGGAACGCTTTGATTGAGTGTGGCAGTTGTAGATGCGATAACATTATTATTGTCTATGACTTTCAATAGTTCACGATAGGCCATCATACTGGCGTAGGCATCAATATCGATATATTTACGTCCAGAAGTTATAATAATGTTTGTCATATCTATTATTATAACATGAAAGCTTAGACCATATTGTTGGGGATTTAACGGATGAAATTATAGAGGTAAATTATAGTTTTTGGTGCGTTTTTGTCGCAAAAATGGCATAAAAATAGCCCTCTATACTAACGAGGGATTTAACAGAATCACAAAGAGTAGGAATAGATTGCGAATTATTTCATAAACCGTTTGGCGGAAGCGAGAGGATTCGAACCTCCGAGACGCTTGCGCGCCCACACGATTTCGAGATATATGACTCTTCCCTATTGCTACTATTTGGCAAACATTTTGGTACTCTTATGTATTTTCTGAAATATCTATGTATTGGCATAAAAAATGGCATAAGTTGGTATATGCCACATAGCCCTTGTTGACCCATAGAACTATTATTAAGTTATGGCGGAAGAGACAGGATTCGAACCTGCGAGGCATTGCTGCCCAGTCGCTTTCGAGACGACCGCCTTCAACCACTCGGCCACTCTTCCACCTGTGATTTTACCACAAGCCCCCCTATTTTTCAATTAGTGTAGCATATCTAGCCTACCAAGGTGTCCGATCCTCTTGTTTACCATCTCCCCTTCCCCTTTCTCGCCCCCCTCCCAGAATATCCCCACCTACCTTTTTCATATAATGGTAGTAATGAAACTAAGGTATTTCTCTACGTTCTCAGGCATTGGAGGTTTTGAACTAGGTATAAAGTGTGCTGCTAAGCGACTAGGCATAGATGTAGAGTGTATAGGACACTCAGAGATTGACAAGTATGCAGAGAGCGTATATCAAAGACATTTCAAAGGAAGCACAAACTATGGCGATATTACAAAGATTGAAGCAAAAGACCTACCAGACTTTGAGATATTGGTCGGGGGATTCCCCTGTCAAAGCTACAGCCTGGCTGGAAAGAAGCAAGGACTTAAAGACGAACGTGGACAGCTGTTCTACGACTTTGTCCGAATCATTGAAGCCAAGAAGCCCAAAGTCATCGTCCTCGAGAACGTCAAAGCACTCCTTGGTAATGATGGAGGGAGAAGTTTCTCCACAATCCTTAGTGAAATGGCAAAACTGGGGTACTATGTGGAGTGGCAAGTACTCAACAGCTCACATTACGGTGTCCCCCAAGCAAGAGAGCGTGTTGTCATCATTGGCCTACTTGGAGATAAGCCCTCCGAGCAAATACTACCTCTTGAACCCTTTGGCAAAACACGTCTTAATGAAGCTAGATTCATTAGCTACAACGTAATAAGAGACGCTGTAAAGCTTAAAGATACGGCTAATACCATAATTGCTAACTACAAAGGCCTTGGAAACTATGGCCAACCAGCTGTTTTAACTGGAGATGGTAGGATTAGGAAGCTTACACCGCTTGAGTGTGAACGTTTAATGGGTTTACCGGACAACTGGACAGCTTTTGGAGTAGATGGGAAAAGGATAAGCGATACTCAACGCTACCACCAATGCGGTAATGCTGTATGTATAGGCGTGATTATGGCCGTTTTTGACCGTATCTTTAGCATAAAGGGTTTACTTAAAACATAACCTTAATCTTCTGAACCACTTTTTCCAAAATAAACATAAACTTAAGGAGGCGTCTGCGGGATTTTTGGGATTTTATTCAATACTATAAGAAACTAGTCGTAGATATCTTCATCTTCGTCATCTAGAGAGTAGTGTTTAGATTTTCGCCCCCTTTTGAAGGTTAAATCATCTTCATATAGCTCAGCGTCTCTAGCGACTGCTTCAAGACTATCTATATCTTCGTCTATAGGGTAGAGCGGACTATGGTACTTGGTTATAGCCCCATTATAGTCTGAATACGCGTTTCTCGCCACCCATTTTGCCATTTAACAGATGGGAACATCCATTTTCATAGGTCTGTTATACTTTCAACGTAAGGGAGAAAGGACAAAAAACACAAATAAGAAAGCGGGTACTTAGCAAAACTCCCTTACCTAGCTTGAGTATCCAGAAAGGAAAAATAAATGATAAAAACTTCTGGTGAGATAATGAAACAATTCGCCAATACTGCCCCAACAGCAGAAGAATTAGTGGATGCAGTTGAGAAGAACATGACTAGTAGCAAAGTACCGGAAGACTACATGTATTATGCACAAAATGAGTTTAAAAGATTTATGGGATATGTAGAACCAGACTATTTAAGGGTGGCTGGGCTATATGCTTCAACTGAATGGATCGAAGTAGTGGATAGCTGTAGTGCTACTGACGGAGTAGAAAAACATAAAAGGAATGATGGCTCTGAGGCAAGAAATTGCTTCGAGGATTAGGTTCAGAGATTTTATCTAAAATGGCCCACAGAGGCCATTTTTAAGCTACAGGGAAGTTTTTCAGCGAGGTTTGAGCGAAGTTATGTTAGAATGTACTTATGGATACCGAAAAGTTAGGATATTCCTCCGATCTGAACGCCGATATAAGCAATTCGCATAGCCCCCAAGACATATCTTTTGCTGATGAAGAACCAAGAGGTTTTGGTGAAACAATTGACTCTGATGAGGAGGGCGAGAAAGAAGATGATGATGAGTATTGGTACTATGAATCTGACTACGATGAAGACTATGAGAGAGAAGACCTGAGAGAAGATAATTTGGAATTAATATCTATGGATATTCCTAGGCACATTATGGAGAGGCTATCGTTTCTGTCGGAATTACCTAGTGGGGTGGCAGTAATGGGTGGAGTGGCGAGAAGCGTAGCGAGAGAAATAATTACTGGTGATCGTGAACCTATGCGAGATATTGACTTGGTCAACATCGTAGATGAGGATGGGGAAAGCGACGCTTCTGCCGAAACCCTTAATGAATTGTCTAGAAAGTATATGCCAGATGACTATTCTTTCGGTCATGGTATGGATAGCACTACAATTGAAGAATATTTTGGTAGCAGAGATTTCACAATCAACCAAGTTCTTCTTATGGGTGGAAAGCTACTTGTGAGCAATGTAGCTTATAATGATTTTGAGGAAAACATTATCCGCCCAACTTACTACGAAATGCCATATAGCGAGGACATTATAGGCAGTCGTTTATTTCTTAAAGCCTTAATGCTTCGAGGGGTTACAGCGCAGATTTCCAATTCTATTCCCCTACTTGAAGATATTAACCCACCAGAGGAAGTTGGGACATTCAACATAGCATTGTTTCTAAATAAGGCTATGAGTAGGGGTGCGGAAACAGCCAGGATTTTTACAAACGACCTAGTAGATTGGGATGTCGTACCAGAAGGGTTTGCTGGACGTCCTATGGCGTTGGCAAAATCACTCCTTGAGGAAGTTTACGCCTTTGAATTCCGCCCATCCACGGACAAAAGGTTTTACGATATCGAAGAATGCGATGATATGGGTGGTTATTTTGTACCCCCAGTTATGTCCGAGTTCTACGCCTCAGACCCAGTCGTTCGCAATGCTATTGCTGAATACAACGGTATCCCCAATAAACCCAGTCCTTATCGTGAAGGTGAACGCATTTCTGGGTATTACACACAGGAGGACTACAATGACATCAATCATTCATCTGATCCTAACTATTAGCAACAAAATATCCCCGGGCCTTTACCCGGGGATGATAACACCTCCAATTAGCCATAAATATACCAAGCTAAGCTTCTTGATTCAGCTTGGCTCTTAATGTTGAGGGTAGCATTTCCACCACCCACTCTTTTGAGAACACGATGAATAGCCTCACATCTGCGGTCGTATCCGCAGTTGCCAAGTTCATGCATATCAAGTTCGTCTTTTTCCGCAATACGTGCGGCTAGAATTGCTTTCGCCTCTGCCGCAATCACCTGATCAAGATCTTCTGAACCTTCGAACAGATACCAAAGACTCTTGGGGAAGTCTACCTCGGAAAGAATCTTGTGAATACGCTCGGTGTTGCGAGCGCGTGTTTCTTCTTCCGCGATACGGTCAGCAGTCTTCTTGATATCTCTGCAGAGACTATCAACGCCTTCATAGCTGTAACCATATTTGGATTGTCCGTTGCCAGGAATCCTTACCAAGGCACCTTCATCGCTAAAGGAAAGTTCCCAGCCGATTTCTTCAATCTGTGGCCGAAGAGCTTCGAATTTCGGAGTAACTTCGGCCTTAATGGTAGCTTGCGCTTTTTTCTCGGCCTCACTTTCGGTTATCCACTTTCTTGTGTCGGAAAGGTATTTTTCGGCTTCAGCTAAGCCATTCTTGTCATAGAGATATTGATGATAGCCGATCTTAAAACCAACTTCACCATATGAAATCCCTTCTACCGAATATTTACCGTATTCCTGAGTCAGGCTAAGCTTAAACAGCTCGGTATTAATATCGATAAGACGCGGGAGATACTTCCACTTATTCTTTCTTGAAGCTTCTTCTGCAGAAGCTTTTTCTTTCAGATAAGTATCTGCTTCTTCGATTTTAGTCTTCTGGAGGTCAGCGTGTCTCTTGCGGTAAGCCTTAGCTCTTTGTTCGAAGAGCTTAGTATGATCGGTCTTGATGTCCCCGTCGATTTCCTCATCGTGAATCACGCGAGTAAAACCAACCGGAACTACCCAGTAATCACTGCCTAAGCCACCTTGGTTAGACCTTGCTTTTCTGAAATATAGAACACCTTCGATGCCATTTACTTCATCCTCGCGTCTACCGCGGTGCTTATTAAAGCAACCTCCCCATGATACCTCAATGAGTAGATGTTTAGCCTGCATGGGATTTTTCGGGCGAAAACATGCTCCACCCTTCTTGCTGCGCCAGAAGTCGCCGAAGATAAAGCTTGCAGAACCGTCGAAATCGAGGTTCATGTTGTCAGTTACTTCACGATCTTCTACATAGCTCATCGGACTAATAGGCTTACCATCTTTACCGAGATCAAAGACCTTCGGAATAATAAAAGTCATATTCGGTTGATACTTGCCGAACAGATTCACTCCGAAAGAGGTTTCTGTTTCAAAACAGGTTTCTCCATAGATGGCTTTTATCGCTGCTAAAGTTAATGTAGTTTTCATGATGTTTCCTTTCTCCCCTAAGGGAAGCCAATGCCTTGTAAGATTAAGAGGTTTTTCCTCACATTGACTACTATTGCTTTTCGCAAACAGCATTAAGCCAACCATACATAGGCAAGCTTAATGCTGTCTACAAAATAGCAATAGAGAAACACTACTAGACTACTGTATACTGGCTAATTGTTAATAGTGTACTAGGGGCAAGTTTTTACCTTAACCCCATAACTACATTATATCACACTTTTTTAAAAAAGTCAATAAAAGCTTATGCTTTTCGTTGTATTGTCAAATTTAGCCACATCTTTTAAGAAAAAGAAAGAGCCCAAGCGTTAGCCTGAGCTTCTTCCTCATATCGAGTCCATACTGACTGATATTAAGGGTAAACAAAGGCCAGCAGACAGTTCCCTTATCATTTCCGATAACGGAGAACTAATCAAACCAACCAGTATCCAGTATGAGTTCGATCGTATTATAAGGCAGAACCACCTAACTAAAGTAGTGCTTCATAGCCTCAGAGATTTCGTTGCCACTCAGCTTAAAAATGCCAATGTTACTATTAAAGACGCTCAGGAAATCCTTGGCCACTCTTCCCCGCTCACCACAATGCAGTTTTATCAGCACAGTAGTATGGAAAGCAAAACAAAGGCGCTGGCCAAATATGCCGAAAAAATGAAGTTCTAAGCCAAAAATGGCGTAAGAAACGGCGTAAAACTCAAAATAGCACTCTTGGCGAGGGTGCTATTTTGCCACTCAATGCATTACTTAACAGGAGTAAAACCACAAAAAAAGAGGCCTACAGCCTTCCGTCACAAACTATTTACCCACACGATTTCGAGTCGTGCGCCTTCAACCACTCGGCCACGCTTCCGTGAATAATTTTATCATAAACCACTCTATTTTTCCACACAAATTCCAAAAATATGTTATAATAAAAACGTCACCTCTATGGTGATGCTCATTTAATTTCTAGGTGGATGCGTTAAAACCATCCACATATATGTTGATTGACTCTAAAAGTCATGACACATACCAAAGTGTGCCCGTAGCTCAGCTGGATAGAGCGTTTGCTTGCGGAGCAAAAGGTCGTAGGTTCGAATCCTGTCGGGCATACCATTATATAAAAACAAGGCCGAAAGCCTTATTTTTATATTTTATAATACCCTATTAAGGATGAGAACCATAGTTCGCCCACGGTAGGAACCGAACAGAAAGAAAGTTTACTTTCTTTCTTGAGGTGACGCCCCGTGGTTTCATTTTATACTTCGTATAAAATGATTTATCCTGTCGGGCATACCATGATATAAAAACAAGGCCGAAAGCCTTATTTTTATATCATGTTCGATTCCCGGCTGGTCGTAACTGGTCCATCATCACAAACCCATCATAGTATCTCTGCATCCTAACAGGGTCGGTATGATAAGAATTATTACCAAAAAAATAATCACAAAACTCATCCCTCGCCTTTAGTACCTCGGTAAGACGTGATGGGTTTTTGACATTGGCATTGATAGTAAAATCAAACAGTTCCAAAGCGCGGTCTATAGCCTTATCGGCGCGGGCCCTATTTCCCTTCTCAGTCCACTTAAGTGAGCGCGACACCTCGCTTCCAACATTCCCCATCTGATAAGTAATTGGATGATTTTGCCATTCTCGACGCGTTTCTTCGTTATGGATATAATTTACTTCAGCCATTTTAATACCACCGCCTTAATCTTTTCCCGCACCCCAGGGTCCAGAACATCCCTGCTGCGATTCCCTTGCGCCGGACGAATATTTATCATAGAATCAAATTCCACCAAATCATCAATATCGTCACAGTTCAAATATAAATTAATACCCCAAATATTTTTTTGGTCTGACCCGTTTTCTAAAAGAAGCTGTTCGCAGTCATAGTGCATAGGTGAATCTACCGCTAGTAGCTCCCTCTCAATATCCACGGCAGCTTTAATGGTATTTTCATCAATAAAATTACTAGACTCTTTAATAAGCTCAGCTCTAGCTATAGGATTTCGCAATATTTTCATATTTATTATTATACTACCCAATCAGCCCTCGGGCCAAACTCGTAAAATCGTCAGAATTGACAATTTAACGAGAACATGCTAATATCAAAAAATATTCTTGATGAAAAACTCAGGGATTGGATTTTAATTTTTTAGAAAGGTAGGTGATATGCTTTGAAAAAAGCATATTTAGAACTGGTAAAACAAATCAGGGATGCTGTACGCAAAAAAGCGAAAGATATAGGCATCCGTGAGGGCTGTATCCGCATACTGGCATATCCATGTTGCGGACTGGCCGATCAGTGGCTTGGGGGGCTAAGCGATTTTAGCGGACCTTCGCCGGATATCGTTGACTACGAACACGCCTTCCCCATAAGGTTTTGTGGGAGCCGAAGGGCTGAAGTTGTTGGAAATAATGGCGCTGAATACAAGATAGATTGCTACGGGGTTTCCGCGCTCAAAATCGCCCATTGTTCTCTTGGCCAAGACGAAGGAAATGTTCTGCTCTCTGGTTGTTTTTGCTCTACGCCGTATATTACGGAAGCCAACGGCTACTCTCCGAAATTTGGTGCCCTCTGCACCGAGATTAAGTTTAGTAAAATAGCCAATGAAAAAGGCGAACTTTGTACAAAAAAGTGTGACTTCTGCGGAATTTACGTTAGTGTTTCTAGCGACCGGGATATTATTAATCCGGAGACCAACCTCTCCTGCGCTTCTGTGGCCATCAAGGTCATTGAAGAATTTTTCGTAGGCCCCGACTGGGATTGCGACGTCTTTGAGGTCGTTGCACCAGACCCGAATGTATACTTACACTGTGACTAAGGAGGTTAAAATGAAACGTATCGGCATCATCGGAGGGATGAGCTACGAGTCAACCCTCCATTATTATGAACGAATAAACCGCCAGGTAAATGAGCGCACTGGCGGGCTGACATCGGCAGACTTGGTACTCCGGAGTGTAAACTTCGAGGAATACTATAAGCTGATGGAGGAGCATCGTTGGGACGAGATTGCATATAGGCTCATCTTTGAGTCGCTACACCTCACCCTAAGTGACAAGTGCGACTATGTGGCAATAGCTACGAATACGATGCATAAGGTTGCAGATAGGATTGTTGGCCCACATGATGTCTTAGATGACAACATATGGCCAAAAACCTATTCAAAGGTGAGTATCCCTCTTATCCACATCGGCGACTGTATTGCCGAAAAGTGCAAGAAGGAAGGCATCAAACGTGTGGCGCTACTCGGTACAAGGTTCACTATGGCCGCTGACTTTATGAAAGAACGCCTTCGGAAAAACGGGCTGGATGTAGTTGACGTCTTTGAGGGATCAGAGATTGACGAAATCGACCGCATCATCTTTGACGAACTTTGTCATGGCGTTGTAAAGCCGGAGTCGGAAAACAGGCTCCTGAATATCGTTGTGAGCGCAGATGACCGTGACATGGACAACGGCGGCACTGGTATTGATGGGTTTATCCTTGGTTGCACTGAGCTTGAGATGCTTTTTAGTGGCGAACCATACTTCCTCGTTAAACCCCGTCACGAACATCACTACAAGTTTATCAACTCTACTCAGGCCCATATCGACAAAATTGTTGACCTATGCCTCGAAGGCTAACCTAGCTACCTCTCTACGTACTTCAAAATCCCGGCCGAAAGACCGGGATTTTTACAAAGCACAGCATAACTTCAAGGGTACAGTGAATAACCTAATAATAAGTACAACTACTCTATTACTATTGACTTTTTAGCATAAATGTGATACAATAGAAGCGTAACCTGAACATGTCAACAGGTTATAGTATATTAATAACAAAAAATTTTCTATAGGGGGAATAGAAATGAAAAAGTTGGTAACAATCGTATTTGCAGTGAGCCTTATCGCTGGGTGTCTGCTTGTATGCGTCTACCCTAAGACCTATCACGACAGCCCCGCCAACAGCGGCATCGCCGTCGAGGCAAACGACACTTCGGATTCTGGCATCTATTCTGACGCTGACCCAGCCTACTGTCTGATGGAATTCAGGCATGCGTTGGCATCATCCGATCCTATGGTGCTCGCCAGTTTCCTATATTACTTTGGCGAGTTGGATAATCTTGTCGAAGTTGCCACGAACGACGAAGCCGTCGCTACCGTAGATAGTGCGGCGAAGCTCTTCTTGTCAGATAGCGAACTCCGCGAAAAAGCACTTGCGAGAGCTTCGGATCTGTATTTGACCCGATGTATAATTCCGAACCAAAGCATGGAATTAATGGATCTCAGATCGCAGGTGCCGCTTCGAAGTACAGATTTCGCTTCGTATGAGGAGTATAAGAAATATATGGAGCGGCAAGGGCGCCTCTATGGCCACACATCCGCCACTGAGTTGGCCTCGGAACCGGTAGTGCCAGAGTTGGCTTCTGTCCCGCCCGCTGAATATTGGGATGCCTTCAGCATCCAATGACCAACTCCAAAGGTCGCAGCACCTCGCCGCGGCCTTTTTTCTTGTCATTTTTCTGGTATAATTATCTTATGCAATGGGATAAAATTAGCGACATAATTCTAGTCTCATCTTTAGCCGTTCTGGCTGTGTTTGCTGTTCTTGGACTTTTCCAACTATTTTCGCGTAAATCCCTCAAAAAAGTCGACCCTGAACTAACCTGGATGATGCTTCCCCTCGCTCTTATGGCTGCCGTCTATTACATTTTTGACCATTTTCTTATCTGGAACACTCGCCCTAATGGTTCCGGTGAGTCCTCCTTTCCCTCTACTCATGTTATGGTAGTTTCTACGATATTTTTACTTGTCGCTATCGTGCTACCGAGATATGCCAGGTCTAAAATTGCTCTAGCCGTTATAGATATTCTAATGTTCGGGCTTACTGCTCTAGTTTGTATAGGCCGTGTAGCCGCTAACATGCATTGGATTTCTGATGTTGTTGGTGGGCTTGTATTTGCCGCTATTTTTGCCGTAGTCTATTATTTAATCATAAGGAGGTATAAAAATGCCTAGCATTTTCACCAAAATCATCCAGGGCGAAATTCCCTGCTATAAAATCTACGAAGACGATAAGACTTTAGCTTTTCTCGATATTCATCCCGAATCCAAAGGCCACACCCTAGTTATCCCTAAAACCGAGGTTGATAAAATCTATGAACTTCCTGACGAAGACTATCAGGCCCTTATGGCTACCGTCAAGAAACTCAGCCGTCATCTAGAAAAACAGCTCGGCGCCCGCATTCTTTGGAAAGTCGTTGGCACCGACGTCCCCCATGCTCATGTCCACCTCATGCCCCTAGACGAGTTGTGGCAATACGGCCATACACTAGACCTCACCCCTGAAGAATTTGAGAGGATTCGCGCCCATCTAGAATACAAAGCATAGTAAAAGCCCCGCTTCAGTAAGCAGGGCAATTTGATGAGAACTTATTCGGCGACTATGGGAGCGTACGGCGGCCTACCGTCATCAACTTCAATCTTGTATCCAGGCACCATAATAGGAGACCCATCATTCCTTTGTCCTCTGGGAACAAGGGCTTCGTATGGCGGACGAAGAATTTCATAACCTTGAGAACGCAGTTCTTCAGCGATTGATAAGGCATAGTCGTATCCATTTTCTTTTAAGGTTGAATAAGTTTCTTTCATAGTTGCACCTCCATAGATTTTTGGGGCCTCAAAACCAAACCCCGCTACTATTTTACCATATTTAGCCATAATATGATAAAATATAATCATGAAATTTGCGAGTAGTTACGAACCAGGAGAATATGAAACCGAAATTTACGGCGCTTGGGAGGCCAGCAATATCTTCGCCCCAGCCATCCCCACCGTACCGGTGGACAACGATGGTGATGGGATTGATGATAGGTGTGAGAAGTTTAAGAAAGATGCTTTCGAGACCGTACGCGACAACGGGAGCGGAATGAGCGAGGAGCCCCATAACGATGGGCGCGACGAAGCGAGTCGAGAAAGTACTTTCTTAAACTCTAATACATATAGCATTGTCATGCCCCCACCCAATGCCAACGGCAATCTCCATATCGGCCACGGCCTCACTATTGCCATAGAGGATTCCCTCGCTCGCTATTATCGTCTAAAAGGTAAGTCTACTTGGTATATCCCTGGGGCCGATCATGCCGGGTTTGAAACTTGGGTTGTCTACGAACGCAATCTTGAAAAACAAGGCCATACTCGTTTCGAATACGACCGCAACGAACTTTATGCTCGCGTATGGGATTTTGTCGCCGAGCAACGCGGTAACATGGAGCTCCAGCTCCGGGCTCTTGGCGCCTCTTGTTCTTGGGACGACCTTACCTTTACGCTCGATGAAAACGTCATCGACCGCGTCTATACTACCTTTGAAAAAATGTGGAACGACGGGCTTATTTACCGCGGCGAAAAGCTCGTCAACTTTTGCCCCAAGCACCAGACGGCTTTTGCTGATATAGAAGTGGAACACAAAGATGAAAAAGGCACCCTGTGGGATATCTCGTACAAATTAGTAGACCAAGGATTCGAAAATGGTACTTTCGAGACCGTACGCGACAACGGGAGCGGAATGAGCGAGGAGCCCCATAACGATGGGCGCGACAAAGCGAGTCGAGAAAGCACCGTTTCGAATCCTATCCAAGAGATTATCGTCAGCACTACGCGCCCCGAAACCTTATTCGGCGATGCCGCTGTAGCGGTAAATCCCGAGGACGAACGCTATAAAGACCTGATCGGCCAACATGTCCATTTGCCTCTCACCGACAGGACAATCCCTATTATCGCCGACGAACACGCTGATCCGGAATACGGTACCGGCGCCGTAAAAATCACTCCGGCGCACGATTTTGATGATTTTGAGGTGGGCGAACGGCATAATCTCGAGCGCATCCAAGTTATCTCCGAAAACGGCACCATGGTTAATGTTCCCGAAAAATACTCCGGTCTGACTACCACTGAGTGTCGTAAACAAGTCCTAAAGGACCTCAAGTCCGAAGGTCTTCTAAAAGGCGAGAAACAACTTACCCATTCTGTAGCCCATTGCTATAAATGCGGTACTGTACTTGAGCCTATGCTAAAAGAGCAATGGTTTATAGACGTTGAAAAACTAGCTAGTGTCGCCATTAAACATCTAGAAAACAATGAAATCAAATTCCACCCAGCAAACAAACAGAAAGTCCTTATCAACTACCTCAAGAACCTCAAAGATTGGAACATTTCTCGCCAGATTCCTTGGGGTATTGCTATTCCGATGTTCCGCCGCGTTACCGACTCCGCCACTGATGAGCCAGATTGGATTTTTGACCGCCGCACCCATCTAAAGGAGATAGAGGTCGCCGGTGTAAGATATGTCCGGGACGAAGACACCTTCGATACATGGTTCTCCAGCTCCCATTGGCCCATTGTCTGTACCGATTGGACTGAAAACAACTTTAGTCCCTATTACCCGCTAAACGTCATGGAAACTGGCGCCGACCTTCTCTTTGCTTGGGTTGCCCGGATGATAATGATGGGGCTTTACGTCACTGGCGAAGTGCCATTCAAAGAAGTCTATATGCACGGTATGGTACTGGATTCTCATGGTCAGAAAATGAGCAAAAGCAAAGGCAATGTCATCAACCCCATGGACCTAGTAGTCAAATATGGCTCTGATGCTTTCCGTCTCGGTATTATCCGTGGTCGTTCCGCCGGCATGAACCAAGCTTTTAGTGAGAACTCCGTCATCTCTGGCCGCAATCTCTGCAACAAAATTTGGAATATCTCTCGTCTCGTCCAAAGCACTGTAGATGATATAGATGAAGATAACAATGATAATAGTGACGATTATACGACACTTAACATGGGCGAAGACTGGATTTGCCGCGAAATCAACGATTGCCTCAGGCAGGTAGAGAGTTCAATGAAAAACTACCGTTTTGCTGAAGCTGTAGAAGTCTTGTATCAAACTATCTGGGATAAATACGCCGACTGGTTCCTAGAGAGCCAAAAAATCTTTAAAAACACTGGCCTCTTGAAGAAAACTCTAGAAACTCTCCTGATTGCCCTGCATCCTTTTGCCCCGTTTACTACCGAGACCATCTGGCAAAACCTTTCCTGGACGGAGGGCTTTATTGCTGTCGCAAAATGGCCAAATAAGCTTAAATTTGACCCTATAAGCGCCGCCGAGTTCGAAAGCCTAATCACAGTCGTGTCTGAAGTCAGAACTACCTTACAGGCCCTCCCAGGTACCAATAACGCCAAAAAGTACGGCCTATTATACGATAACGACAGCCTCGTAGAGGGCAATTTGCTCCTAATCCGCACTCTCACCAAGGTTCCGGCCATTGATAGCCTAGACGGCCAGCCACGGGGCCTCAGGCTTGCACTCGCAAATCACGAGCTTTATCTAGACGTTCCCTCGGACGTAGTCGAAGCCTATAAAGACTCCCTTACTGAAAAAATTCTCTCTGTAGGTCGCGAGCTAAACGCCCTAAATGCTCGTATGATGAACCCAAATTATGTCAAAAAGGCCCCCGAGCATCTAGTAAAAGAAACCAAAGACCAGATCAAAGAGAAAGAGCAGCTCATCTCTCGTCTTAAAACCCAACTAGAAATAATTTGAGAAAGGATCTTATGAAAAACAACGAAAATATCAACAGCCAAGCTTCAAACGAGCTTGCGGATCAGTGGCAAAATATGGATGTTCGTCAAGCTTCTTCAGAGAGCAAGGCAGAAACTCTACCTCTCTATAGCGAGTTAGGTTATGGTGGCTACAAGATTTCTTCCGCACCTTTCGACAACAAATCAGAGGCTTACGACGAAATTCGCAACAACTGGCAAGGCGTCGATGTCACCACTCATTTTTACAACGGCAAATGGTATATCGTCAGCAGATAATTCTTCTCCGTATTCATTCAATTCGCAGTTCACTTAGCGCAAAAATACCTCCACCAGGTGGAGGTATTTTGGTCATATCAGTTCAAGATTATTCTTTATCGTTTTTCTCCGGCTGTTCCTCTTCCGATGGGCCTTTTATCCCCTCTTTTATACCCTTGGCCACCTCCTTAGCTACACTGCCAACTGCCTTCCCCACCACTGGCGTAGCTTTCTCTATGCCTTCTTTCGCTACCGGAGCTACAGTTTGTGCCTGAAATGCCATAATTTCCCTCTGCTTCGAAAGTATGAAGAACGGCAAAGAAATCGCAAAAGAAGCAAATATTATAAACCCACCACCGCCAATCATCCCACTGGCGGCAAACTCCTCGTCGCTTTTCTTAGAAACGTCATTCATCCAATTGCGAGATCCGCTTACTCTATCATCAAAACTATCCCCACTAGAATACGTTGGCATTGAATCATCTATCTGTTGCGCGTTGTTTTTCTTTATAATCCCACCAATTATCAGCCCGCCACCCACCAGCACGCCTACTGTGATTATTGCTATTGCAACACGCATCAGCATTTTCTTATTCTTTTGATACCTTTCTTCATTCAAATATCGGCTATCCGCCATTTTTTCCTTTCCGCCGTGCCCACACGGCATTTATCTATTATATTCAGTATATCACATTTGTTTTTGGATTTTCTGTACGGCAAAAGCGCCGCTTGATATAAGCGACGCTAGAGCATTAAACGATTGATGTAGCCATCTTGTTCGATGCTCCTATATAATCAATAATTTGCATCACCAGCCTAATAATCTTGTCCCCCACGCTTTCCGCCTGCACGACTATCAATTTAATTATGCCCTTATCGAGCAACTCATCTTTTAGTCTCAGCTTTAAGCCCTGGCTTTCCAGATTGGCAATCTCTTTTTTGGCATCGTCTACAAACGCGCGGTCCGGAGCGAATCTAAAAGTATCAAATTTAATCTCAAACCCTCCCTCACTACCGAACAGTACAACACCATCAGGAATCATCATCGTTTACCCCCCTTTCTTTTGTAAAGTGCAATTTATAAATTCTATCACAAAACATCTATTATTTCAAGACCATAAATCCTAGTTGTAGATGAAAATTTTTCTTTTCCCTACCCTTTCAACTATAAGAGAACAAACTATAACCCCTATTTCTATTGACAAAATATAAAAAAATTGGTATAATGTACTTATACTCGGAAGAGTTGTACTTTAGGATAGTTCGAAAATCAGTCTATCAGATAAAGAATTATATTTTAGTTCTCTATCTGATGGGCTGATTGTGGTTGGCCCATAAAAATATTTTAGGGGGAATTTTTATGAATGCTGCATCAATTGCTGATGCGATGAGTCTTATTTTGGTTATTGTTATCTTGAGCATTATCATCGGCGGTCTTATCTACCAAGTAAATAAGAAGTTACATAAAAAAGAGACCGCGGAGGATATCACGGACATAATCCAAAGATCCATCGAAGATGCCTTTCGCAGACGAGATCAAGAACTCTCGGCAATTCACGCCGAAGAACGCCGCTTGGCTGACTGGATTAAAGCCCAGCTAGACGGCGAAGATATTAACTTGATTGAATTGGCTAGCGGAGCTAATACTCGTACGGTCGCCTTAACGCTTAAAATGGCCGAAGATGAAGTTTCGCTTGCCGCAGATAGCCTGCTGAAGGTTTTACAAAAGAAGGCCAAAGTGGAATATCAGCTTGCAGACTGCACAAAGAAGCACATGCTAAATACTGCGGCCAAAGAACGTGATGCTCTTAAATCACTAACAATCCAAGAAGCAGAGACTAGGGCGTGGCTCGCCAAAGCAGAGGAGAATCTCAAAAAACTCCAAAAAATAATCGATACGTCGGTTACCGAGCTTTATGAGTCTAAAACTTTAGAAGAACCACCCGCTCCACTTAATTAGGGGATAGGTCCGGTACGCCGGGCCTATTTTTTATCGAATTTTTTTAAATTAAACAGGGGCCGCTTACCCTCGTCGATAATTCCCTGTGCCTTTTTGATTAATTTATTCAAGGCAACTTCAGACTCAGCAGATCCGACATGGACAGTTTTTACTACCTTTCCCCGTTCTTTATAACAAACCTGCACCCCCGTCGCCCCCGAAGTAGTCTTAAATTTCCTAATATAGGCCATGGATTAATTGTAACACGATCTGGGCGACTATGCAGTCGAGAAAGTTACCCATAAGGGGAATCTTCCCCCGGACGCCCTGTGTATGACGTGCTAAAAATTCTAAGTCTAGATAACGAGAAAATAGGTACGGACAGGCCCCGCCTAGTTATGCACAGCAATTCCCCATCTTTTTCCACTAAAACCACAAGAACTTTAGATATTGTCCCCTTATGCCTAGCAACCACCGCTCCTAGCAACCCGACTTGACAAACCATTCAGCTTCCGCTAAAATCGAACCAACCGCTAGCAACCCGCCATGTTGCTAATGGGAGAAACGCACTTTACTTTAAAAAACGACAGGGAAGAATCCTTAGCCGTTTGTTCGTTATGTAATAAAAAATGTAAACGGTCAAAAAAAACCACGTGTGAGTTTAGAAGGGAACTACTAGGGTTTTCTGACCAATTGAGAATAATGGAACTAGAATAAAAGAATGAGCTCTAGCGTCTTTATGAAAGTAATATGTTATAATATTATTTATGAATATCCCTATCACTCAATCTTCCGAATGGCAATCCTTCCAGTCAGCCTTAAACGAAGAATCAGTTTTAAAAACAGAAAAAAACTACCACTATCTAGCCGTTATAAAACACACTCCGGTAGGGAATTATCTATACTTGCCCTATGGCCCCGTGTCAGACGATAAAAACGGTTTTAAAAAAGCCCTAGAATCGCTTGAGAAGCTAGCGAAAGAAAAAAGCGCTATCTTTATAAGAATTGAGCCCACCAACACTAAAATGGTCGATTTTTTGCCCTCTACAGCTAAAAAATCAAAAGATTTAAATCCCGCACACACTTTAATCATAAACTTAGACCGGACTAGAGAGGAGATTCTAGCTGACGTTCCTCGCCGGACTCGGGGCTATTTTAATACATACGCGAAAAAGGGAATTAAAATAGAAATCTCTAATAATCCTTCCGACATTCATCATCTCGTCGAACTTCAAAAATCCCTCGCTAAGGATAAAGGGATAGGCGTCTTTTCTGAAGAGTATCTAAAGACCCAGCTCTCCCAACCTTTTTCTAGTCTATATCTCGTTAAATATAACCCTACTTTTTCTGAAGAAGCCCCCGACCCGAAGGCCGAAAAAGTTATTGCAGCAGTCCTCATCTTCGATGACAAAACTACTCGCTATTATATCCAAGCGGCCCAAGACAAAATTTTCACTAAGCTGGCCGCCCCCTCAATCGTCGTCTGTAAAATGCTGCTTGATGCTAAAGAAAAAGGCCTTAAATATTTCGATTTCTGGGGTATCGCCCCCGAAGATGCTCCCGATGACCACCCCTGGAAAGGTTTTACTAAATTTAAGATGTCCTTTGGTGGGAGCCCTGTCGAATACGCTGGAACATACGATATTGTACTCAACCCTTTTAAATACCACCTCTATAATCTCACACGTAAACTGAACCGCTTACTCCGTCGCATATAATCTTTGAGTTTTTATCCTCATATACGTGGAACACTTTAAGATACATATGCTATAATTTTTTATATGAAATACACTGGCCTAACAGATAAAGAAGTCAGAGAACGAGCCTTAAAAGGTCGTATAAACTCTCCCTCTAGAAAAAATAGTAATTCTACGTTTAAAATCATTCTTCGAAACACTATAACTATCTTCAACCTAGTCAATGTTATCTTGGCAATCATGGTTCTAGTCGTCGGTAGTTATAAAAATCTTCTCTTTATTATTATTGCTATCGCAAACACTCTTATTAGTATCATAAACGAAGTCCGGGCTAAACGCACAATAGATAAAATGCGACTTGTAGCCGAACAGCGTCCTACTGTCATCCGAAATGGCAAAACGCTCCAAATCCCCTCCGAAGAACTTGTCGAGGGAGATTTAATAGTTCTCTCCATAGGCGACCAAATCTTAGTAGATAGTGAAGTCATAGAAGGAAATATAGAGGTAAATGAGTCCTTCATCTCGGGTGAATCAGAAAATATCTTTAAAAAACCCGGTTCCAACTTAATCTCCGGTAGTTTTGTCGTATCTGGGACCTGTAAAGCTACTGCGACTAAGGTAGGAGATGAAAACTTTATTAGAAAGCTAGAGGCATCTGCTCATACGATTAAAACCGCCGACTCTAAATTATTTACTCTTATGAATAATATCGTGAAGTACATTTCCTACGCTCTTATCCCTATCGGCGCACTTTTACTCTGGGCCCGCTTTCGAGTTCCCGGAACTTCGACTGAAGTAGCTGTAACATCTACCGTAGCCGCTTTAATTAATATGATCCCCGAAGGCCTCATTCTCCTTACTTCTAGCGTTTTAGCCCTAGCTACTATCCGCCTTAGTCGTAAAAAAGTTTTAGTCCAAGATCTATACTCTGTGGAAACTTTGGCTCGGGTGGACTGCATCTGTCTTGATAAGACCGGAACTTTGACTACAGGCAGCATGAGGTTAAGAGAGCTTGTCCCGGCCGAAGGTCAATCAAAAAATGCCCTAGAGACCGCGCTTAAGGCTATTTTAAGCAATTCTAGCGCCGATACCGCCACCTCACTCGCTTTGAAGAAAAAACTCCTAAAAACGGCCAAATCTCGCGAAATAGACGATAATGCCGAAGAAATCCCATTCTCCTCCGACCGTAAATACTCCGGTGTCGTCACCAAAAAAACCACCTACCTCATGGGTGCCCCCGAGTTCCTTACCGAAGATAAATCTATTCTCGAACAAGCCAAACAATTTTCGTCAAAATACAGAGTCATCGCCGTAGTGCGAAAAGATGCCGGAAATGACCTATCGAAGGGGGTCCGGAGCTTGGTAAAGCGAGGAGTAGCGCCAGCCGCCCATAGCGACGGGCCGGTTGGACGCACCCCGAGAGAGGTCATTAAGGCATCTAATTCGCCAAGCATAGCTATGGCGACAGATCCCGCCCAGAATACCCTACTGGGCTTTGCTTTATTAGAAGACGAACTTCGTCGTGATGCTCCCGAAATCATCAACTATTTCTATCATAACGATATTGCCGTCAAAATCATCTCTGGCGATAATCTCGCCACAGTAGAAACTATCGCCACCAAAGTGGGAATTAAGGATATTCACGGCATAGATTTGTCTACTTTAAAGAGCTCACCAGATTACAATAAATTAGTCAAAACCTACAATATTTTTACTCGCGTCAAACCAGCCCAAAAGAAATCTCTTATCCAGGCCTTCAAAAAACAGGGAAACACTGTTGCTATGACCGGCGACGGCGTCAACGATATTCTCGCTATGAAAGAAGCTGACGTCAGCCTTGCTATTGGCGAAGGTTCCGATGCTGCTCGTCGCAGCGCCAAAATGGTCCTTTTAGGCTCCGATTTCTCTTCCGTCCCCAGCATCATAGACGAAGGTCGCCAGTCTATAAACAATTTGGAGCGCTCCACCGCCCTCTTCCTCGCTAAAACGATCTACGCCTCTATCCTTGCTGTAGTTTTTGTTTTCCTCCCCATGCAATACCCCTTTACCCCTATCGAAATGTCTCTACTAAACTTTGCCTGTATCGGCTTCCCAGGTCTCATCCTCGCGCTTGAACATAACACCAATCGCATCAAAAACAATTTCACCAAAAATATTCTCACCTATTCCTTCCCAGTTGGCTTAACCGTTTCTTTCTGTATGGCCGCCCTTTCTATTGTTTCTCATTTGCAGGGGTTTTCTCATCCCGAACTCACCACCATCTCCGTTTTCGTCACTTTTACTATTGACCTCGTGCTCATCTATTGGATTTCTCGCCCGCTCAATAAACTCCGCGCCGGTCTTCTCTTCACTATCATCGGCATCATGGTCGCCGCATTCGTCATTCCCCTCATCCGCGATTTCTTCGAATTTGTCTTACTTACCCCAAATAATCTTATAGTTATGTCGGCAATTATCGGTTCAGGTCTAGTAATTTTCGAAATCATGCGCCGTCTTATGCAAAAAATCACCACCCGTATTTTCGCCAACAGCCCCCACCTCAACCTCTAACCGTTGACAAACCATAACAAATATGCTATCATAGATACGAGGTTTAAAACCGCCAATGTTTTTATTCCTTACAAAATTTGCTGGCGAGCAAAAACGCAAAGGAGTTGTACATTAATGATCGAAAAAATGGTGAAAGCACTGCAAGGCGAGGATTATCCCGCCATCCAGGCCACACTTGACAAGATGCTGAAGAAGAAAGATGATGATCTGTTGATTATTATCATCAGAGAATCCGTCGCTTCTGGTCTGCTCGCGCCAGGTACCAAAAAGGCAACCGTGGCTGCTCAAGTTATCCTAGATCACCAGCCTCGGCGCTCACTTCTGGCACATTTTGCCAGAAGACTTGGGGACGGATCTATGGCTAATTTTATCCTTCCCTGGATGGATAGTGTTTTAGCCAGAAATGTCCGCATGGAACCAGAGGAGTGGGCTGAGGAATGGTCTCAACTTGATTCTGTCAAGGAAGTTCGGCGTATTCTTGCCGCCATCTAAAGGAGGTGAGCATATTGGGCAATAATTACGCTGACGCAGTAGATCCGCGCTGTACTCCAATCGGTGGAAAACATAGCCCCGAGCGCGACGATCCTAGTCCCATTGATGAACGTTGTAGTGGCAACTATCGCCCCGATCCTATCCCGAGCGACTTGCTCGACCAGAGGTACCACTATGGGCCCAATGGGGAATTACTCGCTCCTGGCGAGCCTCATCCGCCCGTCGTCCCCAAAACCGTGGACGACTAACACTTCAATACCCTCAGCTATGTGCTGGGGGTATTTACTTTTCTATAGAAATCCTTGGATAAATATTAAGACTATATGGATCTACCGGCTCTACTCCCGAAATAATCTCATAATATGCTGCCGCTGCTACCATCGCCCCGTTATCTCCAGAAAGCGTCGGAGTAGGGAAATATGCCTCCGGTAGAGCCTCGCGGAGCGCCTTATTCGCACTTACTCCACCCGCTATCACTACCGATTGTACATCTGGATACTGCTCCATCGTTAAAGCTAATTTTTCGCATAGTATCTCCACTGCCGTTTTCTGAAATGACGCCGCAAAATCCGCTACCTGTTTTTTGGATAGGTAATTTTTTAAGTCATAACTCGGATGCGAAATTGGCAGCCCCAATTCCTTTTGCACCGCCCTAAGAACCGCGGTTTTTAGCCCCGAGAACGAAAAATCTAGTCCTTCCACTTTCGGATGCGGTAACTTGTACTTATCTTCATCGCCGCCTAAAGCAGCTTTCGCGATAGCTGGCCCACCCGGATATGGTAGTCCTAGCACTTTTGCTACCTTATCAAAACATTCCCCCACAGCATCATCTCTAGTCGTGCCAATTATTTCAAACTGATTATGTGCCGGCATATGTAGAATTTGCGTATGACCCCCTGAAATTACAAGTGCTATTAGAGGGAATGACGGAGACGATGGGTGACGCCAATATCCCGGCGAAGTGGCATTTCGGAGTGCGGCAGCGCGAGAATTAGCGCCGTCCGCCCGTGGCGACGGGCCGGACGGACGCGGCCACGAGCGGGATATGGCGGCAGGACCCATCGTCTGGAGTTCTAGCCAATTCGCATACACATGTGATTTTAGGTGGTGTACCGCATACAAAGGTTTATCGTGCAAAATCGCCAAAGTTCTAGCCGTTAATGTCCCAATCAGCAGGGAACCGAGCAGCCCTGGTGCATGTGTCACGGCTATTGCATCAATATCTTCCCACGAGCATCCTGCATCACCCAAAGCCTTTTTCACTACAGGCGTCATCACCTCTAAATGCGACCTCGCCGCCACCTCAGGAATAACTCCCCCGTACTCCTTAAAAATATCTATCTGGGAAACCACTACATTGGACAAAATCCGCACGCCATCCTCTACTACGGCTGCCGCCGTCTCATCACAACTTGTCTCAATTCCCAGTATTTTCATATCTTAATTATATCACAGAATGAATAATTATTCGTGGTGATACGGCCCTCCGCTTAAAATCTGCGACGCCCTATATATCTGTTCTATGCAGACTACTCGTGCTATTTTGTGCGGATATACTAGCCGAGAAAAGCTCCACACAAAATCCGCTTTCTCTCGCACGCTATCAGAGAACCCATACGCCCCACCTATTAAAATTACTATCTCCCGTCCGTTAGTAAACGCTTTTTCCATTCTCCACGAAAATTCGGGTGATGATATATTTTCGCCCCTCTCGTCGCAGCATATTACGAACTCTCGCCTTGTGAAGGGCCAATCTGCTAAAAACTTATCTATTTTTTCCTCTGGCATAAAATGCCAACTTACCTCAAACGGCTTCTTTAATCGCTTTTCATATTCAGCGCAAGCCTCCTCGGCCCACCCCATATTCTTCTTACCCCCTGCAAATATTCGTATCATGAGATAATTATACCATCAAAATACCACCCCGTAGGGCGGTATCTTGATACGCTGGAGTTAAGAAGCCTTTTTTGAATCAACCTCCTTCTTCGCTATGCGATATTCAGCGGACAAAGAGACATACGCCTCTTCAATCTCCGAATTGTCGAAGAGAAACTCTGCGGTCAAACCGCGCTCCTCGAGTCGAACCATAATCTTTATAGTCCGAGCTAAGAGCTCGATTTGCCAAATCGCCAGTCGCCGACATTCCGGTCTCTGAATCAGCTTACCGCTGATTTTCTGGAATCCAGAATCGTCTAACTTTATCTCTGATTCGGGCGCCGAGATCGTCTCGTCATCGTATACGTAAATAACGATTTTCTGCAAACGACGTTTTTCTTCGCGAATCTGGTTAAGCAGGTCTTTTTTCTCACGAATCCTGGCACTAATCTGAGGCATCCCCGCCTTTATCTCTTCCGACTCGGCACAAAGTGTTTCGTATTCCTGCCCCAAATTAACAAACTTTCTCTCAAGTTCATCAATCTGGTCTAACACTTCCCGCTTCAAATATAAATTTGCGCGGTGGGTGTCTACGAAGTCTCTGTGACGAGACTCAAGCTCGCATAATTCGCGGCTTAACTCTTCCTCTTTCTCGGAAATATCTTCAAAAGAAGAAAATTCGCCACCGCCCTCCACAAGTTCTATCGCAGGGGCCCGTTCCTCTCCTATTTTCTCGTTAGCTTCCGTAGCGGCCACCTCCTCGTTAACCTGGCTTGTTGCCTCTTCTGGCTCTCCCCGAAGAATTTTTTTATCATTCTCGCGCAGTGCACCCAGCATTTTTGTCGCCTTTTTAGACTTGCCCTTGTAAAGCCTCTTTATGCGCTTTACAATTTGATCTTCATGGCAATCATACTTATCGCATAGATAAGATATGCCGCCACCGTTATTAAGACAAAAGTGAAGATCTATCACTGTTAAACGAGACAAATTCGTCATTATCTTTCCTCCTTTTTCAGTAGGTCCTCTTGCGAGGAGATGTCGTTTTTGATTGATTCTTTTAACCCTCCGATGTTCTCCATAAGGGACGTAAAACGGTCATGAAAAACTTCAATCTTCAGCGGTTCCTTTAAATTACGGCTTCCACCACCAGAAAAAGAAGTATGCCTAGTCTGAGGGTGCGTTAGGAGATCCTCTCTTCTCACCCCCGCCTGTTCTGCTATCGTACCGAGATGGTTACGGACGGTTCTAGAGCAGATATCAAATTTCTTCGCGATATCCGCTACCGGCGGCAAATCTTCGCCGCTTTTTAGCCTCTTCACGCTCCAACGTATCATTTTTAATGTACGCTCGTCTAGAGTTTTTTCTTATTGATTCCCATAAGGTAGCCCCCCTTTCGATATTTAGAATCAATACAGCATACAATTATAGCACACTTTAGTAAAAAAGTCAAGATATTGACTATACTTTTTATAGATGGTATAATTTACCCCTATATCATTTCGTATAAAAGGAGGGAAGAATATGATTTATGAAATGATTGCACTTTCTAATTCATTCGACGAGGTTCTGGACGAAATTAAAAAGTTAGATGAGCCCATCGGCATCATGATTTTTGGTCCTGAATCACGGCTAAAATCCATGATTTACCATAAGGTAGTCAATTCGTCTGATCAGCTTTTCGGTAACAAGATATTCACCGGAAAAAATACCAGTCTCGCTTGGACACGCATGGATCGCGTCTCTGCTGGAAATGGGGTTATGGTGAGGCTTAATGGCGACGCTTCTTCTCTTCCCGGTGAACGCCATAGGGCCATTCTTGGTCTAAAAAACTCCGGCATGAAGAGCATCGTAGGCATCTACGTTAAAAGCGACTATCCGAACGAGACGTTTGGAAATGGTAACACCTCTGTCGAAAAAGAGATGTTTGAAAATGGTAACACCTCTGCCGAAAAACATCCCCCGTCTGCTGACGGGCTTACAATGCTTATTACCGTCAGCACATCCAACCTATCCCCGCTTGTCTAAGCGGGGATTTACCTTTTCGCATTATATGACGTCTATACGATACTAAAAACTTGACTTTTTTATAGGTAAAAGTTACCATAAACATAATGGTAACTGAAAGGAACATAATGAAAAAAATTTTAAGTATCCTGATGGCTTTTGTGCTCTCGCTAGCGGGCCTCTTCTCGCCCATCTCAGTCTTTGCAAACCCTGGCGATTCCCATAACGCTACATTTAGTTTTAACGAATCAAGTTTACCATACGTTACAGACCCCGAACAAGGATTGATGAATACATTTTTTGATGATGTCCAAATCCACGACCAACCCTTTACTTACCAGGAAAACGCTTCCCATGGACACAAATTCAGTTTTGAATTGGCTTTTGAATACGGCTCACTTATCGGCCAATGGACGCTTACAGACGTTATGGTAAATGGCGTATCCGAGGAATTCAAAAGAAATACTACTGTAGAAGGCGATCGCTATGATGTTACCGTAGGAGAATCAGATAATTATATTATCGGTCTCACTATGGTTAGAACTGGAGGAGGAGGCAACACTATAATCTGGGGCAATCCTGGCGTGAAAGATCTCGATGACGAAGACGCATTACTCTCCCACGGTAGCGCAAAAGCAATTGCGGTATATAATCCAGAAAGCGAACTTGTTCCCGAAGAAGCTTGGAATATTCATAATGTCGACGGCGGAGTTAAAGATGGCTATGGGCATATCGTCGTCAACCCAGATTCCGAAGTAGTTTTCGAGTTTACTCCTGAGTATGGTTACCAGCTGACTAGTGTTAGCGCAAACGGAGTTCCCTTGGAAGCGCAAGACGATATTAATCAATATACTTTCACAATGCCAAACACCAATATCCACTTTGCTGCGACATTCAGCAAAGTGGAAGATATCGTCTCAGCGTCTAGTGAGAAAATCGACAACGGGACAATCACACTTAGTGGCGGCGAGCTCGACGCAGGCACGGCGCAACTTCTAGTCCAAGATACTGAGCCGGCCCCAGACAAAATTACCGGTTTCGAAGACGCAGCCGGAACAGGTAATGTTATACACTACCTAGACATCGACCTTCTCAATGTTTTTTATAAAGGCAAAGATGACAGCAGCGATGTTTGGTCAAACCAAATTCACCAGTTAAACAAAGACGCAGTCATCACCCTTCAACTTGCGGAAGACATTGATGTTTCTAATATCGTTATCGTTCACAACATAGATGATGGTGACGAATTTGAAGTCATCGAAATCGATAGCTATGATCCAGCTACCCACACAATCACTTTTAGAACTAGTAGCTTTTCCGACTTCGCTATTGCTACTAAGGTCGGTTCTCCTGAGGCAGGCTTTAATACTATAGACGCAGTACAGTCTCGCTCTTCGGTAATATCCTCGTTGACCTCAGTAGTATTCCTAGCGACTATTTTTGGCACAGGCGCCTGGATGATTATTGTAAAAAGCAAAAAACAATAATCATAATCCAGCTATACTGCCAGGATAGGGGAACCTCGTGTTAAAACGTTCGGAGCGAATTCTAGACTCACATCCTGTCGTACTAAACTATAGAAAATACCCGACCAAAGTCAGGTATTTTCTATGGCTGGACCGGCAGGATTCGAACCTGCGAATGCTGGGACCAAAACCCAGTGCCTTACCGCTTGGCGACGGTCCACCATTGTGAACGCCCTTATTTTACACTTTCTCCCCCTAAAAGTCAACCAAAAGCCAAAAAGAAAACCCAGCCCCTCAGGGCCGGTCATTTTTTGATAAGGACTTCAGGCATTTTCCGCCTTCGCTTCTGCTTCGGCTTCTGC
>JAZUMU010000015.1:0-13399 GCA_045603805.1 Candidatus Nanosyncoccus sp.
ATCACTGGAAGCTCCGGTTGTGATATCATCGAAAATTAGCTCTTCTGCGATTCTACCACCCAGAGATACCATAATATGCTGTTTCATCTGTCCTTTGGTATGGAACATTTCATCCTTTTCGGGAAGAGGCATGGTATAACCTGCCGCACTTCCTCCGGTAGGAATAATGGACACGGTATAAACAGGATCCATATCCGGTAACACATGGAAAAGAATTGCATGACCGGATTCATGATAAGCCGTAATTTTACGCTCTTTATCATTCATAACTTTACTCTTTCGTTCTGGGCCAATCGCTACCCGCTCAAATGCCTCCGTTAAATCATTATTCGAAATCGCCTTATGACCTTCTCTGGCCGCCGTAATCGCCGCCTCATTCGCTATATTCGCAAGATCCGCCCCCGAGGAACCTGCCGTTTTCTTCGCCAAAGCCTCTAGATCTACGTTCTCCTCTACTGGTTTACCCTTAAAATGCACTTTTAAAATTTCTAATCTGTCTTTTCTTTCTGGTAAACTAACGTTAACATGTCTATCGAATCGCCCAGGACGAAGCAAGGCTTTGTCTAGCATATCTACCCGGTTGGTCGCTGCCATCACAATTACCCCGCTATCATTATCAAATCCATCCATTTCGACCAAAATCTGATTTAGAGTTTGCTCATCTTCTCTGCCTGCTCCCCCTCTAGCGTCACGTTTATGAGCCACCGCATCAATCTCATCAATGAATATAATCGAGGGGGCATTCTTCTTTGCTTTTGAAAATAAATCTCGTACTCTACTTGCGCCTACCCCAACAAACATCTCTGCAAACTCTGACCCAGAAATCGAGAAAAATGGCACATCTGCTTCTCCCGCTACGGCCCTGGCCATCAAAGTTTTGCCAGTTCCCGGCTCTCCCGCGAGCAATACTCCTCTTGGAATCTTCGCTCCTAATTTTTCATATTTCTTTGGGCTCTTCAAAAAGTCCACAATTTCCGCCAAATCTTGTTTCGCCGACTCGTTACCTGCTACATCTTTAAATGTTACCCTCTTTTTGTCTGGCCCATATAACCTTGCCCTCGCCTTCCCAAAACTCATTGATTGGCTATTGGCAGATTGAGCCTGCCGCATCATCCAACTCAAAAATATTACAATCGCAATAATAGGTAAGACTGTCAAAGCAACATCCAAAACCACCCCCCAAGTATTAACATCTTCCTTATACTCAATTACCGGATATTTACCTTGACATTCCGCTAAAGCTTCCCCCTCCATCCCCTCACAATAATTTACTAAACCTTGATCGTATAAGGTCCCCGAAGAATCTTTACGTGAAGTTTCTGTCGGTTTATCCTCGCCTTTTAACGTTATATCCAAACTTTCGCCCGTAACTGTAATTTTGGCAATATTTCCCTCCGGATCGTTCGCTCTTTGGATTACCTCCGAAATCGGCACTTCGGTTTTTTGCACTCCTCCATAGTTCAAATTGGCAATCAAAAACGCCCCGAAACAGATCACTAAGAACGTAAACAATATACTTCTAGCTAAATTGGACTTATTTGTATTAACATTCGGTCGTCCTACCGGCTTTTTAGTATTTTCCGCCACTATTTTTTCTCCTTAATATTTTTATTCTACCACACAATCCACTTATTTTTTCTTAAAAATGTGCTATAATTGGACTATCTGGGTGTAGCACAGTTGGTAGCGCGCGACTTTTGGGAAGTCGAGGTCGCAGGTTCAAGTCCTGTCACCCAGACCAATTACAAAAATAAGACCTTCAGGTCTTTTTTTTGATAACCGAAACAACAATCAACCACAGAACGAGCAATAACCTTCCACCATTTCAACAAAACCAGCTCTATTATTTTTCCTATTTTATGCTATAATATCCCTATCTGGGATTGGCGCAGCCTGGTAGCGCGCACGCATGGGGTGCGTGAGGTCAGGAGTTCAAATCTCCTATCCCAGACCACAAACCACTTGTCTGGGTATAGCGCAGTCTGGTAGCGCGCAGCGTTCGGGACGCTGAGGTCGCTGGTTCAAATCCAGTTACCCAGACCATTTTTTATGAAAAACCCGGCCTTCCGACCGGGTTATGGATTAGTTGTTTTTTAATTCTTTTCTTTCTCTACGAGTAAACCTACGAACTATTTTGTAATTATCGTGGATCGTCTCCTGATCGCGGCCTTCATTAACATAGTGGAGACATTCTATCATAATCTCTACCGCCTCAACGATACGACCTCGGTCAATATAATCACATATATCGAAAACTCGATCCCCAAAGCAAAAATATCTACCCCCATATCCGCCCTGGCCTTCAAAACGAATCCTGTTTACTTCCCATTCTAGATCTGATATCTGGGATTGGGATATATCGATCATGTAGTCCCCTAAATCATATAGATACCGCCCTCGTGCATACGTAGCTCTGACATAAATCCTTAAAGTCTTTTCCTTAACGCTAACAGAATATAACACAGTATCAGTATCATCAACAAAGATCTGACACACTCCTCGCATAGATTTAAGTTGCTGAAAATCATTCTTTGCTTGTTCATATGTGTACGAATCAAACCCAGCATCCTCTTTATGCTCACGCAACTTATTCAGCCGTGCCTTACTCTTGCTAAGTTCAAGTTGAGCTGTTTTAAGTTGCTCCGATAAGTTTTTACTCTCATCACGAAGCGCTAAAGCCTCTGCTTTTAGTTTTTTATTATTAAGTTTAGCCTGCACTTTCCGAAGATTTTTAGAAATAGATGCTACCTTTTTATTAAGATTCTCTACTTCCGTCGCCGCCCTTTTAAGACGCTCTTCGCCCGATAAAAGCCCATAACAGAAATCAATAAAACCTTTTTCGTCGAATATTGGCTCTACCTCAGGAATTTTTGCACGCCTTCCTATAATTTTTTTGACAATGAACAATACGGTTGAGACTACTAAGCACGACGCAAGAAATAAAATCCAAGCTAAGAAAATAATTTCAAAAACGATCTCCATAATAAATCCCCCTTTAATCATATTTTAAGGTACTAATCCACATTATACATTATATCACTCTTATCTAAAAAAGTCAAGTCCAGCTTGAAAAACCCGCCCCTTCAAAGGGCGGGTCAACGCGGAGAAAGATACGTTTAGCCGTTGCGCGGCTTATTGGCGATTGTAATAGTAATGCCCGGTTCGACAAGCTCGGTAAAGTCCCCTACTGTCTTTTTACCGTACGTTACTATCTGCTTCTCGCTGGGATTCACGCCGGTGCGCTTAAAAAGCTGCTCAAAAGTCTCACCCTGGACGTAGTCGACAACAATCGGCTTACGCCCCGCGCCGTTAGCGATACGGACTTTAGTCGCGTCAACAACCGGAATGCTCTCGGATACATTTACCTGTTCATTTTTCCTTCTTTTTCTGCTAGACATAAATAATTCCTCCTTAGTCTAAATAAAATTCATGGGCGTACTAAATATATCATCCAGCTCTGCGGTCTTACCGCGAGCAAAGAGTGATATGCGATAGGCAACCTCCGCCCCAAAATAGGCGGAAATAAAACAAACATTTCTAGCCCCACAAGCCAGTTGCATAGCCCGTTCATCGGTATATAGAAACGTTTCTTCGTAAGACTCTGCCGCTTCCAAATCGGAAGGACTAAATGTAACGATAAGCGTGCTAAGACCCGATGAACGCAAATCTATTAAAAGTGGCACCTGCCAAAACTGTCGTTTAATGGCTTGCCAAATTTCTTGACGCGCCCGCATCGAATCTACTCCAGTAACCACAATGCCGCTGAGCTCGGTATCCTCTGTTACAGCCTCAGGGTGAAGTACTACTTGGGGCCGAGGCCCGTCATAGCCTTCCAACTCATCTGCATACAGAATGACAATTTCGTCACCGAGCTTATATCGCAGAGCGTCTGCCGCGGCATCTACCTTACGCTGGCCTATCATGTTGTTGCTGTAAGCTAATTCTGTCGCCATATTATGTTCTTCCAGATAATCCGGATCCCATATATGTATGGTAGCACGCTCAATAGCACCCATACAGGCCACCTGAACAATAGCTGAATTACAAGCCCCGCCAGCGCCAACGAAGTGAATATCATACCCAAATTCATCTGGGTTAAAGATCTTCACTTGATCACTATATTCCTGTATCATCTCTGTCTTTGTCCTCCTAAGGTAATTTATCTCCGTATTCTAAGCCAAACGGCTCAAGTTCTGAATGGTCCAATGCATCATACAACTGAGATGAATCGGTAATATAACCAAGCCGTTCATTTTTTTTCTCCTTCTGCATCACCTCACAGCATTCCTTAATCTCATTCCGACATTCTCTAATTAAAGCGTCGTCACATAACGGCTCGACAACCACATTAACAGGTATATGCCGAATGTGCACAGGCTCCAGAACGTCAAGCCGCGCAACCATATCGCACTGAGCATTCACTACCATATTCACCACATAAGGTGAATCGCAGTTGTTAATATCCTCCTCATCTATTGATGAAAAAAATACAGCGCCATTACCATGAGAATGCCAGCGAAAACATAGCTTCTCGGGATCATCGCCACATTCGAGGACGTCAGTAATGATTTTGTTTTGCGCGCCCTCCTTAAATGCACTGTATCCGGGGCATACCAGCTGCTCGGGCACTATTACTTCCTCCAAAACAAAGTCAGTAAAATAACCATGAACTTTCTTTGTAATCATCCCCATGCCAGTTATCTCGTTCGGCGCGCTCTCCTGAGCTAAAACCATAATATACGCGTACAGATCCGTATCGATTAGTAAGCGATATTGCTGTTTTCCCGAATCCAGCATATAAACCGAATTCTCAAACATTTTTATCATCTCCTTTTCTTAATGCCTGATATCTCGCTTCAATTAGCTTGACGGCTTCTTCGTTCAGGTCGAAATACTCTGCAAGCTCACGAACATCTACGTCATAAGCAATATAAAAATATGTTGGTACACAAGATCTTTGCTCAGCATTATAATGATTCAAACAAAGTGAAATCAACTGAAATGCCGAAACGAAATTGCCAGCCAGTAAATTCTCCAAAATATCTTGTTGAAGATCCCCGAAGCAAAAACCCAGTTCAGGCCCAGGATATAAAGGATGCTCATCTTCGCTACCCTTAACCGGCCTAATCAATAGTCCATAAAATAATGGACCATAAGAACGAAAACAAATGCCACTCTCCGACACGAAAAGCCGATAAGAGGGCGCTACTAACGAAACACGAATCATATTCTTCCCCTCATCCTGCATAGGCACTCTCCAAACCCATTCGCCAGCATCATAGAATATGCCGCCGAAAAGGTAATAAGCCTGAATAGTGACCTCAAGAGATTCAATACCCTGATCAGAAGTTACAACTTCTACAGATTTTACACCCTGAATTGCCAAAAGCTGTCTAACGACATCCTGCGCTAAAAGTTCTTGGTAACGCTCTTCCTCGTTCTCAGCATCTTTAACAACCTCGGAATGGAGCCGAATCTCTTTAAGCTCTTCTATTTCATCTGCCCAGAATAATCCGCCACGCCGTTCCAAATAGTCGATAAAGCCCTCAATTTTTTCAACTGAAGACTTGGCTATCACCGTACGATATCGTGCGATAAATCGCGCGACGCGCTCATTTAAACTATCGTCCAAATTTTACACCTCTTTCTCCTAGTTATAAAAGTACAAAGGTCACCAAAACCCTCGCCTACCCAAATATTAGCACAAATCCTAAACTTTGTCAAGATCAGAACCTTGCACTCTACTCAAAAACTGGTAAATCTTCTGGGAATGGGTCAATCTCATCTTCTGAAAAATCCTCAAAAACATCATCCCCAAACTCATTTTCGTCTTTATATTCCGAAGAACCATATGGATTATACCCTAATTCCATCAAAAATCTCGATGGCATATTATAATTCCTGCTCCCAAACGCATATCTACTTGTCGCATAAGTTAAAAACAACCTTTTCATAGCCCGCGTCATTCCTACATACGCCAACCTTCTTTCTTCTTCTAGTCCCGCCTCATCTTCACTAGCCCGCCCACTCGGGAAAAGCCCTTCTTCCATCCCCACCATAAACACAACCGGAAATTCAAGCCCCTTAGCCGCATGCAATGTCATCAAAGTAACCGAATTCTTTTTTGTACTTTCGTCTGCGCTTGACATCAAACTCGCATCCGCCAGGAATTCTTCTAGAGAATCATATTCTGATGCATTAGATATCAATACTCCTAAATTCCCCATTCTCTCTTCACTACTAGGCGTTCCATCATTCGTTAACTTCTTAAAATCGAAATAGTCAATCGTTTTTTGTACTATTTCACCCGGATTGTCTTTTTCAGATACTTTTTTTATAAAACTAATTAATCTTGACAAACCGTTTTTAGCCTTGACCGTATTTATTACTTCTAGGATATCCGGATTTTCTAAAGGCTTTAGTTCAGCCATAGCATCAATCGCCATCAACACCTTATTTAAAGAAACTTCTCCTATGCCGGACAAAACATTTTTTACCACCCTTTCTAGCGACACCTTATCCCGCTGATTAACAATTAATCTTAAAATCGCCAAAACATCCTTAACCTCTTTTCGGTCGTAAAACCTTACCCCTCCCACAATCTTATACGGAATGTGATTGTTTATGAATACCTTTTCAAACGCGTATGATTGCGCATTTGTACGATATAAAACCGCAAAATCACTAAAATCCTTATATTCTCGACTCATCATCATTATTTTTCTTGCTACAAAATCTGCCTCTCCCGTCTCATCATTCAAAGATTCTATCTCCACCGGTGCCCCCTCTCCAATTTCGGTGAACAACGTTTTCTCGGTGCGTGTTTTATTTTTATTGATTATTTTTTGCGAAGCCTTTAATATATTACCCGTCGATCTATAATTTTGCTCCAACTTAATAACTCTAGCTCCAGGAAAATCTTTTTCAAAATTCAAAATATTTGTAAAATCTGCCCCTCGCCAGGAATATATAGACTGCCAATCATCTCCCACTACGCAAATATTTTTTTCTTCTCCAACCAATAATTTTACGATATTATATTGAACAACGTTCGTATCTTGATACTCGTCTATCAATATGTGTTTAAATTTTTTCTGCCATTTTTTTCTGATTTCTGGATATTTTTCAAATAATTCTAGTTCTTTTAACAGTAGATCATCAAAATCTAACGCCCCCGCATGCATTTTTTCCACCTCATATTTTCTAAAAATTTTTGCAATGTTTTGTTGATTAGGATAAAAAGCCTCCGCAGCATGTTCTTCTGGTCCTTTTCCATGATTCTTCTCTGCAGAAATAATAGATTGAATCGATTTAGGTTTTAAATTTTTATTATCATTAAGTTTTAAATCCCTCATAATTCTTCTTATCAAGGAAACTTGGTCATCAGAATCATATATTACAAAATTACGATCTAATCCCAACATATCAGCTTCTATACGCAGAATTCTCACTGCAATACTATGAAACGTCCCCATATACGGCATAAAAGAACGTGAAGGTGGCAACTGATTATTATTCGTTATTATTTCGACTAGATCAGATCGATTATTCAGCTCCGAATCTAAATTCAATTCGTTTTTAGTTTCCGACAAAAGATTCCATAATCTCATCCGCATCTCATTGGCTGCCTTATTTGTAAAAGTTACCGCTAGAATATTATGAGGCCTAACTCCATGTGCAATTAAATTAGCAATCCTATGCGTTAACGTTTTTGTTTTTCCCGAACCAGCACCTGCTAATATTAGCAGTGGTCCGCTCATTATCGAAACCGCTTCCTTTTGTGCCGAATTTAAACCTCCAATAATTCTGTCCATCTTAATATTATACCATATTCAATCTTCCCAAAATATTCATCCTATGATATAATCACTATAATGAAAAAAGCTAAGACATATCAACAGGTAATAGGCGAAACTATCGAACATATGCGCCTAAAAAAAGACTGGACCCAAGAAGATTTAGCAAAAGCCGTAGGATCTTCCCAATCCGCCATTCATCGCATAGAAAAAGGTGGCCAGAATATTTCCCTTGAAATGATCAAAAAGCTATCCGAAGCCCTGGGAAACCAAATCCTATCAATAAATGATTCCGTTTCGCAAAGTTTTCGTATTCGCGGAGGAAAAGAATTATCCGGCGAAATAACAATTAATACTTCTAAAAATGCTGCCGTAGGATTACTTTGCGCAGCCCTGTTAAACAACGGTCGCACCGTACTCCATCGCGTCGCACGCATTGAAGAAGTCTTTCGCATAATAGAAGTGCTTGAATCGATTGGCGTAAAATGCCGTTGGCAAAACCGCCACAGAGACCTCGAAATTATATCACCCCGTGAATTAAAATTAGATGAATTAGATATTGAAGCCGCTCGTCGCACACGCTCTATTATCATGTTCTTAGGCCCTCTTTTGCACCGCTTTAATAAATTCAAATTACCCTATGCAGGCGGTTGTTCTCTTGGCACTAGGACAGTAGAGCCCCACCTTAAAGCTCTCGAAAGTTTTGGGCTTAAAGTCGACGCAGAGTCAAATAGCGGTTTTTATAATGTCGAGGTCGATTCTAAACTACTAAACAATAAAACTAACCGCTATATCGTTCTTACCGAGCGTGGAGATACAGTTACCGAAAATGTTCTTATGGCTGCGGCTCTCACTCCAGGCAAAACTACTATTGTCGGCGCTTCTCCTAACTATATGGTCCAAGATGTTTGCTTCTTTCTAGAAAAACTTGGCATTAAAATCTCCGGTATCGGCACTACTACCCTTACAATACAAGGGCGCAATAACATTAACACCGACGTAGACTATCATCTTTCTGAAGATCCTATCGAAGCCATGTCTTTTATCGCCGCCGCTCTCGTCACCCATTCTGAAATCACCCTTCTTCGGGCTCCTATCGAGTTTCTAGAAATTGAATTAGAAGTATTAAAAAACATGCAAGCCTCTTTCGATAAATCTTCCGAATATCTTTCCGCCAACGGACGGACTCGTCTTGTCGACTTAACCATCCACAAATCTAACCTCATAGCCCCCGTAGATAAAATTCACCCTATGCCCTTCCCGGGGCTCAACATTGACAACTTACCTTTCTTCTCTGTTATCGCCGCTGTAGCTAAGGGACGTACCTTAATCCACGATTGGGTTTTCGAAAATCGTGCAATTTATACAACTGAACTCTCTAACCTTAATGTAAAAGTCGAGCTTTTAGATGCTCATCGTATATATATCGAAGGGCCTACAAATTGGCGCTCCGCTGAGCTCGTCGCCCCCCAAGCTCTTCGCCCCGCAGTAGTAATTCTCATAGGCATGCTTGCTGCCCCCGGGACCTCCATCCTTCGAAACATCTATCCCATAAACCGCGGCTACCAAGATTTTGCTGCCCGCTTACGCCATCTTGGCGCCGACATAGTCCCTCTAACCGGTATTTAGGCTATGCTATAATAACTTTATGAAAACAATTCGTGATATAGATCTAAAAAATAAAACCGTATTGCTAAGAGTTGACTACAACGTTCCAATAAAAAACGGTAAAGTTACAAGCGACCTACGCATCCGCGCTAGCTTACCCACCATAAAATATATTCTAGAACATAATGTAAAAAAACTAATTCTTCTATCCCACCTTGGCCGGCCAGACGGTCGACCTAACCCTATTTATTCCTTAAAGCCAGTTTTAAAATCCCTGAAAAAACTGCTCCCATCAACAGATATTACTTTTAGTCCGTTGCCTAATCAAAATGAAACAATCACTGTTCCCGACAAGACCAAACTAATCCTATTGGAAAATTTACGCTTCAACCCCGGCGAAGAGTCCAACGATAAAGCCTTTATCGAAAATATCATAAGATCAACCAACGCTGATATCTTTGTCCAAGATGGTTTTGCAGTGATTCATCGCGCCCACGCTTCAACCGACGCTATAAAGAATTTTCTGCCAGTCTATGCAGGACTATTATTAGAAAAGGAAATCACAAATCTAGATTCGATTTTAAAATCACCCCAATCCCCCATACTCCTCATCATTGGAGGTTCCAAAGTCGAAGACAAACAACCTTTAATTGATAAATTTATTAAAATCGCCGATCATATCGTAGTCGGAGGCAAAATAGCTGCCGATGGCTATAAAGCCAATAACTCTAAAATATATGTCGCCGAAGATTTTGATACCAATTCCGAAAATCAAAAACTCGATATTGGACCTATATCTACCGGGCACTTAGCCAACCTCATAGTTGATGCTAGAACAATTATTTGGAACGGGTTACTAGGCAAAGCTGAAGACCCCGCATACGCTACCTCTTCGACTATTGCTGCCGAACTAATTGGTGAAAAGACTAACTCAACCACGATTGTCTGTGGTGGCGATACTACAGGTTTCGTAGAATCCTTAATGAATCAGCATCCTAATTTAAAATATAGCCTAGTATCAACCGGAGGAGGAGCTTCCCTAGAATACTTAATCGGCAATCCTCTCCCCGGCCTAAAAGCAGTTAAAGAATAATCTTTATATATATCTTACTTTCACAGTATCGGTCCCAATTTTATCTTTGTCTCCAGAGACTATAACTGCTAAAATATCTTTCTCGCCATCTTTACCACGTAGATATCCTGTTTTTTTCAATTCTGCCGCTAAATCATATCCAAAATCTGGAGAATAGCTTCTAACAAAAGCCGAATTTGCATAGGTTAACGCCAATTGATTTGCGACCCTTTGGTTCGCAGTTACAGTTATAATTGGTAAATTCGGTCTCTGCGCCGCCATAGTAACAGCCGTAGTTCCAGAAGCCGTTTGGCATACAATAACATCTGCGTCAATATTTTCCGCGAGTCTCGCCGCCGCATTCGATATCGCATCATAAATCAAATCCTTACTTACGGGCGGTCTTGAAATTGGGGCAATCCTAGAATGATTCTGAGTATACAAAATAACTTTCTTCATCGCCTTAACTGTTTCTAAAGGATACTTGCCATTTGCAGTCTCATCAGACAGCATGACGACATCGGCTCCTTGGATAACAGCCGTGGCTACATCACTCACTTCTGCCCTTGTCGGCTCCGGGGAATCTACCATGGAACTTAGCATCTGCGTAGCCACTATACACAATTTTCCGTTCGCCCGACACATCGCAATCAACTTTCTCTGGATTATCGGCACAACTTCAGCTCCAGCTTCTACCGCCATATCTCCTCTCGCCACCATAATTCCATCAGCAACTTTTACAATTTCCTCTAGACGCTCTTCGCTCTCTATAGCTTTCTTGGTTTCAATTTTTGCTACTACTTTCGCCGTAGAGCCCAGAGACAATAATAATTGTCTTAACTTAACAATATCATTCGCAGATTGCACAAAAGAAAGCGAAACATAATCATAGTCGCAATGCGCCCCATATTCAATATCCGACAGATCCTTCTCGGTCAAAATATCACCCCCAAAATCAGTGTCCGGCAAATTAAGACCTTTTTTCGACATAATAAAACCGTCATTTAAAATTTTAACTTTAATCGCAGTTTCTGAAACAATCTCTATTACTTCACTTTTAACTTTTCCATCAAACATAGAAAGTGGTTCTCCCACTTTAACCTTTTCTGCCAAATTATATTGTACCGGAACAATCATACCTCCATCATGTTCAAAATCTTTTGCCTCCAAAATTAGCTCATCATCTTTTTTCAAATCTAAATGATTGTCTTTTATTGCCCCCAAACGAATTTTCGGACCCTGCAAATCTTGCAAAATCGCGACGCTTCGTCCCTTCTTGGCGGCCGCCTCTCTAATCCATTTTATTTGTTGGTCACGTTCTTCGTTTGAGCCGTGCGAACAATTTAACCTACAACCGTTAACCCCCGCCATTATCACTTCTTCGATTTTCTCAGCCGAATTTGTTGCTGGACCAATAGTTGCCAATATTTTTGTTCTTTTAAAAAGCTTACTCATATATATTAGTTTATCATATCTTATCTTTTATAGATAAAAAATGTAAGCCAAAATTTCAATATCTATTAACAACGCATCCTAGCCATAACAAATAGCATTTTAACTATTGTCATAGTTATTCAAAAAGCGTTTAATATATCATAAACATACCTACTTCTTGCATTTTTTTATTTTTTCGCTATAATATATACAAACGCGGTCTCGTAGTATAACGGTTAGTACATCGGGTTTTCATCCCGACAACGCGGGTTCGACTCCCGCCGAGATCACCAAATCCGAGAAAAAACGCCCCCAGGGTCTTTTTTTAAGTTCAAATATTCTTTTACGCCAAAATCCTAGGAACAATTATCGACTCACTTAATACATATAACTTCTAAAAATTTTCTACTTTTCTTTATCTCAATTTTTTTTAGATTTTCACAAACCCTCCATTCCCCCTCCGATTGCAACTCAACCGTCGATGGATAAAAAAAATCTAAAACATCTCCCACAGTTTTTTTCGCAGGTATTTTTATCAACATAGATAAAATCATCATCTTGACCAATTTCAAAAAACTTACCAAGTCATATGTTGCACTTTTAAAAACTTTTGGACTAAGATAGTCTTCTCCTCCCCTCATAACCTTACTTATCGATTCGCCATTCACCGCAAAATAATCGCTAATGTTACTTTTCATATCTTTACCGTTCAGCTTAAACTTCGGGATAAAAACTTTCTTATGACGATTCTTAAAATACCAAATCATTAAATAATAATACGAGCGCCAAGAATTCTTTCGTCCTTTTTTTAGTTTTCTTCTAATTATCGGATCATCAAATAATTCAACCGACTCCGCAGTCATGCCAATAGTAACATAACATGCAGCGTATCTAAAAAAATCCCCATTTAAAAATATTTCCAACGGATACATTTTTTTTATAACAACTTTGTCATTATAAAAAACATCCTGAACTTTTTTAGTCCCTAATGTGCGCGATAAATCATTAAAGTTTCCATAAGGTAAAACTGCTAGTTTAACTCTCTTATCCGACTTAAGTATCCCATTAACAACCATGGCCGCAGTAGCATCCCCACCAGCAGAAATCACTAAATCATCATTCTTAATAACTTCGCTAAATCTACCAATATTTTTTTCTATGTCCCCCTTTTCTACTTCAAACTTTCCAATCAACCCGCCCTTCACTTCTCTCAACTTATCCAATACCTCCCTCCTAACATCAATATATCTAGAAGAGTTTGGATTATAAACTACCAATATCCGTTTCCACATCCCACTATCCGAAAGTCGGCAACAGCCACCTCAAAAGCGCATAAATAACTACATATGCCGCTAGCCCAATTACGATTTCAAGTATCCTACGCTTAGCCTTTCTAGTCTTTTCTTCACTCCCCCCCGCTGTTAAATATTGAATCCCGGCGATCGAAATACCAATCACCCCCAAAATCCCCACCCCAATACTCAAAATT
>JAZUMU010000016.1:0-22320 GCA_045603805.1 Candidatus Nanosyncoccus sp.
CACCATTACTACCGTTCTCTACTGTTCCAGCACCAGTACCTGGTACTACTATGTTTGTTTCTCCTGAATCTGATGGTGTTGGTGTTGGTTCAGGACTAGGGCTGTCCTGTACTATGACTTCTATAGGAATAGTTGCCATTATTGTTGTTCCTTTCTAGCACCTTATTACATAATTCACTTGCATCGAGGAACATTAAGGCAAAATCTGCCTTTAGGTAGATTCTTGCCAGCCGTCCGCCCCTTGGGACGCGTCAGCGAGCAATGCGAGCGTCAGGGGCGAAGTGATGTGGTAAAATAACTTACCACATCACGTAGCTTCCGAAATGCAGTGAATTATGCAATAAGACACCTTGCTATTAATTATTAATGTTTTTCTTACGATGCTATAAAAATGGCACCGCAAGGGGTGCAATTCATTAACTATGCAATCAGATAACCTACACAGTCATGGTCCTCACGGCGCCATTTACAACCGCATAGGTTTCTATTAAAAACCTGATTGCTTTTAATTAATGAATTGCACTTATTATTATACCACAAGCGAAATATTAAAGCTATGAAAATTTTCCGAGAATTTTCCGAATCAAATTTTATGGACACAAAAACTGGCGGGTGGCGCTCAATACTCTATCGAAGGGGGTACGGAGGTTGGCAAACCGAGGAGTAGCGCCAGCCACCCGTGGCAGACCGCCCCTTGGGACGCGGACGACCTCCGGTCGACGGGCTGGCTGGACGCGCCCCGAGAGAGAGTATGAGCGTCAGGACCCGCCAATATCAAGAAATAAAATCCCAAAAGTATTATTATGGTTGCCTGCAAATATATTATGCAGCGGATTTCTTGTAAATAGACAAATGTGCTGCGGCGTATTGGTGCGTTTTTATTAGTTTTAGCCCATCTATGGCTGGTGCTTCGCCAGGGTGCGAGAGTACTAGTATGCCGGTGTCTTTGAGCGGCTTCGCCAGATTCGCCGCGCCATTTAGCTCAAACTTATCATATGGCGGGTCAGCCAGTATAATGTCGTAGCTATTTGCGGTAGAAAAATCTTTCACGTCCTGCTGAAACACGTCGAAACCGTCGGAAATACCAAGCGCGCTGAGATTAGCGCGGATAGTGCGGGCTGCTTGGGAGGATTTTTCTACGAATGTTACATGGCTAGCCCCGCGCGAGAGCGCTTCTATGCCTAGTGCCCCAGAGCCAGCGTAGGCGTCTAGCACGGTGGCGCCAGGCAGATAGCCGGCTAGCATGTTGAATAATGCCAGCTTTTCGCGCGCCCCCATGGGGTGCGTACCATCGCCAGGTGTCTGTATGCTCCGCCCGCGATATTTTCCAGATGTGATTTTAATAGTGTTCATATATCATTCGTTGGTGGTCGTGAATCGCTATATAATTCATTGCGATCGAGGAACATTAAGCCAAAATTCAACTTTAGGTGGATTTTGGCGCCAAAGCGTAGCTTCCGAGATGCAATGAATTACGCAGCGAAAATATTAGAGCACCCATAGATTACTAATTTAATGTAGTGATTTGCTGATACTTGGTAATACCACTCATCAACTCTTTGTATTTTACCATGTTCTCTGGGTCTTGTAAAAACTTCTTTACGTCCGCCTGTGCGCGATGAATCAGTTTTGTATCTGATAGCGTAGCTATGCAGAGATCTAGTGCGCCATGCTGGAGCGCCCCGTATATCTCGCCCGGCCCACGCAACTTCAAATCCACCTCTGCTAGATGAAACCCATCTGTAGATTTTTCCAGCTCTCTTAGCCGCTGCGATGGCCGCATATCGCCAGAGGTTAAAAGAAAGCAATACGACGCTTTACTTCCCCGCCCCACGCGCCCCCTTAGCTGATGTAGCTGCGCTAGGCCATAGCTCTCGGCATTCTCTATTATCATAAGTGTAGCGTTAGGCACATCTACGCCCACTTCTACCACCGTAGTAGATACTAGTATTTGTATTTCGCCCCTAGAAAACCTCTCCATAATTTCATCTTTTTCGGCCGGTTTCATTCGTCCGTGGAGAAACTCGATTTTTGCTCCTGGAAAACCCGTTTTTAGCTTCGCACAGCGCGACTTTACAGAGGTAGTTTCGGTACGCGGGTCGTCATCTATAGCTTTGCATATCCAGTAAGCCTGGCTACCTTGGGCTAGGGTTTCGCGAATTTTGGGGTATAAAATCTCTCTAGTTTCCACCTCTGTTAAGATTTTGGTAGCAATGGGCTGTCGCCCCTTTGGTAGTTCATTTAAAATAGATACATCCAAATCTCCAAATACCGTAAGTTGTAAAGATCGCGGTATAGGGGTGGCCGTCATCGCGAGTAGATGCGGCGCTAGCCCATTAGGGGATTTTAAAAGCAATTTCTGTCTCTGTTCCACCCCAAAACGGTGCTGTTCGTCTATTACTACTAGGGATAAGTCATGAAACTCCGTATCATCGGTAAGTAGGGCGTGTGTGCCGATCACTACAGCTATTTCCCCTGTGGCTATTTGTTTTTTTAGCTCCGATTTCTTCTTGGTGGCGCCGGTAAGTAGTGCTACTTTCGCTCCAAACGCGCCCAGAAGCCGCGAGAGCCCATCGTAGTGCTGATTGGCTAGTATAGCAGTAGGCGCGAGTAAGGCCACCTGACGGCCCTCTAGTGCAGCCGCGTAGGCTGCTAGGGCCGCTACTACCGTTTTGCCGGCCCCCACGTCTCCCTGTAGTAATCTGTTCATCGGAGTATCTTTTTCCATATTTTGAAAAATTTCCCACGCTGCCAATCTTTGTGCCCCTGTTAGCTGAAACGGTAATTTTGCCACAAATTCCTTAATTTTCACCGCATTAAAGGGTATTTTCTTGGCTTTTAATTTATCATTCTCTTGGCGGTTGAGTTTGGCTGCTAGTATTAGCTCAAATAATTCCTCGTAGGCCAGATAATCCCTGGCGTTTTGGGCGGATTTTAGCGAATTCGGAAAATGAGCGTAAAATAGGGCATTTCTACGCGTGCCAGGCTTTACCGTGGGGAGTAAATCAGGGATTTCGCTGAATTTACTGCGTGAATTTGCTACTAATCTCTTGAAATTATGCGATTTCATCGCTCCGTGGGCTACGTAGACGGGGCTTAGGCCGTTTTTAGGGTCTATATCGGCTACCTCGGCGGCAGACGGCGAAATTAGGCTATAGCGTCCGTTTTTGAGCTCAAAATTGCCAGTAAAATAGTATTCTTTCTCTGGCGAGAACTGTTTTATGCGGTAGCCCTGGTTAAACCATACTACCTTTACCGCCCCCGTATTATCTCTGACTACTCCTTCGGTGATAGATAAGCGCCTACGTTTGGCCCGGCGGGTAGACAAACTATCTATTTTGCCTTTTATCACTACTTTACCTGGGCGCATTTCGGCGATAGATTCTGCCGCCTGGAAGTTTTCATAGTCGCGCGGCAAATTATAAAAAAAATCCCGCACCGTATGGATGCCGGCTTTTTTCAAAATCTCCGCCCGTTTCGGACCAATCCCTGTTAAACTCTCTACTCCGGCAAATAAATTCATAGCACCATTATAGCATAGCACTCTCTGTAAAAATTAGCATGAAAAAGGCCGCGATCTCTCACGGCCTATTTAATTAGCCTACATTTGGATTAAGTGTGATGCCATAAAGATACGAAAAATCCTCGCCGGTAAATTTATAAATTTTGGCTAGAACGTCCTTAGTACAGGCTCTGCCTATACCACGAATCATCGTGAGCTCACCGCTAGCTACCTTGTCAATAAGATCTTCAATGCTATTGCAACCGGACCGTCTAAGACAGTTGTATGTGTAGGCAGTCAACTCCAAATCTTCTATTGTCCAGACGCTGTCGCAGGTAGAGACACGATCTAAAGCAGCAATACTTTGATCATGCAATTTCTGTTTCTGAGCTATTTTTTCTTGCCTATTTGCCAATATACGCTCTCTGACCTTCAGTTCGTATTCTAGACGCCGAGCATTTTCCGCTCGGTTTGCATAATTATATCCGTAGAATACATATTCTCTCGTGGTGGACGTACTTAAAAGGTGGACGCCATATTCAATTATCTGCTCGGCCCTCTTTGGTCTCATTTTATGAAGTTTTCCGATTTCAGATAAAGTCATATTTTCTGAGTAGTACCGCAGCATAAGTTTCGCCACGGTTTTTGGCAGGCCATCAAGTGCACGTCGCACTCCCTTTTCGTGATTTTCGTTTATAGGAAACTTTATGGTTATACTATCCTTGTCTGCTACCATTTCGGCGACCGCCCAGATTAAATTCAATGGCCAATCGTCCCTTCTCGGCTTTTCCATTTTTTGACACACATAAATCAAAAGAATCACATCCTTTCTTTTTTGTAGAACTAATTCTAAAGTTGCGAACACTTTTATTAAAATCAAAGTGTAACTGTCAAATTATACCATACTTTTACCTATTTGTCTAGCATAGGTCCTGTTGCTGAAGATCATTTGGCTTTACCACTATGCTCGGCGCGCCATTTAGCTATTTCGCCATGATTACCAGAAAGTAATATGTCTGGCACTGTCATCCCGCGAAAATCATAAGGTTTAGTATATTGGGGGTATTCCAGGTTGTTTCCATCAGAAAAACTCTCTATCTGTGCGGACGTTTCACCTCCGAGCACCCCTGGAATTAATCTCACGACGGAATCTATGATAATGAGCGCTGGTAATTCTCCGCCAGTGAGCACATATTTTCCTAGAGAAATTTTATAGTCTACAATAGAGAGAATTCTCTCGTCATACCCCTCGTAGTGCGGACATAAGATGATATAGTGCGCATTCTCGGCTGTTTCGGCAAAATTTTGTGCTATTTTTTGGTCCCAAATCTTCCCTACTGGGGTAGGTAAAATCACTTTTGCGCCCGGGTCCTTAGCTTTCACCGATTCAATCGCATTAAACACCGGCTCGCAGCGTAGCAACATTCCATCTCCGCCCCCATATGGTGTGTCGTCCACAGATTTATGCGGCCCTAGACCAAACTCGCGCAAATTCACAAAATTAAACTCTGCCAAACCTTTCTCGGTGGCTTTCCACATCATCGAAGTCTTTAGATACGGCTCCAAAGCCTCTTGAAATAACGTAATTATTGTGAACTTTACCATACCCATATTATACCATTTTTCCCCTATAAATCCAGTCCAGGAAAAAACCGCCGCTTTATTGCCGCGACGGTTGCGTATTAATCCAAACCTACAAATCCACCCTCGTAGGTAGCCTCATACAGACGGCTTGCGCCAGACTGGTAGATATACTCCTTGCCTTTGAACTTTGTAATATCACCAGTCCATCTGTTGACATAACGCATGCCGTTTTCATGGGTGAGTACGGCGGGTCCACGCCAAGGGGCGTCGTGGTCCAGGCTTGTCAGCGCGGCTCTTAAACAGGTGTATACCGGCTCTTTGTCTATTCCGGCAAACACCTCTCCTCCGTACGTCATCACCCAGCACACGATTCCTCTGCGCCTTATTACCGTCATGCCGCGGAAGGGTTCCCCGCCATACCAGATATCGACATATTCGAGCTCTCTGCCCTCCTCGGCGTAGGACAGCATACGCGTGCCATCCTTGCTGATAGAAGGCTCTTTATCGCTGCCATATCCGTTCAGCTGTGCTCTGTATAAAAACTCGAGCAATTCATTTGTAAATTCTTGGTCTATGCTACGCCTTTCCATTTTTTCACCTCCTATTTTATAATGTCGGATAGACGTACTATTACAATTATAGCATAAAACTACCAAAAATCAACTTTAAGAATACATAAAAACCGCCGCGGAAAACCGCGACGGCAAGAGGAATCAACGTTTTACCAGTCCACCGCGGTATTCCGCGTAGTAAAGCAGCAAACCATGTATGCTGTGTATCGCTTCGTGACCCCGGAAAGACGTAATATCGCCAGACCCGTAGTTGTAATACGGACTATCTCCTTCGCCCGGGGGCGTTGCAGCAGGCCCACGCCAGGGGGCTTCCGCACTGGTATTTTCCAGTGCTTTTTCGAGAACTACACGAGTATGCTCTTCTACTGTGCCAGGGGCAAAATCGCCCCAGTAATGCATCGTCCAGCATACTTCGCCACAATACGAAATTTTGGTAAATCCCGAAAACGGTGCATTACCGTACCACTCATCTTCGAACCTCCAGACGTCCCCTTGTTCGTAAACCGTAACGTGCGAGCCTCTCAGTGTGTGATTGACTGGGCTGTTTGTTCCTCTGCTAGCGACACGTGCTGCATAGAGAAATGCCCTCAGCTCCTCAATCATTTCTGGCGAATCAGGTAAAAAGTATTTGCCCATTATTATTCCTCCTTTTAATGTACTATTTGTACAAATACTTCTTACCATACTAACACCCTTTTAGCATCTAGTCAAATCCAGTTAAGATAGTCGCTAGATTGACTTTTTGGCTCAAATATAATATATAATACCTAAGATTGTTGAATATTAGGTAAATTCAAAATAGTACTTTAAGGAGGTGAAAACATGAAATATCCATCAATCTGCTTTGATCGCTTTAATATTCCGGGGATTGCAATCGCCACGACGGACTTATGCCATACAGAAGATTTAGCGAACTATTGTAGATACATAAAGGGTAAGAAATACTTCTCCTACGAGGAAGCTATTTTCCTTGTAGATTTTCTAAATTCTGGTTGCCCAGTCGCTTTTACCTATGATATTCCTACCGACAAGCAATTCGAGCAAATAATTACCAAATATGGCTACAAGGACGGCATTTGCCATAGCTTTAATCTGGCTACGGCACTTGGACTGGGTTTCTATGGGTCCATTGGTATAATTACTACGCTAGAGCAGTATAACAAATCTCCGCAAGATTTTGTTTATAGCCAGGCTCTCGGCTATGGTGTGACCGGACATTACTGGTGCAAGGGTACCGGTGAGCACAAAGGTCAAGCAGGCATTCTATGCATGGATTCTAGTGGCGAACCAACATTTATCAGAAGCATCCAGGATAACGGCGACCACATAGGTTGCTCGGTTCGCTTAATTGCTAGACCATGGTAACACCCCTAAGCCGGCTCGCAAAAGCCGGCTTTTTCCTGGTTTCTATAGACAAAGAAAAAACGACTTTTTATAGTCGTCTCTTCCCGTGCTGCTACGCGCCCACCCTGGGGCACATTGGTTTGTTTTAATCCGCTGTTTTTGTTTTTAATGTAAGTCTCCACACTCCACTAATTACTCAGTGGAACCCCGTGAAGCGTATCAGCTTAATACCATATTAAAGCATAAGCGTACGGTCGTCAAGTCTTGATTTTTTAGCATAAGTATGATATAATATAAAGATAGAGTTAGTCTCTGAGTTTTTCAAACCACAACTTCCATAAGCACAAAACAAGCAAGATGATTAGCTAACGGCGCCCATAGTGGGTGGCCGTCACGTGTTTTTCTGGCAGTATAAAAATGATTTGAATTTTTAACACGTATATTCCTGACGGGCCGGACAGGTTCGTTCCGTAGGGGCGGTTCTGCCCGCGACCCAGCGTATGACGTGCTTACAAAATTCAAGTCCTACTGTCAGAAAAATATGTGCGGACAGGACCCGCTAGCGAGTGAAGATATGCCTAGACAATATCGCAAACCGCTTAACTATGGTATAATTATGGCATGTTTGTAGATATTGCCAGGGTGAGTTTAAAAGCTGGTGATGGCGGCAACGGTGCCGTTTCTTTTCGTCGCGAAATCTACATCCCCAAAGGTGGCCCAGACGGTGGTGATGGTGGCCGGGGCGGCAATATCATCTTTAAAGCCGACAAAGATACCAATACTCTGATAGATTTTCGTTTTACTCCTATCCTTACGGCCGAGAACGGCAAAAACGGCGCCGGCCAGCGCGCCGCAGGTCGCAGCGGCAAAGACTTAATAGTAGAAGTGCCTATCGGTACCGTAGTCCGCAGAAACGGCGAAATAATCGCCGACCTTACCGCGGATGGCCAAGAGGCTATTATCGCCAAGGGTGGCGACGGCGGCTTTGGTAACGCACATTTCAAGTCTAGCACTCGCCAAGCGCCGGTTATAGCTGAAGTGGGTGAGCCCGGCGAAGAATTCGAAGCCGAGCTAGAGCTAAAAAGTATGGCAGATGTAGGCCTAGTGGGGTTACCCAACGCAGGCAAATCCACTTTCCTATCCGTGGTGTCTAATGCCAAACCAGAAATAGCAGATTACGCGTTTACCACTATTACTCCAAATCTTGGCGTAGCTACCATTGATGGCCGAGATTTGTTGATCGCAGATATCCCAGGGCTAATAGAAGGCGCCGCAGAAGGCAAAGGCTTGGGACATGATTTCTTGCGTCACGTAGATCGTACTGCGGTCTTATTGCACCTAGTGGATATATACAACAACGATGCTGGTGAGGCATACGAAACTATTCGTAAGGAACTAGAAAAATATTCAGACCTAAAAGACCGCCCAGAAATAGTAGCACTCACCAAATGTGAGGGTGTAGATGAAGATATCGTCAAGATGCAAATGTCCTCCATATTAGCTAAAAACCCCAACGCTCAAATCTTCACTATTTCGTCTAGTGCGCACCAGGGCTTAAAGGAACTTTTGCGAGAGTTAAAAAATAGCGTAGATAATAAAAAAGAAAAGATAATAGTAACAGAAAAAGAAGAAGATATTCCAATCATTTCTTTAAGTGAGAATACTCTAAAAGACGCCTGGAAGGTAGAAAAAACCGAAGACGGTAAATTCATTGTTACTGGTGAAAAAATTGAAAAATTTGCTCGCCGTACAGATTTAAACAATTACGCCAGCGTCAATCGTCTGCGTGACATTATGAAAAAGTTAGGTATTCGCGGTGAGCTTACTACCATGGGTGCACAGCCAGATTCTATTATCTCTATCGCCGACAAAGAATTCACCTTGGTAGAAGATTATTAGATTATTTCTTTGTAGTCTTCTTTGCAGTTTTCTTAGCTGTAGACTTCTTTGCAGCAGCTTTCTTTTTAGCCCCGCCCCGCGCTCCGCGTCGCGTCGCCTTAGGCTTGTTGGCTAACATTTCTTCCGCCTGTTCTTTTGTGATGGTTTTAGGGTCGGTCTCTTTAGGTATTTTAGCGTTGTTGCGCCGCCCCGGGCCTTTGACATACGGTCCATAAGCACCATTTATTATCATGATCTCTCCCCAGTCGGCTATTATAGAATCTACTTTGGCTTGGTACAACGGTAAGGCCTCTTCCAGCGTAACAGTGTATGGGTCCAAATCTTTCATGGGGATATTGTATTTGCCGCCTTTTAGATATGGTCCAAAAGGCCCGTTCGCCGCTATTAGCTCTGCTCCGTCCGGAGCATTGCCGAGGATGCGTGGCAGTGCTGGCAAAGCCAACTGCTTCAAGGCCTGTTCCAGGGTAACAGTTTTTACTGATTTTCGCTTTGGTAATGGTGCAAAACGCGGCTTTTCGCCAGTTTCTTTTTCGTTATCGCCCAGTTGTATAAACCCGCCATTCTTACCAACTTTGGCATAGATAGGCTTGCCGGTTTCTGGATCGTGCCCTAGGAGCTTGGCATTATTGTAGCGCTCTACTCCATTAGCTATTAGTACAGTATCACGAAATGGCCCATAAAAATCTTTCAGCATTTTTACGCGCTCTAGCTTAGCATCCGCCACTAGGTCTAAATCTTTCTCGATATTCGCAGTAAACTTATAATCCACAATATTTTTGAAATTATCAGTAAGAAACCCAGACACTAATTCTCCTATAGGCGTGGGCACCAGCCTACCTTTATTAGCGCCAAACTTTTCTTTTACAGTAGCACGTTTTACCTCTGTTTTTTCGGAACTTTGCTGCGCGCTTGGTATAATCCTTAGCTCTACTACTTCGCGCTCTTCCCCTTCACTCTCGCCCTTTATTACATAGCCACGTGCCTGAATAGCAGTCATTATGGAAGCATAAGTAGATGGGCGACCAATACCTAGCTCTTCCAGTTTTTTTACTAGTGAACCTTCTGTATATCTTGCAGGCGGCTTCGCAAACACCTGTCTAGCTACTATTTCCTGACAGTCAAGGGCATCACCTTTGGCCACTTTTGGTAGTTCCAAATCTTTACTCTTGCCATATACGCGCAAAAATCCGTCAAATATTACCACTTCGCCCTTCGCCACGAAAGTCGCACCGCTATCAGCGCCAATCCTAATGGTAGTTTTCGCCACTTTGGCATTTGCCATTTGCGTAGCCACAGTACGAGCCCAAATCAGCTGGTACAATCGCTTCTCATAATCATTCTTGCCAGCATTAGTACGGAAAACATCGGTAGGACGAATTGCTTCATGAGCCTCCTGTGCGCTAGCATCTTTGGTTTTAAAATGACGCACCTTTAGATAGTTTTTACCGAATGTCTTTTCAATATAGCTAGATATAGCGCCTACTGCCTGGCTAGATAGGTTCAAAGAATCTGTTCTATGATAGGTGATAAGCCCTGCTTGGTATAGCCCCTGCGCCGCACTCATAGTGGTGCGAGAGCTAAAGCCTAATTTACTGTTGGCCTCTATCTGCAAGGCCGCAGTGGTAAAGGGCACCGGGTTGGCCTTACTACCCTCGGCTTCTTCTACGTCCGATACTTTAAACTTATCACTGGCCAAAGTCTGCAATAGATTTTGCGCAGCTTCTTCTGTTTCTGGCCCTTTACCATCCAGATTAGCGTCAAAATCCGCTTTGTCTGCAGTAAACTTACCGGTAACTTTAAAACTATATTTACTATCAAATTTCTCAATATCCTTTTCGCGCTCTACTATAAGCCGAAGCGCCGGGCTCTGCACTCGCCCCGCTGATATCGCCCCCGGCACTTTCTTTCGTACGATATCAGAGAGATCGTACCCCACTAGCATATCTAGGGTTTGCCTAGCTTGCTGGCTAGCCACCATATCCATATCCACAGTGCGGGGATTTTTGATGGCATTTTCTAGCGCCGGTTTAGTAATCTCATGAAAAGTAATGCGCGCCGTGTCTTTAGGTAGTTTTAGTACTTCGCACAGATGCCAAGATATAGATTCTCCTTCGCGGTCTTCATCGGTTGCGAGCCAGATTTTCTCGGCCGCTTTGGCTTCTTTTTTTAGTTCAGTAATAATAGATTTATGTCCCGGGTCTATCTCGTATGTCACATCAAAAGTGCTCTTATCTACCTTGGTATCTTTACGAATATGCCCTACGCTAGCTAAAACCTTAAAATCACTACCGAGATATTTCTCGATAGTATGTGCCTTCGCTGGGCTCTCTACTATTACTAAGTTTTTAGACATAATACTATAATATCACATTGCGTCAAGGCCTTAGCCGTGAGTAAGACTTAGTGGTATTATGATTAATAAAAGTAAGAACGGAGTGATAGTCAAGATTATACCTGCGATTGCGAGGTTCTTTTTAGATGATTTTATACCAAATATACCAAAAACAATAGTAAGACTATTAATTATTAATCCAATTAAAAACATATAATACCCAGCAACTACCCAAGTACCAACACTGCCATAAATGCTATTTGCTGGGATTAACAAAGTTAACCAAACTAGAGAATTTATATTAGCTAAGACGAACGAAATTTTCGCTAATTTTTCGTTTCTTAATTCTTTTTTTGTGAGCGTCGGTCCGAAAATTGCATTACTGTTTAGCTTTTGGCCGCCTTGACCCTTTTCTTTCATGGTGGAATTATACCACGAATATTATGACCAACAAAAAAGCCTCAGGTAAGGGTGGGCATCACCTGAGGCTATTTTGGCCCTCTAACGCTTCTCTTACTTACCGGGTAACCCCCGGAGCGATAGCCCACCTCGCACATCTAGGGGCCCGCCGGTTAGAGGGATTGCTATGCCTTTGAAAATGGTCCTTTCTAAGTGGAGGTAATACTTATAAAATTTAAAACCATGAAGAAATTTTAAATCCGAAAGGGTTTCAAAAGCACGCAACTTCTGTTACACTGTTGTCAGTGCAACTGAAATTATAACTTATTTAGGTGCGGTGTGGTATGGTAACACCATACCAACTAATTACATTATAGCACACGGGAGATAATATGTCAACACTTTTTTCACACTTTTTTAAAAAAATCAACCAAATCCGACCTCTAGAGACCAATTTTACAGAGGTGTTAGACTCTATTGCGGTTAAGACTAAAATATTGTATTTTTATGGAAAAATGCCCGAAAATGTGATAAAAGAAGAAAGGAATCCAACGAGAAAAAGAAATAAAAATGAGAGAAAGTCAACCTTAAAAAACCGAACAAGCCGGCCTAAAACTGTTGCTATTGTTGGCTCTAGGCATAACACTCGCTATGGCGAAGAAGTAGCCTACAAGATGGCTTATGAACTAGCTAGAAGAGGAGTTATTATCGTTTCTGGTCTAGCTTTCGGTATCGACAGCATAGCTCATAAAGCTTGCCTGGATGCAGGTGGTATTACGGTTGCGGTTTTGGGAACTCCTATCGATCATATTTATCCTCGTCAACATGTGCCGCTAGCCCGGGAAATTATCGAAAAGGGTGGGGCTGTGATGAGCGAATATGCTCCCCAAAATACTTCCCCTAGGTCCCCCCTAGCTCCTGGAGAATTTATAGATAAACTAACCGGAGAAAGAAGGTGTAATCCGAAAGGAGCTTTCCTCCGTCGCAATAGGCTCGTAGCTGGACTTGCGGATGTGGTCGTGGTGGTCGAGGCGGCTGAAAAATCTGGCTCTCTCAACACTGCTGCACATGCCCTAGACCAAGGTAAAGAAGTTTTCGCTGTCCCCGGGAACATTACTAACCCCTATTCTCAAGGCTGTAATAAACTAATTCGCCAGGGCGCAAACCCCTACACTTCCGTAGAGGATCTTCTAAGAGTACTGTTCCCTGAAGCTTATCTTAGGCAGTATAAAAAAACCAACCAACCTCTACTTTTCGGCGATACCGAAGAAGAAACGACTATTCTAAGGGCTTTAGCTGAGGGTATGCGCAACGGGGAAGATATTATGCACGCTTTAAATATCCCAGTCTCAACTTTCAACCAAACTATGACGCTTTTAGAAATAAAAGGCCAAGTTCGCTCTCTTGGAGCCAATAATTGGAGCCTAAACTAATGAATATAATTAAAGTTTCCTACTTCGCTGGCTGGGATCGTAGAGCGAATCACCCTATAAGGTATACCGTAATTCATTTCTGACATAATAATAGAACCATCCGGATTGACTGCCTCGACATATCCCACATGTCCATACCATCCTGCTGTAGTTTGAAGGACTGCCCCGGCCGAAGGAGTATTATCTACCAAATAGCCCGCTGCCGCCGCATTTCTCGCCCAAGCGTTAGCGTTTCCGAGCAAAGGTAAATCTTGGCGATTATACCAAGCCCATTGAGTACATTGTCCTGGAGTATACCAAGGACCTCCCAAATTATAAAAGTATCCCACAACTTCTATGTTTTGGCGGACGGAGCTACTGCCAAGGTAAGTATAAGTATAACTACTGTTGGAAGTCGTAGTGGTCTGTCTAACTGGAGCAACATATTCGGGCCTTTCCGTCTCGGGTAAAGACCCATCTTTGATAATTATGCGCATACCGTCTGAAATGCCCGAAACCTCTAAATCATTCAGGGCAATAATCTCTTCTGAATTGGAGCCGTATTTTTCGACAATCGACTCAATAGTATCGCCAGACTTTACGGTATAAACAATACCCGAAGTACTGGGGACATAAAGCACTGTGCCGGAATCTACGTCTATCGTTTTAAGATTGTTGCTCCATCTTATGTCATCTGCACTTACTCCATATTTAGCAGCAACCGTATCAACATTTTCGCCATCTTCTACGACATGCTCAATCACCCCTCTGGAAGAAGAGATACTTGTTATGTTAGGTTTCTCTAGTCTTCCGACCGTAGTTTGGCCCGAATCATGCATTGTATTGGTAATAATATAGTTTGATGCAACATCAGAAGCACTCGCAAGCCCCAAAGTGTCTGACAGGTCAGCAACAACATAAAGTTCGGACAGCTGATCTGTTGAGACGTTGTAGTTGTTGGCTGCAAATGTATCCAAACTCAGACTCATATTGGAGTTACGTTTGTCAATAGAACCAACAGAAACCAAGACCAAAACAATCACCCCAGTCACTATATAGACCCAGGACTTTTTTATCCATTCTAGACTGAATTTTCTTTTCTTTTTCGTCATAACGATATATCACAGAGGGTTTGGCAATGTGCGTAAATATTCTGGATATGCTCATCCTCTGTATAACTATAATACATCATTCCATCGTCTCCTGTCAAGAAGTAAAGATAAGAAGTATCCGTTGGCTCTGCTACCGCCTCGAGAGCTGAAAGGCTAGGATTAGAGATTGGTCCACACGGCAGCCCCCCATAAAGTCGCGTATTATAGCATGAATCTACGCCTAGAGCCGCCTGATTGTCTGCGTATGTCTGCCTATCAGGATCTATAGTATCCAGTGCGTAAGATACCGTTACGTCGCTTCCAAGTGGTATTCCATAAGTTAAGCGGCTTAAAAATACTTGTGCTACCGTAGGCATTTCAGGGGTGGGGGCTTCTTTTTGTACAATAGAAGCCAAGGTTATCCCTTCGTATAGAGACAGTCCATTAGTTGCAAACCTAGATTCTAAATTGTTTTCACTGATTACCTTCTCCGTTCCCTTTAGGAATGTTTCTATTATCTCTCTTACTGAGGTCCCTACATAAAACTCATGAGTCTCACCGAATAAGTACCCTTCTAGAGTAGCATTTGCTGGCCTTTCTCTTAAAAAGTCGAAATTATAGTCTGCATTTAACGCGGTATCTACCTCTGTTGCAGAATATCCTAGCCCTATCAACTTGTTTTTTATATCGTATATTGTTTCCCCGGGTAGAATAGTAAAGTCAAAAGTAGTGGCATAATCGCTACCCTCTTCTAGCTTAGCAATTATTGCATCCGCATCCATACCTTGATTAAACAGATATACTCCACTCTTGAAATTCACATTCGGTTTGAACAGCTTTAAGTACATATCAAACACAAAAGCATTTTTGATTAGGCCCCTGTTTTCGAGGTTGCTAGAGACCATAGACTTTGAATCGCCTTCGTTCACCGCAAATTCTATAGTTTTGCATTCACAATTACAATCAGGAGGACAAGCGGAAGAATCTACTGCCGTAAGCTGCAGTTTTGCCCACACGAAACCGCCCGCAACCGATAAAACTATGGCAACAGGTATTATCAGAAAAATCCACTTTGTAATTTTTTTCATTTTATGCTCCGCCTTTTTTGTATTCAATTTTGCTCGGGTTGCTTCCTTTTTGGCTATGCCTGAAGCATTACTTCGTGCCTCAACAGCTGTAGTTTTTACTTTATTGGTTAATTTTGTAAAAACTGGCGCATCATTCGGAATAGAGCTCTTAGGGAGGGCTTTCGCCATCTGCGAATTTGCGTCTGCAACTGTAAAATTCTCTACGAAATCTTGTAATATGATAGAGGCTGCTTCCGCATCAATCTCCCCCTTCTCGTATTTTTTGCCACGTTTTTTTAGCCTTTCTTCCGCTAAAACCGAAGTTAGAGTCTCATCTTGAAAACGAATTTTAGCTCCCGGGATCATTCTTTGTAAAGTTTTTGCAAAATTTCTAACATACATAGATTGAGCCGTCTCATTTCCTTCGTTGCTTCGCGGTAAACCTATAACGAACATGTTCGTGCTATTAATTCGGGCTATTTTAGCTATTTCTTGCCATTCTGAGCCATCTACTGCTACAAACCCTATTGGTACCGCAATCCTGGTGGTAGAATCAGCACGCGCCACGCCAATGCGTTTCTCGCCCACATCTAACCCTAAAACTTTCATTTTTTACCTCTAGCGAATAAATCGCAGCTACTAAAACCTCTAAAATTAGTGAGAATATTAAGATCTATCATTTTTTTCTAGGTTAATCGTGATTTTGTTAGTATTTCCAGGAACACCCATTACCCAAGGATAAGACTTATCAATTGTTACTGAAGTTACTCCGTTAATATTCTTAAGATCATGTTGGGCGTCCCCTATTCCTTTACCCTTAACCATCTCTAGAATATCGTTCTCTGTTATTTTTGGCCCTACTGAATAAGTTGTTTTTAATTTTCCAGCATACCCATTATCACCCTTCACGAAATTCTCGATATAAGGGTCGTTTATATCGTAAATCTTTTGATCATCTCCCAACCTAGCCTTTTCTCGGATAAAATCTTCAACTTTAGCCTTATCGACCACGAATATCGTCGCGGTAGTAGTAGCCTTAAGCGTAGGAGTTTGGCCGTCCTTTACTTCTTCTCCAGCCGCCGGTGTAGCTGTAGCTGCCGAGGTTTCTTGACTGAAACTACTCTCAATAACCAGCATATTTTCAGGAATATCTGACAGCAGTTTCTGCTTGATCTCATCTTCTTTAGAGGCTTTCAGGTCACCTTTAGCCTTCTCTATATCAGATTGTTCTACGACTGTCACAACATTGTCAGTCCCCCCAGACATAGCCTTGTCCGAGTACACCCCCACATCGGCAGTTGTATTCCATCCTGAGTTGGAAGCTGCAATATTGTATTTCTCCCCTGCAGCCGTAGCAGTTACTGGCACCCTGGCCGAAATTTGACAACCAGAAGTGGCCATTGAGGCTTTTCCGTTGTTTTCGCATTCCGTAGCGCTTTCTCCATCCCAAGATAACGTTGCTCCGGAATTAGCAGAATAACTTAAACTATTTATCGTAAAGATAGCTCCGGAATTGATAACTTTAGTCCCTCTGTCCTTAAAATATGTATAAACTACAACGTCCCCGGTCGCCTTCTCACCGTTATTTTTTTGCCCAGTAGCGGTAAATTGTACCTCCGAAACGGTCTCGAGCCTCTTATCCTCTAAGTAGAATTTACCTTCCTTTGCGTTTTCATCGGTCATATTATTGGTGAATGTTACTGTCTCTGAAAAATTGTTAGATTCGGTACTAATCCCGACCGTAATAGTGACTGCAGGAGCAATTACAAACGCCCAGACTAAGAATATGATCAGGGCCAAAATCCCTATACCACACAATATAGCTATTTTTTTATGATTTTTAATCCAATTTAAAAATGGATTCCCTGAATCAGAAGACTTACCTTTAGTCTTTTTGTCTTTTTTTGTCTTTTTGGATTCAGAATTGTCCTCTTCTGCCTCCTCTTTGGTTGCTTCAGCCTCCTCCTCAACCGCCTGCTCGGGAACATCTTCGATTTCCTCTTCCGAAACCTCTTCAATTTCTGTAGTATTTTCTGGTATAACTGGTGCAGATTGCAAATTTTTAGTAATTGGTAACCGAGTCGCGGCTGCGAGTTTGATGATCGACGGATCAGTTGTCACTAAAACGATTGTTTTTTCTGCTGCCCCACCAGCTTTATTGATTAGCTTAATGTTTACTGCACTTCGGAACACCCCAGCCTTTTTTGGGGGGACCAAAGCAATGATTTTTTCCTTAGAACCTTCGATTTTGGTAATGATATCAGTAATATCATCCGTAGGCTCAATATAGATGACGTCTTTGTTCATACTTAAAATATAACACATTTTTACTCGCTTGTGTTAAAATATATTTAGATGGGTATATTTAAACGCAAGAATCCTTCTAAATCCGATTCTAGTTCCGACGGCAAAGCGGAAATGATTTTAGATAATATTCGGGATGGGGTAATCATCACTGATAAAACTGGAGTGGTAGAGTTCATTAACCCCGCAGCTATTCGTATGACCGAATGTGGTTCCGCCGAGAAGGCGAAAGGCCTGGATTATGAACTACTATTAAAAATGGAAACTAAAGAAGGCCGCGAGTTGTCCGAATCTGAGAATCGTTTTATACAATCTATGCGTTCAGGCCGCCCTTTGGAGGGGTATCAGCTCTCTATCATCTCGAAGGTCAACAATAAGCGCACTCCAGTCTCAATCTCCGTTTTAACTGCCGCTAAGACCCAAAATCGCATTATTACCCTTCGCGATATTACGCGTGAGCTCACTGAAGAAGGCGAAAAAACCGAGTTTATTTCTACTGCTTCGCATGAAATGCGTACCCCTATTGCAACTATCGACGGATATATTTCCCTCGCTTTGAACCCTCAAACTGCTTCGATCGATAGCCGTGCGCGAGGCTACCTCGTTTCTGCACATGCCGCGGCGGAGCATCTCGGTAAGCTATTTAGGGACCTACTAGATATCACAAAACTTGATGACGGAAAAATTCGTCCCCATTTCGAGCCGACCGATATGACGAATCTAGTTAAAGAGATTTCCGACAGTTATGCCGACAAGTTTTCTGAATCTAAGTTAAAATACCAATTTGGCCCAGACTCGAATAAACCTGGGCTCAGTCGCCGTATGGAACAAATTATCTACGGTTACGTCGATGTAAACTTCATGCGTGAGATTTTAAGCAATTTAATCGAAAACGCAATAAAATATACTCCTGCCGGAGGCTCGGTTTATGTTAACTTAAGGGGCGACGGTGATAAAACGCTAATCAACGTAACTGATACCGGAATTGGCATTTCTGCTGAAGACATCGGCCACATTTTTCAAAAATTTTATCGTGCCGACAATTCCGACACTCGGACTATCGGAGGAACCGGACTTGGACTTTATATCGTGAAGCAGCGCGTCGAGGCGATGGGGGGAAAAGTTTGGGCTGAATCGGCTTTTGGTGAAGGGACTACTTTTTATGTCTCTCTACCGCGAATCAGCAGCGATGAATACGAAAAACGTATGATTGCCGCCAGAAACCAAAAACAACACGAAGCCGAAATCGAACGCCAACGTCAAGCCGGTCTTCAGGCTTCCCGTCAAGCTGAGGCTCCTGGTATGGGGGCTAACCCTGTTGTTCCCGCCGCGCCAACCGCCCCAGCCTCCTCGATACCTCCTGCTCGAGCAACTTCTAGTCCTACTTCTAACACTAATCTAAACTCTAGCCCTATTCCTAATGCAAATCCAGGATCTAATCCCGTCCTTGTCTCCACCTCTACTTCTAATCCTGCCGCATCTCCGCAACCTAACATTGTAGCCCCCGTTACATCGCTTTCTGCGAATCCAGCCCCTAAGGGGCCTGCCTCAATCTCTCCGCAGTATATCGGACCTCCTGGTTCCAAACCTTCGCCGAATTTACCCCCAACACCAATTAATAATCAAAAAGGAGTATAAAATGACAAAAATAATGGTAGTAGAAGATGACGCGAGTCTAAGAGAGATATATGGCATTCGTATCGCCGCCGAGGGCTACGAAATTGTTTCTGCTGGGGATGGCGAGGAGGCTTTAGCTGTGGCTGTTCGTGAGAAACCGGATTTAATTCTTTCTGATGTTATGATGCCGAAAATTTCAGGTTTTGATATGTTGGATATTTTGCGCTCTACCCCCGAAACCGCAAACATAAAAGTTGTTATGATGACTGCTCTATCTGGCGAAGACCAGCGTGAACGTGGCGAACGACTCGGCGCTGATAGGTATCTCGTAAAATCCCAAGTTGGTATAGAAGATGTCGTTAACACTATTCATGAGGTTCTCGGCGACCGTCCAACCCCGAACGTAGCCCCCGAAAGCCCCGAAGTCCAAACGACCTCGTCCGGTTATGCTGCTCCGGCTACTTCTGAAGTTTCGAACTCTGAACCTATGACTCCTAATTCCGCTCTTACCCCCACCCCTACTTCTACTGAATCTGCTCCTAATCCTTATGACGTAGAGGTCCCGAGTGCCCCAGCCACCTAATAATTCTGAGCCTCTAAAAACCATTCGACTCAACAAATTCCTTGCCGAACGTTTGGGGTTGTCGCGTCGTGAAGCAGATGAAATTATTGCTGCAGGAAAGGTTACCATAGATGGCAAGCCAGCTAACTTAGGCGCACGCATCTCTACCCCTGATAAGCTTGACAATTTTGCTAAAGTGTGCTATAATGGTAAGATAATCCCGTTCGATACGGAATACTTGTATATAGCATTTAATAAGCCCGTAGGCTATGTATGCTCTCGCCGTGCTCAAGGGGCCACCCCCACTCTCTACGAGCTTTTGCCCAAAGAGTATCAAAAGCTAAAAACGGTTGGCCGTCTAGATAAAGACAGCTCCGGCCTAATACTTCTCACCAACGATGGCGATTTTGCCTACCAAATGACCCATCCCAAGTTTCACAAAGAAAAGATTTACGAAGTAGAATTAGACCGCCCACTAGAGCCGCTTCACCAGCAAATGATTTCCGACTACGGCGTAATGCTAGACGACGGCCCTAGTAAATTCACTGTCATTAGAAGTGAATCCACGACATCTCTTTCGAAGGGGGTCCGGAGGTTGGCAAACCGAGGTGTAGCGCGCGAGCCCCATGGCGATGGGAGCGAGCGACGCGCCCCGAGAAAGACGGTGTCGGAGACTCACTATATGGTAATACTCTCGGAGGGGCGCAACCGCCAAATCCGTCGCACTTTTGCGGCGCTTGGCTATCGCGTCGTAGCCCTCCACCGCACCCAGTTCGGACCCTACCAGCTCAGCGGCCTCGCCCCAGGCAAATGTGAAATAATTCAAAAATCATAACCCTGATATAAAGCTATTCTTTGATGCAACATCCACGAATAATCTCTATTTACGCATAATATTCTAAAACCCACACAAAAATTACAGGCGGGAGGCCGCCCGTAAAAAACGGTTTGTTTTAAAAACTAACGGACTAGACAACGCACAGAAAAGCCGCTGTGACGTCCGTTATAATAATAAGAATCGGTGCTTATAAAGTTTTTATTAAATACTAAAAAGTAGGAGTAATTAGGATCGTTAGTAGTGCTGAGCCAATAATCTGAGACAGCCATAGATACATAATTGCTTCCACTAAAAATGCCGGAACTTACCATAAAATAAGGAGATTTAACAGCCCGATTAAAGCCGCCGTCATTCCATCCCGTTCCCTCAATTGGATTGTTATTGACTATTCCACCCATATAAAAAAGTCGATTAAACTCTCGCATAGATGAAGTGTTCTCTGAATTGCGCCCCATCGGCAACTTCCATCCAGCTGGACAAATAGAATTTGGCGCATTTTCATATTGTGTGATCATATCAGATGTATCGTTGCTTGCAACTGCGGCAGACCAGTTATAGTAGTTACCTATGCGGTAATGCTCACAGTCGTCTTGCCCCGCCGACCGACATTCATCTAGGGAGTTATATTGTGAATCTATAGTGCCATTGTCATAATGATATACATCACCTGGATTGGCAGAGTATGGCTCCGTTTTGCTGTCCGTCCATCCTTCTATGGTGACTAAATCGCCCTGATTAATGCCAATATCCGAGAAATTAACAGTAGAGTGTCCGGCAATGGGCTTCCAGGTAGCTAAAATATCCAAAATATTCCAGCCTATATCCGTATCTATGTGATAATAAGTGGTATTTTCGTCTATATCTAAGTCTAGATTTTGCGTCATCCACACATTCCCATCAGCTAACTTAGATATGTAGTAAGGCTTTTTGTCACGAATATCTTTTAATATATATTGTTCACCTTCCGGCATATTTGCTAGAGTAGCAGTCTTTTCTTCTTCCGTCATTGTGGCAAAATCTTGCATATATTCTACAGCTGGAGAGATATTGTATTCAAGCTCTCCCATGTAACTACCAGCAGGAAGATCTTTATCTACTTTTATAGTATAGTAAATATCTACCGCTTCATCTTCTACCATATCGTTACCCTTTGTAATAGTAGCAGGAGTATCTTCTAGTGGTATGGGCAGATATGTAGTACTAGTGCCTTCACTTGGTTCTTCTAATGTATATCCCCACGTATTGTCTGCGAGAGTACCACCACCTAGTGGTGCTATATAGTATTCACTAGTCTCGTCTCCATCTAGATATAAATTAGCTGTAGTAGCTCCTTCTATCATGCTTGCTGTTACTTTATACCCAAAGTCTAGATTAGCAGTAGCATACAATGTATTCTTTACTGTAGCTACTACTTCATCACTATCTTGTTCTCTTGTTGCTATTATAGTAATCTTATCTACTGTATCTAACTCTGCTGTACCTGGTTCTACACTAGTAGCAGCACTCGTCACAGGTATTACTAAATTACCTACTAATACTGTAGCAGCAAATATAACTATAGTACCACTAGCTACTGTAGCTAGTTTCTCTTTTCTATTAACTGTCCTTTTACTTACTTTTACATTACATTCTTCTGTACCATCATTTATTTTCTTGCGTCTTTGTTGTCTACGTACTAATAATGCAACTATAGCTCCTATAGCTAGTACTAATATAATAGCAGGAAGTATAATATTAGTAGCAGAACCTATTCCTCCACCATTACTACCGTTCTCTACTGTTCCAGCACCAGTACCT
>JAZUMU010000017.1:0-87727 GCA_045603805.1 Candidatus Nanosyncoccus sp.
ACCCGTCATAGGCGACCTCACTTATATGCAAGATTTCGCTAAATTATCTAAAGCAGAAAAAACTAGCGTACTTAACTCTATGACAGAAGGTGCAGAGTACCAGCTAAAAGATAACCGTGACCAAACCATGTATTACATTGCCAAGCTAGCAGATGGTAATATCTGGATGACACAAAACCTAGACTTAGACCTAAATAACCAAACAAAGCTCACTCCAGCTAATACCAACATATCTAGTAACTGGACTCCGAGCAGTAGCACTATAGCCATAGAAGGCACTTCAGTACCTGGTTGGGAAAACAGCACCACAACTCCATATTCTGCTGATCCAGGCGATGTATATTACTACACATCAAATACTAGTGGTAACGATATAAAATACAACTCTCTAGCAGAATGCGAAGCAGCTGGGCATACAGACTGTGCACATTACCATGCTGGTAATTATTACAACTGGTCTGCTGCAGTAGCAATGAATGATACTTCTGGATACGGTGATGATGACCAATATGTGAATGTAGAGACTTCTATCTGCCCTGCAGGGTGGAGACTACCAAAGAACCGTAATGCAGAAAGCCTGACGGAAGGTAACGAACAGGATGCAATGATATCGAGTTATGATGGCATCGTGGGCGAATTACGTTCTGGTTGTGGTGGAAGTTGCATGGTGCGTGACTACTTGGATGGTGGCTTTAACAAGATACGCACAGCGCCTTTGTGGCTAGCTCGGTCCGGATACGTCAACGATGGTTCGCTTGGCAATACCGGCAGCAACGGTGACTATTGGTCTAGTACTGTCAGCAGTAATAGCAGCGCATACGGCCTAAACTTCTATTCAGGTAACGTGAACCCGGCCTACGACAATGGTAGGTTCAGCGGCTTCTCTGTACGCTGTGTAGCGCAGTAGTCTGCCTGTCTCCGTTTTCGGCTTGTCTCCGTAACTCTGTTGCGGAGACATTTTACTGGGTTATGGTTTTAACTTCTTTTGGTGGTTGTTTTATTAATATTTCTAACACGTTAATGCTTGACGGTGATGCGTGCGGACTGCTACAATGAAGGCAACAAAATATGTGAGGCGATGTTTTGGGTGAGGCTTGGAGCATATTTTCTAATCAAACCATAAAACAAAAGGAGGAAAATGGTAAAAAAATCAATACTAAAAAGAATAAGCTACGTGGCTGTGGCTATGGTGCTGGCCATAACGGCGGTGCCAATGGTACCAACTAACAAAGCATGGGCGGAAGCGCCGGATTGTGTGGCTAGTCATAAAGAAGACGGAGAAGATACTTACAACTTATTGAATAACAAACTTTCGGCTACGGCTGATGATGTAGAGATTACGCTATGTGCGGGGAGCGACTTTTCTAAATATCCTTGGGGAATAACAGCTGCGAATATCAAAAATCTTACCCTACATTTGAATGGTAACACTTTGAATTTGGCAGCTACTAACATTAAAAGTGGTCAAACAAGAATTATTGACGGCGGAATTATCACTAGCAAAAACGATAATACTGTATTTACCAATGAAGGAACAATTAAATTAAGAGATATTACTTATAATGGTGATTCTAATTCTTATAGATTTGTGAGAAATAAAGTCGATGATGCTAAATTGATTATAGAAAGTGGAAATTATTCTAATACAGGTCCACTTTTCTGGAAGGAAGCTACAGGCTCTAAATTTGAGTTTACTGGGGGTGTATTCGATCGTGATGTGAATAGTCTATTGCCCGAAAATTTTGGTTATAAAGCATATTTGAACCAATCGGATAAAAAATGGCATGTAGAAACCAAATTAACTAAGGATAATTTTAGGTTAACTCAGTCGGAGGTTACGATAAAGGAGGGCGAGATTCGTGATGTAAAACAATATTTGGATTTGCCGGCGGATTCTACTACTGGGTTTATCATTGGCTCGTCGAATACTGACTATGTAAAAATGAATGATGTGAAGAATGCGCAAACTAGTAGTGTAACCGGCGAGATTGTTGGTGTGGATGTGACTAATGGGGTGGACAAGAAGCAAAGGCGCATCACGATTGCCCCATCTTATGACAAAAGCATTAAGCAAACAATTTATGTGAATGTAGGATCTGGGTTGAAGTCTATCAGTGTAGATGATTTTTCGATGACACAGGAAGATACTAAAGAAGTACAAATTAGAAATGAATATTATTATGGTGTTGCTAACGGGGTAACGTATGAGCTTATAAATAATACTCCCTTGCAAGCTACTGTTGACGGGCGAGGATTGATCACCGTAAGTACTGGTACAGATGGGATTATTGATGCGGGGGAATATACTATTACTGCAAACGCTTTAGTAAATGGTAATGTAATTGCGTCTGATGATTTTGCTGTTACTGTGGGTGAGGTTTTTACAGATTTCACGTTAAAAGAGGCCGATAGTCGAGGGATAATTAAAATTAAAGAAGATGAGTGGTTCCAGTTAAAAATAGATGGGACTACTACTATGGGGGATGCCAATAACGTATCGATTATCAATATCAACGTTCTTGATATGAGCCGTGATGGCTTGATGCATGCGAGAGAAGATCGTATTGCTGGTGATAGGCAGGGCGCTGGCAATGCAACGATTGAGGTAACCGCTAAGTATGTAAGTAATAACGGTAATGAGTATATAGTAACTAAGCGATTTGAAGTTGAAGTTGTTTCTGTGTTAGAGAGTGTTTTGGTGCAAGACGAGTTTGGTGTAGATGTGCAAAATGTTGTATTAGACAGAGACAAAACGGTGGATTTAGTGGCTAAGGCTAAATCGTCCACGGCTGGCGTTTATTATAGTGCAGTTTCGGATGACGAGGATATTGCAAACGTGACTATCGACAGAGAAACTGGCGCGATGCATATTTCAAGTTCGAAGGCTGGTATAACTACGATTAAGGTAAAAGCTATATCGAAAGACGGTAGCGTAGAAAAAACAACCGTACTTAATGTTACTGTCAATAAGATTCTTGAAACTTTAAATGTCGACAGCATCTCTATAGATCAAGGTATGGGTGGAGTAATTGCACCTGTGGTAGAAGATGATGTTGATGTTGAATATACGTTTGAAATTGTCGGCGGCGGTTTAGGGCTGATAAATTTAAATCGCAATACTGGGGTATTCAGTACTGAACTTGGCAATGGGAAATCTGGTGTGGTTTCGGTGAAAGTAACTGCAAGGGAATTGACTGGCACCGAACATCGCGAAAAAGAGAAGATTATTACTATTACCGTTGGCCCGGTGTTAAGTAGTTTTGGGTTAGGATTTACTGACTATTTTAAGAAAACCGGAGAAATGCAATATGAGATTTACGAAAAGGACACTACGGAAATATTAATTTCGAATATTGTAAATTCCGAGATTAGGGAGTCGGATGTCCAGAGTTGGGATTATGAGATTGTTAAGGGGAATGATTATATAGAGCTTGACGGAAAGACTGTTAAGGGAGTGAAGAATGGTGTTGCTACGGTTAAAGTTTCTGGTGTTTATACACCAGAGAATGGCAGAGAGTATTCCGTAGATAAACAAATAACGGTGGTCGTTAAACCGCTTCTTACTGGAGTAAGGATAAAGGATGAAAATGGCGACAGTACAAAACCGAATATTCCGCAAGTACTTTATGAAAATGATGAAGTAACTTATACCGTTCAACATATCAATAAGCGAGCTTCAGTTGATTATAGCGTGCAAACTTCTGATGCTAGTATTGCCACTGCTGAACTTGACGGCGCAAATTTAATAATTAAGACATTCGAACAAACGACTGTTCCTGGCGGTGGGGCTGTAGTTACTGTTACTGCGATTGATAGAGAAAATCCTAACATTGTCGCTTCGCGTTCAATAAAAATTGCCGTGAAACCAACTCTGAAGACTTTAGATGTGGATGATGTGTATTTGAAGGTTGGCGATAAGGAAACTTTGAACATTGCTTGGGAAAATTCGGTAATAACACCAGAGATTGAATATCATATTGTTGATAAAAGAATGGCGATCAAATCTTCTGGAAATGGGATAAGAGGTATGAGGGCTGGTGAAACGCAAGCAATAGTAAAGGCGTCATTTGATGGTAAGACGATAGAAAAGACAGTAGGCGTGCATGTTTATGAGATGGAAACCCCTATACACCATCACTACTATGGTGCTACTGGAGAAATATTTGACGTGCATGTAGGAGACAAAAATGAGAATGCTCATACTATAGCGAGCGTAGATAAGCCATGGGGCATGGTTGTAATGGGCGACCGCGTGATAGCATTTATGCCTGGCGTGTATACTGTAACTTACACAGATTATATGGCGAATGGTGAAATAGTGGGCAGATATACGGCAAAATTTACGATATTTAGAGTAGAGCGCGAAACTGTAGTAGTAGCTAGAGGGGAAACCAAGGAGCTAGACGGGCACAGTGAATGGGGAACTACTTCTGCTAAAGATGAAACAACTGGACATCATATACAGGTGAATGATGGGGGTAAAGCAGTATTTGCTACGTATGAAGAAACTGTTTTAGGCGTACATAATGTTACGATGAAACATAAGTTCCGTTCTGATGCACGTGAGATAGTAAAAGAAGTAACAGTGGTAGTGTATGATGTGGCTGCGGACTCAGAAAGTGACCCAGAAGGAGTAACGGAAGAAACTTTGAAGGGCTATATTGAGGGAATGTTTAGTGACGTCACCTCCATGGAGGATTTGATGGGACGCATGGAAGAAGCTCGCGCATTGTTTGGTGACGGATGGGAAGGATTAGGATCTATATTGGGCGTGAGTGGTGCAGTGATGGGTGGTAGTGAAATAACTACTCGTGTGGAAGTGACTGAGCTAGAAGAAACAGATGTAGACGAGGCCTTAATTGACGCAGTGAAAGAACTAAACGTAGATAATGTAGAGTACTATGACGTGTCTGTATGGATGTCGCGTGATGGATATGATTTTGGTAGATTACATCAACTTAATAATAAGATTACTGTGGCATTGACTACGGTGACTGAGCCGGAGTCTGGGTATACACGTAAATATATAGTAGTACGTCAACATGAAGGTGAGGAACCAGAAGTATTAGTAGAAGGTGTAGATTTCTATATTGAAGATGGCGTGTTATATGTAATTTCAGATAAGTTTTCTACTTTTGTAGTGGCTTATGCAGACACCATGATACCTGCATATGGCACGGGAGAGATAACAGGCGTTCACAATTTTGCCTTAAAAGCTCCAGGAACTGGCATAAAGGATAAATCTGGGAGCAATGGGGGTAATGCCACCGATTCTGTGGCGATCGTTTTAATAACTATGAACGTAGTTATTATGTCTATTGGTGCGATATTATTTGCTAAACGTAAGTGAATAGAGTACGAAAAATAGTTTTATAGAGACGGTTATGCTTGACAACAGGGGGAGGGGTTGCTAGAATGAGGGCAATTTAACAACCTCTTTGCGACTGAAGGTGTGGGAGGCCTAGGGTCGTCGGTTCCAAGGAAAAGAAAGGATACAATGATAGAACTTTTGAGAGGAACCAAGGCGGCCTTAGTAATTCTCCTAGTTTTAGTGTCACCAACCTTAACAGGCTTTATAAAAGTGGCAGCCGCTCTGTCGGAAGAGATGATAATTAATCCAGCAGTTAAAACTGTGGGTGAAGAGGTTGCTTTATCTAGTGTAGCAAAAAAAGTAGAAGGTGAAGTCAATGTTTGGGATGTTACCTTGAAGATTGAAGCTGAAAAAAGTCTAACGACTTCGGACACAGTTTTCGTGATTGACCGATCCGGAAGTATGTTGGATGGGGATAAAATGTACAAAGCTAAACAAGCTGCTAGAACTTTAGCCTTGCAGTTGCTTCAGGAGGAACATGCTTCGAATAGGATTGCCGTGATTTCTTATGCAAATCAGATCACGTTGGATATAGATTTTTCGGATAGTTATACGGAAGTAGTTTCGGCGATTAATTCCCTAAGGGCATACGGAGGAACTTTCACTCAAGGTGCTATGCATATGGCGGCGGAATTGCTTGAAAATTCGGAAGCGGATATAAAGAACATGGTTTTACTTTCGGATGGTAAACCCACATTTAGTTATAAATTGGATAAGATGGAGGATTACCTAGTTAAAGGAGGTCCTGGAGGGTATGAGAACGAGAGGGAAACTGGTACCGAGATTCCCCAATCGGCTTTTATGTATGATTCTATAATAGGTAACGGAATAGATACGTACACTTGTAGGATAGAATGGGATAAAGTGCTTAGATCTTCAGAGAGAATTTGTAATAACCACATTAATAGCACAATAGCTGAAGCTGCTTACTTTAAGAATAGTGGAAGCGGGAACCTTTATACTGTTGCTTTAAAATATGGAAATACAAATGCGGGAGAAGAGGTTTTAGCAAGAATCGCTAGCCCAGGTAAAGCTTATGGGGCGACTGTAAGTAATTTGACGGATATCTTTAGTGCAATTGGGGCAGATATTTTGCCTACTATAGCTAAGAATACTGATGTTGAAGGAATTATGAAGGAGGGAATAACGATTTCTGCAGAGTCTTTGATTGGTCAGGTCGGAACTGGCAAGTTGGACTGGAAGCCAGAGTTTATGTATGATGATAGTACAAAACGGTATGTAGCGGAAGTCACCTATAGAGTGGAAGCGAATGATAATATATTAAAAAAATTAGATGCTGAGGGGTACGCATTGTTGAACACGAAAGTAGTTGTTCGATATGGTAAAAATCAAACTATAGATTTTCCAATACCGAAGGTTAAACCTTTTGTTATTAACATGAAGAAAGAGTTGGTGGGACAAAATTGTGAAGAATGTGAGTTTGATACCGAATTAACTTTTTCAAATAATGACAAAAGAACATATGTGCTAAGGACTGGTGAGGTTAGATCTGTTGTGAATAGGCTTCCAGAAGGACGTTCTAGTATAAGAGAAGTTGGAACAAGAAGTAATGTGGTCCCATTGGAAGAATACATTGTTGAGTATATTAATGATGATTTTATTATTGATTCTAGTCGTAGCTCGGTTAACTTGACTGTAAGAAACATTTATGAGGCAAAAGGTTCGACAGGGGATTTAAAAGAAGACTACAATAAATATGTAGGTACTCCGGAGTCTGGAGATGCTTTGAAGCAGACTGATTCGGCCCTAAATGATGAAAATCTAAGCACGGTTACTTTTCTGGTCGTGGGATTAATTATAGTGGCTGGAACAGTCGCGTTAAGATTTGTAAGATAAATAAGCTAGTAGCTATCTCTTTGTAGCTGGTCTGTTTCTAAATTTTTTGGACGTGTCTGTTTTTGGTTTTTGTATTCTAGGAAAAAGAGGTTGTCAGGGATTCTTTTTTGTGATATAATTTAAATTATTATTAATGTAAAGGAAAGATATGAGTCGTATCGGAAAACAACCCATCGAAATTCCGGCGGGAGTGACAATCACGGTCGGCGACAAAGAAATAGTTGTCGTAGGGCCTAAAGGTCAACTCATAGTGCCGGTACAACCAAAAACGAAAGTTATGGTTGAGGAGACTACGGCGACAGTTGTTCGTGAGGATGACGAGCCAAAATCTTGGGCCTGGCATGGATTGCAACGCGCATTGCTTAATAATGCAGTGGTAGGTGTGACCAAGGGCTATGAAAAGAAATTAGAAATAAATGGAGTGGGATTTCGTCTGTCTGGTGGAGGTCAAGAGATAGAGATGGCCTTAGGCTTTTCGCACCCAGTGAGATATAAAGCACCGGACGGAGTACAGCTTGCTACTAATAAAATGGAGATTACTGTTTCGGGAATCGATAAACAAAAGGTAGGACAAGTGGCTGCGGAGATTCGTAGTTTAAAGAAGCCAGAACCATATAAAGGTAAAGGTATTAAATATGCTGATGAAGTAATACTTCGTAAGGCAGGAAAGGCGGGTAAGAAATAATGAATAAAATTTTTAGGGCCAATCGTACCCGGGCCAAGATTCATGGTACAACAGAGAGACCTCGTCTGACCGTTCATTTTAGCAATCGTCATATCACTGCGCAGATTATTGATGATGACAAAAGAATAACTTTAGTTTATGTGACGACGGTTGGTAAAAAGGCCGTTGGAACCAAAATTGAAAATGCTGCGAAGGTTGGTATGGAAATTGGGAAGAAAGCTAAAGCTAAAAAAATTTCTAAAGTCGTTTTTGACCGTGGATCAAAATTATATGCAGGTCGAATGAGTGCGTTGGCTGATGCAGCCCGCAAAGAAGGATTGGAGTTTTAATTATGCCAGAAAATGAGAAAAATGCCCCAAGAGTAGTTAACAAGTCCGGTACTCTTAAGATGGACGATAAGACCGCTGCCACTAAGCAGTTGAGAGATATCTCAGGGAAGAGGATAAATCGCCGCAATAGACGCGATAGGGTGCGTGCTGAGGCTGGTCCGAAAGAATTTGACGAAATTACAATTTCGGTGGATCGCGTGTCGCGGACCGTGGCTGGAGGGCGTAGGATGCGTTTTAAAGCTTTGGTTGCTATTGGCAACCATAAAGATAAGGTAGGGGTAGGAGTAGCTAAGGGCAATGATGTTACGACTGCTGTTGCGAAAGCAACTGCGAAAGCTAAAAGGGCTATGATTACGTTTAATTTGGATGGAGAGACGGTTTGTCATGAAGCTCGCACTAAAGTGACTGGAGCGGATGTTTTGATTAAGCCTGCGGCGCCTGGTACAGGAATTATTGCAGGGGGGACTGTAAGGTCTATTATTGGTTTGACTGGAGTTAAGAATTTGATTTCAAAATCTTTGGGTAGTACAAATAAGGTAAATATTGCCTATGCAGTGATTGAGGGCCTTCGCCAGCAGATTCCTAGGAGTGAGTGGGTAGGGACTGAAACTATTAAGCATGCCAAGAAGGAAAAAACCGTTAGGGCAGCCGCGAAAAAGTCCGATAAAAAGGAGGACAAATAATGAAATACAATGATTTGATTGTAGAAAAAAATATTCGGCCCAGTCGGAAAGGACGAGGAATTGCTGCAGGCCAAGGAAAAACCGCTGGTCGTGGGACTAAGGGCCAAAAATCTCGTACGGGTCATAGAAAAATGCCGGCAGGATTTATGGGCGGACAAAGAGCTATAATGCAGGCCGTTCCAAAACTTAAGGGTTTTAAAAGCTTCCATCCTAAAGCTGAAGTGGTTTATATCGACAGATTGAATGATTTGTCTGGCAAAGTTGATAACTATACGTTGGCGGAGGCTGATTTGATTTCGAGTCCATTTGCAAAAGTTAAAGTTATCAATAGGGGTGAACTGAATGTAAAAATCGATCTAGAAACGCAATTCGCTTCGAAAACTGCTGTTGAAGCAATTAAAAAAGCCGGGGGAAGCTTCAAGAAGGTAGAGATTTTAAAAAGGCCTAGCTCGAAAGAAGCTTAAAAAATAGCCCGGAGGGGCTATTTTTTAAGCTGGGTCGTATGGGCTAGAAGGCAATTTGGGTTTTTGGATATGTTATATATAGTGTTTGGGTCGCGATGATGAGAGGGATGTGTTATAATGGGCAGAAGTAATACGGAGGATATATGGAAGAAAAAGAGCTAAAAACTAGTCCTAAGCAACGGATAGTCATAGTTTTGATTGCGGTAATTATGGTTGGGTCGATTATTGCAAGTTATGCAGCGATAGTTATAAACGGGAGTAAAACTAAAACTTCTAATTCGGGGGTTGACGAAGCAAAAGTTGCGCAATATGAAACTGAATATAAAGAGAAGCAGGCCGAGTTAAAAAAAATAGCACAGTCGGATTTTGAAACATTTGTAAAATACAAGAACGAAATAAAGGCTTACAATGAGGCTTCGGCGAATGAGGGTGGAGTTGAAACAAGAGATCTATTAAAAGGAGACGGAGAAAAAATAGCTGAGGGAGATAATAATTACCTGGCTTATTATGTAGGATGGTGTGCAGATGAGAGTGTATTTGACTCGTCGTTTGATAGCAAGGATAGCCCAACGGCATTTGATAAGATTTTGGATCCTGCGGCTGGGATGATAGAGGGATGGAATGTAGGAGTTGTTGGAATGCGGCGCGGGGGGATAAGAGAAATAACGATTCCGGGCAATTTGGCATATGGGGAGAGTATGGAAATTTGTGGAGGGAAGAATAAGCCTCTGAAGTTTTTAGTCATGGCCGTTGCAAAAGAAGAGCCCTTAAAAGGTGTTGCAGAGAATTTAGCGATTGTGCAGATGAAGTTGCAATATGCTTATTATGGGCTTGATTATGATGAAGCGATGAAGAAATAGTATTGTATGCTTTTAATATAGTTTTGTATCTGTTTTTTCAGTGTTCTTTTTCGGTCGTGGTTGTTTAAAGGCATTTTGGGGGCGATAGAGCTTCTGGTGTTGTTTTATGAACGATGAAGTGGTAAGCTATAGAGTAGATGAGGAGTAAGGTGTATGAAAACTTTTTTCTTTTATGATTTAGAGACGAGCGGTTTGAATGCAAGGGAAGATAGGATTATGCAGTTTGCTGGTCAGAGGACTAATCTTGAGCTAGAGCCAATTGGGAGCCCGGTAAATATTTTGGTAAAAATGACAGAAGATGCTTTACCGAACCCAAAAGCGATTATGGTTACGAAAATTACGCCACAGGATACCATAAAAGACGGAATAACCGAAGCGGATTTTTCGCGGCATATAACGGAAGAGATTTTTGTCCCGAATACAATAGCAGTGGGGTATAATACTATAAGATTTGATGATGAATTTATGAGAGCGTTGCTTTGGAGGAATTTTTATGACGCATATGAATGGGAATGGAAGGATGGGAGGGGGAGATGGGACATTTTGGATGTAGTGAGATTAGTGAGAGCGTTAAGGCCAGAGGGGATAAAATGGCCATTCGCTGATGATGGAAGAGCGACTAATCGGTTGGAGTTAATCACGAAACTGAACGGGGTTTCACATGAGCATGCGCATGATGCACTAAGTGACGTTTATGCTACGATTGCGGTCGCTAGATTGATTAAAGAAAAGCAGCCGAAAATGTTTGAATTTTTATTCAAGATACGTAGTAAAAAAGAGATTCAGAAATTAGTTAACTTGAATAATAAAAAACCTATAGTTTATACGTCTGGAAGATATTCTGCGGATTACAATAAGACAACGGTAGTTTTTCCACTAACTTCTGGAAGGAACGGAAATATTTTAGTTTACGATTTAAGATATTCATTAAAGGATGTTGATTTAGAAAAAACTTTTCCGATTGTAAAAGAGCTTTGTTATAATAAATGCCCCGCAGTAGCACCGATTGGGGTATTAGAGAAAAATGAAGGATGGAGGAAAATAGGTTTAACACGTGAAAAAGTAAAAGAAAATCTAGAAGAATTATTATTGCATCCAGAATATGCAGAACGAATGCGAGAGAAATGGGAAAATAGGCCTGAATATTCGGCTGCGATAGAGCCTGAGGGGGCATTATATGATGGGTTTCTAAATGAGCCCGATCGGATAAAAGCGGCGGCCGTGAGGAATGCGGATGAAAATAAGTTAGCGGATTTTCATCCAGAGTTTAACGATGCGCGATTGCCAGATTTGTTATTGCACTACAAAGGGCGTAATTATCCGAAAAGTTTGAGCAAAACTGAAATGGAAGAGTGGGAAAAATATAGAATAGAACGAATAAAACGTAAGGCTCCAAAATTTGTTAGAGAATTAGAAGAGAGCTATTATGAAGATGAATATATCGGAGAAGAGCTAAAGTTATATTTTGAAAGTTTATTGGGATATTGAGCTTGGCATTAAAGTTTGTTAATTGATAATTTTGGTTGCTTGTGGGCTATACTCGGTCAATAATTTAACGTTATTATTGAATTGGATTAATATGAGTTACAACATAATGTTTATGGTATAATATTATTATGGACAATAATAAAATAATGATTGTTGGGACGGGGAATGTCGGGGCTAGCATTGCTTTTAGTTTATTGAGTCAGAAGACGGTTGTTAATGAGATTATCTTGACGGACATTATCGCAAAAGATGCAGAGGGAGAAGCTATGGATCTCGGGGATGCGCTCGCTGTTTCTCCGAGTTATATAAAAATTAGGAACGGGACTTATAAGGATGCGCGGGATTGCGATGTTGTAATTATAACCGCCGGTGCGGCGCAAAAACCAGGAGAGACGCGGCTTGACCTATTAATGAAAAATGTGAATATCTTGAAGGGTATGGTCGAACAAATTATGGCGAGTGGGTTTGATGGGATATTTTTGATTGTGACAAACCCAATGGATATTTTAACATATTATACTATGAAGTTCTCGGGGTTGCCTGCTGAAAGAGTAATCGGCTCGGGGACAGTTTTGGATTCGGCTCGATTGAGGCGGCGGATAGCAGGAATTGTAAATATAAACCCTAAGTCAGTGCATGCCTATCAGGTCGGTGAACATGGGGATAGCGGGGTGACGATTTGGTCTTTAGCGGATGCGGGTGGACAAAAAATTGTAGAGATGTTATCTAAAAAAGTTAGACAGGATATTTCGGAATATGTTAAAAACGAGGCCTATGACATTATCAAGAGGAAAGGCGCAACGTATTATGGTATAGCGGCCTGCGTTACATTAATATTAAATTCGATTTTGAATGACGAGATGAAAGTTTTGCCTGTTTCGTCGTACGATGTTTTTTCTGAGACAAGTTTTGGGTGGCCGTCTGTAGTTGGACGAAAGGGGGTTGTCAGGAGATTGGACATCAAGATTTCAGAAAAAGAAGGAATCGAGTTGCAAAAATCAATAAATGTTCTGAAGAAGTCGATAAATTCTATTAGATATTAGTGAATAATGTGAGAATGTCGGCTTCAATCAGATATTTGCAAAATTAAACATAAGTGTTAAAATCTAATGTAGTAGATAATATAAAGGAAAAAAATGGATTCAATGAATAATACAAGCCCGAGTCCCGTGTCGGCTCCACAATCAGGGGGTATGCCAAGTAATAATATGAAACCCAGTCCCATATCGGCCGATTCGGCTGTTCCAGCAGCTTCTTCTCCGTCTGTGGAGCCGGTGGCTCCAGCTGTTCCGGTAGATAATGTTCGGCCAACAGGATTGGTTGGTGCGACGAAACCGGGGGGTACACCATTGGTTTCTGATGCGGCAACTAGACTGCAGCCGGATTTACCGACGACTCTCGTTAACTCTGTAGGAGAGTTGGGCAATAATATTGAAACTTCTGCAAATGGGGAAGGTTCGAGGGTGCCTGCGGATAACTTACAGGTTTCTAGCTCAGCAAATAATGAGGGAACTAATACTATGCCCAATATAGACAAGCCGGTGCAGGGTACATCGATGAGTCCGCAGCCTGGTCTAACTACCGCGCTGGACGGAGCTAACTTAGGGGGTTTAAACAGTAATAATATGACGAGTAATCCTTTTATGTCCTCGACGGAAGAAAACGTACCCAATGTTTCATTTGCGGAGTCGGATGGGCAGACTGTGACCAATAGCTCGGAGAGTGCGACAGTCGTTAAAAAGAAAACAAATAAAACGGCGTTGATAGTGCTTTCTGTAATTGCATTTATTGTTGCGGTTGGTTTGGCAGTTATATTAGTTCTGGAGGTTATGGGCATAGGGCCATTTTCTGGAATTAGTAATTCTCAACCGCAAAGCCAGAGTGGTGATGTGGTAGATAGTGATGGGAGTAGTAGCGGCGGTTCAAACGGCGATAGTACTTCTGGTAATTTGGGGAATACAGGGGACGATTCGGAAAGTGACAATATTTTGATTGATAGTTCTATAGTTTGTACTGCAACGCAAACTGATGAGGCGGGCAATGCGCAAGATGTAACTATGACCTTGCATTTTACGGAAAATAAATTTACTGGGGCAAGTGCGAGTGCGAGAACTTCTACTTCTGATGGTGGGTATGCAACTTACGAGACTGAATTTGGCGTAGATGATTTTTTGAATATGGCTGGGACTACTCGTGAGCAGATGATTGCACAAGGGGCCCAGTTTGATGACCAGGGTAATCTGATTGTGACCCGTGGAGAGGTAATGCAGGCTTTGAGTGGAATGGAGGAATACACTTGTATCACCTCAGATAGAATGTAGGGTATTATTGATTTAGTGTGGTAATTTGTTTATATACGTAACTCAGTCTTGTTTAAAGGTGCGATATGTGGTGGGTATAGGATTTATGTTAAATTCCAGGCTTAGTGTTCTGTGAATGGTATTTTCTATTAGGGTTGGATTGATGGGCGGTTCACACTTGAGCGTGTTCTCTGTGGTAAGATTTGCGGGACTTATTGGGCGGTTGTATTTGGAGGATTAGGTCATTTATTATTGACGAATAGGTAAAATAGTTATAGAATTATTATTATGAATAAGGTTTATATTACGACTGCAATACCGTATGTTAATGGTAATCCACACATTGGACATGCAATGGATTATTGTTTGGCAGATACTTATGCTAGATATTGTAGACTTAAGGGGGACGAGGTCAGATTACAAGTTGGCGTTGACGAACATGGAAATAAGATTTTTCAAAAAGCGTTGAGTTTTGGGGTGCCAGTAGAGGAGTACGTTAAGAATAATACTGGAATTTTTAGAGAATTTATGGAGAGGTTAGAGATTTCTTATACGGATTTTATCAGAACGACCGACAAAGATCATGAATGTAGATGTCAAGAAATTTGGCGAAGATTATCGGACCATATATATAAGGCTAAGTATGAGGGGTGGTATTGTTCTGGTTGCGAGAGATTTATTACGCAAAAGGAATATGATGAAAATAATGGAGTTTGTCCTGATCATCAAAAACCATATGAAAAACTTGTAGAAGAAAATTATTATCTTAGAACTTCGGATTTTAAAGATAAAATTCGCGAGGCGATTGAATCCGATAAAATGTTGATATTGCCAGATTTTCGTAAGAAAGAAATCTTGAAGTTGTTGGAAGAATCTCCTGATGTGTCTATTTCTCGCTCTACTGAGCAGCTAACTTGGGGTGTGCCGGTACCTGGTGATGATACACAGGTGATGTATGTATGGATTGATGCGCTTTCTAACTATATTACAGTATTGGGATATCCAGATGCGGATATTGATGAGTGGTGGCCAGCAGCGGTACAGTTTGTAGGTAAAGATATTTTGCGGTTTCATGCAATCATTTGGCCAGCAATGTTGATTGGGCTAGGATTGCCATTGCCAAAAGTATTGCTCTCGCATGGATTTATTTTGGCAAATGGGCAAAAAATGTCTAAATCTATTGGTAATGTGGTGGATCCGATCGAAGTGTTGGAAAAACACGGTCTAGACGCGTTTAGGTATTATTTCTTAAAACATGTTGATACCTTTGCGGATTCGGATTTTACGTGGGAGAAGTTTGAAAATGCCTATAATAATGAATTGGCAAATGATTTAGGTAATTTAGTGCAAAGATTGGCGACGTTGGCAAAAAAGAATAATATGGAACTTAATAAAACTTTAGAACTTCAATTTGATGATGAGTATGTTAAGCTAATGAATATGTTTGAATTTTCTAAGACTTTTGAATACGTGTGGGGTAGGGTGCAGAATATTAATAAACGTATTGATGAGGAAAAGCCTTGGGACTTGGCAAAAAACGGTGAAACGAAAAAATTACAAGAATGTATGCAGGATTTGATTTTTGATTTGTTAAATGTGAACTATATGCTGAGTCCATTTTTGCCGGAAGTTTCAGAAAAGATTTTTGAGATTTTTAGGGGAGAAATTAAGCCGCCTGAAGTTCCGCTGTTCCCAAAAACTTAGCTGGAGTTTAGATAAAAAAATAACCCCGGGAGGGGGTTATTTTTCTCGATTAGTCTTCTCTAGAGAGCATTTTTGTCGCATCAGACAGATAGAAACCGATAATTCCACCAATCATGGGGAAGATTGCGTAAATAGAGAGAGCTTGGCAGATGTTACCTAAGACTTCCCCAAATTCTCCTCCGGAAGTTGGGAAGATTTGCATCATTGTGGCAACAGCCGGGTTAAAGATGAAGTTGTTATTAAGCCCCAAGAAAGCGGCAGATATGACATATCCTATTACTACGGCTAGAGCCATACCGCCAGCTACTACGGCCGCGAAGGTAAATACGCTCTTTTTATACTCTAGGGCTCTTGCAAAGAAGAAGCCAATAATTCCGGCCCCTAAAAGCTCAATCATGGTCATGATCCAGAAATTACCTTCGGCAATTCCCGACATAGCTGGAATATCATAGGCAGTTTCGCCACCGGCCAGATGGAATGCATTGAAGATTAGCCAACCGAGCCAAGCGCCCAATAGTTCGGCAATAATATACATAATGCCACGGATTACGGATATGCGACGGGAGGCCATCATCCCTACGGTGATTAGAGGGTTTAGACACGCCCCCGAAAAAGCATATACGGCTATTAAAATTGCCACAATGGCAAAAGCATACATGGCTACGTTGGCTATTCCCATAAGCGAAAGGGAGAAGAAGAGCAAAGCGATACACATTGTCCCAATTAATTCGCCAAGTAACGCGCCGTAAAATTTGCGAGTTTTAAATACGGTTAAGATGCTTTCTTTTTCTTCGTATTTTCTTGCGAAAAAACCAGCAGGTTTAGTTGTTTCGTCCGTTGTTTTTTCTGTTATTTTAGAAGCCTCGAATTCTGGTTTAGAGACAGATTCCTCAGCATTGTTGTTTTTGACCGATTTAGCCTTTCCAGACTTGCTCGATGATTTCGACTTTTTAGTCGCCATTTTGCCTCCTTTAAATAATAAATATAATGTTATTATAGCATATTTTGCTAGAATTGTGTGTTATAATAAAATTATTAATTTAGGAAAAGCATGGGCGTAATTGTAAATAAGAATAATTATAAAAATGATGAACTAACAAGAAGGATAAATGCTGATTTAAGGGCAAAAGCCTTGGGTGCGGCAGGTGTGTCTGATGATAAGCGTGATGAACCAGATTTTGCGGAAGATGCAGAGTATGTAAAGGATTTGAAAAAAACCAGTAGGTTTGGATGGGTGTGGGTCATTTTGATAGTACTTGCGATTTTATCAATTCTTTCCGTAATGTTTCTTTAAAAGTTTAAATTTATTGGCAAAAAAGTATAAGTTTGTTAATATAATAATATGAATGATGATTTTCATGAATATGATTTATCTGATGATAAATCGGGGGACGCCACGCCCAATCCGGTTGAACAATCAGAAAAACAAGGCATACGTCCGGGTTTTTTAGGAGGGGGTGGCGGCGGAGATATCCCGTCGGGTTTGAAATCTAATAACAACAGAAGAGAAGAAGCTAAGAAGACATTGGGTTCAGTAGAAAAAAGTGCCAGGAGTGGAGTTAGTAAAGTCGGGGCAATTAAAGGTGGGGTCATTGGTGCTGGAGCTAGCATATTCTCTGGGAGTGGAAGGCCTGGCAAGATTTCTAAGGGGAGCGGAAAGGGTGGGCTTATGAAATATGCTGCAGGCGGGATGATTTTGATTGTTTTACTTTTTGTGGTGATTGGAGTTGTTCTTAGCGCTCCGGTGTTTTTGATTGCGACGATTGATTATAATTTACAAGATTCTTTGGGTTTTTCCGAGACTGTGGCGGTCTTAGAGGAGCAAGCAGAGCATGTAACGGCTTCTATGTTAAAAAAAGGGAGGGTACCTGATGGCTTTGCTGATGATCTAGCAAAAAACGGGTTAGAAGTGGGTCAAGTAACCGCAGGGGGAGGATTTGTGCGAACAAATGTTTATGTGGCGGAATTGAATGACGCAGAGGTTGCTTCGAATGGCCGATATGAATTTCGAACAGAAGAGGAGGGGACATTGGCTATATTATTTGAGGGGGAGTTGGTTGGGGCGGATCAATTTGTGGATAAAGTCGAATCTAATCCGATAATGTATGCGCAGTTCGCAAGGGCTAGCGATATCTCGGCACGTTTTTATTATAGTGACGAGGTGAATAAAGTCTATAAGGATATGGGGGTGTCAAGGGGGAATTTTTATAATTGGGAACCGACTGGGGATGCAGTCAGCGATCAAGAAAGTTTTAATGATACTTTGTCTAAAATGTTGGATACTGATTCTAATTTAAATGTAGGGGGTTGTGATGACGAATGTGGAAATGGAGCGGAGATTACGATAAAGCCCGACGATGATGCGGGGGATAAGGTCACGGAAGTGTCTAACAAGATAAAAGATAATAATACGAATACGGCTACTGTAAAAGCGGCGAATTTGTTGAATGCAGCAATTTCTTCAAATGAACCTTATAAGGCGGCACAGTCTTTTATTGCGGTAGAGGAGCCCATTCAGAAGGCTAGAATAGGAGATAATGGTCCGGTGAATGAAATGATGAATGTTTTATCTGTCGAATCGGAGTTGACTTATACGGATGTGAATTCCGGGGAGGTGGTTACGAAAAAGAACTCAATATTGTCTACGCCGAATTTTGCGGCGGCAGTTTCTAAAGGTAGCTATTCGATTGATGAGGCTAATAATTTTTCCAGGGACAGGGTTATTAAGGTTACAAATGCAAATAGTAGTGGAGTGATAAACGATACAACTGTTTCATCGGAGAACAATAAGAAATCTAGTGCGGTTCTTGGGATGGGGGTCGATACGTTGGCAGATAATAATGAGCTTCAAAAAGCTACGAGTAGTGTGGCAATAGCAGCAACGACTAAAAATTCAGAATTATTCAGGGGTGAAACGGGGGGAAACAGGGTAGTTGAAGGAGGTTCGTTTATTTCGAATACGATTAATATGAGAACTATAGGCGCGATGCCTTCAGACGAAGGGGCGATCGCAGAATATAGACATGTTTCTAAGGAGGCTTTAGCAAGGAAAGCTGCAGCTGAAAGAGCGACTAGAAGTCCGTTTGATATTTCTTCGCCGTATACTTTTTTAGGAAGTATTATGCATGGCATGGCGAGGGCGTATGTTAGAAGTTATTCGGGCAGTGAAAGTAGTTTGTCGGTCGGATCTTTAGCCGGAGTCATAGTCGGTGCAACTGGAGATGCGGTTTCTAATTTGTGGGGGGGAGCGATAGCGGATGGTGATGACGATACGTCTTTTACGACGCTTTCAGGGGAATGTTATACTGCTCCGACTGCGGCAAATGTTGAAGGAGATTTATATTGCAATCCGCATAATACGGTTGCTACAAACTTTATGAATTATGATGAGGATGATTGGGCGAACGTTTTGGGAGGTGATTTGGAAAATGGTAAAATAAAAAAGGATAGCAATTTTGAAGAGTTTGTTGTACTTGGGGTAGACCGGGAGTCTACTGTAGGGGTAAAAAGTGCTGACGTGTGTGAAACTTATCGTAGTAGGCATAAAAATGTTTTATCTTCAATTACGGGTGCTTTTTCAAAAATGTTTGGGGTATATCAGTCTTGTAAAGAATCAGCCATTGGGATAGATGGCGTGCCTATTGATGGGGTTCCTGCAGACATCTCCACTGGTTCAAAATACACGATGAGTTCATCTAATGGCGAAAAAGATATGGTAGAAAAATATTCTGGTTATATGTTGTTTGACACAGTAAATTCTTTACTCAGCCAAAAAAAGAGTTCGGTGTCAATTTTTAGGGAGGAGTATTATGCGAAGTATCCTAAAGACGATTCGGCGGTAGGGGTTGTTGCAAGGAGGTCAGGGATGTCACGAGAACAAGCGGAGATCGCGCTAAATTATGCGAATGAATTGACACGAATAGCGAACTATGTTCCGGCAGAAAGATTTATGTTTGGTCGAGGCGTTATTTCCCAAAAAGAAAAAAATATCCTAGTCGAACATAGTGAAGATTTGCAACTAACATTATTGGGGGTTTGGGGTAAAAAAACAGAGTATGGGGATAATCGGGGACGTAATTTTGTGGCATAAAAATAGGCCATAGAACCCCTATGCCTTAGTTTGATTATAGCATATTCGAACATAAAAGTCAATATAGAATACTCGAAATACTTGAACCAAAATTGTTTTAAGTAGCGTAGGAAATATTCTACAAAGTGATAGTATGCTCTTATAAAACCTTAGTATTATGGTATAATATAGTATGTATGGCAGAGTTGGATGAATTAAAACGAAAATTGAAAGAAATTAACGCTGAATATGCTAAAATTCGAGAAATGCAAGCCGAGAAGAGGGCAGAATTTGGCCGCAAAATAAATGCGCGCAAACAAGAGATTTTGGCGAAAATTGCAGTAATAGAAAAAGAAGCGTTGAATGTAGATGTGACGCCGATTGATATTACTGCACCCACGGCTCCAAATGAGATGTTGCCAGAAGTCTATTCGCAAAATTGTGGCTCTAAGCATCCGTTGATGCAAGAAATTGACCGAGTGACGGAGATATATCAGTTGATGGGGTTTGATGTAGTGGAAAGTCGACAGCTAGATGACGAGTTTCATATGTTTGACTCTTTAAATTTTGCCAAAGAACATCCAGCGCGTGATGGATATGATACTTTTCGTACTGAGGAAGGGCTAATTCCGCCAGCGCACACTTCGACAATGCAACATCGAGTGTTGAAGACATATAGTGATAGATTATCTCGGGGAGAAAATATTGCGGTGGTGGTTCCGGGTCGAGTTTATCGTAATGAGGATGTAGATGCCACGCATGAACATACGTTTTATCAGTGTGAGGGGGTGTATGTATCGAAGAATTGTAATATGGGGCAGATGCTGGGGATTTCACGAGAGTTTTTTGAAAAATATTATGAGCAAAAGCTGGAGATTCGGACGCAGCCAGGATATTTTCCGTTTACTGAACCGAGTTTAGAGTTTATGATTGAAAAGCCGAAGCTGTTGGGCGGCAAAAAAGGTGATTTTCTAGAGATGGGAGGTTGCGGGATGATACATCCGAATGTTTTGAAGATGGCTGGGATTGATCCGACAGAGTATCATGGTTTTGCTTGGGGCTGGGGGATGGATCGATTGGTAATGCTAAAATATGGAGTAAAAGATGTGCGTTATTTTGAGAGTGGAAATTTGAATTTTTTAAGGGAGTTTAGATAATGAGAATTTCGTTAAATTGGTTAAAAAAATATGTTGACGTGGGGGTGTCGGATGATGAGTTGGTGCGACTTATAGGCGCGCGTTTGGTGGAAGTGGAGGACGTGATAGACGAGACTCATAAGTATGATTTTATATATATTGTGCGAGTGGAAAAAGTAGAAAAAATTCCGGATACTCATTTGAGCTTATGCCAGATAAACGTGGGCGAGGTGGAAGTACCGAAAGTTGAAAAAAATGCTGAGGGTTTAGTGCAGGTGGTATGTGGGGCGCCAAATGTGCATGAGGGTATGCTTGCGGTATGGATAGCGCCGGGAGCGATAGTTCCGGCAAGCGCAAATGAAGATGCGCCATTTGTGATTGGCAAGCGTAAAATGTTGGGAAAGTACGAGTCTAATGGTATGTTGGCAGGCGCGGATGAGCTAGATTTTGCGGCTGAACATAAAACAATTGCGGAGATTAACCCCGAGATGGCGGGGCCGGGTGATTCGTTAGCGGATGTCTTTAGTCTTAAAGATAAGATTTTAGATATCGAGAATAAATCTTTAACGCATCGTCCGGATTGTTTTGGATTGATTGGCTTTGCGAGGGAGGTGGCTGGAATATTGGGGAAGAAGTTCGAATTTGATTCTCTTGATATTGATAGTTCACATATGCTTTCTTCAGATGCGGATTCGAAAGATCAAATTCAAATCTCTATTGAAGATCCTAAGATTTGTGCGCGATATTCGGCGATTATTTTAGAAAAACATGGCGAGTTGAAGCGAAAATATCTCACTTGGCAAGATACAATTCTATCGAAGGCGGGGATGCGGCCAGTGGATCCAATTGTTGACGTGACAAATTATTTGATGCTATTAACTGGGCAACCATTGCATGCCTTTGATTATGATAAATTTGTGGCAGTGGGTGGGAGTAAAAAACCAAAGATTGTTGTGCGTTTGGCGAAAAATGAGGAGAGGTTGATTTTGTTAGACGACAAGGAGATCGAATTGGACGCTAGTGATATTGTAATTACGAGTAATAATGTACCGGCAGCGCTAGCTGGTGCAATGGGTGGAAAATCTACAGAGATTGACGAAAATACGCGAAATATTATCATAGAGTCAGCGACGTTTAGTCTATATAATTTACGTAAAACACAGATGGCGCACGGGATTTTTTCTGAAGCGATTACTCGGTTCACAAAGGGACAATCAGCGTATCAGACCTTGGCTGTAGCAGAAAAGTGTGCGGAAATGCTTACTGAAGGATTCAGAACGTCGGCAGTAGTGGATGAAATTATGCAGCCAGAAACTACTGTTAATGTGGAAATTACAACAGACGAAATTAATGGTCTATTGGGCACAGATTATAATGAGAAATTAATTGTGAGGACTTTGATAAACGTAGGTTTTGCGGTGAGGGTTGATGAGAAGAAGTTAGTAATAACTGTGCCTATGTGGCGAACAGATATACATATCAAAGAAGATATTATCGAGGAAGTTGGGCGACTCTTAGGATATGAAAATATTTTGCCAACTTTGCCGCTACATCAAACGTCAAAAATAAATAAAATGTGGGAGTTAAAGCAGGAGATTCGTGGGATAATGCAACGACTTGGTGCGAATGAACTTCTTACATATAGTTTTGTGTCGGAAAAGCTGCTGGAAAAGGCTAATTTAGACCCGAGGAATTCGTATAGTATCGTTAATTCAATTAGTCCGGAGTTGCAGTATGTTCGGCAGTCGATTGTTCCAAGTCTACTAGATAAGGCGTACATAAATCAGAAGATTCCGTTTGATAAGTTTGCTTTATACGAAATGAATAAAGTATATCAAAAAAGATGGGGACTAGATGATGAAGAAGTTCCAGTAGAAAAAAATCGGATTGGTTTTGTGTTGGCGGAGCGTAGGGGTATTGGTGTGGCATATTATAAAGCGAAAAAATATGTAGAAGAAATTTTAAAAGAACTGAATATTTCAGTGCGGTTTTTGCCATTAGAGAAAATAAACGCATTAGCTTTGCCGTTTGAGCCGAGACGAGCGGCGGAAATTTGGATTGACGACGAATGTATAGGTGTGGTAGGTGAATTTAGAAACTCAGTACGCCAAAACTTTAAGCTAGCGGAATATTTGGCAGGATTTGAACTTGATTTGGGTGTGGTATTGGCTCATGCGAACCAGAAAAAAGAAATTTATTTTGGCGAGATCGAGAAACGTGATCTTACGATTAAGACGACCGGTACTTATGCAGAACTAATTGAAAAAATTGAGAAAGTTTTAATGAAAAATAATGTGGTAGCCAAAATTTCACCAATTTCGATTTATCAACCGGATGAGGCAGTAGAAAAGAGTATTTCCGTGCATTTAGATTTTCATCAAAAAATCGATAATGGCTTGATGCGTGAGCTTGAAAATTGCCATAATTAATTTGCGGTTTTATAATGTTTATGCTAGTATAGAAATATGATTTTGCTAGATGGGGTAACTAAAAAATATCCTGGAGATGAGGAGTCGGCGCTCGATAACGTTTCTCTTCATATAGAACCGAATGAATTCGTGTTTTTGGTGGGAAAATCTGGGGCAGGAAAATCTACTTTAATGAAAATGATTACGAAAGAAGAAATTCCTGATTCGGGAAAAATTATAATTGGGGGAATTGATCTTGACTATGTGAAAAAGCGTCATATACCGGGTTATCGACGTAGGCTAGGGGTCGTCTTTCAAGATTTTAAGTTGCTACCTCGGAGGACTGTTTACGAGAATGTAGCGTTTGCTCTAGAGATTGCTGGAATGAGGGGTAAAGATATTCGAAAAACGGTTCCAAAGGTATTAGAGCTTGTTGATCTATTGCCGCATGCGAAAAAGTTTCCGCATCAGCTTTCAGGAGGCCAGAAACAACGTGTCTCAATCGCACGCAGTGTGGCTAGGCAGCCAAAAATTTTGATTGCAGATGAGCCTACGGCGAATTTGGACAAAATTACTACAAAAGAAATCATTGATTTGTTGAAGAAGATTAATGATTATGGTACGACTATTTTAGTTACTACGCATAATGAAAATATAGTTAATAATTTGCAAAAAAGAGTTATAACGCTTAGTGCAGGCAGAATTATTAATGATCAAAAGGTTAATGGTATCTATAAACTAGACAGTACTCCTATTCCTAAGAAAACCGTTAGGGTAGTACAAACTCCTGGGCATGCGTTAAAACAAAAAAGAAGGGTGGTTATGTAAATGGAAGAAAAAGAAAAAAAATCGTTAAAGAGGGTTACTAAAAAAAGTTTGAAGACGATGCAGAAAAACCGCCAGAGGCATCCAGTAAGAAATAAGGCTAGGATTATTAAATATGGAACGAGCGGTTTTTCGAGGAATATTTGGTTGTCTACGGCGGCGACCGTTGTAATGGCGATTACATTGATTATCTTGTTCGTTACTGTTGTGGCCAGTGTTATTCTGACGAATACAGCAGAAATGATGCGTGACAAGATTGACATTACTATTTATATAAAGCCGAATACTCCGGACGAAACTTTAGAAAAACTTAAAGAGACTATTTCCAAAGATTCAAATATAAAAAGTGTTGAAGTTTCAACTTCTGAGGAAGAGTATGAGAAGTTTTTGTCTGAAAATGCTGAGAGTGATGAAGTTTTAAACGTTTTAGATGATGAAATGAAAAATATCATGGTTGGTAAAATGCAAGCCACAATGCGTATTAAGGTCTACGATGTGGATAATCTGGCTAGTGTGAAGGATATTGTGGAGGGGGATGAGTTGTTCGTAAAGTATACAGACAAAGAAAAATTACCAACCTATGATGTGAATCGGGCAGAGATTGCTACGATTACATCTTGGGCGGGAATTGCAAGGACTGGTGGAATAATTTTGGCAGTAGTTTTTTTGGTTATCTCGGTTTTGATTATTTTTAGTACTATTAGAATGGCTATATTTTCTCGAAGGGAAGAAATATATATGATGAAATTAGTCGGAGCAGAGAAGAGCTTTATTCGGGGGCCATTTCTAGTTGAAGCAGAAATGTGTGGAATAATCTCAGGTTTAATTGCCGCAACGGTAAGCTATTTTGGTTTTATGTTTCTGTCTCCTAAGTTGAATAGTTATGGGATAGATGTTTCAACTATTTCGGATATATTAGAGTCAAATAAATTGATAGTTGTTTATTTAGTATTCATTGTGGCTGGGATTATAATTGGTAGAGTTTCAGCTAGGTTGGCAGTTTCGAAATATTTGCATAAAACTTAAGCTGTATGCTATAATTTAAATATGGTAGTGCTTAAAAAAAGAATAGCTTGTTTTGGTTTGGTGATTTTAATTTTAGGGGTTGTTATTTTGAGTGCTATTGACGATGTAAAAAATGTTGATGCGATTTCTAAAGCTTGTCAAAATTCATCAGCTTGTATGGAGGCGGTAGCAAAAGAGGAAGAGGCGAATAAGAATGCAGCTGCGGCGGCGGGGACTGCGGATGCTTTGCAAATTAAAGTAAATGAATTAGGCGTGGAGATAAGTGGAAAGGAAGCAGAAATTGCTGAAACGGAAGCTAGCATAAGAGATTTAAAAACCCAAATTGCCGAATCGGAGGCTAGGTTAGCAGAACAACAAGACGCCTTGGCAGAGCTTTTGGTTAACATGCATTTCGAGTCGGATGCTGAACCTATTCGGGTGTTAGCTGGGTCTAGTTCGATTTCGGATTTGGCGGAAAGAGCAGCTAGGGAGGAAGTGGTTAAACAACAAATAAGTGCGGCGGCTGCTTCGGTGAAACAAACTAAGGAACAATTAGAGTCTAATAAGGCAGAGGTCGAGGATTTGTTGGCGCAACAACAAACGGCTAGACAAGGTTTGATTTCGAAACGTATTGAACAACAAGATTTAGTTGAAAAGTACAAGGATGATGCGGAAGCGTATGCAGAAGTAGCTAAGGCTGCGCAAGAGGCACAGAGGGCGGCGGAAAAAGCTGAGCAGGAGGCTCACCCAGAGTTATATAGGGGCAGTGCTTATTCCGGGGCGAATACTTATCCGTGGCAAGCGGATTGTCCCGAAAAGCAGGATTATTATGGTACGGTTTGGGATGGGTATTATTTAGGGGGGTATGTGTGCGAATGTGTTAGCTATACGGGCTGGAAAGCTTATGAGCAATACGGATTAGTTTTGGCGTGGGGGAATGCGTATAATTGGGATAATCGGGCTAGGGCAGCGGGGTATACTGTTGATAATAATCCAGAGGCTGGGTCAATTGGCCAGACGGACAGTGGTATTTATGGGCATGTGTTTTGGGTAGAAAGTGTAAATGGGGACGGATCTATCAATGTAACAGAATATAACAATTCGTACGCGACTTATTTATACTCTGGTAGTGCGCATTATGGGGATTTCGGAGCGAGGACGATACCTGCCAGTCAGGTTTGGCAGCACAACTATATCCATCTATGATAATTTGGTATAATAGAATAATGAGTAAGAAAAAGTGGGAAGAAAAAAGAATTAGTTTAGGTAATGCGATAATTTTGTCTGTAGTCCTAGCTGTGTCTGGAGTGGTTGTTGGGCTGAATTGGAATAGCTGGTTTGGAAAAGTTGCTCCGTATTTGGGGGCCAATAGTAGCTCGATAGACTGGTCCCCGTTAAACGAAGTTTATGATAAGCTTTCCGATACATATAATGGTGATATATCGCAAGAAGATGTAATAGAGGGGGCAAAAAAAGGTTTGGTTGCGTCTTTGGGCGATATATATACGGTTTATATGGATGCGGAAGAAGCTTCCAATTTTTATGATGATTTGCATGGTAAAGTAGGGGCTGGAATTGGGGTAGAGATGGGGCTCAGGGATGGGTATGTTAGAATCCTAAGAACTTTACCAGACAATCCGGCGCGAAAAGCTGGGATACTTTCTGGGGATATTATTTATAAAGTGAATGGTGAAGAGATTTATGCGTTGACGACTGATGAGATTTCCAAAAAGATTAGGGGGGAAGAAGGTACAGAAGTTACGGTAACAATAGTAAGAGATGGAGAAGAAAAAGATTTTACCATGAAGAGAGAAGCAATTAACAATGTTTCGGCGTATGTGGAATATGATAAAAATACTGCAATAGTAACTGTTACTCGGTTTGATAATGATACCGGCAGTATGGTCCAGGAATTTGCAAAAGAGTTTGATAAAAAGGGTATTAATAAAGTAATATTGGATTTGCGTGGTAATGGCGGTGGCTATGTGTCTGCGGCGCAGGATTTATTGAGTCTGTGGCTTGATAATGAAAAGATTTTAATTCAAAAATCAAAACATCAGGGAAATTCTGTGAATTCTACCTCGTCCAATAAGGCAATTTTAAAGGATCTGAATACGATTGTTTTGGTGGACGGGACAACTGCTTCGGCCTCTGAGATTGTGGCTGGGGCTCTACAAGATTATGGGAAGGCGACAATTGTGGGGGAGACGACTTATGGAAAAGGTGTGGTGCAAAATTTATATGAGCTGTCTGGTTCGACCGTGCTTAAGGTTACTACTGCCGAATGGTATACTCCTAATGATAGATCTATCAATAAGACGGGTATTAAGCCAGATGTAGAGGTAGGTAGGAGTTACGAAGATATTAATGCGATGCGTGATCCGCAAATGGATAAAGCTAAAAGTCTATGATTTTAAAAAATAACAGGGGTGGTTCGGAAGAAAGATGCGCGCTTTCTTCGGGAGAGAAGCAATGAAAATAGTGATCGCTACTGCAGTGTACTATCCGATGATAAATGGGGTGGCGGTGTTTTCGCATAATTTAGCGGTGGGGCTAGCGAAGCGTGGCAATGAGGTGATGGTGATTTGCCCATCACAAACTGGGCGGAACTATACGCGGACGATTGACGGAGTAAAAACTGTCTATTTGAGATCTGTGGACGCTAAAGTGTATCCCGATCAGATTCATGACGTGCCGGAGAAAAAGAAATTCCTGGGCATAAAATTACCACATTTGGTGTATCGGCATGGGTTAAGAGTGTCGGTATTCCCGCAGATAGAAGTGAAGAAGGCTCTAGATGAATTTCAGCCGGACGTAGTGCATGTGCAGGTGTCTGACCCGATAGGTTTATCCGTGGTGTGGTATGCTAGGCGACGGGGAATTCCGGTGGTAACGACGGAACATAATCAGCCGGATGTGTTTACCGATCCTCTAAAAGTTCCCGGTGTAGTAAAAAAGCCAGTGAATTATCTTTTGGCTTCGTATTTTAGAAATCGACAAAGTAAGAGCGACTTTGTAACGATGCCGACAGAACAGGCAATTAGAGATTTGATTTGGTCACGCGGGAAAGGGTTTCCGGTGCCGGTGGCAGCAGTAAGTAATGGGGTAGATTTGAAGGATTTTAAGCCAGGGAAAGCGGCGGCGGAGATTTATCGTAAATATGTATTGCCAAATGATCGGCCTGTGGTGCTATATGTGGGGCGGGTGGATCCAGAGAAAAAAGTGGGCGTGGTGATAGATGCGTTTAACGAGGTGCGTAAAAAAGTTTCGGAAGCACTACTAGTGATAGTGGGCGATGGTGTGGATAAAGTACGCTTGATGCAAAAAGTAGAGAAGATGGGGCTGGGTGGTGATGTAAAGTTTTTGGGGCGGGTGTTGCCACCGGATTTGTATGAACTATACAAAATTGGAGATGTGTTTGCAACAGCCAGTGAGATAGAAACTCAGGGAATTGTGTTAATAGAAGCTGCAGCGTGTGGTTTGCCGCTAATTGCGGTGGATAAGGGTGCAGTGCGCGAAGTGTGTCACAGTGGGGAAAATGGTTATTTGTGCCAGCCGGGAAACGTAGCAGAAATTAGTGATGCGATGGTAAAAATCTTGTCTGATAGTAATTTGCGGAGTAAATTTTCTAAAAAATCAATTGAAATTGCTGGCGAACACGATTTTGAAAAGACCTTAGATAAGTTTGAAAATATTTATAGAAAAGTAATTGCAGACAAAAAATAACCCACTGGTTTATCGCGAAAGTGGGGTTGATTTTTAAATTGTTGTGCGGTAGAATTGATTTAGTTTATGTTGTTACTTCTGCTTGTTGGCAGGAGTAATTTTTAGTTTTATTGTGACTCTTACGTCTTCAATGGAAACATCCATAAACCTCCTTTCTTCTTACCGTTAACTAATTATCAAATTGCAACCCCACCAAGGCAAGTGTAGCGTATCCGTATTTTGTATTCAAAATTGGTTATACAACGATATTAAGAAGTTTGGCTTTTGGCACGAAGATGGTTTTCTTGACGCCGGACTTAGTGTACTTTTGAACTTTTTCGTCGGCTAGGGCGAGATTGGCAATTATCTTTTCGTCATTTAAATCGTCTGCATTAACTGTAAGTTTGGCGCGAAGCTTACCGTTGATTTGTACGACTACTTCTACGGTGTCCGATACCAGATATTTTTCGTCCCATTTTGGCCATTCATCATTAGCGGATAGTTTTTCTAGCATCTCAGAGGCTAGGTGTGGGGCGAATGGTTTGAGTAACTTAGCTAAAGCAGTTAAATCTTCTTTCGTGGTGCCGACTTTGTAAAGTTCGTTGACATACTCCATGAGGGCGGCAACTGCGGTATTAAAATTATAACGATGAATGTCTTCGGTGACTTTTTTAATTGTCTTGTGGCGAGCGTTGATGGCTTTATCTTCCGCGCAGCATTCGGTAGCGAAGGCTAGCGTCCAACAGCGGTTGAGGAATCGGTAAACGCCGCCGACCGAGCGGGTATCCCAAGCGGCATCTTGGTCGTATGGGCCAATAAACATTTCATAAGTGCGGAGCGTATCGGCGCCATAACCATCGTTGATGACATCCAGTGGATCTATGACGTTGCCCTTGGACTTGCTCATTTTTTTGCCATCTGGAGCGTTAATGTAGCCATTGTAAAGCAAGCGTTTGATAGGTTCGCGGAAAGGTAGATAGCCTTCATCGGCAAAGAATTTACACCAAAAGCGAATATATAACAGATGTGCTACGGCATGATCTCCGCCGCAGTAGTAATCTACTGGTTCCCAATACTTGATAGCATCTTGATCCCAAGCAGCTTCTATGTCATGTGGGGAGGCATAGCGCCAGAGATACCAGGAGGAGCAGGCGTAGCCATCTAAGGTATCTGTTTCGCGAGTCATTTCTTCGCCATTAATGGTAACCTTGAGCCAATCTTTAGCCTTGGCGAGGGCACTACGGCCAGAATTGTCAGGCTTATAATCATCCACTTCTGGGATTGACACTGGTAATTGATCTTCTGGAATAGGGTGTGGATTGCCGTCTTTATCGTAAGCGATAGGGATAGGACAGCCCCAATAGCGTTGACGAGAGATTAGCCAGTCGCGCATGCGATAAGTGACTTTTGGTGTGCCAAATAGATCACGATCGCAAAGCTCGGTTTCTACAATTGGCAAGTCGAATTTCTCGGCAAATTCGTGGTCGCGGTCATCCATAGCAGGAACAGCCATGATGGCGCCAGTGCCATAGCCAGCGAGTACATAATCTGCCACCCAGATTGGGATTTTTTCTTTGGTGGCTGGATTGATGGCGTAGGAGCCGGTAAAGACACCAGTTTTTTCTTTGTTTTCTTGACGTTCTATTTCGGATTTTTTAAGCGCTGTGGCTTTGTAGGCTAAAACTTTTTCGCGGGTGTCATCAGTGAGCAGGTTATCTAATGCGGCGTATTCTGGAGCTACTACTAAGAAAGTAGCACCGTAGATGGTGTCTGGGCGGGTGGTAAAGACGGTGATATGTGGTGCGCCGCCTACTACTTCGAAATCTATTTCAGCGCCAACAGAGCGACCGATCCAGTTTTTCTGCATGGTTTTAATTTTTTCTGGCCATTCGAGGCTGTCGATTTCTTCGAGTAGTTCGTCAGCATATTCGGTGATTTTGAAAAACCACTGTTTCATTTTTTTCTTTTCGACTTCGTGACCGCAACGCCAGCATTTGCCGTTTTCGACTTGTTCGTTAGCGAGGACGGTTTGATCTTCTGGACACCACCACTGGTAAGATTCTTTTTGGTAGGCGAGGCCTTTTTCGTAGAGCTGGAGGAAACACCATTGAGTCCATTTATAATATTCTGGATCAGATGTGTTGATTTCGCGGTCCCAATCTATGGCATAACCAAGACGTTTGGCTTGTTTGCGGAAGTTGGCGATGTTGGTTTTGGTAATATCTTGCGGGGCGGTACCAGTTTTGATGGCATAATTTTCGGCTGGAAGCCCGAAAGTATCGTAGCCAAATGGGCGCAAGACGTTTAACCCTTGCTGAGTGTAGAACCGCGTAAGTACATCAACAATGGTAAAGTTACGGACGTGGCCGACATGTAAGCCAGCGCCAGATGGGTAAGGGAACATTTCGGCGAGCATCATTTTGGGCTTGCCGGGTTCTTCGGTAGCCTTAAAGGGCTTGGTTTCTTCCCAGATTTTTTGCCATTTTTGTTCTATTTTGAGCGGTTCGTATCTTTCCATAGGGTAAATTATACCATAATTATAGGTTTATGACGAGGTTTCCTTGACGGAGGATTTTGGGATTTTCGCTGGTGAAGTCTATAATGGTGGATGGTAAGTGGCCGGTGGTAGATTTGGGCGTGCCGCCTCTGGGGTTGGCGGAGGTAAGAATGAGTGGGTCGGTGTGCGGTAAGATTTCGTTAAAAAGTGGATGGTTTGGAATACGGATACCAATAGTATCGTATTGATCGTAATAAAAATGATGAAAATTGGGATTTTTGGGTAGAATAAGAGTAAGCTCGCCGGGGAAATATTGCTTAATTAGTGGTTCGGCAGCTTTAGGGATGATGCAATATTTACTAATTTTAGTTTTATTTTCCGGTACTAAGGTAAAAATTTTACCAGAGTTAAAATCACGGTCTTTTAATTTCATTAATTTTCGGATAGCAGGCTCGGAATTTAGAGATACGGCGTAGCCTTCCACTGTTTCGGTAGGGATAGTGACAATTTTGTCTGATAGTAGGTCTGTAATAATTTGATTTTTCACTAGATTTATTATATCAATTATTGCAATAAAAAGCACCTGGGTCATGTTTCCAGGCACAAATTTTTTCTGGACTGAAAAACGTTAGGACCTATGAGTAATTTTTTGGTTAGAAAAAGCCTCCGACTAAATCGGAGGCTGCGGAGAAAGGATTTTAGATGATGGCGCCGGTCGCATCGGCAGTAGCGATGCTGTCCTCTGTGCCAGGGTCGACCCTGATAGTAAGCAGGCGCCCTAAAACCGGGACATCCGGCAGTTCGATGACGTCGTTGACTTCATTGGCTTCGCGGAGGCACTGTACTGTGATGACATCTTTCAGGAAGAGACTCACAGCAGTACGAGGGCCTACTACGAGCATAGCGATTTTGTCGCCGTCTCCATTCTTGACGTCGGTGTCGATGCATTCTTGGATACTGGGTAACAGGGATTCGTCGGGGTCGACCTCGAACATGAGATCGCCGCCCATGGCGTTGACAGCCCAGTTTTTCGGTCCGGTTTTCGCGCCCTTTGCGCCGTAGAAATCGATGATCCCATTTTGCAGCGAGAAATTATTACCCGTGATACTGTTGGTTGCCATTAAACAACACTCCTTTCGGAATTTGGTACATGGACAATTGATAGATTTTGCCCAATACTGTTCATTATAGCATGTATGCTTATTTTTGTCAATAACTACGTAGTAATTTGTAGTCTATGCAATATAAGGGGGGCTGATTGTATGAAAAATCCCCTGGCATTGTTGCCAGGGGCGGTGTTGTTAGGGCTTTTGGCCCATGTAGAACCTTCGAATGGCGTCTATTTCTATGGTGGACAGATCGTCAGAGGGCTCTCTGTACAAATTGACGACGAGCGTCATGCCGAAGCTTGAGCCGATGATCGCCGATCTCTTTTCGTACTCGCTCTGGAATAGCCTTTTTGCCAGGCTTTTGCCTTGCTCCTCGTAATACAGCATGCTGTCCTGTACAGTTAGTGCGAACAGGGGAAGGCGATACTTCAGAGCGCATATGTAGAGATCTTTTAAAGCCTCGAGAGCTACGGCATCCTTCTGGAGAATCCTGTATAAGGATACGTCGCTGGGCGCTCCTATGGACGGTTTGTTGCTTCGCTTGTCGATTTCGAGCATTGTGACGCCGTATAAGTTGCTGAGTCCGTAGCGTTCTGCTATGCCGCGAATGGCCCAGAGAGCGTCCATAGGAGAAATCTGGTGATAGACCTCAGCTACTGTCGGAATATGCTCCGCATACTTTTTGATGATCATTTTTTTACCTCCTAAATTTTATTACACTATCTCTGCTTTGTAGGGCAAAGCGGAGAATAATGCAATAAAATGAGGATATGGAAAAGTTCTTGTGCTAAAAAGCACATACTTTGATTGTAGCATACTTTATTAAAATTGTCAAGTTTATAATTGACAAGTTGTTAGAAAAATGATTATAATATAGGGATGAAGATGATTTTGGTGCTTGATAATATACGATCTTGCTATAATGTGGGGGCGATTTTAAGAACGGCGGAAGGACTTGGGGTGGAAAAGGTGATACTTTCTGGATATACACCTAGAGTGCACGATCCTAATCTGTTGCCACATTTAAGGGATAAATTAGATAGAGAGATACATAAAACAGCGCTCGGTGCGGAAGATCTGCTAGATATATATTCGTCTGATGATATAATTAATGATTTGAAAGATTTGAAAAAACAAGGATGGCAAGTAGCGGGGTTGGAAAATAATGTTGAAAATGTACCGATTTTTGCGCTAAATAATCCTGAACTAAAAGGAAAAATGTCAGATAAGGTAATCTTGATTTTGGGTGAAGAAGTGAAGGGGATAGATTATTCGCTATATGATATAATTGATCTGTTTGTAGAAATTCCAATGAAAGGACAGAAAGAATCTTTTAATGTATCGGTGGCGGCGGGAATTGCCACTTATGGTATAATGAACTTATGATAAAGGTATATACTACGCCGACTTGCGCATATTGCCATGCTCTGATGGATTGGCTAGATGATATGGGGGTGGAATACGCAGAAGTAGATGCAACGAAATATCCGGATATTACTTCGGTACCTGTAACAGAAATAGACGGCGTAAAAATCGTGGGTTTTGACCGTCCGGCAATAAAAAAAGCGCTTAAAAAGTTAAAGAAATAGTTGTTTAGTTCTCAAGAAAATGCCCCGCGTAAGCGGGGCGATAGAATGGGTTCGTCAAGGGTCGCGGTACCATATCAAAGGAAAATACAGGTTGCGATGATGTTTGTCTATTGCATATTCGATCACCTGTAGATCTGTAGAGATGCGGATCGGAGGCTTGCCTTCCATAGGAAAATATGCTGTGAGTTTATCACCGTCTTCCTTAAAGGATAGCTCCCCATATAATATACAATTACCAATGAGAGTATCTTCGAATTGTGGCAGCGATTCAGCTTTGAATATCGATTCGCGATTATCTGCCACAAGATGACTTATCCAGCTTGTTTCGCGATTTCTACAGAAAACTATAATACCACCAGTTCTGTTGCCGCCGCTTGTAACTATCTCGCGTAAATCTGTGTATTGATAGAGTTTTACGAGGCATGGATTTAGGCTAGAAGTTCTGTTAAAGCCGTCCACGATATCTACTGCTGGCATGTGGAAAGGATTACGCATATAATCACCTCATTTTAAAATATAATTATTTTTAATGAACCCATTCTCGTATTAGTTTTAACATTTTTTTGTGTAGTTGTAAAGATATTGCATAAAATGAAAAAAGGTGATAGAATAGATAAAATTATCTATAAAAATAAGGAGCAAAATGCCTGAACCTAAAAAACAGAGTAGCCCAAGAAAAACGGGTTTAAGAAGAAGTCATCTAAGGCTAGAACTGGCTCGGAGAGTAAATAAATTTTCTCCAGTGAAGGTGTTCGAGACTAAGAAGAAGACTCCCAATCTTAAAGTGAAAACCAATAGAAAAGCATTAAAAAGTAAAGAAGTTTAAAAATTATGGCAAGTAATCGGCATTTAGGTAGAGTTATTGTTCTACAAAGTTTGTATGAATATGAACTAAGAACCCTTGCAAACGACCCAGAAGTCGATTTGGATGTAGTAGTTGCGAAGAATATCGAGCCTTACGAGAAAGCTTTGGGTGATACAGAATTCGTTTATAATCTTGCCCATAATGTGGTAGAGAATTTTGATGCTCTTGATAAGGTTTTGCAGCCCATGGCGCCAGAATGGCCAATTACATCTATTGCGGCGATCGATCGTAATATACTGAGGATGGGGTTATATGAGCTTTCAGAGTGTAGAGATTTTATTCCTCCGAAAGTTGCTATTAATGAAGCTGTCGAGCTGGCAAAAGCGTTTGGTAGCGAGAACTCTTCGAAGTTTATAAATGGAGTGCTCGGTACGGCTTATAAAGAGCTCGGGATTGTAGAAGAAAAAAATGAATCAAAGAACAAGTCCACCAAAAAATCAGATTCAGGGACGGAAGATACAGAAGGAGCCGATAGCGAGAAGATCGCTTAAGGTTCCAGAAGCGTTGCCGACTGAGAGAATTAAAGAATCTGCTTTCTCAAAAATTAAATCTGCGGTTTTTGGACGAAAAGCTGCTATTCAGGAGATTGTGCGAGAGCCTACTTCGGGGGGGATTGTTTTTAGGTTCACAAGAGACAAAAAAGACATCGAGATACTGCTGATACAAGATTCTAAGGGAAGATGGACTATTCCCAAAGGCCACATTGAGCCGGGCGAGACGGCGAAGATTACAGCAAGACGTGAAATTGAGGAAGAAACTGGCCTTAAAAATGTTTCGGTTTTGGCGTGGTTAGGAAAAATTCACTTTAAGTATCGCAGGATGGAAAAGTTGGTTCTGATGACGACGCAGATTTATTTAGTGCAGGCGCTAGACAGCCACGAAACGCCTACGCCGGAAAAGTGGATGAAAGGAATAAAATGGTTCGCGTTTACAGACGCATTAGAGGCAATTGAGTATGAAGATATTGAGAAAATTATGTTGATTGCGAAAAAGAAAATACGTACGGGGGAATATAAATAATTTAACTTAGAGGTTACGTTTTTATTAAGAACAGTTTTTGCTAAAAATGTGGCTTCTAAAAGAAGGAGGAAAAAAATGGATTTAACACCATATCAAGAATTTGCAAAAGAAAAATTAGGGTTTGAGTTTAATGATATAAATTTGCTGGTGACTGCACTTACGCATCGAAGTTATGTGAACGAGCATAAAAAAGTACACACTCATAATGAACGGCTAGAATTTTTGGGAGATGCAGTTTTAGAGTTGGTATCATCTGATTTTCTGTATCGTAACTACAATTATCCGGAGGGAATAATGACGGCGCTTAGAGCAGCGCTAGTAAGAACTGAATCGATAGGGGATGCGGGGAAAGAATTGGGATATGAGCCTTTAGTCAGATTATCTAAAGGAGAGAAAAATGGGTCGGAAAGGGCGCATGATGTTATTTTGGCGGATTGTTTCGAGGCTGTTATCGGGGCGATTTATTTAGATCAAGGTTATCAAACCGCACAAGATTTTATTGCGAAACATATTTTGGTAAAAATTGATGCGATCTTAGAAGAGGGAACCTGGCGCGATCCGAAGTCTTATGTTCAAGAGTTAGCCCAGAGGTTTGATGGGTTTACTCCGGTATATAAAACTTTGAAGGAGGAGGGTCCGGACCACGATAAAACTTTTACGGTAGGGATGTATGTCGGAGAGTCTCTAAAGGGAGTTGGGACAGGCCATTCTAAGCAAGAGGCCCAAACCATGGCGGCAAGAGAGGGGGTTAGGAACTATCAGAATTTGGCAAAGGAGAATAATAAGAATAGGAAGGGTTGATCCTGAGGGTTAGAGTTGATTTTTGAGGTGAAATATGATATAATTAGGGTGGTTATACCGCACATTAATTATAGAGAGGGGGGATTTCATGTATTTTCGCAGGGAGTTATATCAGAGTTATAGATTAAATCTTTCTGTGAGGTGTAAAGAATTGGGAATCTTTGGGAAGACCTTTGGAAAATATGAGTTGAGCGACTACGGGGGTGTAACATGGACGCGAATTCCAAGAGCCCAATATATCGAGACGAGAAGTAAGCTCGCCTTTTCTTAAAGCACATGCCCTGGTAGGTACCGGGGCATTTTGTACTTTCCTTTCGTGGAAAAATGTGCTATAATAGGACTATTATTAAAATAAAGGAGAAAAATGCTAGCGATTCGCATGCAACGTAATGGCCGGTCACATTATCCAACGTACCGGATAGTCGTCCAAGAATCCCAGCGCCATCCGCTTTCGGGGCGCGTAGTGGCTGAGGTCGGCAACTATAACCCTGCAACTAAAGCTTTGACTTTAGACAAAGAAGCGGTAGAAAAATATTTATCTAATGGAGCACAACCGTCTTCTCGCGTGGCTTTCATATTGAAGAAGAATGGCGTAAAGTTGCCTAAATGGTACAAAGAGCCTACTCCAAAGAAAGCTGTCGCAAAGCACGCTGATAAATTGAGAAAAAATCAGCCTAAAGAAGAGCCGGCTGAGGAGCCTACCGCGGCGGAAGCTTAAGTAAATAAAAAATAGTCCTTTCACGGGACTATTTTTGTGTTATAATAAAAGTGTAATTAATTTGGAGAAAATATGACAACTATCGACCAACAATTTGTAGAATATATCGTAAAAACTCTAGTTAATAACCCTGACAAGGTAGAGGTGGAGCGTAAAATTGATGAGAAGGGGGTATTGCTGACTTTAACCGTAGACCCGGAAGATATTGGACGCGTGATTGGTAAACGAGGCGTAACAGCCCAAGCGATTAGGGTTCTTCTTAGGGCTTTAGGAACAAAACAAGATGCACGTTATAATTTGAAGATTGTGAATACTGATGATGAAAGTGCATCGGAGGTCGAAAAAGTTGAAGCAACAGAAGACGTGACGGAAGAAATAGAGAAGCCAGAAGAGTCTTCGGAGTTGGCTGAGAAAACTAGAGCAGAGTTAGCAGACTTGGATGATTTAGACATATAATTTACTATTTACACCCGCTATCTTGGTATTTTTCTTTGTTCGTTTTGCTGATAAACGCATTTCGCGAAGAAAAGTCTAACTTAGCGGTTTTTTTAGAATAATTTGTTATTTGATCACTTAGAATGTAAAAAAGTCTAAAAAAGCTCTTGCCTTTTTTCGGAGTAAGGTATATAATAGAGGTTAAGCTAACTAACTGCGAGTTTGCTTATAGAAAACCACAATAGTTGAGAGTTTATCTATGTCTAAGAAGCGCCTTCCGTTGGGGCGTTTTTTGGTTTAGAATAGAAATTTGGAACAGAATACCTTGACATATTCGTACTGATGTGATATAATGGAGTTATTGGGTATGGATTTTGTGCAAAAAATTCAGAAAAGACTTGAAAAATTTATATATTTGAGTATAATGGATATTAAGAAGTAGTGTGCCTTGTTTTTCTTGAACTTGGGTAATTGGCGACTATCTAGGTAAAACGGGCAGTAATCTTCGGTGCTGGGGTGATTCTCTAGAGAAGCTTCCGGAGTTTCTTAATTTAGAGGATTGTCCGAAAAGATACTATTAACACTAATAAAGGGGTAAAATGGCTACAAAACCTAAGCAAGGTGAAAGAGTTTTTTTCACTGAAGGCGACCAAGCTCTTCCGATACCGGATCTTACTGTACACCAGAAAGATTCTTGGGAGGACTTTGTAAAAAATGGGCTGAGGGAAGTTTTTGCTGAGTTGAATCCGATAGATGATTATACCGGTCAGAAGCTTTCGTTACGCTTTAAGGATTATTATTTTAAAGATCCAAAGGAGTCTGAGCAAGATGCAAAATATAATCTTGCTACTTATGAGGCGCCTTTACACGTTTTGGTAGAACTTGAGAACAAGACTACCGGTGAAAAGAAAGAACAAGATATATATTTTGGAGATTATCCTTGGATGACTGACCGTGCGACATTTATAATTAACGGTACGGAGAGAGTCATAGTTTCTCAGCTAATCCGTTCGGCTGGTGTTTTCTTTAATGCTGATACGATCGGCATGAGAAATTATTATGGAGCTAAGGTGATCCCGGGGAGAGGGGCTTGGCTTGAGTTCGAGACGGCGACAAATGGGGCAATGTATGTAAAGATTGATCGTCGTCGCAAAATTCCGGTAACTACTTTCTTGAGGGCGCTCGGAATGACTAAATCTGAGATCAAAAAGAAGTTTGAGAAGGTGGATAATGGGGAAAAGAAGTATATTGAACTGACTTTTGAGAAGGATACGACTTCTAGTCAAGGCGAGGCTTTGCTTGAGGTTTATCGTCGAATTAGGCCAGGGGATTTAGCCACAGTAGAAAATGCACGGTCCATGATTGAGCGAATGTTCTTTGACCCAAAGCGATATGACTATTCGAGTGTTGGCCGATTTAAATTGAACCGAAGATTGCATAAAGATTTGCCAAATGATTCTGAGCATCGTACACTCCAGATGGATGACGTGACTGATATTATTTCGGAGATTATTCGATTGAATAATACGCAGGAGCCGGCAGATGATATTGACTCGTTAAATAATCGACGTGTAAAACTAGTTGGAGAATTAGTGCAAAGACAATTTCGTTTAGGCATGTTGCGTTTACAGCGCAATATTCTAGATAGGATGTCGATGGCGGATTTAGAAGAGGTTACGCCTTCGCAGCTACTTAACTCTAGGCCAGTTGTTGCGGCGGTCAAAGAGTTCTTTGCTACATCTCAATTGTCTCAGCTTATGGACGAGGTGAATCCATTTTCAGAATTGGCGCACAAGCGACGCCTAAGTTCGATGGGGCCGGGGGGGTTGACGAGAGAGAGGGCCGGGTTTGATGTGCGCGATGCGCATCCTACTCATTATGGTAGAATATGTACTGTAGAAACTCCAGAAGGTGGTAACGTTGGTTTGGTGCTTAATTTTGCTACTTACGCAAGAATTAACGAGTATGGTTTTATTGAGGCGCCTTATAGAGTAGTAAAGGACGGGAAGGTTACGGATGAGGTGGTCTACGTGGATGCTGATACTGAAAATGAAATGATTATTGCAGATGCTTCGGTCAAACTGGATAAAGACGGCAAGTTTGTAGAAGATTGGGTTTCGGCTAGAGTGCACGGAGCTCCTTCTCAGGTAGAAGCTAAAAATGTGACACATATTGATGCTGCGCATAAGGAGATTTTAGGCGTATCAGCTTCGCTCATCCCGTTTGTTGAGAAGAATCGGGTTGACCGTTCTTTGATGGCCTGCGCCATGCAGAAACAAGCTGTACCACTTCTCCGTCAAGATAACCCGGTAGTCGGGACTGGTATTGAGGGGGAAGTAGCTAAAAATACTTCACAGCTTGTTATGGCGACTGGAAGTGGTACTGTTAAAAAGGCAGATGGTGATTCGATAATAGTTTCTTATGATAAAGGTGGAGATCAAGAATATAAATTACAACATTTCGAAAAGACGAATGATGATAGATGCTACAACCAGAGATGCGTAGTGTCTCGGGGTCAAAAAGTTAAGAAAGGTGATATTCTGATTGAGGGAGCTTCAGTTAATGATGGAGAACTAGCTTTAGGTCGTGATCTTCTAGTTGCATTTATGCCTTGGAGAGGTTACAACATGGATGATGCGATTGTTATTTCGAATCGTTTAGTAGAAGATGACACTTTGACTTCTATTAACATTAAAGATTATGAAGTTGAGGTAAGAGATACAAGATTAGGGCCAGAGCAAGTAACGCGCGATATTCCAAATGTGTCAGATTATACTTTGAGGCATTTGGGTGAGGATGGTATCGTAACTGTAGGTTCTGAGGTCAAAAACGGGGATATTCTGGTTGGCAAGATTACTCCGAAAGGTGAGCAAGAATTGTCGAGTGAGGAGAGATTGCTTCGTGCGATTTTTGGTGAAAAAGCGAAAGATGTGCGCGATGCTTCTGTACGAATGAATGGGTCATCGACTGGAAAAGTGGTTGATGTACGAGTTTATACTCGGGAGCAAGGGCATGATTTGAAAGCCGGTGTTTTAATGCAGATTAAGATTTTTGTAGCTGAGATGCGTAAAATTGGCGTGGGCGACAAGCTCGCTGGACGGCATGGTAATAAAGGTGTTGTGTCTAGGGTGTTGCCGGTAGAAGATATGCCATTTATGGCGGATGGGACGCCGGTTGATATTGTGCTCAGTCCGATGGGCGTACCTTCTCGTATGAATTTGGGGCAGTTGTTTGAGACCCATTTAGGTATGGCGGCTCGAGCACTAGGCTATAAAGTGGCTACCCCATCCTTTAACGGGGTTCCGGACGAAGTAATTTCGGATGAACTAGAGAAGGCAGGATTTGCTAGAGATGGTCGAGTGCAACTATATGATGGATTGACAGGTGATCCGTTTGAAGAAAGAACTTCGGTGGGTGTGATGCATATGCTTAAGTTGCACCATATGGTGGAAGATAAAATTCATGCCCGTTCGACTGGCCCATACACTATGGTGACTCAGCAGCCTCTTGGCGGTAAGGCGCAAAATGGGGGTCAGAGGTTTGGAGAGATGGAGGTCTGGGCACTTGAGGCTTATGGTGCTGCGACTACATTGCAGGAGATGTTGACTATCAAGTCGGATGATGTGTATGGTCGCGCTAAAGCATACGAAGCCATTATTAAACATGAGCCAATTGAAGGGCCGAAGCTCCCGGAGGGTTTCAACGTTCTTGTTAAAGAGTTGCAGGGGTTAGGGCTTAAAGTAGATTTGCTTGACCACGGTGAGTCTTCGGATGCTGGAGATGTTATCGAGAAAACTTCAAAAGAAATTGAAAAATCTAAGGATGATCAATCCATCTATGATCAACATAAAAAGGATACGGAGCCACAGATTCTTGACCTCGACGATGATGAGGCAGAAGCAATGATGGCGGAAGAGGGCATTGAAATAACGGAGGCCGATGTGGATGATGGTACCGTCGACCTTGGAGAGGAGTTCTAATATGGCGTGGATGGATAATTTTATTAGCGCTTCAGACTTCGATTCGATTAGATTAACGGTGGCAAGCCGAGATGACATATTGAATTGGAGCTATGGAGAGGTGACCAAGCCAGAAACAATCAATTATCGTACCCAAAAACCGGAACGGGATGGGCTATTTTGTGAAAGAATCTTTGGACCAACTAAGGACATTAACCCGCATGATTCAAAATTGAAAGGTGTAAGATCGCGGGAAGCGGCGGTGGACAAAGAAGGTAATTTAGTAACAAAATCTATCACAAGACGTGAGCGTATGGGGCATATTGCGTTGGCGGCTCCTGTGGCGCATATTTGGTTTATGCGAGGGGTGCCTTCGGCTTTGTCTCTACTCCTAGATATGACCGTAAAAAATATTGAAAAAGTAGTATATTTTGCGACATATTTAATGACCGATGTAAAAACTGATGAGATCAATAAAACCTTAGAAACCTTGGAAAGCCAGACTATTGCGGCTCGAGATGCGATTAAGCTTCGTTATGATAAAGAATCTAAAGAGAATAATGCAGATGTTAAGGTTTTGGCTGAAGCACAAGATAAAGAACTAAAAGAGCTAGAGGACGACTACCAGTTTCGTAAGAATACTTTAGAGTCTTTTAAAAAAGGTGGTGTGATTACGGAAGTTGAGTACCGTAATTTGCCGGAAGAATATGAGGACTTGATTACCGTGGAGATGGGTGCAACTGCAATTAAAAAGATGTTAGATGAGATTGAACTAGAGAAACTCATTGAAGGCTTAAGAAAAGAGGAAGAAGAGGCTAAAGGTCAAAAGGAAAAGAAAATTCAAAAGCGTTTAAAGACCCTGGAAGGGATGCAGGCGGCCGGTATTAAGCCTGAAGATTTGATCTTGACTGTTATTCCAGTAATTCCGCCGGATTTGCGCCCAATGATTGCACTTCCAGGAGGACGCTTTGCAACTTCGGATCTTAATGATTTGTATCGACGCGTGATTAATCGCAATAATCGTTTGAAGAAGTTAATGGATCTTAATGCGCCAGAAGTAATATGTCGCAATGAAATGCGTATGCTCCAAGAAGCGGTGGACGCTTTAATTGATAACTCGGCATCGCATGGTTCTAGAGGCGCTAGTTCTACAAATGGTCGGCGTAAATTAAAATCATTATCTGATCTCTTGAAGGGTAAGCAGGGCCGTTTTCGCCAAAATCTACTTGGGAAACGCGTAGACTATTCTGGTCGTTCAGTGATTGTCGTTGGACCAGAGTTGAGCCTTAATGAATGTGGGCTGCCAAAGCAGATGGCGCTCGAGCTCTTTAAACCTTTTGTGATCTCTTGGTTGATTGGGAATGAATACGCGAATAACATTCGCTCTGCTTCGAGACTAATTGAGGCTAAAGAAACTATCGTTTGGGATGCACTAGATGAAGTAATTAAGGGTAAGTATGTGCTTTTGAACCGAGCTCCGTCTCTACATCGCCTTTCGGTCCAGGCTTTTCAACCTAGATTGATTGATGGTAAAGCGATTAAGCTTCATCCTTTGGTGGCTTCTGGTTTTAACGCGGATTATGATGGGGATCAGATGGCCGTGCATTTACCTTTGTCCGATGCGGCTCAAGCGGAAGCTAGAGAGTTGATGTCGGCTGGTAAAAATTTGCTTAAACCTGCTGACGGTTCGCCGGTGCTCGCCATTTATCAGGATGTGGTGCTCGGGGCTTATTATCTAACTTATGATAAGCCGGGTACGGATACTGACGATCCGAAAGCCTTTTCTTCAGTTTATGAAGCCGAGATGGCCTATGATCAAGGTATCATTGCACTTCAGACTCCAATTCGCGTTTTTGCAAAACGAGAAATTCGAGATACGACTTTAGGAAGAGTAATTTTTAATGAAATTTTGCCCAAAGATTATCCATATGACAATTCTGTACAAACTAAAAAACATCTTTCGAAAGTGATGGCAGATATTTTCGACCTTTACGGATCGGAAGTAATGGTCAAGACTGCAGATGCCTTGAAGGATTTGGCATTTGAATACGAAACGATTGCTTCGATCTCTACTGCCAAAGATGATTATCCGACTTATGATGAGATTGATGACTTCATCGCAGAAGGGGATGCAAAGACTGCGCTTATTCAGCAACAGTATAATGACGGTCTGGTGACGGAGGATGAACGGCATAAGTTGACTGTTAATAACTGGCGAGACATCGATAAGAAGATTTCTGAGTTCTTGCAAGGTAAGCTTTCAGAGATGGATACGGATATTGCGGTAATGGTTAACTCCGGTGCTAGAGGTAATATTTCTAACATCAAACTTGCTTCGGCCGAGATTGGTATCATGGTGGATATTAACAATAATGAAATCGAGCTTCCGGTTAAATCTAGCTATAAGAAGGGGCTGAATACCCTAGAATCATTTATTGCTACTCGGGGCGCTCGACAGGGTCAGGTGTCTACGGCGCTTCGTACTGCCGATTCAGGATATCTAACCCGTAGGTTGGTAGATGTATCGCAGGATGTGTTCACGACTGACGAGGAGGCAGAGGATCCCGGATTCACTGTTTACCGAGATGAAACGGAGCTTTCAGGAATTGGATTTGCGGCGCGCATTGCGGGACGTTATACTGCAGAACCAGTGCCCGGCTATTTAGAGGCCGACCAGTTGATTACGAAGGAGATAGCTGAACAAATCGAAGCAGACGAAAAAGTTGAAGAGGTTAAAATTCAATCTATTTTGTCAACTACGGCCGTCGAGGGAATTCCTCGAAAAAGTTATGGAGTAGACATGTCTACTCGAGCTCTTGTCGCGGCTAATGAGCCGGTTGGGGTGATTGCGGCGCAATCTCTTGGCGAGCCTGGCACTCAGTTAACGCTCGATACGAAGCATGGTTCTGGCGTTGCTGGTTCGGGCGCGATTGCCAGAGGGCTTCCTCGGGTTGAAGAGCTCTTAGAAGCTCGTACTCCTAAGGGTCAAGCTTACGTTTCGCCGATTGATGGTGTTGTTGAGGTGCGCGAAGATGGCAACCATTATGTCGTGCAAATTACACCTCAGTCAGGAGGAATAAGCCGGTTCCCGTTGGAAGGGCGCAACCCTGCGGTTAAAGATGGTCAAAGTGTGAAGACAGGTGCGACTTTGATTCGTAAAAGTGGCGGGAAAGAGGCTCTCAAAGCTCCGGAGGACGGAATTATTGAACTAGTTAAAGATGCCATTATTCTTGTAACGGCAGCTAAAGGTTCGGTAAAAATGGATATTCCGGGGGATGCGGAGATGGTGGTCAAGTCTAATGATAGCGTGAAGGCGGGCGATAGATTAACAACGGGGTCTCTTAATCTTCAGGATCTTTTGAAATATAAAGGTGTAGAGGCGACTGAGAGATATATTATGAATGATGTCTTGAATGTTTATGCTGCACAAGGCCATGAAATTTCGCCAAAGCACTTGGAAATTTTAGTGCGCCAGATGTTCTCGAGAGTGCAAATTAATGAGCCGGGTGATTCTGAATTTGTTTCTGGAGACATTACTTCTAAAGCTTCAGTATTAAAGGTGAATAAAGAACTAGAGTCTAAGGGACAAGATCCAGTTACCTATACTAATTTGTTACTTGGTATTACGAAAGTGTCAATCTTTTCGGATTCATTCTTGTCGGCCGCGTCGTTCCAAGACACAACTAGAGTTTTAATTAACGCGGCGATTAACGGGCGAGTAGATCATTTGAAGGGTTTGAAGGAAAACGTAATTATTGGTCGCAAAATTCCTGTAGGTACAGGTGTTGCGCCGATTGAGGATTTTGAAGTTCCGGATTCTAAAATCCCGACGGAAGCTGATTTAGAAAATCTCTAAAAAAGCTTAGAATACAAAAAAGTTGCAGTATTTTGCAACTTTTTTGTATTTGTCGAGTATTTTTTTGAGTGGCTATGTTTTTGACGGTCTGTTTCTTAATAAGATATAGTTGTAGAAAAACTAGATGTGTGATAAGATAGATAGAAGACAAGAGGTATTATGCATTTTAAGACTATATTCAAATCTCTAAAAAATAAAGATATGTTAAGGCGAGTGCTTATTATACTCGGGATTTTAGTAGCCTATAGGCTATTAGCACAGATTCCTGTACCGATGGGAGATGCGTCGACCTTTAAAGAGGCAGTCGGGAATTTACTGGAAAAATCGGATTTTTCGAATTTTTTGAACTTAATTTCTGGTGGAGGGTTGGCATCTTTTAGTATTATTTTGGTTGGGCTTTCACCATATATTACTGGTTCAATTGTTGTCCAGCTTTTAACGAAAGCGATACCTTCTTTGGAAGAATTGTCGAATGATGGTGAGACTGGGCGTCGAAAAATTAATCAATGGACTAGGATGTTGACAGTCCCCTTAGCGATCATCCAGTCGATTGCTTATATATTCATTCTTTATCAATCTACTTTGGCGGCTAATATTTCGACTGACTTTACGCCAACGTTGGGTGATTGGGCATTATCAGTGACAGCTATGACGGCAGGTTCTTTGATCTTAATGTGGCTAGGTGAATTAATCACAGAGCAGGGAATTGGGAACGGAATCTCGACTTTGATTTTTGCTTCGATTATTTCGCAGTTGCCAACAACTATGGCTTCGCTTGGGGTTGCGCTTTTCGATACGAGTGAAGGTAGCTTAACTTTATTCGGAGGGTTAGAGCTTCCGGTTAATCCTACAATATTTTGGATACTGCTCGGATTTGGGGTGGCTATGATTGTTGTTATTTATTTCTTAGTTAAATTGAATGAAGCGCAACGTATTATTACGATTAATTATGCAAAGAGAGTGCACGGTAATTCGTCATATGGGGGAATTAAATCGATTTTGCCAATCAAAATGATTGCAGCCGGAGTGATTCCAGTAATTTTTGCAACTGCATTTTTGTCGCTTCCGGCTTTAATTGGCCAAGTGATTTCTTCGGTTGACCCTGGGAACTCGGTGGGAGAGACTTTGGTCACAGTTTTTTCAGCTCCTTCGGCTAATAATTTTAAAATGATGTATCCAAATGGAATTACGGGGCAGTGGTTCGTTTATCCGGCTATGTACTTTGTATTGGTTTTTGCATTTACGTATTTTTATACTTCGATTATTTTTAACACTAAAGAGATTGCGGATAATCTCCAAAAACAAGGTGGTTTTATTGAGGGGGTAAGACCGGGTATTATGACGGCGAAGTACTTGGGTAAGGTGGTGAACCGTTTAGATTTGTTTGGGGCTTTGGCTTTAGGGCTCATCGCGATGCTTCCGTTTATCACTGACTATATATTTATATTGACGACGGGGGCACCGATTGGGCTATCTATTTCCGGAACAGGGCTTTTGATTGTAGTGACGGTAGCACTTGAGAACTTAAGGTCGGTGGATTCTCGTGCGTTAATGATAACATATGACGATTATAACAATGAGTCTTAGGCTAAAAGGGTGGCGTAAAATCGTAAAATGGGTCCTTTGGGGACTACTGGGTCTACTATTTCTTATATTTCTTATAAGAGTAATAACTTTTGAAGCTCATTATTATGACGAAAAAGACGGGAGTGAACGAGAAGTAGCAGAGGTTAATGAATCAGAGAGTGATGTGGTAGAGGTAGCTCCGTCAGAGGATGAAATAAAGGAGTATGTAGTTGCGCCTGAACGTCCCCGCTATCTTACAATCGAGAAAATTGGAATAAATAAGGCACGGATTTTACCTATGGGGGTAAATAGTAAGGGTGAACTGGACACGCCAATAAATATTTTTGATGTAGGATGGTATGAGGCTTCAGGGCTCCCGGGTCAAGGAGGGACTATGATAATCGATGGGCATAATGGAGGACCTCATGTGTTGGGTGTATTTAAAAAATTACCGGATTTGGGGGAGGGTGATGTTATTACCGTAGAAAGGGGCGATGGAATTATCTATAGGTATATGGTTGTGGAAAATGTCACTGTGCCTTTGGATGAGTCAGACGCTTATATGTCGACTGCGGCAAAAACTCCGCAATTTGGGAAAGAGTCCATTAGCCTAATTTCTTGTACTGGAGAATGGTCTCAGCAACAGCGTACATATCTTTCTCGACAATTCGTTCGGGCGATTTTAACTGAATAAAATTTTTATATTTATTATTAATATGTTAAAATTATAATGGTATGAATCTTGCTAGAAAAATAGATAAAGCACTGGTTTTTCTGATTGTTGTTTCGCTGATTATTACTATGGCAATTGTTTTCGGAATAGTAAGTAGGGAAACTTTTGCAGAAAAAAAAGATGATCCGGTTGAAATTATTGAGGGTGCTAAGTTCGTGACTTTTTACGATGGCGAGGAAAAATTAACCGTAAAAACTGAAGCGCGTACGGTTGGGGAGGCTTTAGGTAGGGCAGGCATTATTATGAATTCTGGAGATAGAGTAGAGCCAGAGCTAGAAACGGAGATTAATGCTAATAATTACTATGTCAATATATATAGAGCGCGTCCGGTTATTATAATGGATGGAGATGTAAGTAAATATCTTATGACGGCGAGTTATGACGTAAAAGATATTGCGGACGAGGCAAATATTACTGTATATGATGGGGATGAGGTTGTAGCGGAGCCGAATACTAAATTTCTAGAAGTTGGGACAATGAATGTCTATAGAATTATTAGGAATGGAGGTAGAACTTTGACAGTTGAAGAGGAGATTCCTTTCGATGAAAAGACTGAGAGAGACGCCAATTTAGCGAGTGGCGAGTTGGAAGTAAGGCAATTGGGAGAGGTTGGAGTTAAAAGAGTTACTTATAACGTACAGTATGTCGATAATACAGAAGTATCTAGGGAGTTAGTGTCGGAAGAAATAGTGAAGGAGCCGCTTGAAAGAATAGTCGCCGTAGGAATAAAAAAATCGATTTTACCAGAATGGGGAGAGTGCGAAGAATGGGTAAGGCAAGCAGGCATTAGCGAAGCGGATGTGGCAGCTGCACTTGACATTATTTATCGCGAGAGCGGATGTAGAGTGGACGCGACTAACCCTTCAGGAGCGTATGGGATCCCACAGGCTTTACCGGGGAGTAAGATGGCTTCGGCCGGAGCAGATTGGGAAACGAATCCAATAACTCAGATTAAATGGATGTCGAGTTATGTTACAGGTAGATATGGGGGCTGGAAACAGGCTTTAGAATATTGGTATTCGCATGGCTGGTATTAAATTTAGATTAAAGAAGATCAGGGTGCTGATTTAGTATATAAAATAGTATACTGGGTTCGAGTATGTAGACTTAATGTTTCTAGAATTAAAGCTTATTGGGGTTTTATAATATAGATAATTTTTAAAGTAGAGGTCTTTCTCTAATTTATTCGATGACTTTATAGATTTTAGTCTTTACAAAAAAATGTTTTTGTGCTAAGATGGAAATGTAATTTATGGCTAGTCAAAAGGAAGTGATTAAACTCACTGGTAGTGTTGTCGAAGCATTGCCTAATACCCAATTTCGGGTCGAACTCGAGAATGGTCATGTTATTGTCGCCCATATGAGCGGGAAAATGCGAAAAAATTATATTCGCCTCGTTCCTGGAGACAGAGTTGAAGTTGAATTAACCCCTTATGATCTCACGAAGGGTAGGATTAGCTTTCGGCTCAAAGATTAATATTAAATTGTTATATGTTAGTCGGGTTTTGGTCTACTTAGAGAAGATTAAAATTTGATGATATATGACGTTAAAGGAAAGGAAAGGATTTTAACACAATGAAGGTACGTGCAAGTGTTAAAAAAATCTCCCCCGATGACATTATTGTTCGCCGGAAGGGCGTGCTTAGGGTCATCAATAAGAAAAAACCTAAAAATAAGCAAAGGCAGGGTTAAAATATGGCTAGAGTAGCTAGTGTTGTGATCCCTTCCGATAAACAAGTGTGGATTGGCCTCACTTATGTATATGGGATTGGACGAACGACAAGTAAAAAAATCCTTGCGGAGGCTAAAATCGAGCCTACCACTCGGGTGAAAGATCTCACCGAGGCTGAAGAACAAAAAATCAACGATATTATTTCTAAGAAATATCATGTTGAAGGCGATCTCCGACGCTTGGTGAGTAATAACATAAAACGATTAAAGGATATTAATTCCTATAAGGGAATGCGTCACAAGGCAAAATTGCCGGTTAACGGCCAGCGTACTCGTACGAATGCACGTACACGTAAGGGTAAGGCGATCGCGGTCGGTGGTGCACAACCTAAAGCGGCAAGTAAGACTTAAGGAATAGTATGGCAAAAGAAGAAATTAAAGCGGCAATGGCTGTGGAAGAAACGGTCAGTCCTAGATCCAAGACTAAGAAGAGCAAAAGAATTGTTAATGCTGGAGCAGTACATATCCAGGCTACGTTCAATAACACTATTATTAGTGTTACGGATAAAACTGGAGGGGTGCTTACGGCTTCGTCGGCGGGGGCGAATGGGTTTCGCGGCTCGAAAAAAGGTACGGCTTTTGCAGCTGGTGTGGCGGCTGAAAAAGCTTTGGAGCTAGCAAAGAAGAACCATGCGTTGAATTCCGTGGATGTTTATGTTTCCGGAATTGGACTTGGGCGTGACGCTGCGGTTCGTGCTGTTTCAGCAGCAGGAATAAAGATTGATAGTATTACTGATGTAACTCCGATCGCTCACGGTGGTGTGCGACCGAAGGGAGAAAGGAAACCATAATGGCTAGAGATCATTCTCCAATAGTAAAGCAAAGTCGTCGTGAGGGTTATGCTTTAGCGCCAAAAGCGCATAAAGTAATGGCGAAAAAATCTGGTATTCCAGGTGAGCATGGCGATATGCGAATGAGGGGTGGAAGTTTATATCTGACTCAACTTCGTGAAAAGCAAAAAGTGCGCAGGATGTATGGTTTGCTTGAGAAACAATTTGCTAAATTGATGAAAGAGGCTCAAAAGGCCGAAGGTTTGACAGGTGAAAAGCTTTTGGAATTTTTAGAACGTCGTGCCGATAACGTGGTGTTTCGTTCCGGATTTGCTTTGACTCGTCGTCAGGCTAGACAGCTTATGAGTCATGGACATTTTCTACTAAACGGTAGACGCGTAGATATTCCTTCTATTCGTTTGAACCCGGGTGATGTTTTAGAGGTACGTCCGAAATCTGAAAAAACTGAATACTTCAAAAATCTTCCGAACATTATAGGGGCATCGAATGTTACGCCATTATCATGGTTGAAGGTCGACGCGAAGAAAATGAAAATAGAAGTAACTGGCCTGCCTAAGCGGGAAGAAGCTGAGGCCGGTATTAATGAACAATTAATCGTTGAGTATTACTCACGCTAAGGAGGAATTAAATGACTACAAAAACTATTCACGAAGCAGCATTAGCTGAAGTAAAAGAAGTAGGCGAAAATAGTGCTGAATTTGTAATTAAACCGCTATATTATGGCTATGGCAATACTTTAGGCAATTCCTTGCGTCGAGTACTACTTTCTAGTGTTAAGGGAGCTGCGATTACTGCTTTTTCTGTGGAAGGAATAAGCCATGAATATACGACTATTCCTGGGGTGCGGGAGGACGTTGTTGACATTATGTTGAATCTTAAAAATATTCGCTTTAAGTGTCACACTGATGTTCCGGCAGAATTAACTCTTGAGATTAAGGGTAGCGCTCAATCTGAAAAAGATGGTGATAAAAGGGTAATTGCGGGCGACATCAAACTTCCTGCGGAAGTTGAGATCGCTAATCCTAACCAAACGATTTGTCACATTGACGACCCAAATTATACGCTAAAAATGCACTTTGTGGTTGAGTCGGGCAGGGGATATTTAACCATAGAAAGAGCTAGCGAGGAACGTTTACATAGTGATATGATTGCAGTGGACGCTGTGTTTACGCCTGTACTTCGAGTTCGTTATAAAGTGGAGAATACGCGTGTTGGTCAGGATACGAATTTACAACAGCTAACTTTAACTATCGATACGGACGGCACTATAACGCCTAGGGAAGCGTTTGAGGAGGCCGCTGCGATATTAGTGAATCAATTTACAGCTTTGGCTGGGGGTAAAAAAGTCGAATCTACTCCTGCGCCAGGTGCGAACAAAGATGATGAAGATGCTGGGCTAATGTTGCCTATTGAGGAGCTTGATCTCTCTGCTCGTACAGCTAATGCATTGCTAAATAACGATATCAAAACGATTCGTGATTTAGTAACGTTGTCTGAAACTGACATGAAAGATCTTAAAGGTTTTGGACAAAAAGCATTAGATGAAGTTAAAGAAAAATTAACGGAGTTAAATATTTAATATGCATCGTCACGGACACAAAGGCCGGAAATTCGGCCGCGAGACCGATCAGAGATTGGCGCTTAGACGTGCTTTGATGTGTTCTCTGATTAGGTATCAAAACATAACAACAACTTTGGCGCGGGCAAAAGAAATTCGTCGTTCGACTGAAAAACTAATTACGATGGCGAAAAAAGGCGGTTTACATAACCGTCGGATGATTATTGCTAGGCTGAATGATTTGGAGGCGGCTACGTTGTTAGTTGATTATATTGCTCCCCAAGTTAAGAGAGAGTCTGGTTATTTGAGAATTGAGCATGCGGGTTATCGTCGTGGTGATAATTCCGAGATGGGCACAATTAGTTTTGTGGATGAGATTTCTTTTGATGAGCCTAAAAATGAAGAAAAAGAGTCTAATAAACCTACAAAAACTAAAAAGGCCTCAAAGCCAGAGGCGAAAAAGGAGGATAAGTGATGAAAACTTATTCACAAAAGGGTTCTGAAATTAAACGTGAGTGGTGGATAGTAGATGCTTCTAGCATGCCGCTAGGGAAATTAGCTGTAGTGATCGCTGACAAATTGATGGGGAAAAGTAAAGTTACCTACACTCCTCATATTGATAATGGCGATTATGTAGTTGTGGTTAATGCTAAAAATATAGTAGTGACTGGTGAGAAGATGACCCAAAAGAAATACTATCGCCATAGCGGATTCCCAGGTGGGCTCACAGAACTTAAATTAGAAGAAGTAATTGAGAAGGATCCAGCTGTAGCAATTAGTGCTGCAGTCAGGGGGATGCTCCCTAAGAATAAATTAGCGGCCGACAGGATGAAGAGGCTGCGTATATTTAATGGAATAGAGCATGCCCACATAGCGCAAAATCCAAAGGAGATTAAGTAATGGTAGCTACAAAAAAATATACGTATGGACTAGGTCGGCGCAAGGCCGCTACGGCTACCGCGAGACTCTATAAGGGTAAAGGTGATATCAAGATTAATGGTAAGTCGGCTTTAGAATATCTTTCCGGCAATAAGGCTTATTTAGCAGAAATTACTGACCCTTTGGCGTTAGCTGGTAAGCAGAAAGAATATGATATAACCATTTTAGCTAAAGGTGGGGGATTGGCTGGTCAGGTTGACGCTATAAAATTGGCTATATCTAAAGCCTTAGTAATAGAAGCTCCGGATCTCAGGCCGGTATTAAAGAAGGCCGGTATGATGAAACGCGATCCACGTGAGAAAGAACGAAAAAAATATGGCCTCAAGTCTGCTCGTCGGCGCGAACAGTTCAGCAAACGTTAGTATGCTTGAAAATAAAAATAAGCCCCTGCAAGGGCTTATTTTTATGGTATAATGTACTTGTGGGGTGCTAGCTCATCTGGCAGAGCGCAACATTCGCATTGTTGAGGTGAGGAGTTCGAGTCTCCTGCACTCCACCAAATGGTCTGTAATCTTATATTCTACTATTTACATAACCTATAAATGTCCGTTAAATCCCTTATAATAGAGGGTATTTTTTATGCCATTTTTACGACAAAAAACATATCAAAAATTGAAATTTACCTCTATAATTTTGGCTGTTAAATCCCTTGCAAGTAGTTATTTATCTTTGTGCATGACTTTGTATTGCAAATGAATGTATGAATTATTAAGCACTTTACATTCTAATAGTTCCATAGGACGTATTGCCGACAGTTCACTTGGTAAAGATATTGCATCTCCATCAATCAAGGTAGGCGTATCTCGTCCACCTACTAAAACCGGGGCAACAACAACGTTTACATAATCTATCAAATCTTCTCTCAAAAAACAGCCATTCATATTCCCGCCTGATTGAATGGTTAGGCGTTCGGCGTCGTACTTTTTATATAAATCCTCCAACATCTGTTTCAGGTTTAACTCATCATATTTGAGAATTTCGACATTATCATACTTGTCTTTTACAAAAAATACTGGATGTTCTGGATTTGTTGTTACAATAATAACCCTACCTACCCAATGGGATAAATAATCTATACCTTTTTCATTTAAGTGTGGTTCATTATCCAAAATCACAAAAGACAGCACATCAATTTTATGTGGCTCTTCAGTTCTATCATTTACACCAATCTTAGCCATGACTCGACCGGTGTTAAAGGAGAATAAATCTGTCTCGGATTCTATATCATAATACTGTTGTAGCCCTTCGCGAAGACCAGATATATTTTTCCAATCACGGTCAACGTCAAGTTCATCGCTATTGCCGCTATTTATTTTCCCATCAAGTGATTCAAGCATAAATAATGTCGTTATTGGTCGCATATCTTTATTATAGCATACCCACTATGTTGCAATTTTTCTTGCAAGTCCTCTCTATACATTGTTAAAACCTGGCGAATTAAGCCCCACCAAATGGTCTGTAATCTAATATTCTACTATTCTACTATTTACATAACCTATAAATGTCCGTTAAATCCCTTATAATAGGGGGCTTTTTTATATCATTTTTTTGCAAGAAACACGTCAAAAGTGTGACGGTTCACCTCTATAATTTAGTCCGTTAAATCCTTCACAAAAATATATGGCTATTTTTGTACCGATTTTATTTATCTGGGTTCGATGATTAATATCCTGCGTCGATTGTTAGGATGCTGCCATTAACATAGCTTGCTTCGTCGCTAGCTAAGAAATAAATTGCATTCGCTACCTCTTCAGGTTTAGCGAAACGCCCTAAGTATATTTTCTCTAATTCAGCCTTAATATAATCGTCTGGCAAATCTTTATTCATGTCTGTATCTGCCCAGCCGATAGCTACGGCATTCACTCTGATATTTGGTCTAAACTGAAAGGCTAAATCTCTAGTGAGGCTTTGAAGACCAATTTTAGATATATTATAATCAAGACATTCTGGAGATATAGTTTTAGTTCCGTTGGTAGATGAGACGTTTATAATCGCCCCCCCATCTGGCATTATTTTTCTAGCTTCTCTCGCAACGATAAATGCACCGATTACGTTCACCGAAAGTGTTTTTCTGAACTGTTCAATCGTAATATTGTCAAAATCTCTATCATAAACAATGCCAGCATTATTTACTAAAACATTAACGTTGCCAAAATCACTTTTAATCTTGGTTGCCATGTCGGCTACTTGCAATTCATCGGAAACATCTGCTTTATAGATTTCTACTTTCACTTGGTATTCTAATAGAATACTATTCTTTAATTCAATGGCTTTATTGTCACTAGAATAGTAATTGATCGCGATATCATAACCTTGCTTCGCAAATTTCTTTGCGGTAGCACTGCCAATACCGCCAGCCCCGCCAGTTATCAAGACAGTCTTGTTCATAACTTAATTATATCATAAATGTTGCTGTGCTTCTTTGCATATCTTCTCTGCATATTGTTAAAACCTGGTTAGATGAGCCTCACCATTTCGTAAAACTTGACTTTTCAATATAAGTGTGATATAATGAAAATATAGCCCCATTTTGAGGCTATATTTTTGTATTTGGATTTTTCTATATTTTGGAAATTTTTATATTCCAGGTACAGGGAATTTAAGGGCTAGGGTACGAACTTCGGAACGGATAGTTTCTAATTCGGCCGCGAACTTAGATAAGTTATCTTCTATTTCAGCTTCTTTACAGATATCGGCGACTTTTTTCATCCAGAGAGCAAGAATTTTCATTTCATTTTCGCCTAGGCCGCGAGTAGTGATGGCGGGGGTACCAAGGCGGACACCGGAAGGGCGGAAGGCGCCTCCTTTGTCGGTAGGAATAGCGTTGGCGTTTAGAGTTAAGCCTATATTATCGAGGGCTTTTTCATAAATTTTACCATCAAATCCGAAACTTTTTTTAATGTTTATAAGGATGAGGTGGTTTTCGGTTCCGTTGCCTTGCAAAATAAATCCAAGATTTTTGAGCTCCTTAGCTAGAGTTTTAGCATTAAGGACTATATTTTGAGCATATTTTTTAAAATCTGGTTTTAAGGCTTCACCGAAGGCTATAGCTTTTGCAGCTATGATATGTTCTAAAGGTCCGCCCTGGGTACCCGGAAATACTGCACGGTCAATTAGAGCAGGGATATTTTCGAGGATTTTTTCTGGTTTGCGTAGGGGAGAAGTTACGTTGCCCTTTGAGAGTATTAATCCTCCGCGGGGGCCGCGTAAGGTTTTGTGTGTTGTGGTGGTCATAACGTTGAAGCCGCAATCTAGTGGATTGGGATGAACGCCGCCAGCGATAAGGCCAGCTACGTGAGCCATGTCGGCCATTAGAAGGCAGTCAGGGATTTTTGAGGCGATTTTGGTTATACGAGTAAAATCGGGGATTTTCATAAAGGCTGAATAACCTACGAGGATAATTTTAGGTTGTTCGGATAAAGCTTTTTCTTCTAGTTCGTCGTAGTCTATATCGCCAGTTTCGGTCACACCGTAACTTATAAAATTGTAGATTTTAGCAGAACGAGTAACGGGGGAACCATGAGTCAAGTGGCCTCCAGCGGGAAGGCTCATGGCGAGGATTTTATCTCCGGGGTCGCACCAAGCAAAGTATACAGCTTCGTTTGCGTTGGCACCAGAATGGGGCTGAACGTTAGCATGGTCGGCATTAAATAGTCTACAGGCTCGATCAATTGCGAGTCGTTCGATACGATCAATGTTGACTTGGCCCCCGTAGTAGCGGTAGTTAGGGAGTATTTTTGTGGCAATTTCTTTTTCGCTCCATTCTTCGTAGGTAGGATCGTTATTACGAGACGCTCCTATTCCGTCAAAATGAGGATAGCCTTCGGAATATTTGTTTGTTAAAATGGAACCCATGGCGTTCAGCACGTCTTTTGAAACATAATTTTCGCTAGGAATCAGTTCTAGGCCTTCGCTTTGTCGTTTTTTTTCTTTGTCAATTAATTCAAATATTAAATCTTGCATTTTTTTCTCCTTTTCATGTTGATTCGGTGGTTTTTACTAGATATTACTAGATATTACTAGATATTTCTTGTGTATTTGGCGAAGGTATAGTTTAGACCATCTTGGGAGCCTTTCTTGATTATTTCTTTTGTATAGTTTGTCTTATCGAACTCGGGGAAGAAAGTGTCGGCATCAGGGACGGAAGCATCTACTTCAGTTAGATAAAGATTTTTAGCGTATTTTAATAGTTCGAAATAGACCATTCCGCCGCCAATAACGAAGATTTCTTCGGGAGAGTTTGTGTTGTTAGAAATATATTCGGTTAGGTTTGTGATGGTCAGGTCGGCGCCATCTACGGGTTTTCGGGCGATAACGATATTTTCGCGCCCAGGAAGTTTTTTGGGTAGACTGTTCCAGGTTTTGTGACCCATGATGGTTTTGTGACCTTTGGTAGTGTCGCGGAAAAATTTCATATCTTCTTTGAGGTGAAAAAGGAGTTGATTATCTTTTCCCAATTCACGATTCTTCCCGATAGCTGCAATAATACTGAACATGTTACTCCGTAACTGGCATTTTGATGGCGCCAAGATTTTGGTAATTTTCAAGTTTTATATCTTTAAGTTCACGAGAATTATCAAATTTATGAAAATCGATAATGTCGGGATTAATCCAGAGTTTAGGAGTGGGCGGAAGAGTTTGACTTTCTACGGCTTTTTTGTAACGTTTAATTTGTTCTTTTATGCCGTCAATTTGATTTTTATATATATGAGCGTCGTTAGTGATGAAAGTAAATTGCCCGGGTTTAGCTCCGACACATTGGGCGATTAGATGACACAAAACGGCATATTGGGCAATATTGAAGGGAAGGCCTAGCGGAACGTCAGTAGAGCGAGAGGTAACGAGTAGATTTAATCTTCCTTCAATTAAGTTCCATTGGGAGTTCCAAACGCAAGAAGGTAGAGCTGCAGTAGGTAGCCATTCGTTTTGCCATAGGGATAGGACCATTCGGCGATTACCAGGATTTTTCTTTAGGGTTTCAATTAGGTTATCGATAAGATTGTAGCGATTGACAATCCAACCATAGGCTGTTCCAATGGTGTGGGCAAAATTCTCTTTGGATTCGGTAGGATGGGAGTCTGCATAGATTTTGTTGATGTTGCGACCTTGGTATGTGCCGTCTTCTGCGATTTCCCATTCGTCCCAAATTTTTACTTTTCGCTCTTTGAGCCAGCGTACGTCGTTGGAGGCAACTTGGTATATCCAAAGGAGTTCCAAGGTAGCGGTTTTAAACCCGACTTTCTTAGAGACTAAGATAGGGAATTCTTCTAACAAGTCAAATTGTAAAACTTGATGTGGTAGACGAATAGTGCAAGCTTCGGAAGAAGCTTGGGCGGTGTGATCGGGGATAGCCGTGGTGGTTTTAAGACTTCTTTTATCCGTTTTTTTATAGTTGGTAATTTTTTCTCCATGGTCTAGAATGCGTTGGCATAGGTCGATATATTGCTCATCAAATCTGCTCATTCACCTCCTTTTTTGTGATTATAACATAGAAAATCCCCGAAATGTAAAATTTCGGGGATAAAGGGTGGAGGTGGTTGGGCTATACGGGCTCACAATCTTTTTCGCGCCAGGTATACCATTTACCGGTGACTGCAATGGTTTTCATGATTATAAGTGCCGTAAAGAAGTTATGGTAATCAAGTTTATACGTACCACGATCAAAGAAGCTCATAGTCCACATCTCACTTGCGTAGCAAAATTTTATATCGTCTAACGTCATATAGCGCTCGCAGCGACTCATTTGTCTATGCTCTTCTTCAGAGGCAATGTCACTATCCATATGCATGATTGGCGCAAAGCCTTTTTCCTCTAAGCAAAGATTCATGAAAATACCAGCTGTCTTATCGGCTACGTGAATCTGTTTGCCGGTAATTGTTTCTAACTTTGAGTTTTGGTCTATTAGCAGCTTCCATATTTGATATTCCGTACGAGCCTCTCTACTAGGAGAGTGTCCGGAAAATGTTCTCCAATAACATTCTTCGGTACGTGCAAGCTCCCTATTGTCACGTTCGCCGTTGTCGGCTCTGTCGCCGATAACGTTTTCTGGCAGATCATGGCGACTAATAGCTTCTTGTATCTCGTAATAAGTAAACCCGTCTTTGGTACGGATAAGATTAGGCCGATAGAAGAAATTGAGAGCAGCGGTCATCATTTGTTTTGTAAGCAAAGTATGGCTAGCGACGGACTCAAAAGTTTTATGTTCGGCGGTAAGAAGATACCTAGAGTTATACGAACGCGGTACGAGTGATAGAAAAGCGTATTCGGTAAGTTGCATCATGACGTTATACAATTCTTCTGCTTTGATAGATACACATAATTCTTCCGCTTGAATAACCGCTTCATATTTTTGCATGATAATATCCTTTTGCAAAAAATCACCTCCTATAAATGTACTCCACCCTGTTAGACGTATTATATGGGACAAAGTACGGTTTGTCTAGGAGAAAATTTATGAGAAAAGTGGTGTAGCTATTGACATTTTGAGTAAAGCGTGCTATAATTAGGGAGAGTTAAGTCATATGGAGTTTTGAGATGGCAAAACGCCTTTTTTTGTTATTGTTTTCGGCTTGTATCGGGATTATAGGGTTTCCGGAGATTTTGATGGCTTCCGATGGGTTTGATTTAGTTAGGATAAATGATTCCAGAGCCAGCGAGACTGTCGTTACTCAAAAGGAAGCAGAAGAGACTATAGTTGAGGAAGATAATGTTGGGCAGGCTGAACAATATAAAATAGCCATTAAGGACTGGCAAATTCAGGAATCGCCGGCCTATGTTGAAGAACCTAATACGATTGTTATTGCGGGAAGAAAATTAGATATAGTCGATGTTGCGAGTACCGCCGTTGACTCTGGGAGTCATGTAAATAAGTATAGAGATAAATTTTTATATGGCCATAATACGGCTGGGGTGTTCGGAGGGATTGTGAGTTTGGGAGCGGGTAGCATGTTTAGCGTAACGTATGATGGTGTAAGTAGGAACTACGTTGTGGCTAAGACAGTGATCTATGAAAAGAATATTGAGACAGGGAAATTGCAGCTAAATGGAGCGGGTAGTTATATGGGAGCCGTGGCTGATGCCAGAAGCGAAGGGGTGAAGTATGATTTGTCTTTAATGACGTGTTATGGGGTTTCTTATGGTAACGGGGACGCTTCGCATAGGTTTGTGATTTTTGCTAACGAGATTTAGGCTTAATTGGTTTAGGGTATGTTACAATAATTTTATGAAGCCTCTGGGATGGAGAAATGTTCTGAATGGCGTTATTTTGGTATTTATTTTGTTTATAGTTCCGTCAATAATGGTCGGAGTAGGATTTGAATTAAAAAATAGTGATAACTTTGTTCCTGAAGTCAGAATTAGTCTATCCGGAGTAGATTTGGAGACGATAAAAACAGGAAGCAAAGAGAACATTTATAAGGGGAATAGCCTAGAATTAGTTGAGCAGGGAAAAGAGCTTGAATTTGATAATATTGAGGTGAAGGGTAGGGGAAACGCAACTTGGGCTCAAATCAAGAAGCCCTTACAAATCAAATTTGGTCGAAAAGTCAATTTATTAGGTTTAGGCGAGAGAAAAAAATGGATTCTTTTGGCGAATTATTTGGACGATACTAATTTGAGGACAGATGCTGCATTTTATGTCGAGAAGATGTTGGGGGAAAAATACCCTTATGAGGGTAAATTTGTGAATTTGTATGTCGATGATGCTTATGAGGGACTTTTTTATCTAACGCGTGGAATAGAAATAGGGAAAGGGGCAGTAGATTTAAAAAATCCTTTAGGGGTATTAGTTGAACTAGACAATATTTATGGTCGACTGGAAGAAAGATATTATCTGACCGAGAATAAAGAAACTTTGACTGTCAAGGATCTAGTAAATACGGATCGCGAAGACGAGGCTATGCAGGACTTTTTAGGGGCTTTCAATGAGATGGAGTTAGCGATAAGGGAGGGTAATTTTAATAGGCTAGCGGCGATTGCTGATATTGATTCTTTTGTAAAATATTTCTTATTGGAGGAGCTAATTTCGAATCCAGATGCATATTTTACGAGTCAGTATTTTTATAAAGATGGTCCAAACGATAAGATTCATGCTGGGCCTGGCTGGGATTTTGATGCGTCGTTTAATGGTTGGGGGACTTTTTTGCCCGATGCGCCGCATACTCGGCGGGAGGTATATGATGAGTATTTAGAGGATCAATATGGTGAATGGTCAAGATTGTTCGCAAGGCTCATAATGATGCCGGAATTTCAGGAGGTGGCTGGTAAGATATTTGAAAAGAAATTACTGGGCAAAAAAGAAGAGCTAATTAGCCACATAAAAAGGACGGCGAATGAGATCGAGGAAGCGGCATATTGGAACAATAGGAAATGGGGGCGACGCGATTTTAGGGAAAGCGTAGATGAAGTTTTAGAATGGGTAAATTTACGGTATGATTATTTTGAAAAGCAATATAGTGAGTATTTTGTAAAGAGCGACAGTATGCTATAATGGTAAAAGCATAAGTAATAAAAAAGGAGTAAAATGTGCACTGGGATTAGATTCACTAGCAGTAAAGGCGGAATGTATTTTGGGCGGAATTTGGACTGGTCTGTGCCCTATGGACAAAAAGTAGTAATTACGCCACGGGGGTATAAATATAATTCAGCGTTTTTAGGTGAAATGACGATGAAGGGTGGGGCGATTATTGGTATGGCGATTGTGGCAGAAAACACTCCGCTGTATTTTGACTGTGCCAATGAGAGTGGTCTAGCTATTGCGGGGCTGAATTTCCCAGGTTATGCAGCTTACGAAAAGACTATAGTGGACGGAAAGACTAATGTTGCGGCTTATGAATTCCCGCTTTGGGTTGTAATGAATTTTAAGAACGTAGATGAAGTAGAAGAGGCTTTAAAAGGTACCGCTATTGTTGCGCAACCAATTAATGATCAATATCCAGTATCGGAATTACACTTTATAATTGGGGATGCTAAACGCTCTATTATAGTAGAATACACTGAAAAGGGGATGGAAATTTTCCGTAACGATGTTGACGTCCTAACGAATCAGCCCGGATATAACTGGCACAAAGAGAATTTGCGTAACTATATGAATCTCTTCCCGCAAATGCCAAAGGAGGTAAAATGGGGCAAGGCCAAGATGACGGCGTTTGGCTCTGGGTCGCTAATGCGGGGGATTCCAGGTGATTACTATGCACCGTCTAGGTTTGTGCGGGTGGCGTATCTTAACACGCACTATCCGGTGAAAGATAATGAAGCAGAAAATGTGTCGCGTTTGTTCCATACACTTACCGGTGTAGCAATGATAGACGGTGCAGCGCAAATGGGCGACGGTGCCTGTGAGAAGACTATCTATACTGGTGGATATTCTGCCCCAGCCAAGACTTACTATTACAATACTTACGAAGACCCGGCCATCCAAAAAGTGGCGATGAGCGATTATAATCTGGATAGTGCAGAGTTGGTACAGGTGTAGTTTTATTTGAGATTACAGAGATAATTTAAACCCCCGCTTTTCAGCGGGGGTTTGGGGTCATCGGTCTATGAATGTGACTGTAATGTCTGCATTTCGTTCGCGTGAATATTTTTTCTCTACGGATGACTCTCGTATGTATGAGAAGAGAGCGTAGAGTAAAAAGAGGACAATCCATACCACGAGCATCACGATAATTGTTCCGAGTATTACACCGATACTGCCGATGGTTGGCCAGAAGCCACTGAAACTTGCCTCGGCAGTGGCGAAATATTGCCATAGGAACAGAATCTCCGTTAATACGGAAAGAATGAAGTTGACCAGTAGAACTTTCGGTGGCCCGACGCGGTCTATGGCGCGTATCTCGTTGTTTCCGCCGATAATGACCTTGCCCGAGGCCGTCTTGGGAAGACGTAGGTCGAGTAACCCGACGACGATCGAGAAAACCACAGCGACAGCGATAGAAATGACCCAAATAGGAAATGTACATTCGTGCATTTAAGCACCCCCTCTAAAAGAATATTTCTATTATAACAGATTATTGAGGTTTATGCTATAGGGATAGCGAGTAAAGCAATGGATGGGGCGACCAGAGTTGTAATAATCATAGCGATATAAAAGAAGCCTCCGCAATTTGCGGAGGCCTTGACTGACTTAGGAATAAAGGTCAGTTGGGGGGGTTATTTCCGTTATTGTCTTTGCGGCGAACGTATGTTTCTGACTCTGACAAAGAGAAGAATGAGCAGGCAAAGGCGATCAGTACTTTTAGCCAGAAGCCTTCGACGGTGAAGCCAGGGAGCCATGCGTCCAGAATGTAAAGTGCGATGATTCTTGATGCCGCATAGATTATCAGCCCAAATAACGTCCAGCTACAGCTTTTAACGAACATTCCGCCCTTCATGATGAGTATTGCGATTAGCGATACGATAACTGTTGCCAGCCACATGAGTAGAGTACTAAGAAACAGGGTGCTGAAATCCTTGATGTGGATTTGCTCTGTAAATAGTATGCTAGCAGCCCAAAGGACAACTCCGGAGATTATAAGGTTCACGAATCGTCTCATTTTTATCCCTCCTTAATGTAGTAGACGATACATCTTTTTATTATAGCACAAGTTGAATAAAATGTCAATATGTGGTATGATGTCAGTACGGGGTGTTAGCTCATTTGGTAGAGCGCTTCTATGGCATAGAAGAGGTGACGAGTTCGAATCTCGTACACTCCACCAAAAAACGGAAAGCCAAGAGTAAACTCTTGGATTTTTGTTTTTTAGGAGTGGCTCGAGATTATTTATCTCGTACACTCCACCAAAATTACGTGACTGCCATCTTGGCGGTTTTTTGCTGTGTGATATAATATAGGGTATGAAAACGATTTTAACTGGGATTAGGTCTAATAGCGTGTTGACGTTGGGGAATTACTTGGGGGCGCTTCTGCCAATGGTGCGCTTGGCCAACAAGCATTCTGGAGATAACCAGATTAATATTTTTGTACCAGATCTCCATTCGATTATTTCGGATGTAGACGGCGATTTGCGAGATAATATTATCCGTACCATTAAATATTACTTGGCGGCGGGGCTAGAGATTAATGAAAACGTGCATATTTATCGTCAAAGTTATGTTCCGGCACACTCTGAACTTTGTTGGATTTTGAACTGTGTGGCAACTATGGGTGAAACTTCCCGCATGATACAGTATAAAGAAAAATCTAAAGGGCAAGAAAGCTGTAATGTTGCGATTTTCGATTATCCTATTTTGATGGCGGCAGATATTTTGCTGTATAGTGCGGAGTATATTCCGTTAGGCGAAGACCAGTTCCAACATATTGAGCTGACGCGGAACTTGGCAATAAGGTTTAACAATCGGTTTAGTGAGATATTTACGGTACCAGCCAAGACGGCGGATCAAGTGAAATTTATGGGGGTGAGCGATGGGATACGGATTCGTGACCTTTTGAACCCAGAGAAGAAAATGAGTAAGTCTACCAAAGCCGAGAATTCTAAGATTATGCTAGATGACGAACCGGCGAAAGCGGCTAAGAAGATAATGTCGGCAACGACGGATTCATTTGCGAAGATTAAGTTTGACATGTTTAACCGGCCAGGAATTTCGAATTTATTACAGATAGAATCTTTGGTGACTGGTGTTCCATTGCAGGATGTGATTGGTACGTGGGCGGGAGAAACTCGCTATGGTGATCTAAAGAAAAAAGTGGCAGAAAGTGTGTCTAGTATGCTTACTGTGTTCCAGGAAAAACTGGCAGCTATTTCTGATGGGCAAGTATATGAACTACTAGAACAGGGTGAGGAGTATGCGAATAAGGTAGCTAATGCCAAGCTGCTAGAGGCACAGAAGGCTTTTCATCTGCGGTAACAACAGGGTTAAAGTTGACAAAATAGCATAAGTGTGATATAATGAAAGTATGTGGTTATATTCCCAACCACTAAGTATTTTCGTGAAAGGAGAATGAAAAAAAATGGGAAAAGCACCTTATGTGTCTAGAGAGCAGATGACTAAACTCACTGAGGATATCGTCAATGCGGTTCGCGATAAGGCGGCGGATTATGGGCTTGAATACGGCGCCGTGGTGATTAGCTACGACGGCGGGGCTTGTTTTGAGGGCCTGGCTATGGGCGAAGCAGAGATGCATTCGTTTGCTATCGCCTTGGGCGGCTCGCAGGTGTTGCCTCCGGAAGCTACGGAGGATGGATTTACCTGCGATTGCTTGGGCGTCGCGGTTTCCAAGATCAACGCAGCCAACAGGGCATATACAAACAGCGGCCATGTTGTTCTGCTGTCCGAGATGGCCGATGATGCTGACAATATTTTAGGTCGGCAAAATTGGGGCGGGTGCGTGATCTATCCGTTATCCACCGGTACGGCTGTCTGTGGCAAGATTGCGGTCGCTGTGAGCGGCGGTACGTCGGAGCAGGATGCTTCCTGTGCGTGGGCAGCTTATGAGGTGATAGAAAATATCTCACCCTGTCGCACGACGAACCCGGGGCCTGATCTCTATCTCTAACACAAAAATGATCCCCGAGCTACGGCTCGGGGATTTTGCTTTGGTGAGTGAAAAATGGCCCGCAAGAATAGCAGGCCACTTAGAGGATAGGGGGATACTGAGTGAGGTCTATGCCGTTGTAGATGGCATGGACGTTGTTTAATGCGCGCGTGAAGCTTTCTAAGACAAAGAGTGGATTAGTGTACTCGGGAAAATACTCCTGGGCGAGTTGAAAGCGCGGCAAGAATATCTGATGTGTCTCGAGGATATTTTTGATAACTCTTTGCTTTGAAATAGCTCCGACGGCGGTGCAGAGGTTGTAAATACGATCTAATCCCTTAACTGGGAAGGCATAACTACTGTAAGTTAGCTGATTGTAATATTCAATCTTAGCGTCTAATTTGTCTTGCCCTTCTTGAGGTTTGAAAGTTAGGCGTCGGACACCTTCTCGCACAGAATCATTGAATGGTAAATCATCTACATCGCAATTCGTATCCTCACAAACGTCGTGTAGGAGGGTGATAGCGATTAGCTCGTCTTCTGTAAGGCCGAGGCAGATTCCCAGACAAGCCATGAAGAAAGGATGGTGAACGTATAGCCGACCGTCGTCACGTTTTTGGTTGTCGTGAAGAACGCGAGCAAAACCAAGTGCACGAGCGGTTTCTGGCTTAGGATTATAATGATCGCTACAGAACCCCTTGATGTACATTTCCAACTTCTCCACACTGTATTCATCATTTAAGATTTGTTGTGTTCGAAGCGCATGCATTACTTTTTCAGATGGCAAAAAATCCCTCCTTTTCAAAGTTCTCCCTACCTGGCGATATTATACCATATATGGTATAATTTGCATATGATACGAACAGGGAAGAAATTTAGTAAACCGGAGATGTCTCGTGTTATAAATGGAGACAAAGTAATCACGAATGAACCGGAGAAGCCGGAAAAAGTACGGCTCGATATGTTGATGGGGGAATATTTTAAGAGCTATAATCGTTCTTCTCTGCAAAAATTTATTGAGTTTGGGTTCGTGACTGTAGATGGTAAGATTGCAAAAAAACCGAATCAAAAGTTTGAACGGGGAACAAAAGTTATCTTGAAAATTCCGGAGACTATGAAGAATGCAGATCTTGAGCCTGAAGTTATTTACGAAGATGAAGACGTAATTGTTTTGAATAAGCCAGCTGGGCTTCTAAGTATGCCACGGGCGCAATATTGTCCAGAAAAAACGTTGGAGAATTATGGTTTGTTGGTGCATAGGTTGGACCGAGATACGAGTGGAGTTGTGATATTGGCGAAAAATCCGGAAGTTCAGGATTATCTTAAAAAACAATTCCAAAACCGGACCACTCATAAAACGTATTATGCAGTAGTAAACGGACAACCTAAGTTAAGTGAAGCTAAGATCGATTTGCCGATTTCACGTGATTTAAAACATCCCACAACTTTTAGAATTGATCCGAATGGGAAAGCCTCGGAAACTTATTATAAGGTAATTGATTCTAATAATAAATATTCCTTAGTTGAACTTAAGCCAACTACAGGTCGGACTCATCAATTAAGAGTTCATCTTAAATATCTTGGACATCCAATCCTGGGGGATGCTTTATATGGAATCGAGAAGGCGGATAGATTATATCTACATGCAAATAAATTGGAAATTGCGTTGTCGAATGGGCAAAGAATGACTTTTGAAGCTAAAATACCTAGGGGATTTAGGGATGTTCTTCGAAAATAGTGGGGAGTTAGAGTCTATAGCAAAAAAAGTGGGGACTTCGGTTTTTGTGATGCCGGAAGATGAGGAAGTTTTGGTTAAAAATTCTTTGTTATTGCAACCGGAGGAGAAAAGTTTGATAACTGTAGAGCAGGTGAAGCTAATTTTAGAGAGAATAAAAATTAAACAGCTGCTAGATTTATTCATTATAGTTCGTCCTGCAGATTTGTTGGGAGATGCGGCTGCGAATGCTTTGTTGAAAAACTTAGAGGAGCCTCAAGAGAAGGTGCATTTTGTGTTGATTACGAATAATCTATCTAAGATTTTGCCTACAATTCTAAGCCGAGCCTCGATTTATTTTCTGAAAGATAAAAGAGCGATCGACGGAGATATCGTTGCGGATAAAAAAGTGAAAGATCTAGCAAGGAGACTTATTGTTGCTAAACCGATAGAGATTGTAGACATTGTAGAAGAGATCGCAAAGAAAAAGGATGGGGTGAGAGTATATGCGATGGAAGTTTTAGCGGTTGCGATTGAAATGCTATATAAATCTTATTTGAAAACGGGAAAAGGGGCTTTTTTAACTAAAATACCTAAATTTTTGGAGGCCTATGAATGCGTCTCTAAAAATGGTCATGTAAAATTGCAAATTGTAGCTAATTTATGCTAAAATAAGGATATGATTGCTGTGTTTGCAATATTTGTTTTTACGGTTTATTTAGCCCTCTTTTTTCCTATGGAAGAAAGAACTAAAAAAGTTGAGGAAAAATCTCCTAAATATACTGCCCAGATGAAAAAATTATGGCAGATTGCGCAGTCATCTATGAAAGAGCGAAAGCCTTTTAGGGCAGAAAAGGCTTTGCTTACGATTTTGAAATTTGACGAGAAAAATGCGGCGGCCTATAACCGGTTAGGAATTTTATACGCAAAAAGTCAAAAATATGATGAAGCTGTTGAGTGTTTTGAAATTGCTCAGTCTTTAGACAATAACCCGGCTTCGATTCATAATGTAGGGTTAATCTACTTGGAAACGGGGGCATACGAAAAGGCCGCGATGGCCTTTGAACAAGCGATTGCTCTGGAAGGCGATGTTCCTGCGCGATACATAGCCCTTGCAAAAGCTGAGGAGAAGCTAGGCCGCACGAAGAAAGCGATTGACGCGTTAGAGAATGCTTATGAACTAGACCCTAAAACTACGACTTTAAGGCAAATGCTAGCGATTTATGAAGCGGTGGAAGATTCGGAGGCTATCACTGCTTTGACGGCTAGGATTGAGGCTCAAATTATTAAAGAAAATCAAGCTAAAATTAAGCGATCTGCGATTGCGAAACGTAAGGTAAAAGATGTGAAGAGTAGTTCAAAAATTCGTTTAGCCAAAAAAAAGACAGAGTTGCCTAGTTCTAAGAAACCAAAAGTTATTAAGCCACATGTAGGACGAAAAAGGCTTTAAGCGTAGCTTTTAAAAATTAGAACCACCATGTCGCAGGTGGATTTTTGTATGATATGGAGCCGTGAACGAGATTTGAACTCGTGACCTCGTCTTTACCATAGACGCGCTCTACCAACTGAGCTATCACGGCACATGTCTATGATATCATAAAATTTAATAAAAATAAACCTCAAGTAAAGCTATCGTAGGGAGAAACAAAGCTTTTATGCTTGACAAAAATTGTTAAGTGTGATACAATATATGTATCGGCGTGGTAATTACTATGCCGAGTAGGTTAAAATAAATGCGTTTCATGTAGAAAGAGAGGGGATTATGATGAAACGAGTGGTGTTTGTTGTAGTGTCTGTTTTAACTTTAGTCTTAGCGTTAATTGTTGTTCCTGTGGCTGCTAGCTCAAGCGTAGGCATGGAGGAGTCTTTGCCTACCGAAGATACAGAGCCAGCGACGGAGGCAACCGATATTGCGATATTTGGTACTGAGGTGCCCACAGAAGAGGTTACAAACTTGGTGACTGAATCTGTTACTACGGCGGCGATTGAGTCGACGATTTGTGGCTATGCATTGGAGGAAGTCTCGACGGACTTACTTGAACCTACAGCTGGTTATGTGTTAGAGTCGGAACATATTGAGGATGACGATTGTGTCCAGGTGGCTGGGGATTATGATGCTGAGAGTGATATTGATTGCTCTGATTATGACAGGGACCTGCTTGCTAGAGCGATATACGCTGAGGCGGGATGCTATTGGATTCCTGATGAAGTTCAACTTTATGTGGGAAGTGTTATACTTAATAGAGTAAGGAGTGGGTATTATCCGGACACTATTGAAGGGGTTCTCTATGACCCCGGTCAGTATGTGCCGTCTACATTTTATGCGGCTGAACCTGATGAGAGAGCATATAGGAATGCGGATGCGCTTCTTAGCGGTGGTTCGATATTGCCGGCCGATGTGCTTGGCCAGAACGGCTGGGGCATCGGAGATGGTGTTTATGATACTTATTATGACGAAGTGTTAGACACCACCATTTATTTTACGTATATATATTAGAGGTTATCAAAAGGGCTCGTTTCGGCGGGCTCTTTTTCTTGATTTTTGTGGATATTTAATATATAATTGTATTGGCGCTGGAATCGTCTAGTGGCAATGACAAGAGACTGTAAATCTCTCGCCTTCGGGCTTCGTAGGTTCGAGTCCTACTTCCAGCACCATTGTTTTGAAATCGACCCTTCGGGGTCATTTTTTTTCTGTTGTGGACAGGTCCTAACCAAATCGTTATCAGCGTTGAAATTTTTGACCGCTTTTTCGATTGGAATTAAGTACTTAACAGGGAAAAAGGTAATGGTTCTACCCGAAAGTAACAACTCTGCACCAAGTGCTTTTAAAACGTGCTGTTTACGTTCTAGGCTGTCACTATCAAAGTTTTCCTTAGCATACGAGCAAACATAAACACATCATTAGCAATGTCTCGCCAACGTTTCTCAGCGACTTCTGCTCGCCTAATAGGCTCCTGAATGGCCTGAATTTGACCCTCTAGACTATCTGATTCTTCCATAAACCAAGCCTGGTCTTTGATTTCACCAGAATAACGCATTCTGCGAAGACCACTCAATTCGTTTTTCTTAGTATCTTCTTGGCGTCTGAATTCACGAATTTTCTTTTCTTGACCAGCTATACGTCTGTCTTCCTCCTCAGCCAACGCTTGTATAGCAAGGTCAAAGAATTCTTGGTCAATAGTGTATTTTGCCAACTCAGCCTTAACCTGCTCAACGAGTTCCTTTTCTGAGATATTAGTGCTAGACTGTGGACAATGGAAGTCTCTACATTTACCACTGCACCTGCAATATATAAATTCCTGAGTTTTACCATTTTTATACGTCTTCTTATGTTTCTCAGTTACTATTGCAAAACCACAAAAAAGCGTAAAAGTATTGACAAAATTGTATAAGTATGATACAGTATACATACTATAATTTTATGGGGGTTGATAAAATGGTACATTTCACAACAGTCTTTGGTCTTATATCATCTCTAATGGTAGCAGTTGCTATCTTGGCGCTTGTTCTTATTCGTGTTGCTGTACGGAAAGGTAGAAAGCCCAAGTTAATCAAAGCTCTGTTTTCCGTTTTCGTTGTTCTGGGAGTGTTGCTCATAGGCGTTGTTATTGTACGGAGCGCCGTGAGTAACAATGCGAAAGTTATCGATGTGGAGTACATATCCGATCACACGATAGTAGAAACTGAGAACCTGGTCATTAGACAAGAAAAGGGTCTTACTATCATGACAGATAACGACAAGACAATAGGTATTTACCCAACTTTGCTAGTCAAGAACATGTTTGGCCTAGATGAGTCTGGCCACATATCGCCAAATGTTGGCAGTGTAAACTTGACCGTGCGAAGCAATAAGCCAATTAAAGCCGTCAGCATCTGCGGAATTTGGTTTATAACCGATTCTACATCATCATGGGTAACAAGAGTCATCCTAGACTAACATTACCTGCCCCCGCTCACGTAGCGGGGGGTTTCCCTTTTCCATTTAGATATTTAATACCAAAAAGTCGACATCTCTGCCGACTTTATTAGTTTCATGGTGACCTCAATTTATTCTTCGCCAAAAGGTTTTTCTGTTTCTTTATCGGACAGTAATTTACTTACTTCTTTATACAATGGCGTTTTACGGCCATCGCAGTCGTCATCAACAGGCTTATATCTTCCGTCCTTATCATCCCTCCAAACTTCTACGGCTCGTTGAATCATTCTGTAGGTTGGACCACTTTTTATTTCTTCAAAGCTCTTCTCATCTTTTAATATCTTGTCCATATATTGTGCTGTAGCGGCATTTTTCAAATCTTCTTGTGTATGCCCAATAAGATTCACCTTTGGTACATCCATGTCTGCAGCTATATACACTAAAGCTTCTAAAGTGCTTACTTCCTTCTTCTCAGAAGGGTTCCATATAGAATTGCCGCTCACTACTATTAAACTGCTAAGATAATTAAAAAAAGTTTCCTTTCGTTCTTCCAATTTTTTTTCATTAAGCGAAAGATTGCTATCATAATTTACCCCAAGCTCCGTTCTGGCGCCATCAATGTTCCACATCTCGTTTTCTGCAGTTCGACGTAACCTATCATCCAATGCCAAAACATATTCATCTATACCACCCACTGCTGCACTCACCTGTTTATTCCAAGACGCCTTTTCTTGCATTGCTTCCCCCAAATCCTGCCCATCACGTATCCCCATTTTTTCTTTTGCACTTTCAGTTATTTCTGGATATAATTCTTCTCCAATTTTCCGATACGTTCTAGATTCACCCTTAAATTCCTCAGAAGACCCTTTTGGCACTTCTCTCGGTTCATTTGGATTTTCTTGATTTAATTTAGCCAAAGTGTCCCAAGCTGTTTTGCGCGCGATATTTTCGGCATTATCTCCATCTAATTTTTCTCCAGTCATATTTTCCTTTCATTATACGTTATATTAATTTTACCATTAAATTGTTTATTTCTTGATTTTTTAGTTTCAATAGTAGTCTTAAGATTCTTGGCAGTATGAATACACCAAAAAAACGTCCAAAATATAATCTTAGGGGGCGATGTTAATGGTGGCTAAGATTGGCTAGTCTTTGTTATATTAATTTTACCAGCAAGGAATCCCCCCCTAAAAAATTGGAAAGGGGCATATTCATTATCTTATTGTTGGTTTTATTGTTTTGAGATTTTGTAGTATTATTTGCATTTTGTAATCAAAATAAGATATTATATAATCAGAGCAGAACAAATGCGTAATAATTCAATTTCAAACCTTTTAACAAAACGCTGGTGGTGCGTTTTCTTAGTTGTAATTCTTATTATCGTACTAATGGATATCGCTACAATAGCGCTTACGGCCAATACATCATTCGAAGATATATCACCTTCCAGCCATTGTACCATTTTGGATTGGGGAGGTAGTATCGGAAATTGCTTAGTAGTACTACCGTTACCACTGAATTTAATTATTTGTGTTCTTTCTTTTGTAATAACCTTAAAAACAATGATAGCCGCGAGCAAAAATAAGAGTAAAAAACTAAAAACAGCAATAATTATCTGTGGAATTTTAACATTGGTTTTTCTACCAATATTTACAGTTATCACAATATCTTTTAGGCCAGTTTCTGTCACTTATAATACCCCGATATCAATATTATTTAGTATATGATATCCTTCAGAAGCATAGTATAATTAGAAATATGAAAAATGTAATACTGGTTCACGGAATCAACGGTACACCAAAAATATTTGGGTGGTTGAAATCTGAACTGGAGAAATCTGATTATGAAGTAATAATGCCATCTTTTCCTATACAGGGGGGCACGATTTATGAGAGATGGAAAGAGATATTGAATCAGTATAAGGGGTCAATTAGTAGCGATTCAGTTGTGGTTTGTCATTCTATTGGCAATGAATTTATCATTAAGTATTTAACGGAATGTCATCTTAAAATAAATGCCTATATAGGGCTAGCTGGGTTTGCTGAAGCATTTTATAACGAAGGCAAGGATGCATTAAACGCAGCAGTAGAGAGATTTACGGTAAGCGAAGGTGAAAAACGTGAATTTATAGCCCTAACCAGCAACCGCTATGCTATCTATAGCGACAATGACCATATAGTACCATTTGAGGTGTTAGAACGTTACCCTAAAGAAATAGACGCCAAGCCGATTTTCATACCAGGTATCGGGCATATGGGTAAGAAGAGTGGGTTAGAGAAACTGCCTGGACTTTTGGAATTGGTCAAGGAAAACTTATGAAAGGAAAAAGGCTCGCAATGAATTGCGAGCCTTTTGAAATAATGTACTAGGGCTACAAATAATATTTGAGCCCATGTTGGAGGCCTTTTCTGAACCAGTATCTTGCTGGCCCAACTGGCCGTCTTGAGCGATAGTGCTGATTGGGATTAGCCAAGTTTGCGTCATACCTTTCGTCGCCAGACTTGAGGCCAGGATAAGTTTTCCAGCCAATTAAGGTCTGGAAGTTGAGAAAAGCATACTCATTTTGTCATCATTCATAAGGAGAGTAGTCAAAAAACCCGCCGATAGCGGCGGGTTTGTTTTTTTGGTACTTATTTTTTGAGAGCTTTTTTGTTATATGATGATTTGTCGAATGCGAGAATAAGCCAAAAGATATTAGGTAAGAAGATCAAACCAAAGGTGTAGCAAATTCCATGTCCAAAGACTTTTGATGTACGATATGCGTAAGTGATGCTAGCCCATATTTCGGCTACAAGCAGAATAATTAATGCAATTATAGTCATGGGGTGCGCTGCGTAGTTATATGCTTGCATCTGGGCGTTAGTCATCATGTATGGGTTGAACCCGTCGATGACGAACATAATTGATGCACAGATATTGATGGCGATTAGCCACCAGAACCAACTTTTCATGTTTACGATTTTAAACATGATGTAGACATTGTAGATTGGGATAATAGATTTCCAGCCTGGCTCACCAGCTTTTTTGAAGATTTTCCAGTTGGCAATAACCATAAGAATAAAAAAGATTATTGCAAAAGTGGTTATAAAAGCGGCCATTGCTCCAAATACACTGCTAATTGCAGCGACGTCTGTTGTTGTTAATTTTGTTGTTGGCATATAAAACTCCTTATATTATATATTAATTATAATATATCATAGTTCTTATGGTTTGTGAACTTTATTTATTGCTGTGGATTTATTTTGGGGAAAATTAGCGTCAGTCCGTGCTTTATTATTATGATGGAAACCAGAATGCTTATGTACGACTCAATGTTTATGCCCCAAATTAGATAAATAATTGCAGCCAAGAGGACTGTTCCGCTGATTATTGAATCATTTACGGTTTCTACGCTGCTAGCCACTAGAGTGTCGGACTTCGCTTTTTCACCGGTATTTTTTAAGTATCTGCTTAGAATAAATTTGGTAATTATACTACTAATTAGCACAATTATGGTGGGCGGAGAATATTCGGCAACTTCCTGGGATGCAATTGCCTCTATGGATTCTGTTATAATATGTATACCCACGCAGATTATTATTATGGCGATAAGTATAGCACCGTAGCGTTCAATTTTGGCGTGGCTGTTTATAAATCGTTTGGAGTTTCCTAATTTTTCGCTTATAATAATTATTATTCCGGACAGAGTGTCGATTAAACCATGCGCTGCGTCGGAAATGATTGCTATGGAGTGGGAAAGGCTACCTACTATCATTTTAAAAAAGGCTAGGGTTAAATTTACAATTATGGCGACATATCCTGCCCTCAATACTGTTCGATTATGTGATGTGGTTTTGCTTTTCATTGAATTAATTCTAACATAGTTTGATATAATATGAAAAAAGGAGGAAATATGTTTAGTTTAGATAATAAAGTTGCAGTTGTAACTGGGGCTTCGTCTGGGTTAGGAAAACAAATGGCATTAGCGTTTGCGCGCCAGGGGGCGAATTTGGCAATTTTGGCGCGGCGCGTAGAACGGTTAGAAGAGTTTAAACCGGAATTAATCAAAGCTGGCGCTAAAAAAGTTTTGGCGATAAAATGCGATGTAACATCTACAGAAGATATCGACGCGGCAGCTATAAAAGTAGAAAAAGAGTTTGGCAAGGTAGATATTTTATTAAACTGTGCAGGATCTTCTAAAGATAAGGGCGTGTTAGAGATGACTGATGAAGAGTGGGATTTTACAATTGCGACAGATGAAACTAGTGTGTTTAAAATGACACGCGCTTTTGCAAATATTATGAAGAAGAACAAATATGGGCGGATTATCAATATTGCGTCAATGTATGGTTTGGTGGGAAATACAGAAATTCATACTGTGGCTTATCATGCCTCTAAGGGTGCAGTTGTGAACTTTACTCGTGCTGTAGCGGCAGAATTGGCCACGGAAGGTATAACTTGTAATGCGATTTGCCCGGGATATTTCGAGACGGAGCTTACTAAGGCAGTACTAGATACGCCAAGGTTTCAAGAATTTGCTAAAACTCATGTACCGATGGAACGCTATGGCAAACCAGGTGAACTAGACGCGGCGGCAGTATTTTTGGCATCTGAAGAAGCCTCGTATGTAACTGGATTGATTATGCCAGTAGATGGCGGCTATACTTGTATCTAATGAGCTGTTATATAGCAATAGATTTAAAATCTTTTTATGCATCGGTAGAATGTGTAGAGCGAGGGCTGGATCCGCTGACTGCAAGACTCGTGGTAGCGGATGCTTCGCGTACAGAAAAAACAATATGTTTGGCCGTATCGCCGGCTTTGAAAGTGTTGGGTTTGCCTGGACGGCCACGCTTGTTCGAAGTGCTACAAAAGACGAATGATTTTATTATTGCTCCGCCACAAATGCGTAAGTATATGGCGGTGAGCGCAAAAGTATTCGGTATCTATGCTAAATATGTAGCAACGGAAGATATCCATGTATATTCTGTAGATGAAGCGTTTTTAGACGTAACTCATTATCTTGAGAACTATCATCAGACACCACGTGAGCTAGCGATGACGATTATCAAAGACGTATTAACGCAAACTGGTATTACGGCTACGGCTGGAATTGGCACAAATATGTATTTGGCAAAGGTAGCAATGGATATCGAAGCCAAGCATATCCTGGCAGATGAAAATGGTGTAAGAATTGCAGAATTAAATGAGAAGACCTATCGGCGTAATTTGTGGATGTACCGCCCTTTGACTGATTTTTGGCGAATAGGACCAGGGTATGCGAAAAGACTAGCGAAGTTAGGTATTTATACGATGGGCGATTTAGCACGATATTCTATAGACGACTCTTACAAACTATATGAAACATTCGGGATTAACGCGGAACTCTTAATAGACCATGCGTGGGGTTGGGAGCCTACGACAATCCGCGATATCAAAAATTATAAATCAGACAACCATAGCATTAGTATGGGGCAGGTATTATCTGAACCTTATGATTATGATAAGGCTAGATTAATAACTTGGGAGATGGCGGATGCGTTAAGCTTAACACTTGTGGCGAAAAATCTTGTGACAGATCAAATTGTACTAACGGTGCAGTATGATGTAGATAATAGAAATACGGGTGAGAACGAAATAGATCGTTATGGCAGGAAAGTGCCAAAAGCGACGCGCGGTACGGTTAATTTGAGAGAGTTTACTAATTCTGGTAAAATTATCACGTCAAAAACTTTGGAACTTTTCGACGATAAAGTAAAACATGGATTGTTGGCGCGAAGATTTTATATAGTCGCAAATCATGTAAAAATTGATAATGTAAAGGATTATTCATTAAAACAACTGGATATTTTTACGGATTATGATAAAAAACATGAGGAAATTGAAAAAGAAAAACGTTTGCAGGCGGCGGAAATTAAGATTAAACAAAAGTATGGGAAAAATTCAATTTTGAAATTAAAGAATTTTGAAGAGGGGGCAACAATGCGAAAGCGTAATGGTCAAGTGGGAGGGCATAAAGCATGAAAAATGATTTTCCGTATACAGATATTATAGATTTGCCACATTTTCATGCTGAAGGCCGACCATATATGCCAAATTCGGAACGCGCAGCGCAGTTTATGCCGTTTAAATCTTTAAGTGAATATAGTAATTATGTAGATGATAAGACGGACGAAGTAAACGGCGCGGATGATGCAAATTATATGATTGTTTTAGATTAGTGTATAATAAGAAAAAGGAGTTAAAATGTATAAAGGTACTAAAACTGAAGAAAACTTAAAAAAAGCTTTTGCGGGTGAGAGTGAAGCGCGCAATAAATATGATTTTTTTGCTTCTAAAGCTAAAAAAGATGGTTTTGAACAAATTGCGGCTATTTTTGCTGAGACCGCGCTAAATGAAAAAGAACATGCCAAGATGTGGTATAAAGAGTTACATGGTGGTGCGGTAGAGCCTACGGATATTAATCTAGAAGCGGCAGCGGCTGGCGAGAATTATGAGTGGACTGATATGTACGCTGGGTTTGCCGAAACCGCGCGTGAAGAAGGTTTTGAAGAGCTGGCAGTGAAGTTTGAGGAAGTGGCGGCAATTGAAAAAACTCACGAAGAAAGATATCGTAAGTTACTCGCAAACGTAAAAGATAAAAAAGTATTCTCTAAGGATGGTGATGTGATTTGGGTATGTCGTAATTGCGGGCATATAGTGATAGGTAAAGATGCTCCTGAGGTTTGTCCCGTATGCAATCATCCACAAGCTTATTTTGAGATAAAGCCAGAGAATTATTAACCCTTGGACTTTTCTTTCTGAAAAAGTTTAGTCGAAGAAATCAATAAGAAGATTGAACCGAAAGTTAATCTCGGTTCAATTTTTTGATTTTTTGCGAAATAGCGAATATAGGGGTGCTTTCATGCCGCTTTAACAAGCAATCAAAATTGCAAGCATTTTAGCTTGCTTTTGTTTGTGGAGCCGCAAGTCGGACTTGAACCGACGACCTGCCGCTTACAAGGCGGCTGCTCTACCAACTGAGCTATTACGGCATTATATTTATTATAACACATCTACATATTTTTTCGGTAAAAACTTCCTAAACTTACATGTTGCCTTGAATGTGTTATAATTATGGTTATGGATATAGTGATAGTTGTTTTAGGCGTGGTAATTATTGTTTTACTGATGGTGTTGATTTTTAAGAAGCCATCCCGGCTAGAATTGCCGGCTGATTTTAAGACGATGGAAGAGCGCTTAATTCGTGTGGAAGGTGAAGTGGGGAAGATTAACCCAGCAATTGATCGCAATTTTCGCGAGAATCGTAAAGAGATTAACGAAAATTTGGAGCGGATGCAAAATAGCAATGAAAAAAGTATCGAACAATTGCGCACTGGCAATGAGAAAAAGCTTGAGCAAATGCGTGAAACTGTAGATGAAAAATTGAAAGCTAGTGTAGAGAAACGCTTTAATGAAAGTTTTAAATCTATTTCTACGCAGTTAACGCAGGTATATCAGGGTTTGGGGGAAATGAAAAACTTAGCTACTGGTGTGGGGGATTTGAAAAAGGTAATGGAGGGGGTAAAAACGCGAGGTATTTATGGCGAAGTGCAGTTGGGTGCTATTATTGAAGATATTTTAAATAAGTCACAATATGTAGAAAATTATGCTACGAAAAAAGGTAGTGCAGATAGGGTAGAGTTTGCCATAAAAATGCCTGGCAAAGACGAAGAAAATGTGGTGTACTTGCCAATAGATAGTAAGTTCCCGGTAGAAAATTATTCTAGACTTCTTGCGGCGTATGATAATGGAAAAAAGGGCGATATTGAAAAATTTTCTAAGGCACTGGCTAGTGATGTAAAAGAGCAAGCGAAGAAGATTTCTACAAAATATTTAGATCCGCCGATGACTACGGATTTTGGGATAATGTTTGTGCCGACAGAAAGTTTGTACGCGGAAATTCTGCGGATACCTGGACTAAGTGATGAAGTGCGGCAAAAATATCATGTGTCTATCACTAGTCCTTCCACTTTGCCGGTGGCGTTAAATGGTCTTCTGATGGGCTTTAAGACAGTAGCGATAGAAAAACGTTCGGCTGAAGTATGGCAGACTCTAGGGGCAGTTAAAACTCAATTTGGTAAGTTTTCTGATCTTTTGGAAGGAGTGCAAAAGAAATTACAGGAATCGGCGAATAAGATTGAAAATGCGAAAACAACTTCTAGACAAATTGAAAGAAAACTAAAGAATGTTGAAGAATTACCAGAAACCGAATCAGTAAAGATGATTGGCGAAATTCAAACCAATTAAAAATTTAACTTAGCGCGTTCATCTTTGCTGGAGTTTTAATTGGGAAAATAATTGTTAAAAAGTCCGTATTTTATCAAATGGGAATAAGCGTAAGATAACTGGTCCAATAACGCGGCAATATGGGATAGTCCCTAGCCCATTACGAGAGTCCCATGAGTTAGAGCCCTCTCGGTTGTCTCCAGAAACAAATAGTTCACCGTTTGGGACGATTACATCTACTTCTCCAGAGGTATGGGTTTTGGGGCCATCATTTTCGGAAGTGCGCCATTCATTGTCATAGACGAAACCATCAGGGTGCTCTTCATTGTAAATTGTCATAATGCCATTTTTAACGGTTACACGTTCGCCGGGAAAAGCTATGACGCGTTTGATGATATATTGATCGTTGACGTTAGAGGGTAGAGTGCAGGTCATGGGATTGGCAATGCCTTGGGACTTATATTCGGCAACTTTCGCCTCGTCTTCATTCATGAAAACAATGATTTGCCCTCGTTCGGGGATATATTCTTGGCCGACAAAGTGAGCCCACGAAACAGCCGCTCGGTTGACTATGACCCGATCGTCACCATGCAATGTGTTTTCCATGCTGCCACCTACGACATTGTAGGAACGGTATATATAAGTATTCAAAAACATCGTACCGAGAACAATAGCACCAACAAAAATCACTAAACTCAGGAGATCCTTGATTAGGGGATGTTTTTGGGAAAAAGTTGGTTCCATATAAAATATTATAGCATTATTTTAAGCTCAATTTAAATTATTTGGTATAATATATATGTATGGTAGATTATGTCTTGGCGAGAAAATCGAGAAATATTGCAAGCAATACGGTGCACATATTCTTAAATTTACTTTTAGGAGTGGGCGCGGTTATGGTAACAGTTTTATCCGCAAGTCCATTGTTGGGGTTACTGTTAGTTATTGTTTCTAAGTGGAGAGTTTTTGCAGTTAGAGGACGATATTTATGGCTAAATATCAAATCGAATTTAGTTGATTTGATAGTTGGGGTGAGTGTTGTTCTTTTAACGTACTATGCTGGTGCTACGTTTTTGCCGGTAGATATATTATTGGCCGTGCTCTACTGTGTTTGGCTTTTATTTATAAAACCATTGTCATCGGAAAAGGCGGCGTTAGTCCAGTCGTTGGTGGCAGTATTTCTAGGAATGTCTGCTGTGTCGATTATGACTGCAAATTTAGATGGGATCGTGGCCATTTTGTTGGCTTTTCTGGTAGGGTTTGCTGCTAGTCGCCATACTTTGGTTCAGAGTGATGACAAAGATTTTACTTTAACTACGTTGGTTTGCGGACTTGTCTTCTCGGAAATTACCTGGTTATGTCGGTCTTGGTCTATTATATATACTTTTGGAGAGACCGGGATAAGAATTTCCCAAGTTGCAATTATCTTAACAATTTTTGCTTTTGTTTATAATTATACTAGGCGGGCGATGATAAGATATCGTGAAGACTTTCGTTTTAAACATATTCTGGGTCCGGTTGTGTTTGGAGCGGTACTTGTGGGTATTATTGTTTTATGGTTTAGTAACCCAATATTTAATATTTAAAGGAGGAAAATGGAAAAACAACAAAAGGGTGCTGTTTCTGAAGCGGAAACAATAGGAAAAGGTAGAGAAGTGAATGTTGACCCTGTGCTGAAAGCAGGTAGCTTGGATGTTAGTGGTGGCTATACTGAAAAAACAAAATGCAATAACAGGATAATTTTGGTGATTTCAATTTTAGCTTTGGTTTTGGGGGCCGGGGGTTTAGGCTTAGGCTTGATAGCTTATCAAAAATCAAATGCTCCCCTCACTGTTTTAAATAGTGGAGTAGATGGTAACTCAGCTAATTTCGTTGAAGGAACAATTGCTGAAATTGCGGATAAAGTTTCAGTAAGTGTCGTTTCGATCGTTACTTCGACAAAGATTACTAACTATTTTGGCCAAGACTATGAATCGGCAGCTGCGGGGACGGGTATAATTGTGACTGCGGATGGTTATGTTCTGACAAATAAGCATGTGATTAATGGAGCTACTAATATTACTGTGGTTTTGGATGATGGGACAACTTACTCGGATGTTGAGCTAGCTGCAGTCGACCCATTGAACGATGTTGCTTTTTTGAAAATAAAGGATGTTAGCGATTTGAAACCGGCGACTTTGGGTGATTCTAAAACTATCAATGTTGGGCAACAGGTGATGGCTATTGGCAACGCTTTGGGTCAGTATCAAAATACCGTAACTGTTGGAGTTGTGTCTGGTTTAGGACGCTCAGTAACCGCCTCAGATGAAGGAGGATCTAATGTTGAAACTCTAACTGATATGATACAGACTGATGCGGCTATTAATTCGGGGAATTCTGGTGGGCCTTTGGTTAACGCTGCTGGAGAAGTAATAGGTATAAATACGGCGACGTCGGCGTCGGCTGAGAATATGGGATTTGCAATTCCGATTTCGTCAGTCAAGGGTATGCTAGCACAATTAGAGGCGACTGGAAAGGCGGAGCGAGCTTATGTGGGGGTGTATAGCGCTGAAATTACTCCAGCAGTTGCTAAGGCTTATAATTTACCTGTAAGTTCAGGCGCCTATTTGTATAGCTCTTCAGCCTATTCAGCCATTGCGAAGGACAGTCCGGCTGCTAAGGCAGGATTGAGAGACAAAGACATCGTAACAGCCGTGAATGGAATTGAGATTGGAAAAGCTGGAACCTTGGCAGATTTGATCGGAGAGTATAAGCCAGGAGACACTGTGCGGCTTGATGTCGTCCGCGAAGGGAATAAAATTTCGGTAGATGTTACGCTAGAAGGTTATAAAAAATAGGTTAGCTTAATTTAAAACCGAGTATAAAACCGCGGGTCTCAAAATGATTGTAGCCTGCGGTTTTTGCGTATTTGATAATTTTTTCGTGTTGACAGGGGTCGGCTTCCAAGATGAGACGAGGAATACGAAGTCGGCGGGCTTGGCTTATGAGTTCTTTTATCAGTTTTAAGCCGTTATCTTCAGCATAAAGAGCTATTTTTGGTTCAAAATCTAAGGATTTTCTGTCTATCCAATCCCAGTTTTTGTCTACGTAAGGTAGGTTTGCTACTACTAAATCTGGGGTAGGTACGGTCTTAATATTGACTTTTTCCAATAAGTGCGATATAATGAAAATTATGGGGACGTCATGGTTTTTGGCGTTTTTTTGAGCAATTTTTAGAGCCTCTTTTGAAATATCACTAGCGTAAACTTTTGCTTCGGGAAATTCTTTTTTTATCGTTATAGCAATACAGCCAGAACCGGTTCCAATATCTAAAATCACTGGGTTTGGGGGCAAAATACGCTGAGAAAGTTTTACGCCGGGCAAATAGGGAATTCCGGCAAGACTCAATACAGAATCTATGATTTGTTCGGTCTCGGGACGCGGAATTAATACGTCTGGGGTCACTATAAAGTTTCTCCCATAAAAATCTTGATGGCCTTCTAGGTAAGCTTTAGGAGGTCTATTCTGATTTGAGAAACCCTTGTTCATGTTTAGTAAGCTCTAAAATTAAATCCTCAATATCTCCATTCATAACAGCGGGGATATTACTACGCGAATAATGAATACGATGATCGGTAACTCGATCTTGGGGGAAATTATAGGTACGAATTTTTTCGCTACGATCTCCAGTCCCGATGAGAGATTTGCGGGTTTTGGATGCGTTTTTTAACTCCTCCTCTTTCTTTTTTTCGAGGAGACGGGAACGCAAAATATTCATTGCCTTAACGCGGTTCTGCTGTTGACTGCGTTCGTCTTGCATGGCTACCACTAGGCCGGTAGGTAAGTGGGTAATGCGGACAGCGGAGTCGGTAGTATTGACGCCTTGTCCGCCGTGACCGCCAGAACGATAAATATCGATTCTTAGATCTTCGGGCTTTATTTCAAGATCTTGCTCGGAAGCTTCTGGAAGTACTGCGACGGTGGCTGTAGAAGTATGAATGCGGCCTTGAGACTCAGTAACAGGGACACGTTGGACTCGGTGGACTCCGCCTTCAAATTTTAACTGCCCATAGGCGTTGTCGCCACTGACTTTAAAAATAACTTCTTTCATACCACCAGCTTCGTTGGCATTTTGGCTGATTAGCTCGGGGCGTAGGCCGTGAGACTCGGCATATTTGGTATACATACGATATAGTTCGCCAGCAAAGAGAGAGGCCTCATCGCCACCAGCACCAGCGCGAATTTCTATAATGGCTGGTTTATCGTCGGCTGGATCGCGTGGAATCAGGAGTTCTTCTAGACGTGTTTTATCCGATTCTAGTGCGGATTTAGTGTTGACGATGTCTTCTCGAGCTATATCGCCAAGCTCTGGATCGTTTACTAGAGATTCGGCCTCGGCTAGGTTTGTTTCATGTTGTCTAATTTTATTATCCAAATCTAGTATTTCACGAAGGATGGTAGCGCGTTTGGACTTAGTAGCAAAATCCGGGCTACTGTAGGCGCTAGGGTCGGCTAGAAAATTCTCTAGTGATGTTAGTTCTGTTTTTAATTTTGATAAATCCATGGTATAATAATTATAGCATATTTTTGGACCCATAGCTCAGTTGGCTAGAGCGTACGATTCACATTCGTAAGGTCGCAGGTTCGAGCCCTGCTGGGTCCACCATTCAGGTTATAGAATGTTTTTCAACTATTTCGTAACCTATAAATGTCTGTTAAATCCCTTGTTAAAATAGAGGGCTATTTTTTGTTACTCTACCATTTCTAAACTGAATAATCTTTGAAAAGAGTGGAAAAGGCCCCCGAAACAGGGACCTTTCGATGAATATCATACCAGATTAATCGGCGTCGTCGTTATGCTGCTCGTGGCTAGATACATTCTCGTCTCTCGTTTTCTTGCTTCTCATCTTTTTGATGATGGATTTAATGCAGTGAGGGACTTCTCTGTATACAATGATTTCAATGATGCAATACGCAATGACGAAAAACGCTATACCAGCCAGAATGGCAGAGATATAGTACCATGCTGAGTGCTGTTCGGTTGGTCCGTGAAGGAACCACCATGTGATAGTTGGCATTATGCACGCCCCCTTTCCAATTGACGCTAGGTTTTGATATTCGCAAAGAACAACCCTTTATAATTATACCAATTTTTTGCAAATTGTCAATGTTTAGCCTACATTTATGCTTATTGTGCAATATGTAATATCTACAGACAAATTGCGACTCAGGAATCATAGTTGTGGTTGTCTAGGTTCTTCTCTACGTCTTCCTTGCAAAGATTGTTAATACTCGTTTAATTCATCCCCACTGGGTTTTATATAATTTGGTATTTTCGCCGGAGTGATAAATCTATCAAAATATTTCATAATTACTTCTGATGAAGATTTCGATAAACCTCAGAGCTATAACGGCATAAATAGAGTGCAGGTAATTTTTGGGTCACACCACAATGACAGCAACGACAAAGAAAGAAATGTAGAAATTAAGGAATTTGCCAAGAAATATAATGAGATGATTTACGCCATCCCGGATGAAAGCACTATCATAATAGAAGACGATAATCTGAAGGAGGTTGGCAAAATATACCATTTTAACCGGTCTCTTTATAAACTGTTAAAGTCTGGCGAACTAAGCCCCACCAAACGGTTTATAAAAATATTTTCATCTATTACGTAATCTATAAATTCCTGTCAAACCTCTCAACAAAATAGAGGGCTATTATGTGTCATTTTTGTGACAAAAATACGCCAAAAAAATCGTAATTTACCCCTATGATTTCGGCTGTTAAATCCATAATATATTCTCATAAGCTTCGTTATAGTGTAGCTAAGAATAGTGTGCCCATTTGAAATACTTGTAAATATGCTATAATAAAATTATGAGTACTAAATCTAATAAAACGAATTTTCGTGTCAAAATTAACACCAGCTTGCTTTTTATTATGAGCGTGGTTTTTGGCGCCATCACTTTTACTACGGCTTCTAATATCTACAAAGCTTCAAATAATTTTCAAAGCGTTTCTGATACACCAGGTCTTTGCTATGATGAAACTAAAACTGAAGACGCATTCATCCGTGAAAATTCTTATATTTGCACTACTAAATACGACGAAGATGGTAACGCTTTGCAAGTTACAACGAACAATGAATACGCTCTCTTTCTCTATGATCGTCTGACACTATCCTCGCTGATTCGCTCTGGTGACCATATTGCCGTCATTTTATCTATTGGCTCGATGTTTACTATCGCTAGCTTCGTCGCCACTTTTGTTTATTGGAATCATAATAAAGCTAAAATTTGATAGAAATTAAGTTGGCTAGCTAGTTCACATATCTATAGTGCACGAGTTTTCCCCTAGGTCCTCTTTGTATACTGTTAATACCTGGTAAATTAAGCCCCACCAAACGGTTTATAAAATAATTCGCAATCTATTCCTACTCTTTGTGATTCTGTTAAATCCCTTGTTAATATAGAGGGCTATTTTTATGCCATTTTTGCGACAAAAAACATGCCAAAAATTGCAATTTACCTCTATAATTTTATCTGTTAAATCTCCCCGCCGTAATTAAGAATCCGTAAAAATACCCCCTACGATATTTCTTGTAGGGGGCATAATCGTTTTTGGTGCCATCTAAAGGGGCAACTTTATTTGGCAAATGCCTTGGTCATCTCGCCAGAGTTAAATTTGGTCAGATCGGCGCTTGCTCTAATCCAAACTTTGAGGTAATCGGGGTGAGCCTTGAGGTACTCATATTCCCATTTGTGCATAACCTCAGGTCTGCTCAATCCGTAGCCGAGTCCACATCCGTCGCAGTAATCGCCGGTATGTACTTGCTCGTCTGCGCAAACTGATACGCATCCATCGCCGTGTCGATATCCATCGATTACCTTACCAGTTACGAAAATACCTTTTTTAAGGGCGTTTTCGAAATCTTTAGAAATGAAGCAAACTACTTCATCTCCAAGTTCAAACCAGTCTCCGGGTCTATAACCAGCAAGATAGGGCTTTTCTTCGGCCTGTTTCATTGCTTTTGCGATGAACCTGACACATTCGCTGATTTCAGCTTTTTTCGCGACGAGTCCGGCAAGCTTGGTCTTGAGGTATTCTACGCACGTTTCGAGAAACTCCTGTGTGCCATTTGCGATTGCGCAAGGCGTGTTGAAGCGGAATTCACCATAGCTGTAGGTTCCTCTGTCATTGTTGAGTTCTTCCGGGATTAAGGGACAGGTCGTAGTGATATAGTAGCCATAACGGCGTAAACCACCTCCACAATGCTTGCACCATCCACAGAAGTTAAACGTAGTCATGCCGGGTTCGCGGTTGATCGAGTCCGCATCGAGCGGTTCAGGTTCTTGCGCCCAGTTTCCGGGAGTATTAGGAACCCCAATTTTCGGGAACTCCGGATGTTCGTACTCGGCAGCCATGGCTTTGATATCTTCTACGGTTTTACCATCCAGCATATTAACCTGAGCTTGCACGGTCTTAATGTGGCCAACCATCTCCCTTTCTTCGCGTCTCCAATACTGTTTGAGGTATTCGAGGTTCTTCGATCCAAGGAAAATGAGGGCTGCTTCGGTCGGAACGTAGATACCATGCCAGTAGTCCGGTATCAGTTTCTGGGGGTTGATCTTTTGATTTGTCATAGCGCAAATCTCCTTTCATTTTTGGTGCGACTCATATCGAGCCAACAACATGGGATTTATTTGCTGCTTAGCAGCATACGATGTATGATTTTATTCCTACACCCTATGCTGCCAAGCAATCTACTATGATATTCCAAAAACGATTGTAATGTTCTACGAGCACGACTCGTACACATTACTCTATTATAGCATATTTATCGAAAAATATCAACTAAATCTCTCTGCTTAGTGGTTGCGTATATATTTTTAAGGCCTAATTTACACACCCGACTACTCTTTTTTGTTTACCTAAAGATTTTCGGAATCTTTTATCTGTATTTTCTGTATACTGTTAAAACCTGGCAAATCAAGCCCCACCAGAACGTATATCAAGCCGATTTTTCGCCATCCTTCCACTGTAAGTAGCCGATGGATGAGCGTTTAACAAAATGTTTACTAGGATTCTAGTAGGGAATATATGTTAATATATAAGTATGGATTTTATAAAAGAAATCGACAAGAAGATGTCTACAATTCAGTATGGCTGGGTTGATAATGACGGTGGCAAACATACCGACATGGCGCACTTTGCCGAAAAATACATATTGCAAATGCCAGACCAATTGCTAGAAAGCCGTCTTGGTGTTTGCTGGGACCAAGTCGAACTACAGAGAAAACTTTTTTCCGATGTCAACATAGCTACACGGTCATTCT
>JAZUMU010000018.1:0-44493 GCA_045603805.1 Candidatus Nanosyncoccus sp.
TATTCTTTGCCTTCTTCTGGTACTGCTATGTATTCTACTTCGTTGGTAGTTTGTTGCTCGTCATCATTGAAATATAGGCCCTTACCATCAAAGGTTACTGGTGTGGTGTTAATGATAGCATTGTAGTATATATCACTACCCGTGTAAGTACCATATGGAGTATCTGGAGTAATATAGAAACCATAGTAGATGGTGGTTTTATCATTCTCTTCTGTAGGAGTATATTCTGGCATGGATTTAAGGGTAGTAGGTTCTTCTGGGTCTATGGAGAGGGAGGTATATACCGCTTCGTCTTTAGTGGTTGGTTCTTCTAGGGCTAGGCCGTAAGTATTGTCTGTGAGGGGAGATAGTTCTCCTGCTTCTGATGATTCTGTTGCTTCTGATGATTCTAGTGTTTCTACTGAACCTTCTGGGAGAGTTACCATAGGGATGATGTTGTCTGGATTCGTGGTAGATACTAGGTCTGTGTTATCCGTATAGGCAGTAAGAGTATAGCCTGCCTCGGTAGCTTCTTCTACGGTTAGTTCTACTGGAAGAATAGCGAATACTGGTTCGTCTGCTAGTTCTATAGTTAGTTCATTGTTAGATACTATTGGTGTTATAGATTCAGTTTCAGCTGTAGCTTCTCCGTCTATAGCATTGGTATTATTCTTATTAGTACTAGCAAGAAGAGTGGTTAGTGTACCAGCAGAAGCTAGAAGGGCTATAGCAGTAAGGCCTGCTGTAATACGTTTCTTAGACTTAAGTACTGCTTTAGTACTATCTACTAGATGTACTAGTTTAGTTACTTTACCGGATTTCTTTTGTTTTCTATATAGTAAGGCTGTGATGATAATAGCCACCATAGTTAGTATTAGTACTGCGCTAATACTAATGGTAGTTATTTCTGGGCCACCTATACTAGACGTAAATAGGCCAGTGTTTGGTACAACGGGACCAGAACCTGGCTCTACAATGTTGATAGTAATATTACTATCCATATGTTTTATACCTCCTTAGTTTGTTAAGTTAATTATTAGGTTGCTTTAGTTTCTACATTTATTTATTTTTTACAATATATAAAATGTATAACCTTTATGCTTACCATTCTACTACCCCCCCCCCCCCCGTGTCAAGAGGGTTTTTTGAATTTTGTGTTTTATTATGTTTATTTTTAGTTGTCAACAAAGATTTTAAAATTGTTATGCTACCGACCTTAATGTCTCTCGACTATGGTGGACTAAATAGCGAACGCTGTTAGCCTTAATGTATCCGGTTGCATTTTTTTATAGGCTTCATGTTCTTATATAAAGATGGCACCGCAAGTAGTGCAAGACTTGATTTCTTAGGTAAAGTATGATATAATTAAAGGGGGTGAGGCTCTTTAAAAGGAGGGATATCGATGACGACAATCTATGAACCTAATGAGTCTACGATGTTTACCTACTTAAGAGGTAGGCTAGACGGGCCGGGCTTTGAGCAATCCAGAGCAGCTTTGGTGTTTGCTAGAAAAGCTCATACGGGTCAATTCCGAAAAAATGGTAAGCCATATATCATACATCCTTTGTCTATGGCGTGTGATGCCATAGCCTGCAAAGGAGCAACAGATGAGATTATTGCGACTATTCTCTTGCATGACGTTTGTGAAGATTGCAATATTCCCTTGTCTGCGCTTCCTGTGAACGATAAGGTTCGGTACGCTGTTAAGCTTATGACGATAAAACCTTTCCAGGGTGAAGAAAAATCAGAAACGAAACGGCGATATTTCCACGAACTCATAGATTCTAAAGAGGCTATAATCACCAAAGCGTTTGATCGCTACGCCAATTTAAATGACATGGACGGGGCTTTGTCTGAAGAAGCTATTGTAAAGAACATCAAAGAGACCCATGAGCTTCTAATGCCTGCGTTAAAAGAGGCGAAATATGAGTACCCCGAATTGTCCGATATGATGCACACCATACGAAAGATGCTAAAAGACACTCTTGTTATGATGGCAAGACATCATAAAGTAGAACTGAACTGAACTAAACATCTTCTCTCCCCCTCCTAAAAAGCTCTTTCTTAGAAAGGGCTTTATTTTTTATTATGGATGTCGAGCTGGGAATAAGGTACGCTGATTTTATTGGATTCCATAGTAGTATAGATGACATGAAGTGCATCGCGACGAGCCTGGAGGCGATCCGCTGGGTTACAAGTAACTACTATTTGGTAGTCGAGAGAAGAACTGTTGAATTTAGTAATTCCCTGGTAAGCAGCCGAAGTGATTCTTTCTTGTTTTTGTAGTTTTTTTATGATTTCGCTTATAATTTCTTCGGCTTTTTCTACTTTTAATTCGTAGGGCATAGGGATAGGGATATAAATATAGCCCGGGTCTACTTCGACTTTATCGATATTACGATTAGCGATGGAAACAAAGTTATTTGTGCTGATGTCTTGGATTTTTGTGGTTAATAGACTCACCGAAACCACTGGCCCAATATTATCGCCATATTTAATAACATCACCAATCTCATAATAATTATCTGAGACGATAACAAAACCGCGGATAATGTCCTTTAAAGAATCCTGCAGAGCAAAACCGATAACTATGCTAGCGATACCTACTCCAGCTAACATAGAGGTAACGTTAATGCCATAAATTTCGAGGACCATTAGGACTGTAATAATACCAAGAGTGCCTGCTACTATACTTTTTAACATACGAATAAGGGTCTTGTTTTTCTTATTACTCATAATCTTAGAATTTTTCTTTTCGCGACCGCTTAATACTCTGGAGATAATTCGATAGATTAAGAGACTTAATACGACCACAATAGCAGACCAGAAAAGGCGCTGAACCCAAATATTTTCAATAATATGTTCGATAAAATCCATATTGCTTATTTTACTACAAATGAGTAGGTTTGTTAAATTTTGTGCTTTTGGCGTGTAATCATTTCTTGGTTCTCGCGTTCGGCCGCCAAAAAAGCCATAATCAACGGATGTACTTTATCGTAGTAGCTACTGTTGCTATTTTCTACATCTTTCCTATTATCTTTATTAACGTCCCGGCGTTCCCCGTCGTAAATTGTAGTGTTAATTACCCTGGTGCTTCCTTTCATGCGAAAATTAAAATTAATCCTGTCTGGGTTGGCCGGGATAATTCCCCTTCCGGGGAATTCTCCAGATGAAGTATAGTGTTTATTACGGCGAAAATCATATGCGTCATGTTCATAAATTTCTGCTATAGAATCCGAGGCAAAATGATACTCTTCGCCTTTCGTCGTCGCCTGCTTACATGCTTCTATGGCTTTCTGAAGCTCATCGGCAATAAAATCTACCCTTTTCTCTAACTCGAGCTTGCCCAGATCTATTATTTTTTTATCTACTTCGTCTTCATGGCGATATTTATCATGTTCGCGATATTTATAATCAAAATTCTGCTTATCTCTGCCGTTCCCTATATCGGTTTCTACCTTCATTCTACTATTATATTTCGAAGTGGCCTTAATCTTATCTATAGCTGCGCTAATCTCCTCATAGCTGCTATTCTCGTTTATAGATTCTAGCGCTTCGATTGCTTTGTTCTCCATTTTCTCCATATAGGCAGCTTTGTCTATATTTATTATCGGTATATCAAAGAAAGCAGCATGTTTTAACATACCCTCAGTGATTTCGCCATTTTCCGCAATAATGTAATCTGGCCTACGCGCTTCACCAGTTTCAGAATAGCGACGAAGCAAAAATTCATTATAGACCGCTTTACCTGATGCTCCTTCAAGACTATCAATAATGTCGAGACTGGACCTATTTAAGAGAGTTTCTGTATTTTTGCTGACTAGATTTGGGGTTCCGCCGTCTCCAAAAGAAGTGTACAATAGCTCTCCGCCATCAAGATGAGCGAAGCCATAGCAAATGTCCGCATGGTCGCCAGTATGGCTGACTCTATTGTTTAAATTGCTTTCCGAATTGATATAGGATGCAGAGATGACATTGCCTTTGGCGTTACCGTTTCTTGTCCCGTAACCCTCTTCCTGTGCTACTTCATCCTCCCTTCTAACCCAAATTGACGGATCTTCCACGAGCCTGCGCGAAGTTTGTACGCCTATATGCTCTGGGTTTTTTGCATTAATACTGCGATATTCTATGTCATGGCTAATCATGGAAAATAGTATGCCTTTTAGGGTATAGACCGGGATTTTTGTGCTTTCATATTCTATAATACTTTTTTCTACTTCTGAATTCTCAGCAAGTACTTCGTCTTCAAGAATATCTACAGTTAGCAGGCGCTGGTTTAAATCTTGCTCAAGCTGTTCTTGAATGCGTTGTTTTTGAAATCGTTCCGTTTTGTCACGCCTATATCGATCCATTCCAGCAATAAGGTCTCTATCAAGGGCTTCTTTCTCTTTCTTAGCTTCGACTTCCTTTCGGTCGTTCGCTTCTTTTTCTATTCTTGCTCTTTGCGCTTCTAATGAGCGTTGATGCTCTAGGGGCTTCTTGCTCTACTTCCGCATCATATTCCCGTACGGCAGTCGCCATAGCCTCGCGATTACGACGAGTTTCTGAACGGCTAAAGTGTATACCTAAACGATCTGAAGCCAAACGACCAATTTTGCGCAAAGTGGAAGGAGGAACATTAATTTGCTCATATTTATACCGAGAAGATTCGCCAAATGGGTCTTGTCTTAAATTGTCTTTTAACCGATTCACTCTGCCATGTTCTGTGGCATCATATTTATTGGCTAAACTCTCAAGAATTGACCATTTGGAGCCCGAAGTCAATTCGGTTTCGCTATTTTCTGAATTTGGAGTTATTTTTTCTGGATTCATATTGTATTTATACCATATAGTACAAAACTTCGTTGATGAGTGGGAGGTTGCGGCCACGCCAAGAAGCACGGACATCACCCATCTCGCCAAGAGCGAGGATGGTGGGATATTCTACAATGTCGTAAGCCTCGCAAAAACCAACATTCTCGTCGGGGTCCATAGTTTCAATTTCTCGACCGGTCTGTCGCCGTAAATTCTCTAGCCATTCATTAACGCTACGAGAATAATCTTGGTTTTCCCGAAAAATACATACCACCCGCATATAATTATTGTTTCCTTTTTTGCTCTTTTAAGATGTTTTCAAAATCTTCTAGAGTTTTGAATTCGCGGAATACGCTAGCGAAGCGGACATAAGCTACTTCGTTCGTATTAGCCAATACGTCTAGTACGGCTTCGCCGATTTGGCGCGAGGTGATTTGGTCAGTGCCGTGGTTATAAAGAATCTCGGTGGCACGAGTAACTACATCCTCAATCTCTAATTCTGAATTAAAGAATTTACCGACGCTTCGCTTAACGGCTAAAAGTAGCTTGTCTCGATCGTATATTTCTTTATTCCCGCTACGTTTAGTAACAGTTAACGGAGGCATCTCAATCCGTTCATATGTCGTGAAACGGTGTCCGTCCGGAGAAACACGACGACGCCTAATCATTGTACCGTCTACGGTTTCGCGACTTTCTAGCACTTTACTATCGCCAATTTTAAACTTTTGTTCCATAAAGCGCCTCGTTAGTTATTATTTCCTTTTTTTACCTTTTAGACGCTCGCGAAGAGAGGGTGGGACGTCCATATCGTCGTCGTTCATTATGGGCTCAGGTTCGGGTTCCGATTTTATAGAGTCCCACATGTTCGTTTTAGATTCTACGGCAAAATCTTTTGGTTCGCTAGAAGGCTTATCCGAGCCAAAACTAGAGGTGGTAGAAGGTTCAGGCTCGGACTCATTATAATAATCTGAATCGAAACCTGTAGCGACTACCGTTACGACAATTTCGTCTTCTAATTCTGGGCGGATAGAGGCCCCGAAGATAATATTTGCATCAGGGGAAACTGCCCCGGTAATAACTTCAGCAGCTTCTTGGATTTCGCTCATAGACATATCATACCCGCCAGCCACACTGAATAGTACACCGCGAGCACCTTCAATTTTCACCTCAATGAGAGGAGATTCTACAGCTTGCTGAGCGGCTATTACGGCTCGATTTTCGCCCGACGCACGCCCGATACCCATAAGGGCGGAGCCAGCGTTTTTCATGATGGCCTTAACATCGGCAAAGTCTAGGTTAATTAAAGAATGTTCAGTAATAAGTTCGGATATCCCCTGAACGCCTTGGCGCAAGACGTCATCAGCAATTTTAAAAGTCTCTAGCAAGGGGGTTCTAGGATCTATAGTTTGAAGTAAACGATCGTTAGGAATAGTAATCAGGGCATCTACCTGGCGCGCTAATTTATCAATAGCGAGTTCAGCATTTGCGCGACGACGAGCGCCTTCAAAAGTAAAGGGTTTTGTAGCTACGCCAACAGTCAAAATATCTTTTTTACGAGCTTCTTCGGCTACAATAGGGCCAGCCCCGGATCCAGTACCACCTCCAGCACCCAAAGTAATAAAAACCATATCGGCCCCGTCTAGGGCTTTCTCAATAGCTTCTCGGCCTTCTTCGGCAGCTTCTCGGCCTTTCTCAGGGTCGCCTCCGGCCCCTAGGCCTTTTCCGATGTGCACTTTGGTATCGGCGGGGGAATGGTGTAGAGCTTGTGCGTCGGTATTGATTGCGACAAATTCCACGCCAGAAAGACCCACTTCTTTCATACGTTCCACAGCAGAGCCTCCAGCTCCGCCCACTCCGACTACTTTTATACTAGCTTTACTTTCCACCTCTGTAGGTTTAACTTCTGGCATAATAATTCCTCACTTTATATACTTCTTAGTATATACCTAATTAAGCGATTTTACAAGGGACATTCATCAGGAAGTTAATCGGTTAGATTATAACTCAAGCGAACAAGATCTTCGAGTTCGGAATCGGAAAGTTGGTGAGCTAAGACGATCTCGATCCCGCCGCGACCAAAATAACGAGATTCCATCACGCTTTCATACTTCCCTTTCAGGAGGTCGCTTAGTTTTTGGTCACAGCGGACTTCTGTGGTGTTACGGTGCAATACCAAAAACGTGCGGCCATTTTTAAGATATAGTTCGCGGTCTTTTTCTCTTTGAATAGTGAATTCGCCTAGGCCACTTATTTTAGAAACGTCAAATACCATTTTAGCTCCTCTATGCTGCCATTAATATCATCTAGGGCGCGGTGATTTTCCGGCTTAGTAAATTTTTTGTTCAAAGCGTTTTCGAAATAAATTTTCCAAGCAGAAACATCTAGCATACGATAATGCAATTTTTTATCTAGCTCTGGCATTTCGCGTTCGATAAACTTGCGGTCTTGGTGGATAGAATTGCCAGCGAGATAAATTGTTTTGCCGAAATATTTATCTATAAAATCTATAAGTTCTTTTTCTACTTCTTTTACGGGCTTGCCATCCTTGTTTTGCGCCATCAATGCGTCGCGTGTGCCGCTGTTTTTCTCCCAGAAATCACCGACCATGCGAGATTTAATGAGTTTTTCGTCTGCTTTTACCACGGCTTCGTAGGTGGCAATTTCGTTGAGTTGCATATCCGTAGCGATGGCAGCGACTTCTAAGATTTTGTCTTTGTCCGGTTCGAGGCCAGTCATTTCTAGATCTACCCATAAAAGCTTAGCTTTTTTCATTACATTTCCTCCATAATCAGTTGGCGCACTGCTTTTGCGATGCGGGGCCTGGCTTCGCCATCAAAACTATGGTTGCCTTCGATGTCCATAATTTTAATTGACTTTTCGAAGCCATCATAAGAATTGTTTTGCAAAATTTCATCTTCAGTGGCACGAATAGCAATTAGTTCTGTAATTCTTGATAATTTATTATATAAGCGCTCAGAGTCAATAACTACGCCGAAATCATCCCAATAACTCTGTCTGATCAGAGTAGTGCTACCGTCACGGCGTCTGACTGCCAGAGTTCCATCTGAAAGTTCTTTTACCGTGGGTTTTTCTAGGTATTTTTCTCTTTTTTCGTCACCATTTTCTAAATAAATCGGCGGCGTCAGCAGGATGACCTTGCGGATATTTTCTAATTTTGCCAGCGCAACTACTAGGCAACCTTGAGAGTGGCATACTAAATCAATAATAGCATCTGGCTCTTGACTTCTTAGCTCACTGCATTTAGCGATTAACTTATCTTTGCGATTAGAAAAAGTTTCCGCTATGGTGTTGCCGTTTTCGTCTTTGGGGTCATATTCAAACATAATATGCTCTACCTCTGGGATAGCATTAGCTATAGCCGTGAATAAACCTCTATCGGTTTTGTCGACACCAAAACCGTGAGAATATAATATGATATGTTTCATTACATTTCCTCCGGGATGTTAATACCTAAGAGATTTAGGCCGTGGGACATGGTAGCTAGGTAGACTTTGACGAGTTCTGTGCGTTCGGCTTCCCTGTCGCTGCCAGCCACGGGGCAGTGCTCGTAGAAGCGCGAAAATTCCTGAGCAAGTTCGTATAGATAACTCGCAACTTTGTGCGGAGCCATTTCGGCGACGGCTTCCTTTAGCGTGCCCTTATATTCTAAAATCTTCTTGACGAGATTGCGTTCGAATGGCGTCAAAATAATCCCACGCGAACCGCTGCGCTCACGCCCGTCGTTACGGGGTTCACTTGCTATTCCGCTCCCGTTGTCACGTATGTTCACTTTGAGATTATTTTTGACGTTTCTAGACAAAATCTTCTTAGCGCGAACGGCGGAATATAGTAGATACGGGCCGGAATTACCGGTCATTTTGACGGATTCTTTAGGATCAAATATGATGTGGCCGCCCATTTTATATTTGAGAAAAGCGTATTTGGTGGCGGCGAGAACTATATTTTTATCGGAAGAACCATAGGCGCTCTCTAATTCGGCTTCAACCATATCTAAAACGTCAACAGCTTTAAGAAAATTACCTTTTCTAGACGACATTTTAACATTGCCGGGCAACTTGACTAGGCCATGAGTAAGATGCGTGGTTTTCTCTACTAGGTCTGGAGCGTATTGCTCGACGGATTTTAATACCACTTTCATATAATCTAATTGTTCGCTGCCGGTGATGACGACAGATTTATCAAAATGGTAATCTTGCCATTTGGTAAAGAGAAGGCCGACGTCTTTAGTTTCGTAAGTAGGGACACCTTCTTTATTAATGAATACGCGGGTATGTAGGCCGAATTTTTCACCATTAAAAATTACCGCGCCGTCGCTAATCTCATAGATGCCTTTTTCCAGCTCTTCTTTAACTTTTGCTAGACCTAAATCGGCAACAGTGGATTCGGGGTAGAATTTATCAAATTTCACCCCAATTTGAGTATAAAAATCTTTGAAATAAGCGTAGGACAATTCCCTGCCTTTCCAGTAGAGTTCGGCAAGAGTGGTATCGTGAAGATTTTCGGAATTGATTTGATAAATTTTTTTGTTCAGTTCGGTGATTTTGGCGTGGGCATCTTCGTTGTCTTCGTAAGCGGCGGTGCCTTCTACGTAGCATTTAGCGATATCTTCGATAGTGAAATCCGCAGGAGATTTTTGCTCCAGGATATAGAGGGTTTTGGCAACGTGTAAACCCACATCGCCGCCAAAGTTGGCACGAATAACCTTGGCCCCGGCGTATTCAAATAATCTGCTGATGGAGTCACCTACGATACTAGTGTAGAGATGGCCAACATGAAGAACTTTAAAAGGATTAGGGTCGCTAAATTCACAAATAACAGTTTTACCATAATATTCGTCTGATGATATATTTTCTCTGAAATTTGTGCTAAGATTTTTAATCTGAGCAGCTAAATATTCGTCTGGCAAAGTAAAATTTAGGAAGCCCGGCATACTTATGCTTGGAATACCACTTTTTCGGACCCCCCCCTCAGGCCCATCGTTATGGGCTTCGATCGCTCCGTATTTCCCCCGTTGGGAAATATGCTCCTCAAAAGTAGTATTTCCAAGCGCTTTTGACAACTCATTCGCTATCTCCATTGGCGCTTTGTGCAAATCTTTGGCAAGTTTCAAGGCAATATTAGAAGAATAATCCGCATCGATATTATCGGGCGAAGGGGTAAGCACTGGCTCAATATCTAGGTTGTAGAGGTCTTTGATGGTAGTTTTAAGCTGTTCGCGGATTTGTTCCATAAAATTATTATACCATATTTAGAGATATATGATATAATAAGGGGTAGCCTGCGGGTATCGTATAGCGGCTATTATGTATCCTTCCCAAGGATAAGATTGGGGTCCGACTCCCCATACCCGCACCAGATGTGAGATAAGATTGAGAGTTTGCTCTCTTATTTTTGTTTCTATCTCGATAGATACTTGAAAGATTTTGCCGCGCCGAAGAGACAATAACTAAACTAGAGAGTACGTTATAGATTTGTTGCTCCAAAATATGAAGATTTTCTGTGGGAAAACTCTTGTGTTTTGTCTTCTGACGTGGTACAATGGCATTGGTTCTACTGGTTAGCCAATCATCGTGAGATGGTTGGCACCTCCTTTTTTTCGGGGGGCGTTTCTGTTTGATTATGAGAAAATGATGGTATATAATTTATGTGAGGCAATATGAATAATAAAAACTCTGCCCATATTGGTGATTACAATATAACTCCTGTTCAGGAGACCGGTTCTTCTTGGGATATGAGTGGGTTGGGATGGAACGACGGAGCGGATTCTGTCGAGACAATTGATGATAAGAGTGTCTCCTCGAATAATAACGGGCCAATTGTGGATGATACATTAGAGAAAGAATCTAAAAAACGCCCTTCTATTAAGAGAATCCGACAAATTCATATTGATTATCTTAGCGGCAACTATGAACCTTCTGCGGAAGAATGGACCTGGATCTCTCAGGACGATGATTTTTATGATAGTGAAGAATACCTAGCGTATAGGAAGAAAGAAGTTGATAACTTCGCGGATACGCATGAAGAAATATACTCCCCTCCAGATGAGAAAATTGAGCGCTCGGTAGGGCCCTTCATAAAAAAAGTAGATGACGATATTGAAGGGCTTTTAAAAGTCACGAATAAATTAGAAAAAGACGAGGTAACGCAAGAAAATGTCTACGAAATTGTAACTTTTTTTGCGGAGAAGTTTGAAATTTCAGATATCCCCAAATTAGAATTAATTTATGATTACAACAATAAGGACACTCTAGGTAAATACCGTGCCAACTCAAATATAGTATTCATAATGCCAGATAGCCGTCAATCTATAGCGGGAATGATAAACACTATAGCCCATGAAGTATGGCATGCGCGCCAACATCAACGCGAGGCTATATGCGAAGATTATAAAGTGAATTTTGAGTATTATTATAGTTCCAATATGGATTATGACGCATATTGCGATCAGCTGGTAGAAAAGGAGGCTTCTTCTTTAGGCAATGCGGTAGGTGCTTTATACAGAAATGCTGTTTTAGACAGAGACCCTAGGAAAATGGCGCTCCTAAATGACCTATACTTTGATTGGATAAACGGAGAGTATGAACCGAATGGGGTGTCGGACGGGATAGAAGCTAAAGACTTAATACTGGCTCATAAAAAATACGTAGAATATAATAAGTTTAGCAATATTTTAAAAAGAATTTTTAGAAGGGAGAAAAGATGAGAACTCAAGTGATGCTAGAAAAATATCTTGTAACGGAACTCAGGGTGACTGGGAGAATGATGCTTATGATGGTAGATAAGATAAAAAAATATGATGACATTTATGATGAATTTTGTTATTGGATAAAAAACCGCAGTTATGACAAAAATGATCCTTTAGTGGTTGGGGGATACACTGCAAAACAAATATTTGAGCTTAACCCTAACCTGGATGGGATTGGAGTATATAATTTCATGATTACTTTGAGAGAAAACCCCGAACGCGCAAAGGAATATATCAAGGCAGGGTTTAAAGAATTATAACCCTACCCTCATGATGTTTACTTCATGGCAAGAGCAGGTATCACTCGGCCAAGGATATTTTATGGCTCATTATTATTGTTGGGGGGAAGCGATGCTGATAAATTCGTTAATTTTCCCTTCTGCTTCTAGATTGTCGAATCGCTTAGCAAATTCGGTGAAAGGTACTTTTATAGAAACGAAATCAACCTCGGAATCGGTTTTTTTAATTAGTTTTACGAAATAATAGCCGTCTCCGTTCATCGAGACAAATTTTCCACTGCTTTGGCCCGGCTCTAGTTTAGTAGCTTCAGAAGCACGTCCGCCATCTATATTCTTATTATCTACCAGCCCTCCTGTTTCCTCATAAACAATCTTATCCCCAAGTTGTTCCACGACAGCTTTATAGTCATCTCCTGTATTTTTTAAGATGTCCTCGACTTCAGAGGCGATCTTGTTGGCGCTTTCGTCAATTGCGATTTCAACTTTAGCTTTAATAAGGGTAAGATAGAGCATCCTTTCATACTCACTCTTATCTAACCCAAAATTGTCTTTGATTATTTTTATAAAGCCTTCTTCGCTACGTTCTATCCCCCCAATTTTTAAATGGCGATTAAATTCGTTCTCGATCTCGTCGTTAGAGACTGTGATGTACAATTCTTTTGCCAATTTTAGGGCATAGGTATACTTTTCAGCTTCGGTTAAGGCGGCACGTTTATATTCTTGGCTTAGGCTCTCATATGAACTTTCATCAAACTGGCTACCAGATTGACGTTCGATTGAAATCATACTGCTACGATAAAACATTAAATAATCAGAAAAACGCACATTTTCCCCGTCTACTGAGGCTACAGGAAGAGGTAGAACTTTAGAGATGTTGAACAAGAGATCATCCGTCATGCCGATACGGTACAAAGCCAACCAACCTCCTACGATAACCAGCACGGAAACTACCGTGGCAATCAAAATAGTATTTATAACGATGCGGTGGCGGGTCCATTGCCAGGGGTACTTAAATTTTCGTCCTGCGGCAAGAACCTCTTCGCGGCGTTCTTCTACCTTCTCTTTCTCAGTTTTTTTCTCGGCTTTTTTATCGGCTTTTTTAGATAACAATTTCATGATATAATCATTATAGCATACTTAAAGTTTATTGGCTCCGTAGCTCAATGGATAGAGCGGCTCCGTCCTAAGGAGAAGGTTGTGCGTTCGACTCGCACCGGAGTCACCATTTTTTTGTTGTGGAACTTTTCGTATGCTCGTAGGATTTTGGTTGCACTGAGAACGGAGGACTTTGTTGTTCGTGCTATTGAAATTTAATCTGCTATACTTTATTTATGGGTCCGGTGGATTTTAGCAATGGAATAAACGCATACTATCTAATATCGCAGGTTTTTGCGTTGGCCGCTACAATATGTAGCCTGATAGCTGTGCAAAAGCGTAAAAAAGTGCAGCTACTGAATTTTAATACCTTATCTTCCCTATGCGCTATTTTCCATTATGCGTTTTTGGGGGCTTGGCCTGGCATGATCACTAAGTTTATAGCTACCATACGAAATGGTATAGCTACTTATGAAGCTAGCAAAAATAAGACTTCTAAATTAATCCCTATTTTCTTTGTAGCTTTTTATATCATTAGTGGCATTTTTTCATTTAATTCTTGGTATTCTTTGCTTCCTACGGCAGCAGCGTCTATCTATACGGTAGCGATATATAGAGTGGATGTATCTAAAATCCGTAAATATGCATTGCTTGGGTCCAGCTTATGGCTTCTGTATGACATATGCGTATTTTCCGCAGTAGGAATGATAGCCGAAAGCATCTTCATAGTGGATGACCTTGCAGCTATTTACCGTTTCCGTAAAAAGAAGAAGAAAAGTGGGAAAAGATAGTATAATTATCCTATGACATTTGCGATAATTTTGGCTATAATCGCAGCAATATTCTACGCAGCGACAAACCATATAGACAAATATTTAATCTCCAAAGCTGTGAAAAATGCCGACTACAGGTCATTGATTTTGGTTTCCACGATTATTGCCGGTGGGGTAATGGCTATAATCTATCTGTTTGTTTGCAATTTTCAGCTCGCCTTTGATATTCCAAGCATTCTAATACTGTTTATCAATTCCATAATAACCACTTTGGCATTGGTGCTATACTTTAAAGCCCTAAATAGAGACGATACGACAATTATCGTAATAATGTTCCAACTTATTCCAGTTTTTATGCTGTTTTTGTCGCCTATCTTCTTGCCAGACCAATATATCACACTTGTACAGTTATTGGGTGGCATAATTATCACCCTAGCAGCAATTTTAATCACCTATGAGCCAGATAAACGCAAGTTTGACAAAGGCAAACTATTTACTTTGGCCCTTATGGCTATAGTTTCTATTCTCTATGCTCTGTGGTTTATCCTAGAACGATACGTAAACCAAAATCACGGCTTCAACCAAACGATTTTCTGGTCCAACCTTACATTATTTGTAGTAGGTTCAATTATTTTCATATTCGTATCTTCTTACCGCAAATCATTTGTAAAAATGTTAAAAAGCAATGGCTCAAAGATTGTTGGACTAAACCTTATTAGCGAACTTCTAAGCTCTTTCAGCAACGTATTTTCAACCTTTGCCGGCACTATGGCGCCAGTCGCATTGATATCTTTTACCACACAGGGGGTGCAGCCATTTGCAGCAATGATAATGGGCATAATGCTCACCAAATTCCTACCTAAGACCGAAAAGGAAAACATTAGCAGAAAAGTCATTATCAGACGGACAGTCACGATTGTCTTGTGTCTAATAGGCTTAGCCTGTATAGAGTTTGGGTAAAACAAGTTTATTTGACGTAATCAACTATAGCTTCTTTTACTTTATTAACAAAATCTTCTTTATCTTTATATTTAACCATAGTTTTAGCAACTATACTAATTGCGTTACTTGGTTTTGTACCTGCCTGGTAAAAGCAAAAGATAGGCTTATTTTCGTCGTAAAACCAACCTAATTCTATACCCATACCAGTAGATGGTTGACTGCATTCAGCAATCACTAGGTCTACATTCTTGTAGCCTTCTCTTGAACTATGGATATTGCTAGAAGCTTCGTGTGGCAGTATTAATTCGTACTGATTAAGGAAGCTATCACTTCTGAGTGGTATGTAGATGTATTTTTCGTAATCTAAACTAGTGGGGTGGGCTACATAAATTCTCATACTTACATTATAGCAAACGTTTGGTAGTGCTAGAAACAATATACCAAACTGCTACTCACCAAAAATTGATTCCCACAGAGTAAGTGGTTCACAAACGGTTAGCTCGCAGGACTGCGGACGTTTAATGCGGCAATCCTTAGGAATCCCGCCACATCCATCTACCACTATGGCATTTGCTATAAAATAAAACCCTAAAAGAACCGCAATAATTCCCGCCACAATTCCTAATACAATAAATATTTTACGTTTTTCAGTTTTGTTCTTAGCCATCAAAACTAATATCTCCTATTTTAATTTCCTAGCGTGGGCATTATCCATGTATGCATTATAACAGGACATAACATGATTTGGGCATAGATAATAAGAAAAGGAGGCCGAGGTGGCCTCCATGAGGTTGGGGTTTAGACGATGATTGTGATCTCCGCGCCTTCGGCCGGAGTCAGAACGATCTCGTCAATGCGATCGATAGAGAGCCTAGTGTTCTCTTCGAAATATTGTTTGGCTCGAGCGATGAACCCAAGCCACATCGACCTATCCCACTGCGTAAAAGACACGGTGAAGGACCGACGATTGTCCAAGTTCGTATCATAGGTGAAGAACTTAGTAACGTTACCTTCGCCGCGGAAACGTATAGTTACCTTAGCGTAGTCTTGCCTACGGCACTCTTCGTATAGCCGATTAACGACTCTGCCTTCATTTTTTACGAACATTTTGCACCTCCAAAAAATATTGAGCTTATAGCTCACTCTAGATACTCGTAAAATATCCAGGGGGAGCTATAAGAATACTGCTAGAGGAATTCCCTCTTTTAAGGTTCTCGGCCAGCTTTTATTGCTGACTAATTCCATTATACCATACATGGTTAAATTTGTCAATATTTCATATAGTTTTTATGGTATAATGGGGTTATGGTTAAGGCTAAAAAGAGTAGACTGGTCAAGTTTTTCTCGGGATGGGGACCGCTTATTATATTAATCGTAGGCATAGCGGTATGGAATACTGTGACTTTGGTACAGAACTTAAAAACACCTGATTATATAGTAGAAACGAATGCGTTTTTCGCTCCTTTTGAATTTTATGAGAACCGTGAAATTGTAGGGGTAGATGTTGATATAATCAATAAGGTTGCCGAGAGACTGGGGGCTGATATAGAGATAAAAAATGTTGAGTTTGATTTGATCATTGATAATGTATCGAATGGGGTGATTGCGGATGCGGGGGCGGCGGGACTTACCATAACGCCGGCGCGAGAAGAAAAAGTAAACTTTAGTATTCCCTATTATACTTCTGTACAATATGTAATTTTTGAGAAAAATAATGAACCGGAAGTCCGCGAAGGGCATGTGGTTTGGCAGGCTTTGGCTGGAAAGACGCTTGGTTCTCAGATGGGGGGGACAGGATATTTGTTTATGTCGGACGAGGCCACGGAAGGAGTTCTAAAGAATACTGGGACCAAGGTAAAAGGCCTAGACTCACACCAACTGGCAGCAGATGCGATTGATGCCCATATCATCGATTATGCGATTGCGGATGAGCTAGCGGCGCAATTTATCATAGAGAAAAATCCGAATTTAGCGGCACTTCCTTTGTACTATATGGGAGAAACTCCGGAAAAAGATTATCCAGCAGAGGAATCTTACGCTATAGCAGTCAATAAACATAAACCTGAGCTTTTAGAGGCGTTTAATTCGGTCTTAGAGGAGATGTTGACCCCGGGGGAAAATGGAAAAACTGAAATTGATAAATTAATTTTAAAATATATGGGATTAGAGGAGAATAAATAAATGGAAAATTTTGGGAATAAAATAGTCGAACTATTTACCACGCCAGAGTATATTGATTCGCTTTGGCATGGCTTTACTTTAACGATGCAAATTTCGTTTTTTGCGATTTTAATCGGGCTTTTTATTGGGACGATTATCGCTCTTGTTGATACCGCCCGAAAGACTAAATGGATGGTTATTCCGAAATTTATCTGTAAAGTATACACAACAATCATCCGCGGAACGCCTATGGCTTTACAACTATTTATTATGTTCTTCGTCATATTCGCAATCAGAGGATTCCCGCAAATTATTACAGCGGTCCTAGCGTTTGGGCTTAACTCGGGAGCCTATGTCGCAGAAGTAATACGTAGTGGGATTCAATCAGTAGATAATGGGCAGACTGAAGCAGGGCTTGCGTTAGGGCTATCTAATTTCACAGTTTTTAGAAAAATCGTTGCGCCTCAGGCCATTAAAAATATTATTCCTGCGCTCGGTAACGAAATTATTACGGTCATAAAAGAGACCGCAATTGTCAGCATGGTTGGGATGTACGATCTTAATATGGCGGCAAAAGATATTGGCTCGGGCCAAAATATGGCGAGTTATATCGTTCCGATGTTTGTGGCGGCCCTGTTCTATCTAGCGGTAGTATATATTATTACCTTCATCATCAAACGGATTGAAAAGCGTTTAAGAAAAAGCGATTTAAAGGCTACGGAGGCATAGATGGAAAACGAAATTATAAAGATTAAAGAGCTAAAAAAAGAGTTCGGCAAAAACAAAGTTCTAAATGGGATTGATTTTAGCGTTAAGAAGGGGGAGAAAGTTGTCGTGCTTGGGCCGAGTGGATCAGGAAAATCTACGTTTTTGAGATGTATAAATAGGATGGAAACGCCTTCTTCAGGAGAAATATATTTTAATAATACGCTAGTCACAGAGAAAAATATCCAAAAAGTACGCCAGGATATCGGAATGGTATTCCAACATTTTAATCTGATTAATAATCTGACTGTTATGAAAAATTTAACTCTTGCGCCAGTTATATTAAAAGTTATGAGCGAAGAGGCCGCCGAGAAAAAAGCCCGGGGGTTACTTCGACATATCGGGTTGCTTAATAAAGTAGACGCGTTCCCCGCTAGTCTATCGGGCGGACAAAAACAACGTATCGCGATTATTCGAGCTATGATGATGAATCCAAAAGTTTTGCTTTTTGACGAGCCAACTTCAGCTTTAGACCCGGAATCTATCGGAGATGTTTTAGATTTAATTCGTGAGATAGTGGAAGCGGGGGTAACCGTAATAATAGTAACGCATGAGATGAGTTTTGCGAGAGAAATTGCGAACCGAATTGTATTTATCGATAAAGGGAAAATAATCGAAGAAGGAGCCCCAAAAGAATTTTTTGAGCATCCTAAGACTCCTAGAGTAAAAGAGTTTTTAAAGAAAGTATTATAAAACTAATTCTCCACCTGTTCTATGGTATAATATATATCAATAAAAGGAGAAGAAATGAAAATATTGTGTGTTAATGCTGGGTCGTCGTCTTTGAAGTTCCAGCTTTATGATATGCCAGCAGAAATATCTATTATTAGCGGCTATGTTGAGAAAATTGGAGCAGCAGATAGTTTTTATACTATTAAATACGAAGGTAAGAAAACCGAAACCGCTAGACCGATTAAGGACCATGCAGAGGCCGCAAAAATCATGCTTGAGGAGTTAGTTAATTATGGGGCGGTGAAAGATCTAGAAGAGATTCGGGGAGTGGGACATAGGGTTTTGCATGGTGGCGAGAAATATGCAAAGTCGGTAGTAATCGATGAACAAGTCTTAAAGGATATAAAAGACCTTACGAAACTTGGGCCGTTGCATCATCCCGGCAATATCGCTGGAATTAAAGCGATGCAAAAAGCATTGCCAAATGCTACCCAAGTGGCGGTGTTTGATACGGCGTTCCACCAGACTATCCCAAAAGTTCAGTTTATGTATCCAGTGCCTATGGAGTGGTATGAGAAATATGGTGTTAGGAAATATGGTTTCCACGGGACGAGCCATAAGTATATTACTGAAACGATGCAAAAGAAACTTGGTAAGGAAAAGGTGAACCTGATTGTATGCCACGTAGGGTCTGGGGCTAGTATTACTGCGGTAAAAGACAGTAAGAGCTATGACACAACTATGGGATTAACGCCGCTTGACGGGTTGATGATGGGGACAAGGTCTGGTTCGATTGACCCTTCAATCATTAAATATATGATTGACGAGACGGGTATGTCGTATGATGAAATTGATGAGGCTCTGAACAAAAAATCTGGGCTGAAGGGCGTATGCGGGTTTAATGACAACCGGGATGTAGAAAAAGCGATCGAAGAAGGAGATGAGAATGCCAGATTGGCACTCGATATGTACGTAGATCGTATCGATAGATATATTGCTGAGTACTACCTAGAGTTAGGAGGAGAAGTAGATGCTATAGTATTTACCGCGGGCGTGCTTGAGAACGGGGCGGAAACTCGTGAGTCTATTATCGAAGGTTTAGCACCTCTCGGAATTAAGATTAACCATGAAGTAAATAACGCGATTGCAAGTTTTAAAGAAATTACGAGCGGGATTATTACGACCGAAGATTCAACAGTACCAGTATATGTTGAACCGACCAACGAAGAGGTGATGATTATTCGTGACGCTTATAAGCTAACAAAATAACAAACCATTGTGTCTCGGAAGCTCCGCAATGTGATAATAAATTTATCACATTGCTACGCCCCTTCGGCAGCAAGAATCTGCCTAGAGGCAGATTTTGCCTTTATGTTCCTCGATTATAGCGGCTTGTTATCTTATGCTATAATCTAGTTATGTATATCTCTGACCTAATCGAAGATTTTTTGGAGCATTTAGAGATTGAAAGTGGGCGAAGTAAGAAAACTATAGATAACTATCGCCTGTATTTAGAGAGATTTTTGGAACTTTCGCAAGAGATATTAAACAAAGACGATATTAAGCCTACTGACGTTACACGTGAATTACTGCGAAAATATAGGTTAAAACTGAATAGGTATGGGTCGGAAAACGGCAGGGATGACCTAAAGACTATTACCCAGGCTTACCATTTAATTGCGCTAAGAGGGTTTTTAAAATATCTAGCTCGGCGCGAGATTAAATCTTTAGACCCGTCGTTGGTTGAGTTGCCGCACGTAATTCGTAAACAGGTGACGTTTTTACATTATGATGAGATAGAGGACATATTAAGCCAGATTGATACCTCCACAGAATCAGGGTTGAGAGACCGGGCGATCATCGAGCTGCTCTACTCTGGGGGCTTAAGAGTATCGGAGCTGGTAGGACTAAACCGCGGCTCAATCAACTTAGAGCGGAGAGAGTTCATGGTCCGCGGAAAAGGTAGTAAAGACCGACCGATTTTTATTAGCCAATCAGCGGCAGATCGAGTACAAGATTATTTAGATGCAAGAACTGATTCCCTTCCGGCGCTTTTTTTGAATAATTCACGTAATACCCAAACCGTCGATACTTCTGGGAATTATCGGAGAATTACGGCACGTTCCGTCGAAAGGATTGTCGAAAAATATGCGCGAATGGCCGGAATTACGAAACATGTTTCTCCCCATACCTTAAGACATTCTTTTGCGACGGACCTTTTGATGAATGGTGCGGACTTACGCTCGGTTCAATCTATGCTGGGGCATGCTGATATATCTACAACCCAAATCTACACCCACGTAACAGATGCGCATTTAAAAGAAATACACGAGAAATTCCATTCGGAGACTAAATAGATTTGATAAATCAGAGTCGAACAGCATTAAAACGACGTCTTGGTGTTTTAGCAATGTAGATAAAGTTTTTTAGCTAGTTTTGGTTTATAACTATTTCCGGATTAATTAGTCTAATGACGGTCGAAATAGTCGAAGCGGTGCGTTCGCCACTCCCATACCAACAAGTTCTAATATAAAAGTCATAGAAATCTGGGTCGTCACTATCATTCCCCTTTACAGCAGTAACATAGATTCCTTCTACGCTGTTAATATTAAGGCCATTGTCGTTAATAAGCTCTGTATCTGACTCGTATACAATGCGCGGGTAAGTAGAGGCTGCCCCGAATAATCCAGTAGTGCTGCCTGCGCTAGAGGAGACATACGCTTTGTCGTCTTTTAGATTACGGTAATTTATCACGAAGGCGTTTTGATTCTCTAAATAGTCATCTTCATAGATGGCCTTACATTCCGTAGGGGGGTAGTTAGAGTCTAAACTACCCGGCTTGATTGCTCCGCTTTTGATAGCATCCCATATTTCCTTGTATTTGTATGGGCTTTCAGTTTCGGAGTTTTTGCTGTCCGCAATGTAAGAAGAATGGATGAAACGGAGAGCTTCGGCTTGGGTATCTATTTCTTCACGAGCTAGGGTAGCCTCTAGGGAAGTTTGGGCACTAGAAGTACTGCCGCTCATAACGGCAACAATAGAAATAGCTACAAGAGAAAAGATTCCTACGGCAAGCATTACTTCAACCAAAGTATCGCCTCGTTTAGTCGTATGTTTAACCATAAGTTTATTATAACATACCGCCAGACAAAAGTCCGAGGAAGAATTTTTCAAAAGTTAAAGCGATAATGAAGCCAATAAATAAAAATGGGCCGAGATGAATATGCCTAGAGGAGGAGCGCTTAAAAGAGGGCAAGATATAAATAGAAGCGGAGGCGTTAGCAACGAATAAGGCGATTAAAGCAAGCCAAGGATTCCCTAAGGCAATCCCGATAGCGGTCCCTAGAAGCCAGTCACCATCTCCTACCCACTTCCCTTTCGAAAAAACATAAAGTAGAAGATATAGACCGCCTAAAATAGCTACTGAAGCTAGAGGATAAAGAACGTTTTCTAAAGAAAACGCAGTAATAGAAAGAGAACTCCGTTCTTTCAGGATTAAGAGTATTGTAGCACATATTATCGATAAAGTCAATAAAGCTAACGGTAATTCTCCGTAGAGGCCGTCGTAAATTGCGAGGAATCCTAAGATGGCGGCTAGGATTAAGGTTGTAGAAAAAATAGCTCCGGATAGAAAGTTTAGATTTAGAAAATCAAAATTTAGGCCCAAAAGCAAAAAAGCTAGGCCAAGTCCGATTTCGGAAAGAATCTCGGCGCTACCAATAGAGGTTCGACACTTTCGGCATTTTCCGCGTAAAAATAGCCAAGAAAAAATAGGGACATTATCGTACCATTTTAGTTGGTAGTTACAGTTTAGACAAATTGAACGGCGGTTAAGGGCTTTAGTCTTTCCTTTTTTCGAGGTTTTTATATGTAGTCTTCGGGCTTCGCAACATAAAAAAGAGCCGATACATGTTCCGACAATAAATAATATGATAAGTAATATAGCTCTCATAAAGATATTGTATCAGGTTTTAAAAATAATTCATTAGCCAAACTGAAGAATAATATCCGCGGCAATCGCATGCTGCTGGTTTCCTAACTTCTTTCCATGTGCAGGATGCAGAAATCCGCACGATTAATCTTATCATGACAGACAAGAACGCAGCATCGCTCAGTCGCGAAGACCAAGATATTATAAGTTACGTTTCGAAATTTGATCCAATTAGTATTTCTAGCGTTGAAGATATTCTACCGGAGATTATCCGACGTAGTATTCAGAGGCGACTAAGACGATGACAGCTAAGAAGACTATCCCGGTTGCTGACTGGGCTAGAAATAATAATGTTAACCTCCAATCAGCCACCAACAAGGTTATTCGTGGGACTATACCAGCTTTTAGAGTTAGGGGGCGTTGGATGATTGATGGAGAATATAAATTTAGGAATAGTAAAAGACAATCATAGAACTCATCCTACGATTTAGATATGGCCTTAGAGATACTTAAGGTGACAAGAATGTTTCTTAACCTAAACACTACTAGAAAGTTCAAAGACTGTCATTTTAAGAAGTGGGGCGGGGTTGATGTTTTTTATAAATAATCTATAATAAACATAAGGAGAAATATGAAAAAAAGAAATATGGAGAGAGTAGGGTTTACGATTATCGAAACCTCGTTAGTTTTAGCGATTGCGGGTATAATATTAGTCATGGTATTTATCGCTCTGCCGACTCTACAAAGGCAACAAAGAGACACGAAGCGTAAAGATGATACGGCGTTATTTATCCAGGCGATAAAGAAATACCAACAGAATAATCGGGGGGTTTTACCCGATTTGAGCAACTATACTAATAGTACTAATTTTTATACCAACTATTTAGGGGATAGTTTTAAGAGCCCCGAGGGAGAAAAGTACCTTATATCCAAGGGGAATGACGATATATACGAGGGGCCGTTTGAGGACCCAGAACGCATGTTTTATTTTTCCGGCTATAAATGTGGCGAAGATAATAAAGCATCTATAAGTTCTAACCCCCGGAATATGGCCATAGTAATAAAATTGGAGACTGGGGGGGTATATTGCGCGAATACGTAGTATTATAGTATTCGGAGTTTAAGCTTAATAAAAGTTTAAAAAGTTCTTGTTTTTTAAAAAAAGATTTGATATTATGAAATAAAGATTATACCGCTTAAGTTTTCTTAGCGATATAGCTGTAAATAATTAAAAAAGGAGTCAATATGACAAACAAAATATCAACCAATAAAAAAGGGTTTACAATTATCGAAGTTGTGCTCGTGCTTGCGATTGCGGGGCTTATTTTCCTTATGGTATTCGTAGCTCTACCAGCATTACAACGTTCGCAACGCGATACGCAGAGGAGAAACGATATGTCTAGACTCGCTACTGCTATTACTAACTGGCAAGCGAACCATACGAATTCTCTTCCTGCGAGCGGTAATGTGACGGAGTTGTCAAATAGCTATCTAAAACAAAGTGATGGCGAGTTCAAAGATCCGAGTGGAAATAATTATTCAATAGTGATTTCGACCCTCACGGACGGAGCCACTAAAGACTCATCTGCAAATCCTCAGATTGACGTAGTAACTAATGCGTACTGTGATGGCGGTAAGGCGAAAGGTGGTGGAGGAGCTGGTAAATATGCAATCCTTTATAAGTTAGAAGGGGCTGGGACTTATTGCCAAGATAATTCCTAATAAACATTTAATTTAAAGGATAAAGAATGTTAGATTTTAGAAATAAAACTGGTTTTACGATTATCGAAGTAGTTTTGGTATTAGCGATCGCAGGTCTAATATTCTTGATGGTGTTTGTTGCGTTGCCTTCCCTACAAAGAAGTCAGCGCGATACACAGCGCCGGCAAGACGTGAGCAAAGTGGCTAGTGCTGTTACGAATTGGTTGGCGAATGGGAATAGTTTTAGTGGCAACGTTTCGCCCTGTTTCCCCTCCAACAGCAATCCTGACTACAGAAATATTGAAGGCAAAGCTTGCGATTTGTTGATGAATTACTTGAACCCAGGGATAAGTTCGCTTGATGATGACACTTTCAAGGATCCGGAAGGTGAGCGTTATAATGTTGGCATGTCTTCTAATAGTTGGGGGGGTGCCATGAACAAGATGTCTAACAGCTATGCGGAGTTTGGTACATATGCGATTGTAATAACGTTTGGAGCTAAGTGTAATCCTAGTGGTATAGCTCCTAATACTACTGGCAACCAAATCACTGGCATAGAAAAGGTGTCTGACGGTAATAATTACTTTGCTGTGCGCTATAGGCTTGAAGATGGGGGCATTTACTGCGTAGATAATCAGTAAAAGATTAGCTCTCTTTAAAAAACACCCCGTAGGGGGTGTTTTTTAAAGGATCCGGATTGGTTTATTAGTTGGTAGTTTTGTCGTCGTAAACCCTTTTTTAAGTCCAATTTTATATTAAAAATAAATGTGAATTTTAATAAGAATACCTCCCCAGAGGTATTCTTATTAAACGTCAGTAGTACAGCCACTAATTATCTAGGCAATAGAAGCCTGAGTTTTCGAGTCTGATAAGAATTGCGTAATTATTAGTTAGTTCAGCGCTAGAGACAGCAGTCGCATCATTATAATTGGAGCAATTAACTCCTCTAACAATTTGAATAAGGTTGTTGGGGATGGTCTCGCCGAGAGAAATGCTGGTTCTGTAGGGCGCCCTAAGCCTATACTCTTCTCCGTTTGGGTCCTTGAACTCTGACCCACCCAAATAATTGCACCTAAATTGATGTACACGACCGCTGTAATTACTCTCACATGAGCGATTATTATTGCTGGGACTATATTTCCCACTTAGGCTTTCATAAGAAACGTCTGTGGCCCCCCCTGCGGCGGACGGCAACGGTACGTCACCTCCATTGTTTGACTGGTACTGAGTAATAGCTGCGGCAACTTTAGCTACATCTTGCCGACGCTGAGCATCGCGCTGACTTCTTTGTAGGGAAGGCAACGCAACAAACACCATCAAGAATATCAGACCTGCAATCGCTAATACCAAAACTACTTCGATAATCGTAAAACCGTATTTTTTGTTTAACATTTTATTTCCTTTGTTGTTTAACATTACTATAATTATAAATGGTTAAGTATAAAAAAGCAAATTTTATCCCCCGACAGAGTTTACTAGAGAGTAGATAGGGAGCAGGGTGCCGCCAATTACGATACCGATGAGGCCGGCCATGATGACCATTAAAATTGGTTCAACGAGAGTAGAGATGGCGGCGATTTGAGCATCTAGTTCGTTTTCGTAAACCTGGGCAGCTTTACCTAGCATTTCATCAATTTTACCGGATTGTTCCCCAATAGAGGACATTTGGGGGACGAGGGGGAGCATATATTTCCGGTCGCTTAAGGCTTCGGAAAGAGGTTTACCCCCTTTAATAATATCTAGGGACTTTTTATATTCTTCTTCTACAACTACGTTACTGGTTGCGTCAATCGAAATCGTAATTGCGTCTAGCATAGGCACTCCCGTCGCCAACATCATCTCGGCAGTACGGGCAAACCGCGATACATATAATTTCCGGAAAAGTTTTCCAAAAATAGGAACGTTAATTTTAAAGCTATCCATCATTTTACGGCCGGTCGGGGTACGCTTAACGAAGAAGAAGGCGCCTACGGCAGCTCCGACTAAAATAGCCAAAACTAACCACCAAAACTGACCGAAAAAGTCAGTAAGGCTAACGAGGGCTTGGGTCAGCCCGGGGAGAGTTTCGTGCATATCGTCGTAAAGATTTTTTACTTGCGGAACTACGGCTATCATCATGAAGGCAAGGACTGCGACTATAACTACCAAAATAATACCCGGATAAACCAAAGCCCCCCGAATTTTAGATAACAGGGCGGCGTCTTTTTCTTCTTGGTCGGCTAAACGTTTTAAGGCTAAATCTAGAGTACCAGAAGCTTCCCCGGCTTTAACTAGAGCTAGATAGACTCCATTAAAAACGTCGCTATGCTCCGCAAAGGATTCGTGCAAACTCTTCCCTGCCTCAACGTTAGTCAAGATTTCTTCGACGATTAGTTTCATAGGCTTACTCTGGGTTTGTTCGATAACGGTACGAAGGGAAGTTGCGAGCGGGAGGCCAGCACCAATAAGTGTCGCTAACTGGCGTGTAAAAGTAATCCGATCTTTATTTCTAACGCGTCCCGAAGTCCCGAATAGACCAGTTCCCTCTTCGACAATAGATTCGGGGATATATCCTTGTTCGATTAAGAGTAGCCCGGCGGTATGCTCGTCTTCGGATTGGATGTTGCCCTTAACGGTTTTTCCAGTAAGCTTTTCTTTAGCTTTATATTTATAACGCCGCATACTAGCCTTTGATTAATCTATTAAGTTCGTTTAGGTCGACAGCAAACTCGCGAGCTGAATCATAAGAGATAACACCGGTTTGAACTAGGCGAGCTAAGGTACGGTCCATGGTCTGCATACCTTGTTCAGCTCCGGTTTGGATAGCGGTATCGATTTGATGGGTTTTTCCGTCACGGATAAGTGCACGGATGGCCGGGTTGGCTACCATAATTTCCGCAGCAACTACTCTCCCTCCCCCAATAGCAGGCACTAGGCGTTGGGCCGAGATTGCCATTAACATATTCGAAAGTTGGGATCGGACTTGGGGCTGTTGGTGGGATGGAAAGACGTCTATCATACGGTCGATACTTTGGGCTGCAGAGTTTGTGTGGAGGGTAGCGAAGACGAGGTGGCCAGTTTCAGCAATCGTAATGGCGGCTTGGATAGTTTCTAGGTCACGCATCTCCCCGATTAAAACTACGTCCGGATCTTCACGAAGGACAGAGCGAAGGGCAGCGGCGAAGCTAAAAGTGTCGTAATGAACTTCGCGCTGAGCGATAACAGAGCGGATGGATTTATGGGTAAATTCGATCGGGTCTTCAATCGTGATTATATGAACTGATTTCTCTCGGTTGATCTTATCGATAAGGGCCGCAAGGGTGGTAGATTTTCCGGAACCGGTAGGTCCCGTAATAAGAACTAGACCACGGGGAAATTCGGCAAAAGTTTCGACGATAGCGGGTACACCGAGCTCGTTAATAGAACGAATTTTATTCGGGATAAGGCGAAATGCTGCCGCAAGCTTCCCTCTTTCATAAAAAGCATTAACGCGAAAACGAGCCAAATCGCCAAACGCGAAAGAATAATCAAATTCTTTATCTTTAAGAAGAATCTTTCTTTGTTCCTCGTCGAGAGTGGCAAAAATAAGGTTATGGACAGTCTCCTCGTTTAAGTTCGGCGCTCCCGTAACCGGAACAAGCGCTCCATCAACCCTTAAAATCGGAGGGAGGCCATATTGAAGATGTAGGTCGGAGGCATCACGTTTATAACACTCTTCCAACAGATTTTCGATTTTAAGATTGTTTTGCCCACTATTTTCCATAATTACATTATACCATAAACATTATGATAAATCACTCGCAACGCGATTTACCTCTTCGATTGTAGTTATCCCGGATAAAGCTTTCAAGACTCCATCTTGGCGCATAGTGATAGTTCCTTTCGTCCTCGCTAGGCGCATAATGTCTCCAGCCGTAGCACGCGAGATAATTAACTTTTGGATATCCTCATCAACCACGATTGTCTCATAGAGCCCGACTCGTCCAGAATACCCGCCCGGGGTTTCTTTTGAATCTGTACCTTTAGCGAGCGTATAAGATTTTTCACTATAAACGGGTAGTCCGGGGTAGCCTAAATCTTCACTAATTTTAGCTACCGAGTTTTTATCTTTAGGTAAAATATCGCCTACAATACTATTAATTCCTTCCGTCTCAATCTCGGATGATTTATAAAGATCGTGTCTTTCAGTAACTCGGCGGACTAAACGTTGGCCGATAACTATATTTAGAGTAGATGCCAACAAAAATGGCTCGATTTCCATATCCAGAAGACGCGGTAAAATCCCAGCTGCAGAGTTTGTGTGGAGGGTCGAGAAGACTAAATGGCCCGTCAGGGCGGCCTGAACGGCAAGGCTAGCGGTCTCGTTATCACGAATTTCCCCAACCATCACGACATCAGGGTCTTGACGCAAGATAGAACGTAGCCCAGAGGCAAAGGTTAATCCGGCGTCGGTGTTGACTTGGATTTGGTTAATGCCGTTGATTTTATATTCGACTGGATCCTCCAAAGTGACAATATTAATGCCTTCGGATTGGATTTGTTTTATCAGGGCATAAAGAGTAGTAGATTTACCGGAGCCCGTAGGACCCGAGGTTAGAATCATACCGTTAGGCTTTTTGATACCTTTTAAGACATCTCGTAGAGCATGGCCGGTCATCCCCATTTTTTCGATATCCATAGCAATACTTTTCTTATCTAGGAGACGAATTACGACTTGTTCTCCCCAGGTTACTGGCGAGATTGCAATACGAAGGTCAATTTCTTTACCATCTACTAAAACGGTAAACTGACCGTCTTGAGGAATACGATGTTCATCAATTTTAAGGTTACTTAAAATTTTTACGCGAGAGACTAGGGCAGGAGCAATATTTTTAGGCAGATCCATGATTTTACGAAGTACGCCATCTAGCCGACAGCGGATTATAAGTGAATCTTCCAAAGGTTCGATATGAATATCCGAAGCTTTTGTTTTTGCGGCATAGCTTAAAATCGTCGTAAGTGCTTTTGAGATTGGCGAATCCTGGACAATCGTTTTAACGTCGGAATCTGCTTCGGACTTTTCCGCAGCATCTTCGGTTGTTTCACGCACGGCTTCTTTGACGCCGGATATGTCACCATGATATTGGGAAATGACGTCGAGGATTCCCTTAGAAGAAGACATCCAAACCCGAACTGGGAGCTGGGCTAGGCTAGAAATATAATCGATAGCCTGGACATTATTTACGTCCACCATTGCAACATTAAGCACCCCATCACGTTCACCTAATGGGACCACGGAAAAACGAGAAGCAACGTCTTGGGGAATTTTAGATAGAGTATCTTGGTCCATTCTGATATTTTTTAAATCGACATATGGCACTCCAATAATTAACGCTGTTGCCCTTGATACCATATCTTCGTTAATAATGTTTTGGTCAATTAAGGTTTGCAGAAAAGAGGTAGTAGGGTCGGTCTTTTCTTTTATAGCATTTACAGTTTTAGGGTCAGCTAAACCTTCATCTAAGATCAGCTGAAGTACCCTATCTTGAGCTCCTTCAGCGATAATAGCCATTACGGGGTCTCCTCGGGAGCCTCGGGTTGGTTAACATTAGGGTTGTTCCCGGTTTCCTCTATACAGTTTCCGTAGCTATCGTATTCTGTACACTCTCCGACGTATACTTCGACTGTAGGATTGAGCGCGCGATAGTTAAATACCTCAGGGTCGGGGTCGGCTAAATTTGTGTTTACCGTACTATCTACCGTACGAAAAGTAACCGATTCAATCGGCCCAAGCAAGAAATTGCAGGCTACGAACGCGATTACGGAGCCAAATACAGCGACCACGATTAAAGTTAATAATTTTTTTTCCATTATAGAGTATCCTCCTCTGAATCTACGATTTGTGTTTTAGATGGTCCGGTTTCAGGTGAAATTGTTTCTTCAGACTCTATGACTGTAGAAGGAGACGTATAGAACGCTGTAGCATCGGCTGAGAATGAAAGGGTGTTGTTAGCGTCCCATGTAATGCTAGCACTTGAGATATTAAACTCACGAATCGAACGTTCAATATTTGTCAGCAACCTCATTATGCTATCGGTGTTGACGTCTCCTATGGCTAAGTTGACAGAGAAGCTACCTAAGCCAGCGGGGATGTTTGTAGATTGAGACGAATTGGACGCTCCGCTAGGGCTTAATGATTCAGGTTGCCATCCTGAATCGATAAATATTTTGTTCAGGCTAGCGAGCAAGGCTTCTTCGTTCCCGAAAGCAGGTAAGGCGTCGGGAATAATTCGGAGAGCTGAACAACTTTTCATAAGCTGGCTTGCAGCCGTTAGTTCAGAGCTTCCAACAGCTTTTTTATAGATAGAATCTAGTTCTTTGTATGTGTAGTTTTGGCCCGTGGTAGGGTTTATGCAGTTAGAACTTATTTCTTTTGGAACCGAATTAAGGGCTGGGCTTGCGGCGATATTTTCGAGAATGTTAGCGCGAAGAGTGTTCGGGATTTCGGAAGTTTCAATACTCGACGGGTTGCATTTTTCTATTTCCTCGTCTGAGTAAACTTTTCCGGAGGGGGCCTTACAAACACCAGTGTTTTTAACCACGTCCGAGTAAGCCACGATCGCTTCGTCTTCGGCCATGATAACTTGGGCGTTAAAAGAGATTTGCTGTATGAAGCGGACGGTGAGGCAAACGCTTACCCCTAGGAGGACTGAGGCTCCTAGGACTATCAGAAGTATGTTTTGTTGGGCCTTAGTAATTTTGATACGCTTGCTGATCGCTATTTCCTTAGCCATTTTAGTTTCCCTCCTCGTTTTTAGTATTGTTTATGCAATCAATATCGTCGCTAGAACAATCTTTCGCTCTTTCTTTAAAAATCGCTTGGATTTGGACATAAGAATCAGTTACGTTACGGCGACCGGCCGGAGCAGTAGCGAGCATGTGGGTATTTACGAATTGAAATACTTTCGGGTCTATATTGATTGTGGCGGAAAATCTTAAGACTAGTTCGTTAGATTCGTCCCTACCATTAGAGGAATCGGAGATATCGATACCGTCTGTACCCCCGACTACTAATAAACAGTCTTCATTAGAGCTAATCCAAGCTGGGGTAGAAGAATTTGGGGCGATATTGCCGGTATAGTTTATGCAGGCACTTTCGAAATGAGGAACTCCGGAGATTTGGCCGTCTAAACTCATATAAGGAGCATTCTCAGTCTTCTCTGAACGATACCAATCGTTATACTGGGGGGTGCGCCAAACCTGGACGGCTTGGAGGTTGTTATACGTAGTAAGCGGGTATTCGGAAGATTCGACATCAGAAGAAGGATTACATCCCTCAGCGTTGATCGTCCACCAAGCGTAATATCCTTTCGAAGGATCATTAAATACTGCTCCGTCATCACTAGTCTCGATCATGCAATAGGACGGAATCGTAGCCCCATTTTTATCCACATAGCGGCCGTAATCATAGCGCATAAATTGCATACTTTTCTTAAAGGAATCTAGAACGTTATAGTCAATATAGGGCTCTTTCCCGGCGTTAGCTTGGGCTTCTATGGTCAGAGTAGGCTGGCTCTCGGACAAATCTACGCCTAGACTGGAGATAGTGATTGTGTCGGCGCCGGTAGGGATTAAAGCCGATATGACGTTGAATGTTCTAGAAAGAACATTTTTATTTTGTGCTAAGGCGGATATGTTACCTAGTTGGTCTTTTATGGTAAGGTAGTCGTCTAAATCGCTGTATGAGTTAAGTTTTTCAGACATCTTATCTAGAGTATTTTTTTTATTGCTTAGGGCTAGTTGTTGGCCTCCCATAATCAACCCAAAAACTAAAGCTACTAAGATACTTGCGATTGATACTATAATACAGATAAATAAGGTATAATTTCTTAATTTTAGGGTTTTTATCATTTCCCCTTTTACGTCGGGGATAAGGTTAATCTCGCGAGCCATTAATCGTTACTCCTTTCCGATAGACCGATTGCGACAGCAAATTCATTAGATGCTCCGGCGAGAGCTTGTTGTTGAGCGGCTGTCGTGCGGACAAATTGCCAAGGGTTACCGCAGGTAGTAGGGATGTTAGTTTTAGCCTCAAGATACTCAGGAAGTAATGGGATCATACAGGCATAACTAGAAAGAATAATCCCACCCATTTTACTGCCTACGTATTTAGTTTGGAAAAAGCGAGCTGATTTAGCAAGTTCGGCCGCGTAGCTGTCGAGATGAGTACTTAGAATACGGAAAACCTGGCCTTCAACTTGATTATTATCTAAACCATATTTAAGCAAGAATTGTCTAGCCTGGTCAGGTCGGACATTTAAGCCGTTCGCAATAGCCCGGATGAGCACGCTTACTCCTCCAGGTACAGAACGAACTAAACGAGGTTTGTCTTTATACATAATTACAATATCAGTAGATTCCTCGCCGAAATCTACAACCATGTTAGCGTCTATCGCTCCTGGGACAGATAGAGCTCGGGCCAAAGCTAGGGGTTCAGGCTCCATTGCCACAAGGTTAAGTCCAGTTTTTTCTATTGTTTCCATAGTAGATTCTGCGTAATCACGGGCGACAGACGACAATAGAATCTCGGTTTTGGCGGGATCGTTGGGGCTTGGACCTAAAATTACATAATCCGTCTTAGCGTCGTTAGCGGACATGGGGATATATTTATCCATTTCATACTTGAATGATTTATGTAGTTCTTTCTCAGGTAAAGTTTCAGTTTCTACTATAGAAGTAAAAGTTTTACTAGAAGGGAGGCCTATAGCAATATTCTTAGTTTTTATACCGGCCTGGTTGACTGCCCCGACTATAGCTTCGCCCAGGCGACTTTTTCCTAGTTCAGAAGAATCTTGCGTTAGTTGGGCGTTTATAGGGACATAAGCGAACTTTTGCAAGGTCCAGCCTCTTTGGCTGCCACCAGAAAGCTGTACGATACGCATCGAATTTGTCCCAATATCAAGGGAGAAGAAATCGCCCACGCCATGCAATAAGTTCATGCTTATATTATATATGTCAGTTTATTTTTTTGCAAGACTCAAATAATAGAATCTTTCTAGGTTACCATTTTTCCCGGCTAAGTCATTATCATGTTTGTTTAAAATGATGAAATTATTTTTTACTAGCCATTGTTCAAATTTTTTTATAATTTCTCGACGTATTTTTTCGTTTTTAACTATTCCTCGATTAAGCTGATCGGGGCGAGCCTCGAATTGGGGTTTTAGCATTACCAAGTATTCCGTATCTCTACGCGATAGCTCCATTTTAGCATACTTTAGGATTTTTGTCAAGCTTAAGAATGATACGTCGGCTACGATCACGTCGGGTTTTTGGTTTTCTAAGAGTTTGAAATCAAAAATGTCGGTTTTTTCATGGAGTTCTATAAGGGGATTGAAACGAAGGGGGGTCTTCATCTGATTAGTTCCCTTTTCGACGGCTATAACTTTTTTAGCGCCCCGGTCCAGAGCGATTTCGGTAAACCCTCCGGTAGAAGACCCGATGTCTAAGACTACTTTATCCCGAAAATCAAAATTGAAGGCGCGGGTTGCACCTTCAATTTTATGATATCCTCTATTTTTTTCGTTCACGGTATGCGTAGGTATCAGTATCGACAGATACGATATCGCCTTCCTTGATAAAAGCAGGGACTTTAATCACAACGCCAGTCTCTAAAGTTGCGTCTTTCATAACCGAGCTGGTCGTATCACCTCTAACCGCGTTTTCGGTATAGGTAACTAGGAGCCAGATATTTTTCGGAAGAACGAGGTTTATGGGAGTACCGTTATAGAATTGGATCTCCATCTCGTCTCCGTCTTTCATGAAATCTTTAGAATCGCCCACCATATTAGCATTCAGTTCGTATTGTTCAAAAGATTCGGGGTCCATAAAGTAAAATTTTTCATCATCACGGTATAGGTATTGTACTTTTCGAGTAGTAACTTCGGCAGGTTCAATTTTTTCTTGGCCTTTGAAGGTTTTAGGTAAAAGCGCCCCACTGATTAAGTTTTTTACTTTCACGTTTACAATAGAACCGCCCCGCCCCATAACCTTTTGGGAATATTCTACGACTTTATAGGGTTGGCCATCTAGAGTGATTAGAGTGTTTTTCTTTAAATCTGTTGGTCCGTACATATTATTCCTTAATTATCTTGATACGAATGGTAAGAGTGCAATATGACGAGCACGTTTGACGGCAACGGCTAGTTGGCGTTGTTGTTTGGCAGAAAGGCCAGTTTTTGTGATGGGTTCGATGCGACCATAGCTATCGATATAGCGTTGTAGAATTTTTGGGTCACGATAATCGAAATGTAGATTTGGATCTTTTTTCATCCTTCTCATAAAATCTCCTTTATTTAACTATTAGAATGGGACATCGCTAAGGTCAATTTCACCTTCAGGAATGTCGTCAGGAATCTCACTAGATGTGGGTTCGGAAGCTGGACTCGAATCGCTAAAGCCAGCGGAACCGTTATCGCGAGGAGCGCCAGTGAAGTTGAAGTCCTCAACAACAATTTCAACGCGAGAGCGTTTTTGGCCGGTAGTTTTATCTTCCCAGCTACGTTGGTCCAGGCGGCCGGAAACAAGTACTCCGGTGCCTTTTTTAGCATATTGGTTGATCATTTCGGCAAGTTTACCCCAGGCCGAGCAATCAATGAAAGAAACGTCTTCTTTTTGTTCGCCACTTGCGTCGCGATAGGTACGGTTTACTGCTACTGTGAAGCTACAAACGCTGGCCCCACTAGGAGTGTTCCTAAGTTCAGGATCACGAGTAAGATTACCTGTTATGATTGCTTTTGAAAAACCGCGCATAATAAATTATCTCCTTATTAATTTTCTTTAGTTTTTTCGACATCTTCAGAACTTTCAGGTTCTTCGGAAGATTCAACTTCTGGCTTTGCCCTGTTGGTGTCTTTATGGACAAGCAGGTAGCGTAATGCTTCTTCGGTTATATTCATAACGGAAGAGATTTTAGCTGGCGCTTCGGCGGGAAGCGAAAGCATATAGTAATAATAGATGGCAAAATCTTGGCCCTTAATAGAATAGGCTAAGCGTTTTTTGCCAGCGTCTTCTATAGAGTCGATTGTGCCGCCTGTGGACTCGATAATTTTTTTAACTTTATCGAGGGCAGGGTCTATATTCATCTCGAGGTCGGGATGAAATAGAACAGAAAGTTCATATTCTTTCATGTTACTCCTTTGGTTAAAGCAAACGTCGCTTTTTATACTTCTTGTATAGGGGCTCGTTTGCTGAGCTAATATTATGGTGTAATTATAGCATAAGATGAGGTGGAGCGCAAGGGACGGAATTATCGGTCAATTTTAAAATTGTATTCTTCGGCTTGCATGATACGGAAATTGAATAAATCTGGAGAAATGCCGAGTGAGTACACGAAATCTTTGGCGTCGGCTATAAAACGCTCTGATTCTATTTGGTTAAAATCATTTGGAACGATAACTATAGTGTCGTAATCTTCGACCCAAGCGATAAAACCATCGAATTGTTGGAATTTGATAAATTGTTCTACCAGAGAGTTGCGAGTATTTTGGGTATAAATATCCGTGCAGCTGAAATTTGGGTAAATAATGTCGGCTGGGTCTGTGAGGCAGAGGAGGATAATAGTGCCATTAGGAGCAACATATCTATTGTATTTGTCTTTTGAATATTGCAGAAATAGCTGATATGATTGGCTCAGCTCTGGAATGTCGATGATGGCGCTGGCGTAACTGACGTTCTGTACAGGAAAATTGCGTTCGTGCACACTGCCTTCGCGGATATTGGCTTTGGCATCGCCCATGTTGATGTTGGGTTGGTTGATAGATGCGATATTTAGAAGACTACTCTGTATATAATCTTGCCTGTCTTTCGGAATATTAGTAATAGATTGTGAATAATTCGTGATAGAAATATGCGGGAGTGCAGAGGTGTCATCTGGATTGATAGTGCTTTCCTGGCTGAATTGGGAAACAATAGTGGCGATGCCAGCAACAACAAAAATTATTTGTAAAATTATAAAAATTAATAAGGGGTAGTTGATTTGACGTGGTGTGGTGTTAGAGTCGTACATATTATTTACCTATGATTTTGCTTAATTTTTCTTTGTCTATGGCGCTGTCTATGTATGTATATGTTTCACCATATTCAGCATTACCAAAATCGCTTTTGTTGGCAGTAAATACTGTACCGTCATAATGCTCAAAGGCTGCTTCGGCCGTGGTAATCATGTCGCCATCTACGGCCACTACTACGCCGGTGTGACCACATTTGAAGTCGCCGCACAGAGTTGTGCCGATGGTCGTAACAGAGAATATCGAAAAAGGCCGGGGCTCATTGCCTTCTTCGAGGTTGTTGGCCGTGGCGAGGTTGTGTGCTACATCTTTGCCGTTGCCGCCAGCATAGGTAAGGTCGGTAAATTCTTCAATAAACCATTTTACAAAAGATACACAGTTCATTTTACCAGATGGCAAATTGCTGCCATCTACGGCATCGCTATTGTAATAATCTACTAATTTCTGCGCTTGCTCTTCGGTAAGGCCGCCGTTGATAGCGCCGCCGCCGTTATCCTTGCAATAGTTTGCACAGGCACTCCCCTTGGAGCCACTGCCGCGTATTACTGAGTATGCGGATGCCTTAAGGCCTGCAGCTATATCGGTAAGTTTGTATTCCGTGAGACCATCCCAGCCAGGGTCGCCGACTATGGCCGTATCTTTGTCTTTGAGGCCAAATATAGCCACGTAATGGCCAGTAGAGCTGAATGGGCAAGTGGGGCCATGTCCGTTTTGACCGCCACCGTCATTGCATCCGCCGGATGTAAGAATCATCCAACCATCTTCGAGAGATTTCCTGAGCTTGTCTACTAGGCCAGCTTCGCCCGGAGTGTAGGGCACCATGTCTACTTCGCATCCGTATTTTTCGCAGACTTTTTTATTTAATGGTTCCATTGCGGTACCTGGGTTGTTGGGATAGTCTAGTGTACCTAGCAGGTTTGCTACGTCGGTAGGGAGAACATCTTGACCGGAAGCCTTGGTAGCAATCATAGCCATGGCTGTTGCTCCACAGGCGGAGTCACAAAAATTTCCATTGGAGTATGGTAGGTCGGCCCATCTTGGGTCGCACTGTCTATAGTCTGGGAAGTCGCCAGTGAAGGTAGTACAACTACCACTGCCGCTAGCCTCGTTTAATGCGTCTTGGATGGTCTGGACAAACATCTTAGAGCCGTCAGCGGTAAATTCTATACCGCTATCATCAATATACTCGTCTTTATAGTTTGCGGCTACATCCGCCAAATAAACGTTTGGCTCGTTATCTGCAGTATTTCTTGCTATCGTGTTACCTTCCGGGTAATCAACTGTCCTATATTTTGTAGTAGCAATTATCGCTTTTACGTCTTGTCCGTTTATTAGATTGAGGAATTTTTGCATATCCGATTCAGTCCACCCGCCATTACCACCTAAAGCGAATACTAAATAGGGGCGTAATTCGTTTCTTTTAATAATGTCCTCAAGAAGGTTGAGACCGGATATGTTCCCCCCTACGTCTTGATCTATGAATTTGCCGCTTTGGATATACGAACCGTTTTGGTTAAAGGACTGACCGTAATCTACGCCGGGGAAGGTTCGTTCGATTAATCCATACCCAGACTCATCATGCGCCAAAGCTGAGTCGGAATCACCTATCCATGTGATATCGCTCCCCGGTACGGAACTTACACCGAGGCTACCGGAACTGGCGGATGCACTGGTTGAGCTACCTGAGCACTGGAAATTTTTAAGTTCATCATAAGCTTGCTCGGCCGCCTTTTCCCTATCTTCCGGATTGCGACGACCTGGCCTCTCCCATTGGTCCATCCACCAGTATGCGGCTTCTGAAGGGTTAGCGAAGTTAGTTCCGAGATACTCTTGCGTAACGCTCGGATTAAATGACTCAATAGCATATTCGACTTCAAGCTCTACTAGCCTATCGTAATCGGCACCAATTTTTTCCAATAATACATCGCCCCAGGTAGGATGCTCGTCATCTATTCCGACCCCTGGGTGTGTAGCGCCAAGACTATATTCTGTAGAATTTTGAAAATACTTAATTAGGTCTGGAGCTTTGTCGTTGATATTCTTAAGATACGTGCTTAGCCCGGAAGTAATCCCGAAAGCACCTACACCTTTTTGACCATCAAGACCGCCGCCATAAATATAGTCCCAGCTACTCGTAAGAGTGCCATCCGAGTTTGTAATCGTATATTCCCATAGCACGGGTTGGAAATTACCTTCAGCGGCGAGGTTGCCCATAATCCCGGCGACCTTAATAGGGTCATTTACGTATTTACTAAGAGCAGTCCAATATTTCTCTTTAGCGGTACTACCGCAAATTGAGCCGGAGCCTCCCCCTCCGACGCAATCATTGGAATAAAAATAGATGTTAGCGTCCGAGTATATTTTATATTCATCATCTGAAAGGGCGCTAGAATATTTTGCTCCAATAGAGACAGCAAAAACACTTATGCCAACAATTGCACATATTTTTAGCGCTTTAGCGAATTTCATACTTAATTTCATAATCCTCCACATTAAATCCTGCATCCTCCAACATCGGGATTACTCTAGTTCTGTCTGAGTCTTCAAACAGAACAGCCTTAAGGCATAACGTTTGTTCGCAGCTATAATCTGCTCGGATGGTAATATATTTGGACAGCTGACGACGACCATCTCGCTCTGTATATTCTGAATATGTTACTGGCAGTTCGGTAGAATAGAGGTTATAGGCATTTTCGAAATTAGTAATAAACGTTTCGGCAGAAGTATCCCTATCGGTGGTTTGGTTAGAACCGGCGGAAGCAATTTGCGAAAGTGCGGTGTAATCGCCGAAATGATCTCTGAGTTTATAATAGTCAAAGTTGCCATTGTCAGACAAAAATGTAACGATAGATACCGCGTCTTGATGTTCTAAGTCTACTAGGAGTGTTTTGGACGTAAGTCCGGGATGGGAAATTTCTACAGTATATTCTCCCGGCGAAAAGCGGTATTGACCATTGGTATAACTGGTGTCGCCATTAACTGATATTTGCGCATCGGAAGGAACAACATTAAAATTAATAACGTTGGTTTTTCTGGCATTGATGACGACAGCTATAACGATAACTAAGACGATGATAATATCTATGGCGCCTATTAGCCATACCCATTTATTTCGGAAAAATTTTCCGACTGGGGACACGTTCCCATCCTGCATATAGTTATTATAACATAGTTTGATGGAAATAAAGTATTTATTCGGTTTATTCTCGGGCCTTTTGGGGAGGTAGCTGAAATATAATTAATACTACATTTAGGCGTTTGCCAACGTATCAAATTCATCCATAGAGGAGATAAGGAGTTCGCGAGGCTTATTGCCATTTTGGGGGCCGATAACGCCAATTTCTTCAAACCAGATTGCGAGACCGGAAACGAAGCCGTGGCCTTTGCCGAGATAAGTTTGGAGCATAGCGGTAGAAAATTTACCTTTAGATAGCGAGATTTCGACAGCTTTACGAACTAGAGGGTCGCTCGGATCGAAGCGTCGGCCTAGATCGCCAGCTCCGCCTCCGCCACCCATACCTTTAATTGCAACCTGTTGGGCAACTACTTCTTCGTTATATTCTGGCGGACGCTGTTCGCGTAAGAAATCAGTCACCTTCGCAATATCTTCGTCGGAGGCCCAGGCACCCTGAATACGACGGGGTTTACCCATCATCTCAGTCGTTAGGAGAAGCATATCGCCCTTCCCGAGAAGTTTTTCGGCTCCGCCTTGGTCAAGCATGATGCGGGAGTCCATCTGGGAACCGACTGCGAAAGCGATGCGTCCGGGGATGTTAGCCTTAATAAGACCGGTGATAACTTTCACTTCGGGGCGCTGAGTGGCGAGAACGAGGTGAATCCCGGCGGCCCGACCTTTTTGGGCGATACGGACGATTAACATTTCAAGGTCTTTTCCCGCCATCATCATCAGGTCGGCCATCTCGTCTATTATAATAACGATATAAGGCATCTTCCCTTCTTTCTCGGGGTCAGTAGTTTTCGCCATTTTTGCGTTATAGTCGCTAATGTTTTTGACTTTTTCTTCGGCCATTAAGGTATAGCGGCGTTCCATCTCTCCAACTGCCCATTTCATAGCGGAAAGGGCTTTATCGGTTTGGGTAATAATCGGAGTTAAGAGGTGTGGGATATCTTGGTATTGAGCCATTTCGACCTGTTTCGGGTCGACAATAATAAGTTTCATGTCAGAAGGGGCATTACGATAAAGTAAAGAGCTGATTAAAGTATTCGTCATAACAGATTTACCTGAGCCCGTAGTACCGGCGATTAAGAGATGCGGCATTTTCGCGAGGTTTGCGACGACGGCACGGCCAGAAATATCTTTTCCGACGGCGAAGGTGAGCGGGTCGCTAGATTTTTTCCATTCGTTAGATTCGAGCACGCCGCGCATACGCACATCAGCCGAACGGGCGTTAGGAATTTCTACCCCGACGGAGCGAGTTCCGGGAATTGGAGCTTCGATACGGATTTTATCCACAGCGAGATTTAGGGCGAGCTCTTTATCGCGAGCAAGAATTTTACTCAGGTTCACTCCAGCAGGCGGGCGCATGGTGTATTGGGTAACGCGAGGACCTACGTTTGCGCCCTCCATCTCAACATCAATACCGAATTCGGCGAGAGTGGACTTAATAATATAAGCGTTTTGTTGGATATTGCCGGCGTCGGCGGGAGATTGTTTCTTTTCGAGAAGATCGGTAGAAGGCATCTTCCAATCTGGGTCGGAAACGGCAGTAAGCGCAGTCGGTTCTTTTACGGGTTCAGGGGCAGCGGGTTTTTTAATCGCGGATTTATGGAGGAGTTTTGAGGCGGCCGAAGCAGCGGGTTCAACATTCCCGAGTCCGGAATTAACTTTGATTTCGAGTTGGCCGGGTTTTCGTTTTTTTGGACTATCTTCTTCGGAAGAAGACTTTTTCGCGCCGGGTTTTACGAGGTTTTTAGTTCCCTTAAAGAAGGTGACAGGGGAAAGTTGGAGGATAAAGGCGGACGTAATTAGGACAAGGACTAGGTAAATTAAAATAACTACGCCTTGGTCGAGGACGTTGGTCATAAGGGAGTTTAGCCAACTGCCCACATAGCCTCCGTTTTGCCAGATTGCGGCAATACCGGAAATCCAGAAAATCATCAGGAAGCTCGCGACATAGACCGGGATAGCCACACGATTATCTTCGGAACGGAAGATTTTTACGGCGAGATAAACAAGAAGCGCAGGGATAAAATAGGCTGCGAAACCGATAAGACTAAGGAAGAATTTATGAATTTCGTTTAAAACGGTCCCGCCGTGGCCAAACCAAGTGATGACGAAGAAGAGTGCTAAAGCAATCATCAAAACAGCGGATGTTTGACGCCAAAAGCCTCCAGGGAGTTCGTGTTCTGGCTTTACTTCTTTAGTCGTTCGACGTTTTGTTTTGGATGTTTTTTTACGCTTTTTAGTCGCCATAATTCCATTATAGCACATTTTACCGAAAAACACAAGAGGAATAGAGTAGTAAAATGAGCGCGGGAGCGCTCATTTTACTGTTGGTTGTATTTGGGAAACGGGGAGTAGGATAAGCGGAGAATCTGCTACTCTTACTCTGCAATACAACGCACTGCGTTGCCGTTCCTGCGATAGTAGCTACTGGCTGAATTCACGTACGACGAAAGGAAGCCGAAGCCCCGTGCGAAAGCGCTATTGCTTGAGGTAGAGGACCAGTAGTAGCCGATGCTGCCACCATCGTAGAACGAGCCATCGTAGTAGTAGCCGGTGAGCAAGAAGTTAGGAGTGGTGCCAGGACCAGCTTGGCTATAGAAGTTGGAGGTAGATTGTGATGTAGCGCTAGAATCCATGCCGTAAGCTACAGCTAGCTGATAGAAGTCTGAATTACCAGCTACGGTACTTCTAGAGTTAGGTAGTTTCCAACCTTTAGGGCAGATACTATATGGTGCATCGGTGTTGTCTGCTGTAATAGAGAGGCCCGAGCCAGCCGTAGCAGCAGTCCAAGAGTAGTAGGAGTAACAGCCTGGACGGGTGCAATCTGTGCCGGATGTTTTGGTGCTGTTATATACGAAAGCTTTAGTATTATCATTAAAGCCTGAGGTAGATGAAGCTGGGAGCTTGTTGCCTTCCTGGAAGCCATTGGCGGTAGGAAGGGTGTATCCGTCTGGGACGTTGGAAAGTTCACTGGTGATTTCTGCGCCACCGGCTAGGTTGAGATTTTTGGTCATCCAGATGTTGTTGTCTGCTAGCCTAGCTACCGTATATTCTTGCCCGTCACGCTTATCTACTGCTTCCATAGTATCACCTTGGCTAAGTGTACTACCCCAAGTAGCTACGTCTTGCATGTAGAATACTTGCTTCCACTGCGCATAAAGTGTAATACTCTCTGACTGAGTGGTGCTAGCAGTATACTCTGCCTTATCTGCATAGGCTGTGCCTGGGTTCTCTGTGGTAGGAGTTCGTACTGTGTTCCAGCCATTGAATACATAGCCTTCTTTAGCGTAAGCATTAGGTGTAAGGTTCTGTGGAGTACCGGCTACTATGACTTGGTCACTCATAGTACCACTAGTAGCACCATTACCATTAAAGGTGATGGTAGTAGTAGGTAGCCACTGCGCATAAAGGGTAATATTCTGGGATTCACTGACTGGAGCTATGTAGGTGCCTTGGTCTTCGTAGTCTTCGCCTGGGTCTTGTTCTGTAGGCTCTGCTACTGTATTCCAGCCATTGAAGCTATAGCCGTCTCTTACGAAAGTGTTCTGTGGGAGGGTGGTTTGCTGTCCACCTGTAGCCATAATGCCAGGCATGTAGCCACTAGTCTCACCATTGCCATTAAAGTTTATCATGGATTCACATTGCCACTGAGCATAGAGAGTAAAGCTATAGATACCACCCATGCTTGCTGTATAGCTAGCTTCACCTGGATATCTAGTGCCAGTACCGTCTGGGTTTGTATTCCAGCTGGTGAAGCTGCAGTGGGATTTAGTATATGCGTTCTGTGGGAGGGTAGTAGAAGTGCCACCTGCTATAGTGATAGGATTCATAGTACCACTTTCACTAGTATTGCCATTGAAGGATATGGTAGTAGCTGCCCACTGGGCATAGAGGGTGATGTCTTCGTGCTGAGTGGCGTCTGCTATAAACTCTGCTTGGTCCTCATAGGAGATACCTGGATTGTCTGGAGTAGGGTTCTCAACTGTATTCCAGCCTATGAAGGTAGCGTTGGTTTTAGTGAAGGCATTTGGAACAAGGTTTTCTGGAGTACCGGCTATTATGTCTTGTGGGCTCATATAGCCACTAGTCTCCCCATTGCCATTAAACGTGATAGTAGTGTAGTAGGCCCACTGGGCATAGAGGGTGATGTCTGCTGAGGAGTCTGGAGCAGTGAAGTCTGCTTCGTCTTCGTATGATTCACCTGGATCTTGTTCTGTAGGCTCTGCTACTGTGTTCCAGCCTAAGAATACAGAACCGGTCTTGGTGTAAGTGTTTGCTGGTAAAGGCTCAGTAGTACCGGCTGCTATGGTGCGGTCTAGTATAGGTGTGCCACCATCACTACCATTACCATTGAAGCTGAGTATAGTATCGTAATGCCAGACAGCATAGAGAGTGAGGTCTTCATTAGGAGAGAGAGTGAGGCTAGCTATAATGTCTTCTTCATCTTCGTAATCTGGTGTGGTAGCTCCTTCTGTTTTGCTCCAGCCTAGGAAGGTGTAGTGGATGGGAGTGGATGAGGAATCTGGGTTAAGTGGAGCAGGAGTTAAGTATTCACCAGTAAGCTCTTCTATAGGAGAGTCTAGTGTAGATGGCTTGTAGCCTACTGTGTTGGTAGTGAATGATTCATCGTTGTTATAGTATAGGCCAGCTGCATTGTAGGAAATAGTAGCTAGGTTAGGGATAGCTTCGTAGCTTATGGTAGAGCCAGTGTAGGTACCATATGGAATATCTGGAGTAATATAGAAGCCATAGTAGATAGTAGTTTTATTATTCTCTTCTGTAGGAGTATATTCTGGCATGGATTTAAGGATAGTAGGTTCTTCTGGGTCTATGGAGAGGGAGGTATATACTGCTTCGTCTTTAGTGGTTGGTTCTTCACCTAGAGCTAGACCATAGGTGTTGTCTGTGAGGGGAGATAGTTCTCCTGCTGTTTCTGTTGATTCTGATGATTCTAGTGTTTCTACTGAACCTTCTGGGAGAGTTATCATAGGAATTACTTTAGAAGAATCTGTAGTAGATACTAGGTCTGTGTTATCCGTGAAGGCAGTGAGAGTATAGCCTGCCTCAGTAGCTTCTTTTACTGTGATATCTACTGGAAGGATAGCAAAGACTGGTTCGTCTGCTACTTCTATGGTGAGGTCTTTACTATTTACGTCTAGGGTAAGGGTTCTAGGAGATGATTCTGTTTCTAAGAGTTCTTCGCCTTCTTTTGCATTAGTGTTAGATTTGTTACTATTTAGAGCAAGAGTAGTAAAGGCTCCAGCGGATACTAAAAGTGCTAAAGCAACCAATCCGGCAGAAACTTTAGTTTTCTTAGTTTCTTTAGACGGGTCCTGCCAGCTTTGCTTTCCCCCATATCCGCTGGTATGGGGGTCCCCCTGCAAAGCTGTCACCCGTCCTACTTTCTTTTTATGTAATAAATATACTATTAGGACGGTAGCTATAATTAAGAATAGCCCTATGCTC
>JAZUMU010000019.1:0-18604 GCA_045603805.1 Candidatus Nanosyncoccus sp.
TTTGTCAACTCCACTTTGACAAATTTCACCACCCTCTACCCCTGTAAAATAACACTATTGTACTATACCAATTGACAAATCATTCCGCTCGTGCTATAATGATAGCAACAATCAAACAAATGTTGTAAAACATTTAAAAGATTGCGTAAGAATTAATATCATGGTAGGGTGAGCAAGGAAGTAATAGATCTATGATACTTCTTCCTATACCGGTATTAAAGTACATTTAGATTATGCATTCAATATCCTGATATCTCTGGGTGGGCACACTTCAGGGTGGGATAATACTCAGCTTGCTATGCACGGGCTGAGCCGAAGGAATAAATAAAAACTATTTATTCCTCCAGCTCTGCTCGTGGGGCCGAAAGGCTAGCAAGGGCAGAACATTAACAAATTGAATTTTCCCGACCCCGGGGATAAACGGGTACATCCTTAGGGGTGGGAAAGGAGATAGCTATGGCTAACTCCAACAATAGTAGGAAATTCTTCGGGTTCGCACTTGCGGACTCGATGTTTAGAGGGGATTGCGTTATCCAGCGCAGAACCCTCACCGCCGATGAAGTCCGTGCGATGGCGAAGGCTGGGGAACTCACCCCGTGCCTGAACCCGTCGCACCGGGCGACGATTGATGCCATGCGGAAACGCTACGGCATCGACGTCGCCATCCCGGAGACCCCTCCGCGGGTATCTCTGGGGGTCGGTGACTCCCTAGTGGTTATGGGGGTTCGCGGCCTGCCGCGTCTCACCGATCGCCACGAATACACTCCAGAGGAGATTGAAGCAGCGAGCTTCTCTTTTTCGGAATACAGAGTCGCTTCTCCTACCAAATATTACTTAGCAGGAGAAGCTTGGTATTCGGGCGACCAGGGGTCATTCCCGAATACTTCCACAACTCCATCCTTCTCGACCCCTTCATTAGAGGAGGCGGAAGAAAAATATCAAGGAGTTGTCAAAAAATGACAGCTCCTGGAGCTACGGGTTCCGGCAGGCCTACCTCGTAGAGGTGGGGCCGGATGGAATGAAAGTACTGAAGGGGAAATGGGATATCTGATAGTCCCCTTCAGACAGCGGAGTAAGGCCTCCGCTAGCCCTGCTCGGGCAAATAAATCAAAACCTCACGCTCGAACGCCCTCGGCACTGCCGGGGGCTTTTTCATGATATAATACAGATATGGAAGACACGCGAAATCTCGTAGACGAATACAAAGGTTTACCCAATGGACAAGTTTTTGCCGCACTAGATAAAAAGCGTACTCCCTTAGAAATCGCAATCGAAAATGTTGAACACGATTTTAACATCGGCACCATTGTGCGCTCTGCTAACTCTTTTAATGTAAAGAGAGTTCATATCATCGGCAAGAAAAAATACAGCCGCCGCGGCGCTATGTGTACAGATAAATATTTAGAAATTATCCACCACCCCACCATAGAAGATTTTTTAAGTACTCAAAAAGGTAGGGAATTAGTCGCTATAGAAAACAATACGCCTCGCGCCAAGCCCCTACACAATAAAAAATTTATTCAAGATACTACTCTGATTTTTGGTTCAGAAAATAACGGCATTACACCAGAACTACTAGAAAAAACACATGATGTGCGGTATATAGAGAGTTTCGGCTCTACTCGCTCTGTAAACGTAGGCGTCGCTGCCGGGATAGCTATGTATGAGTACACGCGACAGCTCATTTTTTAGGCGTATAGATATCCGTTTCCCGTGGCTTAAATTAGTAGCCGTTCTGGTAATCGGTATCTTGGCCATCCTAGATTTACTAGACGTTACCATCTCAAAAGTAGCGGCCCCATATGGCACTATCATAGTGGCCCCCATGGCACATCATGTACGTATTAAGCGCGACCTTACTGGCAAAAAACTTGTAGCGCTTACTTTTGATGACGGGCCTTCCAGCACCACTACGCCTAGGTTGCTAGACATTTTAGAACAAAAAGATGCTCCAGCTACTTTTTTCATGCTAGGAAGGATGGCTAGAGATAATTCAGATTTAGTTCGCCTGGCCGAGAAAAAAGGTAACCAAGTTGGCAGTCATACTATGTATCACCAAAACCTTGTCCGAATTTCTCCTGGGCTGGTAAGGGATGATATCGCGGAGTCTAAGTCTGTTTTTAAGGACATTTTAGGACATGACCCATCGGTCACCCGACCTCCTTACGGGAATATAAATGATGCAGTCCGAGATAATGTGGAAACCCCTATGATTTTATGGTCGGTGGATACTTTAGATTGGCAGAGTAAGGACCCGAGTGCTATTTTAGCCGTCACCAAAGAACAAGTTCACGATGGCGCCATAATTCTAATGCACGATATTTATGACTCTTCTGTAGACGCTGCTCCTTTAATTATCGACGAGCTGAGAAAGGATAATTATGAGTTCGTCACCGTATCCGATTTGGCAAAAGAGCGTAAAGTTGAACTGAAGAACGGCTTGGCATACTATAATTTCAGACCGTAGCCCGACCAACATGCTACATTATATAATAACTGCATGAGACTTTTATGGAGGTAAAAATGCGTTTTCGGCCGCATTTTTTGTGCAAAATCGATATAAAAATGTGCTCTAGAATCTGCAAAGTATTTAACAGAAATCTACCACTAAAAAATCGGCCAAAATGCCGAGTTTTATAAAATCTGGTAGGGGCGAATTAAGCAGGTATTAACACTTTATAGGGGAATAAGCGCAAATATTATTGACATTTATGAAAAAGTATGCTATAATACAGATATGTTGTACCTTTAAAATATTTATCTGTAGGAGGGCTATAATATGGATTATAGAGATAAAGGAACATTCTGGTTGATGGGACATTCGCACGAAGTTGCGTTAAAGCTTTCTGACGGCAATCCGATTGCTGCTGTTGCAATAGAATTGCTTCTCGAAAGGACTAGCGGCGCAAGGGCGTTCGGCCATATGTTTATAGATTTATCACCAGAAGAATGGGATAAACTGTATCATATGTGTAATGAGGATCCTGAAAAGTTGTGTTCAAATGTTATCGCTATCAATGAGATACATTCGCACAATAACGGCAACGCTATCATCCATAAAAATTTACGTTTTGCGAAACCAGCACTTTTTACCGAGGAGACCATTCCAGAAGAACCTCAGCGGCTTTTTAGGGACCAAAGAGAACGCTGGAAATTCCAGAAAGAGTGTATCGACAAGTTTATGTCGAGATATGCAATTGCAAAGCGGAGTCAACCAAGATAAAGCGAGCTCGCCTTCATGGCGAGCTCATTGCATTTAGGATATTAACAGACGATTTTATAGGGATAAAATGGGCTTTTTGCCCCATTTTTTATGTAGAATTGGCATAAAATATGCATACTAGAACTTCGCAGGTAATTAACAGAAACTTACCACCAAAAAATCGGCCAAAATGCCGACTCATATATAATCCGGTGGGGACTGATTGTTCAGGTATTAACATTATAGGAATATTCGGGTGAATCATTGGTTTGCGCCTTATAGTATAATGAAAATATGGATAGGACGATATATACTTCTCATTCGAAACACAATTATTATGCAAAGCAAATTGTCTCGGCATACGTGCTAAAAAAGGGCTTTATGCCACTTAATCCTTTTATGAACTGGGACTTTTATCTGGATAGCTTAGTTGGGCGCAATCTTATACACGAGGCAGATGCGCGGCTGATAGAGATGAGTGATGAAATTTGGCAATTCGGTGAAATATCTAATGGATGTTATTATGAGTTGCTGTTAGGCATGAAACGCGGAATGCCGATAAAGTTTTTTACGGTTGACGGTAAAAACAATGCAATTAATCCCGTTGATAATCTGGATAATTTGGTCTTTGAACAAGAGCTGTCTAGCGAAATTGACATTGAAGAGTTTAGACAAAAACTAAAGGAGTATTTTGTCGGAGCCAATAAGTAATGCCTTAGACCAAATTGTTTAGGGTATTAACAGGCAATTTTATAGGGGCAAAATGACAGCTTTTGCCCCATTTTTAATGCAAAATCGGTATAAAAAAGCACCCTATGACCTGCAGGGCACTTAACAGAAATTTACTACTAAAAAATCGGCCAAAATGCCGAGCCACATAAACCATGGTGGGGATATGTGGACTTGAACCACAGACCTCGTCATTATCAGTGACGCGCTCTAACCAGCTGAGCTATATCCCCGTCTTGGTGGAGTAACAGGGACTCTAACCCTGGACCTCCGCCTTGCAAAGGCGGCGCTCTAAACAGCTGAGCTATTACCCCAATAACACCATCTTACATCAGATTCTAAAAAAAGTCAATTTTTACAAAAAGAAAATCAGCCCCGAAGGGCTAATTTTCCAGGTCATACATGAATTTTAAGTAGCCTCGCAGTTAGTTATCTACTTAAAACTACCCCTATTTTATCTCACAAAATGCATAATGTCAACACCCTTTTTCCACAATTTGTGCAAAAACTATAAAAATAATGTTCGGTTTCTTGAAAATAATTAAAACATAATTTTAAGAAAAAGCATATTGACAAAAGTTAAGCGGTATGATATAATGTGAGTAACACTCTAAAAAGGGTGGTAATAACTAATAATTTAAAATTTGGTGGGCAGAAGAGGAGTTCTATGTCTGGAACTAAGGCTGGCGGCATGAAAGCTGCTGCTACTAACAAAGCCAAATACGGCAAAGAATTTTATGCTCGTATCGGTAAAAAAGGTGGCCAAAATGGTCACACCGGCGGATTTGCCGCTAACCCTGCATTAGCCCGTATAGCTGGGGCTAAGGGTGGCAGGATTTCTCGTCGTGGTCCAGCTAAAAAAGCTGCCTAATTAATACAAAATCAACCCCTGCCTTACAGGGGTTGATTTTGTATGCAAAAAATTATATAATTACGCCAGCATTATTGAGAGATGAATCAAAAATTGTACCTTGAAAGGAATGATGTACATGCTAGCATGGTCAGGCTTCGATATACAAATGTTTATATGGCGAGCGATTATCTTTCTAATTGCGACAGCCGCTCTGGTTATTGCTACGGTAATGACCAGTAAAAATATTTCTTGCAAAAAAGAGTATTTGCACAACAGTAAAAGCCTTTTGGTAAAAAGACGTATTATAGCATTGACATTATACGCCGTGTGGGCTGCAGCCGCTATTTTTGCTATTTGGGAGCTGGCGAACAATAACCCTAATGTATGGCTTACCTTTAAAATAGTATGTTACGTACTAATATGGCTATATTTGGCATTGGCCATTATGGCTGATACTGATATCAGCGGCTCACCTAGTCTTAAAAAAGACGAAGACGATACTGATGATGAATATGATATCGATATCGACGATGAAGAAAATTTCGATATTGAATATGAGGAATATCCTAACCCCGAAGACAAAAAACAGGACCTATTTTCCTGGTTAGAACTACTGACGGGAATCTTAGAATGGATCATCATGCCTCTAATCGTGATTTCCGTATTTGTCTTTACGCTTGAGGCGACGAATAATCAGCCTAGTGAACCGACTAAGATAGTTTCAGAAAGCAAGACCTTGGTCGCAGTAAGCGACAGCGCAGAAGTCAACGGAAAAGTACTCGGTATTCCTCCTGTTGCTGTTTTTACAACATCCAGGAATGGCACCTACGAATATTATTATCAAGACGACGATGGCAGTATCGTAGGGCCTAAATCAGTAGATGCAAAACTAGTAAGAATGTTTTGTACAGACGAAGGCGAAAGTCCGCATCTAGATCTAATAAAGGAAGGAAAAACATATACCTATTCCAGGAACAATAGAGCTTATCAGGATTTTAGGTTAGAAGAAATGTATTACGAGATGCATATTCCCAAAGGATCTATTGCGGGCTACTCCATCGATCTCCAATAATGCTACCCCCGCTTAAAAAGCGGGGATTTTTATGTCAGATTTTCACACCTAGGACAGTGGTAGACTCCATCTAGAGTTTGGTAACAGGTTAGCCCACATTTTTTGCATTTCGATTTACTATGTAGCCAATCTCTGTAAGTGTCCAATTCGTCTTGTATAAAATCTTCATCTACCTTAATATCATATTTTTTAGCTAATTCTTTAGCCTTGTCCCAGGCTTCATTTTCCATTCTAAGCCGCTCTACGTCCATTCTAAAGGACCTATGGTTTAAAATCGCATGAGATACCTCATGTAACGCTAAAAGCTCTGAGAACGGCTCTACGGGGCCCAAAACGATAGTTTTTGGCGGCCGGAAAGCGAATTTCTTGCCATTCTTGAACCTAAACTCCGGGAAACCCTCTTTTAGCTTCTGTAAAAGTTCAGTATTCATAAAAACCAGGGAATCAATCCCGCTCCTTTTGTTTGGCGTAGATGTAGCACCCATAAATTACTGATTCTAATGGTCGTTTCGGTCGTCGATATTTTACCCCCGCTATCTTTGGTAGATATTTCGAATATAGCCGAAAGATTTTACCCATCGGCCCGCCGAGCACGATGATATTGGGGTGATAGCTTTTTACGATATCTGGCAAACCCAAATATATCCGGCTCGCAATGTCCTTTAAAATTGCTTTGTTGCGTAAGCTTGTAGCTACGTCTACGTGGTAATATTTACCAATAGCGCTAGCGGCAGCGATATCTTCCCACTCCTTAACCCTTCCAGCATACTCGTACTTTTTATGCCCGGGCTCAAAATTGACGTCGCACAGAAGCCTACCCCTATCAACTACGCCACCACCAATCCCAGTAGAAAAAGTTAAGAATACTACACGCCCAGATAATCCCTTAGCCTCGTATACTGTAGCCAAATTAGCATCATTTTCGAAATATACTGGGCAATCGAATAAATTTTTTATAGGGGTAAATATGTCAATATCGTCCCAACTACGGTTGCCAAAACTAACTGAATAATTTTTTTGTACAATACCTGGTATAGCTACGACAATAGATTTAATTTTATGCTTCCGAAAAATCGCTAAGTTTTCTGTTAGGTCGCTTAAAAATCGTTTCGAACCTCTAGCGGTGAGAAACTTTATTCGTCTTAAGACTCGCCCTCTCTTAGAAAAAAGGGCCACTAGCGTTTTTGTTGCTCCGATATCGATAGCTAAATACATGCCTTGATTATAACACCAAAATTTGCTATAATTAAAGTAGATTAGACTCATTCATAGGTGCATTCAGTTTATAGAATGGCCCTATGAATGAGTCTAAAGAAAGGAAAAATAATAAATATGGCTAGTGCCAAAAAAATAACAATGGATGAACTCCTAAAAGAGAATGAGAGCTCAGCTAAAAAAATTATCGCAGGAGACACTCTAAAAGGAAAAGTCTTATCTGTAAAAAAACATGAAATTCTGATCGACCTTGGTGCACAAGGTGTTGGTCTTGTCCCTCGTAGAGAAGCTTCCTTTGTACGCAACTTAAAAGTCGGAGATGAGGTTACAGCTTCTGTTATTGAGGCTGAAATGGATGACGGGTACTCGCTACTATCCTTACGTAAGGCCGTTAAAGATAAGGGTTGGGACGAAATTCAAGCTAAACTAGACGATGCCTTAACGGTCGAGGTGGTCCCATTCGACGCAAATAGAGGCGGGCTATTGGTAGAATATGAAGGAATAAGAGGCTTTTTACCGGTGTCTCAATTGTCTGCAGAACATTACCCAAGAGTAGGCTCCGCTGATAAAGATGAGATCCTCCAGCGCCTAAACTCGTTAGTTGGAAAAACTATTCGAGCCAGAATACTTGATGCCAATAAGAAAGACAATAAGCTTATCTTCTCTGAAAAAGAGGCCGTAAAAGACGATTTAGCTGCTCGCTTTGCTGAACTCAAGCTTGGCGACGTCGTCAAAGGTATTGTTACCGGAGTAGTCGACTTTGGAGTATTTGTTAATATTGATGGGATTGAAGGACTTGTGCATATTTCCGAAATTTCCTGGGAAAGAGTCGGTACCCCTTCTGAGCATGTAAAAGTCGGAGATGAGGTAGAGGCTAAAATTATTGCTATCGATAAAGAGCGTTTATCTCTCTCTATGAAGCAACTTACTGAAGATCCTTGGCTATCAGAGGTAGCCGATCTGAAAAAAGGCTCGAAAGTAGAGGGGACAATCACGAGAATTACTCCTTTTGGTGCATTTGTTCAAATTTCGCCAGCCGTGGAGGCTCTAGTCCATGTTTCCGAGCTGGGCGAGGGATCAGATGTAGACCCAGAAAAGGTATTTACCCTAAATGAGCGTAAAAACTTTAAGGTTCTGGACATAGATAAAGAGAATCGTAAAATTTCTCTTTCCGTAGCTAAGTAAAGAATAGAGGCGTTAATAGCGCCTCCATTCTTTACTATAATTCTTATGTTAATATGATATAATTAACTAAACATCGAAGGAGAACCTTTGTGAAAAAAGAAAAAAATAGCCAATCGCTAAAACCATGGTCTGGATTTTACGAAGAAGAAAAAATCCCTAGTAAAATAGAATATCCTGATTGTTCTATGGTGGATATGATTTTGCAATCTGCCGAAAAATGGCCAGATAACGTCGCATATTCTTACTATGGGCATAAAGTTACATATAAAAATTTTGTGAAAAAAATAGAAAAAACTGCTAGGGCTCTTAAAAATTATGGCGTAAAAGAAGGGGATAGAGTGACTATTTGTATGCCGAATACGCCTGAGGGCATTACCATGGTCTATGCAGTCAACATGGTCGGAGCTATTTGTAATATGGTCCATCCGCTTTCTTCAGAAAAAGAGTTAGAATATTACATTAAGGTTGCTGAGTCTAAGTATGTTCTAGTTATTGATGCTGTTTTTGATAAGATATATCGACTACGTGATACCGCACAGCTAGAACGCATTATTGTAGTGCGCCCCTCGGATGGGTTAGGATTTTTGAAGAAGAAACTTTATAACACGCTTCATATTAAAAAAGTACGACTCCCCGCCAACGATAGTCGGGTTGTGCTTTGGGAAGATTTTATAGCTAATTCGTATTTTTATCAGGGTAATTATCATGAAGAGCGTAACGGGTCTGACCCCGCTGTCATTATGTACTCTGGGGGTACCACCGGCGCCCCTAAGGCAGTATTGCTCTCCAATTTAAATATTAACGCTGAGTCTATTTGCGATGGGATTATGATTAAACAAATCGTGCCTGGGGCTACAGTTCTTTCGATTTTGCCGCTTTTTCATTGTTTTGGGTTAGGAGTATGTATACATACCCCTCTTTGCAAGGGAATGGGATGTATTCTTATTCCAGCCTTCTCCCATAAGCAATTTGCAGAAATCATTAGAAAAAATAGCCCTAATTTCATTGTCGGGGTTCCGACTCTATTCGAAGCCCTAATTAACACTAAACTAAAAAAAGACGATTTGAAATCAGTCACAGGAGTTATTTGCGGAGGAGACGCGCTTACCCAGACTTTACGGGATAAAGTGAACGAATTTCTTAAGAATCACGGTTCCGAGGCCAAAATAAGAGTAGGATATGGCCTTACTGAAGGTTCAGGCGCAGTTTGCTTGTCACCCGAGAACACGTTTGCTGATGGAATAATCGGGGTGCCTTTTCCTGATATGGATTTCAAGATTATTAAAAATGATACTTTTAAAGAATTATTGCCTAAACAAGAAGGAGAGATATGTATCTCCGGCCCCCTAATAATGATGGAATATCTAGGGGATGATATTGAGACCGCTCAAGCTATTCGTTTGCATGATGATGGCAAGGTCTGGTTGCACACCGGAGACATAGGTTATCTAGGAGAAGATGGCCTTATCTACTTCGCTCAACGCTTAAAGCGCATTATTATTTCATCTGGGTACAATATCTACCCGACGCATCTGGAGTCCGTCATCAATTCACACGAGGCAGTCCTGACTTCGACAGTCATAGGAGTAGACCATCACTACAAAGGTCAAGTCCCCAAGGCATTCATCGTGTTAAAACCTGGCTATAAGGCAGGGAAAAAGATTGAGCGCGAGATTCGCGAACTTTTGGAACGCAACGTTCCCATCTACGCCCTCCCCACAGCTTACGAATTTCGTGATAAATTACCTAAAACAAAAATCGGCAAGGTCGCTTTTAAAAAGCTAGAGGAAGAAGAGCAGAAGAAGAGATGATATTATGCTTTGGAAAATCTTTGTTATTCTAATTATTTCTATGATCCCACTCATAGAGCTAAGAGGGGCTATTCCTATAGCAATCGGTATGGACCTAGGGCTACCTGAATGGCTGGTTTTACTAGTAGCCATTATCGGCAACATACTTCCCGTGCCAATCATCTATATGTTCGCGCGTAAATTTTTGGTTTGGGGATCTAAACGAAAATGGAGGCCCTTAAAACAATTTTGCGGCTTCTGCCTCAAAAAGGGCGAAAAAGCTGGTAATAAATTAATAAAGAAAACAGGTAATTACGGCACTTATTTTGCTTTATTCTTATTCGTCGCTGTACCTATACCAGGCACAGGAGCCTGGACGGGAACTCTCGCTGCCAGTATTTTAAATTTAGACTTCAAAAAAACTACTATAGCTATTATATCGGGTGTATTAGTGGCTGGCCTTATTATGTTGGCAGTCTCGTTAGGGTTATTTCGGCTTATCTTTGGCAACTAAACATCAGCACTTTTTAATTTAGTTTTAAGCTCCGACTATTATATTAAAAATATAAAAAAGGAGCAGAAGATGAACGCGAACAATCATAAAAAAGAACCAAAATATTTCAACTACACTATCTCCGATAAAACCAAAGAGGCACATGATATAATGTAAAAGATGAAAACAACAAATACTAGGCGATGTTTGCAGATTCATGGCGTGTATAAACACTTCAGGGGTGATTTATACATAGTGGAAGATATTATTTATCATTCCGAGACAAAGGAAAAGATGGTGGCTTACCGCGCCTTATATGGTGATGGTAGGCTCTGGTGCCGCCCATACGATATGTTCCTTGAAGAGGTCGACCACAAGAAGCATCCAGAAGTAACACAGAAATATCGTTTTGAATTGCAAAAAATAGAGAGCGTTACAGATCAAAAAATAGACTCGCACCGCTAGGTCCGAGTCCACGTAACACAGAGAAGCGTATCACAGAATGAGTGCATAAGGGGGGTTATGCACTCATTCTGGCTCCCGGGACTGGACTCGAACCAGCAACCTCGAAGTTAACAGCTTCTTGCTCCACCATTGAGCTACCCGGGAATACAAAGAACGTACCCCTATTATAGCATATTTTTCCAAAATATGATAAAATTAGTAAAGTTATTTATTTTTTGCTAAAACAGAAAGGAGAGCTATGGAAGAAAAAACAATACAAATCGCTGGATCCATTACCGTAGATGAGCTAGCTACCGCTTTGGGACTTTCAGTTACCGAGCTCATTGGCACTCTCTTTAAAAATGGTATTGTAGCTACTATCAATCAACGTTTAGATTTCGAAACTGCTAGTATCATAATAGACGAACTAGGGTTAAAAAATGTTAAACTAGAACGCAAAAATACCTCCACTAAAACCTCCGACTTCCATAGAGAACTTTCAGATAAAGCCGTCACTCGCCCCCCAGTTGTCGCGGTAATGGGGCACGTTGACCACGGTAAAACTACTCTTCTCGACACCCTTCTCCATAAAAAAACCGTAGAAGGTGAAGCTGGAGGAATTACCCAGCACATCTCTGCCTACCAGCTTAAGCATAATGACAGATTAATAACCTTCCTAGATACTCCTGGGCACGAAGCCTTCGCGGCCATTCGCCAGCATGGTGCTATGCTTACAGATATAGTCGTGATAGTAGTTGCCGCAGATGATGGCGTAAAACCACAGACAATAGAGGCTATTAATTTCGCCAAGTCTGCTAATGCTAAAATCATTGTGGCCATCAATAAAATAGATCGCGAAGGTGCAGACATTAACCGCACCATGGCAGATCTCTCTCAGCAAGGCCTCCAGCCAGAAGAATGGGGCGGCGACATCGTAATGGTGCCCATTTCTGCTAAAATGAATCAAAACCTAGACAAACTTCTAGACATGATACTTCTTACAGCAGACATAGAAGAGCTAAAAGCCGATGTAGACATTCCGGCAGAAGGGCTCGTAATAGAATCCCACATGGAAATCGGTAAAGGCTCTGTGGTAAATCTGCTCGTTACCGGTGGGGAACTAAAAACCGGCGAATTCATAGTGGCAGGTTCTACATATGGAAAAATTCGTACTATGCTAGATTGGAAAGGCAAGCCCAAAGGCAAAGCTACGCCATCTACCCCGGTTACTATTACTGGATTCAAGGAGTTACCAAACTTTGGCGACCGCTTCACAGAGGTAAAAGACGAAAAGACCGCCCGTAAAATGGCACTCCTTAACGCACAGGCTATTGCCAACGAATCCGCCAGCGCCAATGTTACTAGTGGAGACCTCCTCCGTATGATGAATGTGGCAGACAATTCCAAGACTTTTAACGTGATTATTAAAGGTGATGTACTTGGTTCTGTTACATCTGTAGTAGATTCTCTCAAGCTAATAGATACCAAAGGCGAGATTACTCTTAATATCGTATCTACAGGTGTGGGCGATATCAACGAAAACGATGTCTATATGGCCGCAGGTGAAAACACTGTTGTTTATGGATTTAATGTGTCTGTACCAATCAATATTTCCAAAATGGCAGCTCGCGACGGCGTCCCTATCCGCACTTATCGTGTCATCTACGAACTCCTAGACGATGCTAAGCACGAAATGGAAAATCTCCTAGACGCAGAAATCGTAGAAGAAGACAAAGGCGAGATGAAAGTTCTTGGGGTATTTCGTACCGAAAAAACCTCTATTATTGCCGGAGGTGAGGTATTGAAAGGCGATGTTAAGCCAAGCTTCCTTGCTCGTGTAGTACGTGCCAAAGAATACCTAGGAGAAGTAGAAGTTACTTCAGTGCAGAAAGAAAAAATGGACGTAGATAGCCTTACTGCTGGCGAGACCGGTGGTCTTGCGCTTGCCACTAAGTCTAAAATAGATCTCCAAATCGGTGACCGTCTCAAATTCTTCACCCGCGAATCCAAAAAACGTACTCTGTAAAATACGGTTTTTGCGGCGATTAAAACGTTCTTTTGTAGTCGGTTAGCAGATGGCTCTAAGCGAAAGAAATTTTCTTCACCTTTTTATTTTTATGCTATAATACGAGTATGAAAAAACACTTTTGGATTAATACTCTAAAGATAATACTAGGCGTTACACTTATTATCCTTAGTGTTATCGCTTATGTTTCCGATTTTTCGTCCAAAAATAGTCCATCTGGCTACAGTATTATTGCGGTAACACCGGTTTTTATTCTGGGGATTATTCTACTTATCTTAGCTATAAAATCAATAAAGAAAACACAAAAATAGTATTCGTGCTATAATATCCATAAGGAGCATCAAATGGAATTTAACGAACAGTTTTTGCAGGAAATGGGGCTTTCGGCTATGCCCGAAGACCAAAAGCAAGCTTTTCTGAACTATGTGCAAGAAGAGCTCGAAGTTCGTATCGGTGAGCGCATATCTAAAGGCTTAACCCAAGTTCAACTTAATCAGTTTGACTTAATCAAAGACCCTAAGGAAGTTGCAAAATGGCTCGAAATAAATCGCCCCGATTATCGTGAAATCGTAAATCGTGCCATTGAAGAAATGAAGGCTGAAATTCGTGCTAATCACAGTAAATTAGTGGGATAATTATTTTTTCCTGTAGCCGTTTAGAAAACTTTTTGCGTCCATCGGTTTTTTGCCATCTGGCTGCAGCCTATCTACGGCAATTACAGCCCCGTCAGCGCATTTCAAAGGCAAAACCGCTATCTCACCCGACTTTAGTATATGCGCCTTTAAAATCGCGCAATTTTTGTCGTAGAAGACATATTTTGCCTTAGGGAAACCTTGAAATGCTACAATTTTCCGCAAAATTTCTGCTGCGCTTTCCGTTTCGGGGCGTAAAATGCTCATAGATTTATCAAATTTTCCACAAAAAGTGGCTCGAGACTCATCTTGTTCTACAGGTGCGGGCAAATGGTTTATATTGTCGCAAATCCACTCCGCACCCTTAGTTGCCAACTCCCTGTAAATTACCGCTTTATCTAGAGGCAAATCTTTCAAAGTAGTTTGATAATATACCGGGCCTGCATCCATCGCTTTCACTAGTTTCATTATAGATACGGAAAAATCTGTATCTCCAGAGAGAATTGCGCTCTCTATAGGTGAGGCTCCTCGGTATTTTGGTAATAGGGAAGGATGAATATTCAAAATCCCTTCTGGCTCGAACAGCTCTAAAACATCAGATTTAATTATAACCCCAAAACTAGCTAGTACACCTTGCGCCTCAGGGATTTCATGCTTTATCTCCTTTACTCGGGCTAAATCTTCTTTGGTGCGTGCATGAAAAATTACCTCAAATTTACTCTTTAATACCACCAGCGCCGCCTCTGCCAAAGGCCCATTTCCAAAAAATATAATTTTATTCATCAGGGAATAACTTCTTATTATTGGCGATTTTTTTATCGTAGTCCACTGGCTCTAAATCGCCCTTGTCATTCATCTCGTAAAAAGCATCTTCTATGCCCTTGATATGGTCTATAAAAAGTATGCCGTCTAGGTGGTCTATTTCGTGCAACAGTGTGCGCGCTAGCTCATCTGTGGCCTTAATCCGTACCTCTGTGCCATCTTCCAGCTTCGCCTTTACGCGTACTTTGCTAGCTCTAGGTACCTTACCGTAAATAGAAGGGACCGAAAGACACCCTTCAAAATCTGTTTTTACCTTACCGTCCGCTTTTATTACTTCTGGGTTGATTAAGGCAGTAAAAGTGGCTTTTTTCTTATCTGCCATATCATCTCGGACTATAATAATACGTTTATTGACTCCCATCTGGGGTGCGGCCATCGCCGCCGACAGTTCGTATGGATGTTCTTTTTCCCAATCTAGGGACAATTTCCGCATATGCTCAATTACATTGAGAATTTCATCATCGATTTTACCTACTTTTTCAGACTTTTCTCGAAGTCTCGGATCAGGGGTAGTAATTATTTTCATAAGCTAATTATATCACAGAACGAATATTCCGTAAAATAACAGGGGAACGACTCTATACTTTACTTTTACTCTATAAGTGTGTATTATAAAGGTAAAGGTTATTATATGACGATAGAAGACGCAGTTAAATTTACTTCGCTCTCAATATTCCTGCTCGCTGTTGTATCTTTTGTCTCATCTATTTCTAGTAAAAACAAGAAAGTTTTTATACTAAACATTATTATAAGCATCCTATGTCTTATCTATTACATTGTAATTCTTCCTAATCTAATCTCATATTTTGGGTCAGACTTGATGGGGCTCAGCGATTGGCTAAACATTATACTTTCTGGATTTCTTAACTGCGCCCTATCGATAGCTAGCATCGTCATTGATATTGTAAAGCTAAAGAAGAATAGTGTAAAAAAGGGGAAAAAGCAGTCGAAAAAAACCGAGCAAAAAGGCTACAATGTATTTTATCTCGCCTCTTTTTATATTTTATGTTTTATTATTCCACCAATAGTTATGCTGATTGTTGCAATAAGCAGTGAGTGCAATATATTATCGAACGCTGACTTAGTTTTGCGATACGGAGGTGGCACCTGGTTCCCGCGTGTATACACCACGATAGCAGTTTCGGAAAGAAAATGCCAGATAATTAGTAATAGCAAATTGTATAGCAACTTCGATAATCAAAGAGCACGAATCTCCCAATATTATTTAGAATTAAATAATGGGGAAATAAAAGTAGAAAGTGCTGACCAGGGCGAAGCCCTAAACGAGATAGACTTGCATAGCATGAAAGAAATAGTAAATGACGTTATAAGACGTGCAGGAGGTGCCACTAATGCCGATAGCCTAAACATAGAGATGAAAAAGTTAGGAGATAGCGATTATTATATTGCCAGTATTACGAAAAAAGACCCAAATCAAAAACTAGTAGGAATAGAATTTGGAGATCTTCTATATAAAGGGAATTCTTATTATTGTAGTTTTACCGACGATTTAGAAGATGCTATTCTACTAAGGTAATGCCATTAAATTAACCCTGGCGGGTCTAGAGTAATGCGGAAATTAGGGTCTAGATTTCGGCCGGCCTCTATTAAAGCTTTCCTGGACTTACTTCTTATAATAATCTGCCAAGTGTACCCCCGGCTGGTCCGTTCATGAAAAGCCGGCATCGGCGGAGAAACCGTTAATTTTTTGTTTTTTGAAAGCTTTTTCACGGTTTCTCGTACTTTTTTTACTACAATCGACTCTGTTTTTAGGGTAATTTCTAGTTTCATAATAAACATATAAGGCGGAAAACCTGCTATTTGGCGCTTTTTTAACGTATACTGATAAAATCCGCTATAATCGGCCCTTAGAGCCAGGTTAATAACTGGGTTATCTGGCCGGAATGTCTGAATAAAGACCTCTGCGGTATCCGTATGTCCCCTCCCTACGCGCCCCATCACTTGGGTCAACAGCTGAAAAGTGCGCTCTTCGGCTATATAATCTGGTAAGCTCAGTCCCGCATCAGCCTGAGCCACCCCTACAGTGGTAAGTTGGGGTAAATCTAGCCCCTTGGCTAGGGTTTGCGTGCCTACCAGTATATCCACCTTACCATCGTGCACCTCTGTATATACAGCGTCCATACCCTCGCCTTTCTTATTGTCGGCATCAAACCTCTTAACTTTCGCATCGGGGAACAGCTTTTTTAGTTCGCTCTCGAGCAGTTTAGTCCCAAACCCCTTATGCACTAGCCCTGGCGTACCGCACTTGGGGCATGTCATAGGTACGGGTTCACTATAACCACAAGTGTGGCACACTAGGGTATAGGTGTCCGAATGAAGCGTCAAGGGTAAATAACAGCGCGGGCATAGCATCTCTTCACCACAATTTTCGCAGATAGTAAGCGGCGCCGAACCTCGGCGGTTATGAAAAATCAAAGTTTGCTGACCCTGTTCGAGGTTCCTTTTTATTGCCTTAAGTAGAGAATCAGAAAAATACCGATTTTTATTAAAATCGCCTCTGTTTTTTAAATCAATTATTTTGATTTTTGGTTTTATGGTGTTCGCTTTAGCTTTTTCGGTCAAAGCTATTAGAGACCCTCTCTTCTCGGCCAGATAGTAGTCCTCGATGCTAGGGGTGGCCGACCCCAGTATTAGAGGGATATTCAGTTTGCCGGCCATAAAGCTCGCTACTCGTATAGCCGAATACTTTGGCGCATTTTCTTGGTAATAGGTGGACTCGTGCTCCTCGTCGATAATAATAAGTCCTAGATTAGACAGGGGTGCAAATAGGGCTGAGCGAGGGCCGATTATTATTTTAGGCGTCTTCGTCTCTAAGAGAGAATTAAAGACCAAATGCCGTTCCGCCTCGGTCTGCCCGGAATGTAATAATATGATATTATCCCCAAAATACTCCGTAAATACCCGAACGAGTTGGCTAGTCAAAGCTATTTCCGGAACTAAAAGTACCGTGGATTTTTCGTCTACAAAGGCGTTTTTAGCCATTTTGAGGTATATATTGGTTTTACCGCTTCCAGTTACGCCATGCAACAGTTTCGTCGTTCCTACGGCCTTTTGGAGGCCTTCTAGGGCTATTTTCTGGGCCTTATTCAGCGGAATTTGGGGCGATTTTAGCATCTGTTCGGTTTTCTGTATAATCCCGAACATTTGTTCGGTTTTACGGCGCTTTTTCTCGACCCCTTTTGGCAGTATTAGACCAAGAGTGCTAGCTAGAGGGACATTATAATATTCGGCTATAAATTTAGCCGTGGCGATTAAGTGTGTCGGCAAAGGCGTAGAATACAAAACTTTCAAAATTTTTTTTGTTTCAAAATCCGGTTGAACAACTTTTTTATGTATTATTCCCACAGCACTTCCACGACCCAAGGGAACTACAACAATCTGGCCTTTCGCCAGCACGTCATCGCTACTATAGGTAAGAATGCCATCGCCCTTGCCAAACACTTTCCCCAGTATCACCTCATAAAACATATCTATATTATACACTACACTTGCTACATTTTTTGTATCACCCCAGTAAACATTACTTGCATATTCCAAAACACTCATGCTATAATAAAAAAGCAATATCAAGTTAGAGTTTTATACTAGTACATTTTATATATTAGTCTTGTCTGTACAGAATAAAACGGCATCGTAAGGACCAAGTTTTGTATGGGCATAGGCTAGTATAATGACTTGATATTGCACCCCTTGCGGTGCCATTTTTGTATAAATGTGAAGATTATATAAAAATGTCACCGAGCACATTAATGTTAATAACGCTTACTGCTTAGTCCACTACAGTCTAGGAACATTAAGGCAAAATTCACCTTTAGATGATTTTGCCACTGAAAAGGCAAAGCTTTGGTATATAATCTCTGATTGCGCCAAAGCGTAGCTTCCGAGATGAAGTGAATTAGGTAACAATGCAAAAACAATAATAACCTAATAAAAAGGAGACAAATGGCAACTATTCCTATAGAAGTCATAGTACAGGACAGCCCTAGTCCTGAACCAACACCAACACCATCAGATTCAGGAGAAACAAACATAGTAGTACCAGGTACTGGTGCTGGAACAGTAGAGAACGGTAGTAATGGTGGAGGAATAGGTTCTGCTACTAATATTATACTTCCTGCTA
>JAZUMU010000020.1:0-18626 GCA_045603805.1 Candidatus Nanosyncoccus sp.
ACCCGTCATAGGCGACCTCACTTATATGCAAGATTTCGCTAAATTATCTAAAGCAGAAAAAACTAGCGTACTTAACTCTATGACAGAAGGTGCAGAGTACCAGCTAAAAGATAACCGTGACCAAACCATGTATTACATTGCTAAGTTAGCAGATGGTAATATCTGGATGACACAAAACCTAGACTTAGACCTAAATAACCAAACAAAGCTCACTCCAGCTAATACCAATATCACAGCTGACTGGACTCCAACAAACAGTACAATATCCTTTACTGGCACTAATGTACCTGGCTGGCAAAACGATAAGTACGTACCATATTCTGCTGATCCAGGTCCTCTATATGTCTATAGTTCTGGTACTACCAGTGATGACGAGCAATATACAACGCTCTCAGAGTGCCAGCAACATCACTCAGACTGCAATATGCACAACCATGCTGGCAATTATTACAACTGGTCTGCTGCAGTAGCAAATAACAACACTGCAGGAATCACTGAACGGTATACTAATGTAGAGACTTCTATCTGCCCAGCAGGCTGGAGATTACCTACTGGTAGGGATAGCGACGATACCGCAGCTAGTAGAGAATGGAACGCCGTACTCTATGCCGAAGGTGTTGTCAGTAGCCCCACAGACGGTGGTCATACCTCAGACGGCTTCAATAAAATCCGTACAGCCCCTTTGTGGTTAGCTCGGTCCGGCGTCGTCAACGGCGGTTCGCTTAACGCTACCGGCAGCAGCGGTAACTATTGGTCTAGTACGGTTTACAATAGTAGCCTCGCATACGGCCTGTACTTCAATTCAGGTAGCGTGGGCCCGGCCAGCTACGATGATAGGTACCGCGGCTTCTCTGTACGCTGTGTAGCGCAGTAGTCTACCAAAAATTTAAAAATTACGGGCGGTCTTCCGCCCGTAATTTTGTATTTTATTAAAGTAGTAAAATATGTTATAATATATGATATATGTTAGTTTCCGACTACATCTACGATTTACCAGAGGAAAGAATAGCCAAATACCCGCCTACCGAGCGCGGCTCTACTCGGCTACTTGTGCTAGACCGCAAAACAGGTAATATCAAAGACAGCTACTACCGCGACCTAGCCAACTTCTTAAACCCAGGCGATGTTTTAATATTAAACGATACTCGCGTTATGCAGTCGCGTCTCTTCTGCGAATTACCAGACGGCCGCCCACGCGAGCTAGTGGTATTAGAAAAGCATGGTGACGAACCCCAGCGCGTAATGTACCGCGGTAAGCTCCATGAAGGTGATAAATTACGAGTAATCTGTAAGATGCTTGGCGATAATGCTTTCGAGGAGCATGTTTGCCGACGTGGCAAACGCGGAGCGACTGAGCCCCGTAACGGCGGGCGCGAGGGAGCGTTCCGAGAAAGCGTTATGCCGAGCATCACAATCAGCAAGATTCTCGGCAATGGCATCGCCGAAGTCTCATCTGCCACTCCGCTCGCGGAGCTCGCAGAACAATATGGTACAGTTCCCTTGCCTCCGTATCTCCACCGCGATGCCGAGGAAAGCGACAAAAAACGTTACCAGACTGTATGGGCCAAAAACATGGGCTCTGCCGCCGCGCCTACTGCTAGTCTTAATATGACAGAAGAATTACTAGAAAAGTTGCGCGCCAAAGGCGTAATTATCAAATATCTCACCCTCCACGTAGGCCTAGGCACATTCCTTCCTATCCGTACAGACGAAGTAGAGGGCCACAAAATGCACTCAGAATGGTTCCATATCCCAGAAGAAACAATCCAGGCTATTGATGCCGCCAAATCCGCCAGTCATCGCGTAGTGGCACTTGGCACTACGGTAGCCCGTACTCTAGAATATTACGGCAAAACTGGCAAAACCGAAGGTGAAGACGACATCTTCATTTATCCAGGCTTCGAGTTCCAAGTAATAGACGCATTGCTTACCAACTTCCACGCGCCCAAGTCTACTGTACTGATGCTCGCCAGCGCCTTCGCCAGCTGGCCTCATCTAAAAAACGCTTACGACCACGCCATCGCCGAAAAATACAATTTCCTAAGCTATGGAGATTCAATGTTGATATGCTAGTAATGCAATGTAAAAAGCAACCAGAAATAGTGCTTAGAGGAGCTTCCGCAGCGCCACGAGCGAGGGATGAGGGGCGCGAAGCCCGTACCGCTCGCCCCTTGGGACGCGAATTGCCGAAGGCAAACGGGCCTGAGCGGCCCCGTCTCCGAAAAGCACTATTTTGGTTGCAACAGGAGGACGAATGTTAAAATTCGACATAGAAAAACGCGACGGTTTGGCTCGCGTCGGTACTATTCATACGCCCCATGGCGATATTCATACGCCAGCTTTTGTTGGTGCCGCTACGCGCGCCACAGTAAAAGCCCTTACTATGCAGCAGATGCGCGACCTCGGCAGCCAAGCCATACTCGCTAACACCTATCATTTGGTTCTTCGTCCTGGCACAGAACTTATCAAAGAAGCCGGTGGGCTGGCAGAATTTTGTAGCTGGCATGGCCCTATGTTTACAGACTCCGGTGGCTTCCAAATTTTTAGTTTGCCAAATGTAAAAATTTCCGAAAATGGCGTTAAATTTAAGTCGCACATAGATGGCGCCATGTTGGAAATGACGCCAGAGTCTAGTATGCAGGCCCAGTGGGCCATTGGCGCAGATATTCATATGGCTTTTGACCACCTCGCTAAGTCCGAGAGTCACAAAGACATGGAAGAAGCCATGCGCCGCACCCACGCCTGGCTAGACCGTTGCGTAGCAGAGCACGAGCTTTTAAAACTCCACAAGAGTGTGGGAAATAAGCAAGTCGAGATCATACGCGACAACGGGAGCGGGATAGCGAGAGAGCCCCGTAACGACGGGCGCGAGCGAAGCGGATCGAGAACTGCTTGTTCTCGCACTTTGCAAGAGCAATATCTCTACGCTGTAGTTCAAGGTGGCACTTTCAATGATTTACGTGCCGAGTCGGCCAAATATTGTGCCAGCAAAGCCGTGGATGGCTTTGGTATTGGTGGTGTATTTACTGCCGAGGGCATGGCCGAAATGTTACAAACTGTGAATAGCATCCTGCCAGAAGACAAGCCTCGTCATCTGCTCGGCATGGGCCAAGAGCCTATAGATTTATTCGATGGCGCCGAGTATGGTTGCGATACCTTTGATTGTGTTGGCCCTACTCGCATGGCTAGAAACGGTTCACTCTACACTTATGATGGTCGCATCAATATCAAAAACGCCAAGTACAAACACGATTTTACCCCACTCATGCCAGACTGCGAATGTGAATGTTGTAAAAATTACACGCGCGCCTATCTACACCATCTTTTCAAAACCGACGAAATTACCGCCAAGGTCTTAGCCAGCATTCATAATGAACATTTCGTAGTTCATACTGTGGATAATATCCGCAAATCTCTCCTGGACGGCACCTTCCAGGAATACAAAAATCAATTCCTCTCTCGCTATTATCCATAAGTAAACCCTGTAAATCTAGCCAAACTTTATAGCGTGTAAAAAACAGCAAAAAGCCCCCACTATGTGGGGGCCGCTGGTTTGCAAATCAAAAGAATCTAAAACATTGTAAATGCATTACCTGCTTTTTTTCTTCGTGTATTTCGTAACACCCGGGCGTAATGAAGCGCCTACTAGCAAAATGTGGAATATGTGCAACCGTGGTTTCTAGTGAGAAAAGTTTTCTGCAACGTTCATTTTCATATAGAGTCTCTAAGAAATGCCTAAGATCCTGCCCTACCGGATTAATGAGATAATTAATGCCACTAAGGGAAGGGGCAAAAGTGCCTGTAGAAATTCGATAAGACTCGATTTCTTCCACCATGGCCCTGTCAAAGAGGAAACTCGAGTACAACTCAGTACCCTCTTGACTAATAGGTTTTTGGTATTCGTCTTCGCTTGGGGATATGTTGCCGTAATTTGCGAGGCTTCGATAGGATGCTTCATCCAAAATGCAACTATTACCAGTATGCCCCTGCATAAACTCAATGAGTTCTTTTATAGAAAAAACCGGAGCAGTATGTGGGGATAATAGCTGGTGAAAAACCCGTTCTAACTGGTGATTGTGCGCGTATCCGTACATCAAACGTTCTACGGAGCGTTCGATATTAAAACACACAGGGGTATAGTCCAACCCTACATCCAGTAAGAAAGCTCGAAGCAACATTATATTCAACAACGTATGAATAAGCCGATCGCAAACAATATGCATCTCGACGCAGTGTCCTAGGTGCCATGACGTAAACTTGCTCTCCAGCACTTCGCCTACTGTTTTCATCTCATTGCCACACTGCTTGATCTTGCGGAACAGCCCATGCGCTAGTGATTCGAACACGGCTTCGTTTAAACTAGGCCATAATATAAGCGGTGAGAAACGACAGTTATCAAATCCCATGGTAAAAGCAAAATTCAATCGACTTCTCTGAGTATTTAAATACACATAAGAATGCGAACTCATCCCAGAAAACCTTATCACTCTTTGGCTAAAAATAGTTTTGGCGTTCTGTTCTAAACCGCGACAGATAGCATGCTGTATAGACTTGCTAGACTGCCCAGTAGCTAAATCTAAGGTAGGCAAAAAAGTAGGTTCAGCGCTTAGTACCTCAGCCGCCTCTATGGTCTTCCATATCCTATTGTTGTAGGCTCGATGTTCTGCCGAAGGTATCACGTTTTCAATAGACATAATAGCCGCATATCTCATCCGCATTACGTTAGCGCGCCGTCTCATGTATAATACTTTTACCCTGCAAAAGCTAATGAAAATGTCATACAGCTCTTTTTTTGAGTATTTGTTAGGTTCCACAAGACCAAGAACTGACACTGCAAATATTTCTTCTGCTGCAACTAGTGCTCGCATAACGGCTCTTCCATACAGGAATATATCTTCGCATATTTCTACTTTGCAATGGTACGACTCGTCTTCGGCAAATCTTCTACCTATTTCTTGCGCTATCATCTCTAAAGAACTTTCTGCATAGACGTGTGGAGCAATTTTTGAGAAATGCTCGGCATTCAAAGAGAGCAAACCGAAGGCATAGGCAAAGCTGCTTTGCTCGATGAATATCATGTATCGGTCAATGCCTTCATCTTTACTGGAAAGAAGCTTAATATAAAATTCTGTATTCTTTCTATGAAAACTCGCATATCCTGGATCGTTTAAATTCAAAATCACACCTCCTATTTTTTATTGCAAACCGGATTTTTAACGGTCGAAGCTAAAACATTGTAGCCTGCGACACATACTGCGCAAAATGCGCCAAATATATTATAACACTAAATAAGCAAAAATCAAATAGTTGCCTAAGTTGCCGCGTTGCTATGTGCCGCAGGAAAAAGGGAGCTTCTGAAAGCTCCCTTTAGATTATTTGATTAGAGTTGTGTGTTGAACAGGTTCCTAAGCTGGTTTACCAAATCCTCCGAACTTGCATTGATTAGCGAGGCTTCATTGATATTACTCAATCGTTTCAGCTCGTTGGTGGCACGAGAGCCGTCATTCAGATTATAGCCAATAGAATATACCGGTACTTTTAATCCACCAACAATCGGGGCTACCCTGTCCAGGTTATATCCACGATTCTGGTCTCCGTCCGAAAGTACAAACAGCATCATTTTAGCATTCGGTACTTCTTCTTGCTTATCCAGCATCATTTTGAGCGCAATTAGTACTGCATTGTAGGTAGCGGTACTACCCTCAATATCAAGCGCTTTTACTGCGCCAGAAAAATACGCTCGCTGTTCTTCGTTGAAATTAGCAATCGGTAGATCTATGTGTACCTGGTCTGCAAAAGAGACCAGACCCACGTAGTTATCTGAACTAATATACGATGAAGTAGCCAGTAGAGCATTTTTCATAGCATTAAGTGGCTCGCCCGCCATGCTACCAGATACATCTGCCACAAATACCGAGATAATCGGTTGACCGCCACTCTTATTCGTTTTCCAAATTTTCTGGGCGGATAAATATCCCAGACCATCTAGGCCAGTAGGCTGTTCTTTGTAATCATTATGCAAATTAAAGCCCTTTTGGTCTGCCAGTTTTTGCGACTCATCATTTAGGCAATAGTCTACAAATAACTTTGCAGCTTCCTGCCGTTCGTCTGAGACGTAACCGAAAGTATAAACCGGATGGTCGTGACGGATGCCTACCGGCGTGTAGATATAATCTTGCAGTTCCGGTGTATTTATGTACGCTTGCTCCTCCATTACCATAGCCTTAATTAGCCCCTTAGCCGCAGAACTCTGCAACTCTGAAGTAGTATAAGCTACAGGCGGTGAAGTTTTTTGATATTCTAACAGCTTATCTTGAGCCGTTTGTGACAGCGGATTGTCATTATCAAACGCAGATAGCATTGAAGTTAGAATATTCAGGCCCGTACTTGATGTATAAGGATTTGTATATGCGAACGTCAAATCGCCATTCAAAGCCGCTTCCAGTACCTTGTCCACAGAAACTTTTTCGTATTTTGCGATATATTCATCGTACGTTTCTTTTTGCAACAAGATACCGGCGGTATTTCCAGCAATTCTGTCCGAGAGTTTTATCACGTCAATACCAGAGGCACTAAGCATTTCACCCCAAGCCCAAGAGCTTGGCGCATAGACATCAGGTTTGTAGTCGCCCTCCGTCATATATGTCAGTACTTCGCCGGAAGTAATCTTACGCACAGTCACGCTTACTGTCTCGCCGTTATAGGTAGCACCAGAATTATTAAAATTCTTCGCTACGACCGTTAGCCAGTCATCCGGTGCTTTTTCCTTACTCATTTCGGTAGCAGCGGCAATCTCGATATTAATTTTTCCCTTGCCTTCTACTACAATCGGGAAAGTACTGATGTTGGCCAGCGCAGAGCTAGTAGTAGCATCATCGTAGATGTCTAACTTTAGCTCGCGGGTGTCGGCGGACAGTTCTTTGTTGAAAGCGTTCAACTCGGTAATTGCTTCGTCATAGGTATAGACTTTTTCTTCGCCTTTTTCATATGACGAGCAGCCAGTAAATATCACAACAATCAAGCAGATAGCTAGGGCTATAGACAAAACTTTTTTAATCAACGTATATTACTCCTTTCATAAGCATATTGGCTGGCCGCTTTGATAAAATTATCCATCCTTATGCGGTCGTCGTAATCTTTGCTGGTGCGATCAATTATATATAGACCTACTGCTGACGCAATAATTACGGTCATCAATATAATTTTCTTTCGTTTACTCAAAGGTTAATTCCCCCTTCTTGTTGATTTTATCTTCTATAACCTGAATCCAGGCGTCCAGTTCGCTACGGTCGTTTATGCCTTTACGATTATAATCGTTGATATAAGCCACCAAGCGATCAAGCAATGTTTCCACAGCACTAAGCTCTTCATCATTGCTTCGCATAGCGCTATCGACGATTTCCTGGTTATGCTCGCTAATCATTTTGCCGTTGTATTCTACCAGAATGCAACAGTTAATGATATCGCGAAAATTCGCGCACATTCTTTCTTCGGCACTGTCCAGCACTGCCGGAATATCATTCAGATACAGGGCCTCATTAGCCTGGATAAGCCTAGACAGTTGTTCCTGTAACCTATCAATTCCATCTTTCTGTACAAGACACCGATTCATCAACTCGCGGAGATTAGGATTTCTATCGCGCAGTTGTTCCAGACGAACCCTTACTTTTTCTGGGTTCAAAGAATCTGTCTCGTAGTCGGTAGTGCGTTTCTTGTCGTCGTCAATTTTGGCTTGCAGGAGCTTATTCTGATGTCCCTGTTCTATCCTATACTTGATTTGTGGGATAAAACTCAGCGCAAAAGACGCCCCGCCAAGGCCGACAGCAAACCATGCAGCTGTCGTTAAGAACGATACGGCTTGGATCCCAAGCGCTACAATCATGGCGGTTCCGAGCACTGAACCCAGAACGGCGCCCGCCATACCAAATAGCGCGAGAATAGCACCAAGAATTCTCAGCCACTTCAATCTTTGTCAACTCCTTTCAAATTTTTAAGGTACCTCTCTTAAGGGTTGGAGGGTGTAACCATGCCAGAGCCATGTGCGCTCTGCGCCACAGCTCCCATTACTCCACGCACGAGATTGCTCTCAGACTGCTGGAGTATTTCGGCTGCTTTGCGACGATTCTCGGCTCCCTCTCTCTCGATAGCAATATAATCCTCTACGGCTCCGATAATCTCGGCATTAACAAATTCAATTGTTTCCGTATCGATAATTTGCCGGTTGATAGCCTTGGCCGACTCCACAACTCCCATATGAAATTGTGCGGCCTGCTCGCGAAGCATCCTGTTGGTAGCATCATCAACCATATTTGCTGCTTCTGCCGCTTCGAGATTGTTCTGCATCGCAATAGACATTGCAATCTTTTTACGCCAGAGTGGCACCGTAATTATGATTGAAGACCTCAACTTCATAGTCAAATCTTCATCGTTTTGCATCAGCATATTGATTTGCGGTGCCGACTGCAGGCAACTTGTTCGAGTTAGCCGCAAGTCATTTAGACGTTTTTCGAACTGGTTGATACTTTTCGCGAATTTATCTGCCAGCATTGCGTCTTCTGGCTTGCCGCTTGCTTCTGCCTGTTGTTGCAGCTCGACCAATTTACCGGATCTCGCTTGCTCGATTGCGATTTCGGCTGCCTTGATGTAAAGCGTCAACTCTTTGAAAGTTTCCCAGTTCTCGGCCCACAGATCATTCAACATCTTGATGTCTTTCTTTAAGACCAGCTCGTGTCCCTCAAGTTTCTTCTCGATATTATTGAGCGTCGTCTCTACATCCTGCTGTTTCACCATGTAGGTCTTACCAGCGACCTTAATCTTGTTGAAGAAGTTCGTCAGGAAGCCCTTGTGGTTGTTGCCACCTTCGGCTGCGTCCATCGTTGTTACCATTTGGATAAGCAGCTCGCTTACCTCGCCGGTATTTTTGGTTTTGACATTCTGCAACGTGCGTGATGCTACTGTCGCGGACTTTTTCTGTGCTGTTGCTCCGTAGTTCAGAACAATATCGGTGTTTGAGACATCGATTTTGGCAGCGAAGCTATCCACCTGCTGCTTCTCTTCATCGGTAAGTTCCTCTACCTCGGAAAGCACCTGGTCTGTTGTGAGCTCGACTTTTCGTAAGCCGGTCTCAGGCTGCTCAGCCGGAACATTTGCCGCTCCGTCCAGCACTAAGTTGATTGACATTCATATCACCCTTTCTTAAGATTACAAATTGGGCATACAATGCCCAACTATACCGTAATTATAGCAAAATATTCAAGTTTTGTCAAGAATGCCAGACAGCTGTTACTCTAAATAACTCCAAACCGTACCATTCGGTGTATCGTCCAAAACAATACCCTGGGCTTTTAGTAGGTCACGGATATTGTCCGAATCAACAAAGTTTTTAGCAGCACGTGCCGCCGTGCGTTTTTTAATGAGCGCGTACTGTTCTTCCGAAATATCAGGGGTATCGGCAATTAATCTGAGCCCAAATAATTCATCTATTCTTTTCCAGTCATCCAAATCTAAATTTGAATTATCAATCATAGCAAAGGCTTCGGCAGAATTAAGGTTATTATTTACGGCATTCAAAACTTTTTCAAATGAACCATTATCACTCTCGATTTTCTGTTGATAACACAATGTTATGCGACTTCGCCAATTATTCCTACGATTTTTGGCAGCCTCAAGACCTTCAAAAGTAAAATTACGAGTACCCTGATAATGCCCAGAAAGTAGCCACATTTTATAGTCCATGGCCGAAAAGCCTTTTTCTGCCAGATCATCTAGAGTATAAGTATTCCCTAGGGACTTGGATATCTTCTGCCCGTCAATAGTAATAAAGTCACAATGTAGCCAGTATCTTGCCAATTTTTTTCCGGTCATTGCAAACGTCTGTGCGATTTCGTTTGTGTGATGTACTGGGATATGATCCACTCCCCCAGTATGAATATCAATCGGTTCTCCCAAAGTTTCATGTATTATAGTTGAGCATTCCAAATGCCACCCCGGGTAGCCTGGTCGTCCGAGATAATCCCATCTCATCGCATGTTTTTCCCCAGGTCGAATAAATTTCCACACAGCGAAATCCGACACATTTCGTTTTTCGACGTTAAACCCGACTCGTGCTCCAGCTTGTAGCCCTCCCAAATCGAGTTTCGCAAAAACTGCATACTCTAAAAACTTAGAGGTGTCGAAGTATACCCCATCTTCCGTTTCATAAGTGTAGCCTGCTGCAGTCATTTTACTTACGGCTTTTTTGTCGGCTTCAATAAAGTCTGTAGCACGCGCCAAAATATCGGCAGGCAAAAATTCCATTTTCTTATAGTTGTCTAAATATATATCCGTATAGAAATTTGCTACCTCAAAAACACTCTTTCCTTCGCGTTCGGCGCCCTTTTCTAATTTGTCTTCGCCCTCGTCTCCATCCGATGTTAGGTGCCCTACGTCAGTTAAATTTAGAACGCGCCTAACTCTATAGCCATTCATCTTTAGGGTTCTAACTAAAAGATCCCAGTACGTATATGCTGCAAAATTTCCAATGTGCGGATAGCTGTAAACCGTAGGCCCACATGTATAAATTTTTATCTCTTTATTGATGGGTTTAAATTCTTCTAATTTTCGGGACAATGTATTATATAGCTTAATCATTCAAAATTTCCTCTAATACTTTTTCTACTTCGCTATATTTATCTCTTGAAACTCCGTGGCTTCCAACAGTTTTTACAGCCTTAAGATGATCGGAGTTATCAGACAACGCTTTCGGTAAGTTGAACGCAGCAATAAAAGCGTCGTCGTTCCCATATATTAAAGTAGCATTAATTTTTAAACTGGTTAAATTTTTATAGTTATCTCTATTTTTTACAATATTATTTATCGAGTTAACAAAAGCCTTCGTTTTTAAAATATTCCGATCTTTTAAACTTACCGCTTTTTTAAACAGATCCATACCTTTTTCAAACATCGGGTTACTTAAATCATCTTCCGTATAAATTGGGGGTGAAATCAAAATTAAGTGTTTGATATTTTTTTTGTAGATATTAGAGTATCGCGTTACAATAAAAGTACCCATAGAATGCCCAACTAAAACTACCGGAGTTGTTAGGTTTAACTCTTCAATGGAATTATTTAAAGCCTCAATTTGTTCAACATAGTTATATTCTAGAGAATCATTTTTTTCTGATTCTCCCGATCCTAAAAGATCGAAAGTTATAAAACGTATAAAATTTAGGGAAGGTACATTTCTTAAGTATTCTATTAATCCATCAAAGCTATGCGAATTAGAAGCAATCCCGTGAATAAAAATAACGGTCAGTTTGGGTTTTTCAGAGACACAGAAGTCCAATGTCTTTTTAAGTGATAATCTATTCGAAGAATTATTATCCATTTTCTAGCAACTCCGGTATTATTTTTACTAAATCGCGAACGACATCTTCATAGTTTGTGTCATACGTTCTAAAACCTGCCGCTTGAGGGTGTCCTCCCCCCCCAAAATAACCTGCTATTTTTTCGGCTATCGGAATCCCCGACATAGTACGAATTTTTCCAGTCACTTTTCCATCCGGATATGTTTTTATCGCAACAGCCACCTTAACGTTTTCGACCAACCTCATCTCTTCTAAAATCAAAACATTTGGATTATATTCATCCGAGTATTCTCTAATATCATCCCAGGGTATATGGACAGTAGCAAGCGTACCATCTAACGAATATTCGATTCTTTTGATAAGTTCGGCTTTATAGTCTAAAATACGAGGGGACTTTTTCATAAATTCGCGTCGCCGCTCCTCTAGCTCGGAGACGACTGCTCCTAGCTTTGTTAACTCGGCCGCAGTTTCAAAAGTTTTAGCCGTGACAGACGAACTAGTTAAGCCTAAGGTATCAGACAATAAACCTTGAAAAATGGCTTCAGCGGCATTTTTACTTATTTCAATATTCTGGCTTTTCGCTATATCAAAAATTAGCTCCGCGCACGCTGGGCGAACCTCAACAATACCGTCGTGCGGAAAATCTAAATCATCTGCTGTTTCGTGGTGGTCAATGACGAATACAGGAGCGTTATATAAACGATTTTTAATGGCCGGGTCCTCTATTAGTTTCGATAATAAAACTTGGGCTGCCGTATCAACGATAATATACCCATCGGCACCAAAATTGAATTCGTTAGTCACGCGAGACCAATCAGTGAAATAATGTAAATACTTGGGGATATCTACGGGACAATACAAAGAAACGTTTTTGTCGAACAGCAAATAATCTAGCGCGATCGCACTTCCTAAAGAGTCTCCGTCCGGATTTTCTGCCTGGATTATGCAAACTGAATTTTTATCTTTTATAAAATCAGTGAATTTATCATACATATTATATATTATAGCATGCTCACCGTGCTATAATGGAGATATGAGTAAAAACCTTAAGATTAGGGTTATCTGCGGAGCAAGCTTGTTTGTCGTGGCTTTAGTTTCTATGTATATTTTTGACGGAATTCCTTTTAAGATTATCTACGGACTCTTTGCGGTAATTTCCGGCATCGAACTTCTAAGTTTTTTTAAGAAAACTATCCGCTTTAAAAATATTATTTTAGCCATCATAGAAATGATGTTTCTAGCCTATAGCTCCATATATATGGCCCAAGTTGGACCGACTGAAGTTTGGTATATCATTTTTGGTGTTTGTGGATATGACATCATGGCATATTTCTGCGGCCAACTATTCGGAGGTAAGATTTTTAAAAAGGCGCGTCCTTTTCCGAAAATCTCCAAAAATAAAACTTGGGAAGGTACTATCCTGGGCCTAACAATTGCCACTGTAGCTTTAGCTATTTTAATTACGGCTTTAGGGCGGGGTGACTATATTTATCTAATTTGCGCCCCACTTGCTCTAGCCGGGGATTTATTCGAAAGCTATCTAAAGCGCCAATTCAACGTCAAAGACTCAAACGAAATAATCATAAAAAATAAGTTTTTCGAAAAACTCGAAATGATTGTGGGGGGGACCGAAGGCCATGGTGGGTTCTTAGATCGTATAGATTCGGTAGCTTTTGCCACTACGATATTATTAATCCTATTAACTTTCGGTAGCTAAACTTTGCTCCAGTTTTTTGCAATATAGTCATACCCTGATAATACAGTCAACAAAAGTGCTATATATAAAATAATGTTCCCAATTATAGATAAAACTGGTAAGTCAATTATTAAGCCAATAAGCAAAACAACTAAAGCAACCATTTGTAGAGTCGTCTTAAGTTTACCACAGCTTGAGGCCGGAATGGTGGCCCCGTTGCGTGCCGCCATCATTCTTACTCCGTCCACAGCAAAATCTCGAATTAAAATAATTGCAAAAACAAAAACTGGTATGACTCCTATCGATACTAGAGCTAAAAAAGCTAAATTAACCAACATCTTATCCGCTAGAGGATCTAGAAATATCCCCAAATTAGTAACTATCTTATTTTTTCTTGCCCATTTCCCATCGATATAATCTGTAGTGGCTCCAATAATAAAAAATATCAGAGCTAATATTCTAGCCCAAACTTCCGGGACTAAAATAAAGAAAAGAAAAATCACGGACAGTACCATCCTCGTTATTGTTAGCCAGGTCGGGCCAGTTATCTTCTGTTTGATTCTCTTTTTATTCATACAATGTTTCTACGGTGTTCTACTTGGAAAGAACGTACTTTGGCAAATTTTGCTGCCAAAACATCGGTTGACCACTTATCGCCCAACATGGCCGTCTCCTCTGGGCCAAACCCGTATTCTTTCATTGCGGCGGTCAGTTTAGTGCTAAGAGGCTTTTTCGCCCACCAGACACAAGGTACGCCGATCGGTTCACAAAACCTTTGCATCATCCGCTTACGTCCGTTATTAGAAATGATTACAATTTTTATTCCAGCGTTTCGACAGTCCTCTATCCAATCGGCCAGCTCTTCGGCCGGTTCTTTCTCAGAGTGCAATCTTAGAGTATTATCTAGATCGCAGAGTAGCAGTTTTATGTTCTCTTTTTTTAATATCTCCGGAGTAACATCTTCGAATTTTTTAAATTTTTTGTCTGCTCGAAAGATACTCATGTGTTTATTTTATCATAATGAGTTGAACTATCAAGCCATCCCATCCCATGTTATAATTATTAAAATGCCTCTAGAATATGTTTATAAAAAAGTAAAAAATACTCTTCGTAGAATCGATCTAAGAATAGAAAGGGCCAAATATGGCTATATAGAACGGCTACCTAAAGATATAGATTATTTTAATGGTGGTTTGTATGATGCCGTCTATGAAGCTTCATGTAAGTGGCCCCTAAATACCGCTATCCAATATTATAATTCTGAAATTTCGTATAAAGAAATGATTAAGAAAATTAATAAAGTTGCAGCTGCTTTGAAATATTTTGAAGCCAAAAAAGGCGACAAAATTACCATTTGTATGCCGAATACGCCTGAAGCCGTATATATGTTTTATGCCATAAATGAAATTGGCGCAATTGCTAACATGATTCATCCTCTATCTTCTGAAAAAGAAATTGAAGAATACCTAAAACAATCGCATTCTAAAATAATGCTTTGTATAGATATCGCTTACCCTAAAGTAGAAGCGATTATGAAGGACACTGATTTAGAGCAGGTTGTCGTGGTTTCCGCTACTCGTTCAATGGATGCTTTGGTTCGAGCCATATATAAATTAACTAAAGGCCGGAAAAATCATATTAAAAAAACTCAGCACGTCTTAACCTGGGACCGGTTTTTATATAAAGCGAACCGCTTTATGGGCAACCCCCATGCTCGCGTTAATCCTAAAGATGCTGCAGCAATTCTATATTCTGGCGGCACAACCGGAAAACCAAAAGGCGTAATTTTATCGAACTTAAGCTTTAACGCTCAAGCTTTGGGTGCTAAATATCTTATCCCAGATTTTTTGCGCTCAGATAATTCTTTTTTGACTTTTTTACCTAATTTTCATGCTTTTGGCCTAGCTGCATGTATGCACGCCCCTTTTTATTTCGGGCTAAGAGTGGTCCTTGTCCCTCAATTCAATGCCAAAAAATTTAAAAAATATGTAAAAAAATATAAAATTAGCGTGGTAGTAGGAGTTCCAGCCGTCTTTAACTATTTCATGAAAACTAAATTCTCAAAAAATGATCTAAGGGGCATAAGATGGGTTTTTTCCGGCGGAGATGCGATTAGTATGGCCACCAAAGAAAAAATGAACGATTTTCTAGAATCTCATGGTTCTAGGGCTAAAGTAGGCATCGGTTACGGTTTAACTGAAGCTACTGGCGGGTTTATTCTCTCGACTCCTAATATCGCAGATGAGCCCGACGCTTTGGGATACCCTCTCCCCAACTGTGAAGTTATAATCATGGATGTAAAAACCCATAAAAAAGTCTCAAATGGTAAAGATGGGGAGATATTGGTAAGAGGCGTCTGCGTAATGAGAGAATATTTGAATAAACCCGAAGAGACTAAGCAAGCTTTTATTACAGTAGGAGGAAAAAAATATTTGCGAACCGGAGATGTGGGCTATATGGACGATAGAGGGGTTGTGCATTTTCGCTCTAGGCTTAAACGTATGATTATTAGCAACGGGTACAATATTTATCCCGCGAACATCGAAGATGCCACTTTAAGGTGCAGCGATGTCGAAAGCTGTGCTGTAGTTGGTCAAGAAGATGAAATAAGGGGCCAAAAAGTCGTGGCGTGTGTTGTTACTAAAAAAGACGCTTCGGAGCGATCAGTCCGAAAAGAATTGCAATCAATATATAAAAAATACCTTGCAAAATACGAAATTCCGCGCGAAATACACTTTATAGAAGAGCTTCCTAAAACGAAACTTGCCAAAGTAGATTTTAGGGCGCTAGAAAAATCTAGCTCAGCTAGAGCTTAGTACGGTTTTCTAGGGCTGCGCTAAGTGTAATTTGATCAGCATAAGAGAGATCTACGCCCAAAGGCAATCCTCGAGCAAGTCTAGTTAGTCTTAGGTCGGGGTATTTTTCATGTAATATCTTATCAAGCAAAAGAGCCGTCGACTCACCCTCTATAGAGGGATTAGTTGCGATTATAACTTCTTTTACGTCGTCCCTTTCAACGCGATCGACTAATTCTTTAATATGCAGCTGGTCCGGAGTAATGCCGTCAATTGGAGAAATTGCTCCTCCTAAGACATGGTAGGTGCCCTTATATCCGTGGGTCTGCTCTACCGCGTAGACGTCTAAAGGCTCTTCAACGACTAGAATAGTAGTTTTATCTCGGGAGGGATCAGAATAAAACGCCGACATCTCCTCATCTTTATTAATTAGCGCAAAAGTAATTGGGCAAAACTTAACTCCATCATGCAGATTAGTTAATGCGTCCGCAATATTGTCAGAAATTTCAGGACTTGACCGAAAAAGGTAATAAGCGTATCTCTCTGCTGTTCGCGGCCCGACGCCGGGCAACATTCCTAGCGCATCAATAACACTATTTAGAGCTTTGGGTAACATTTACATTCCGAGGCCGAGGTTGCCTAGCCCGCCCATTAGCGGTTTCATCTTATCGGTGGCAATTTCCTGTGCCTTAGCAAACCCATCTCGCATACAGTTTTCGATCCAGCGTTCCAATTCGTGAATATCATCAAGATCAATTTTTTCAGGATCGATTTTTACTTTTTTAACTTTTAATTCGCCATTAATCTGCACAACAACTGCCCCATCTCCAGCTTCAACTTCGACAATCTCGTTCTTTAGCTCTTTCTGAGCCTTTCGTAATTGGTTAAGTAATTTCATTTGGTCCATCGTTTGACCCATATTATTCTCCTTCTTTTTCAGTATATGTATATAAATATATTATATCAGAATTATCACGTTTCGGGGAGGTGATTATGCGAGATAAATTATAATTGTTGGGAATAACTTCCAATTTTCCCAAAACTGCTACGGCCTCGTGCTCCGGAATTTCGTTAATACTTTTTACAACTTTTACATCTTTTTTGATTTCTAAAATTTTATAAAAATCATAATTATCATTTGTAATTAAAAACTCATTGTCTAGGCTTTTGTTTATGATTGATATTTTGTCGGTAAATTGGTCGGCCACGTTCGGATTATACCTGTATCCATAAATATACTGAAGTAAGCCCGGAATGATAATTAAAGCAAATAAAATAGTTAGAGGCACTAAAGCAAATATGCGTGCGTATGGGTTCTCCGGAAATAATCCATACCACTTTTCAAGTAAGTATTTAATTCCATGTGCTACTAAAATTGTTAAAGGCAATACTAAAAATATTACAGCTTGCGGGCTAAATCCAGTGATGATTAGCCCTAACACAATCAATACCGAGGCTATTGAATTTCGTGAAGCAAAGAATCCTTTGGTTGTAGAAAATAGACCAATAAGGGCCAACGCAAAAACCGGTAGACTAATTAAAGGTGATAAGAATACATCTACTAAACTATTGTGCCAGGAAAATACTGGCGCCAGTCCAGTCGCAATATTGCCAAAGAAATGATCAACGTAAAAATCGCCATTAAAAAGTAGTTCTTTTATAGTGTCAGGATGATTAAAAATACTTACCCCAAGTGCTATAAATCCAGTTAGAATTATTATTCCGACCAGCGTTAAAGGGAGTTTAGGTAACCCCTTGATAACGAAGCGGAGGTGAGGCTGAAAAAGCACGAATAAAACACAAAAGATTGCAAAATAAATCATAAAGGGCGTGAATATCGATCCGAGCATAGCCACAGCAAACAAAAAACAATAAGATGGTTTTGGGCGCTTCTCTCCCTGGATTTTAGATCCAAGCCAAAGTAATAATGTGGGCCAAAAGACAATCATAATAAGTGGGGTTCCGGAACCAGCCAAAAATAAGAATGGTGTCGAAAGCACTATTAAACACGATGCGAGAAGCGAAACATTACTTTTAAACCACCTGTTAAGTAACAAAATTAGTAAAATTCCAAAAACAAGCCCAATAATTATGCTAGGCAATTTAATTGAGTAGTTAGACAATCCGAACATAATGATTGAGAATTTTTGTAATAGGCGGTAAGGCAAATCGGCCAAATCCCCATTCAATATTCCATCCTTTCCAAGATAATAAGAACTTGTGGCCGAATTTATCTCTGCTTCCGATAGCCCATTTTGCGCAAAACTAGGCAAAGACATTAATAACAAAACAAACGCAAATCCTAAAACTGCATATCCAATAACAAACCTATACCTGTACAAAAAAAGTTTAGAAATAATAATTTTCTTTCTCACATAAGTATTATAGCATATTTATAAAATTATCAAAAACCATAAAAACTATGTTAAAATGGTATTGCAAACTTCATTTAAATCATAACAATTTTTATAGCGCTTTAGCCATCATGCAATTGCATGGCGCCGTAAGGTTTCATCTGTATGATGGCGAAAGTTATGGTATAGTGAAGTTTGCACCCCTTGCGGTGCCATTTTTATATGAATGTGAAGATTATATAAAAATGCGACCGTGTACATTAAATGATGATGTTTGATATGCGGTTCACTGCGTCTCGGAAGCTTCGTGATGTGGTAAGTTATTTTACCACATCACTCCGCCTCTGACGCTCGCATTGCTCGCTGACGCGGCCCAAGGGGCGGACAGCTGGCAAAATCATCTAAAGATGAATTTTGCCTTAATGTTCCTCGGCTG
>JAZUMU010000021.1:0-52449 GCA_045603805.1 Candidatus Nanosyncoccus sp.
CAGATGATACCTACAATGGTAAATTTGAAGAAACGGATATGTACTATTATTTAAATACATATTTTGTCAAAGAGATGCTGAATAAATAAAATGTATGAAATACAGCACTCATGGTAAGGAAAGCGTATATCAAAAATGATATTCTTTATCATAACAATTCAATTATATCATGTATAATAGCTCCGCAGTTTTTCCTGTAAATCCTCCCGATATACTATTAAGCCCTGGTTAATCAAGTCTCACCAAACGGTTTATAAAATTATTTTTATCTATTCCGTAATCTATAGATGTTTGTTAAATCCCTTGTTGGTATAGAGGGCTATTTTTGTGTCGTTTTTGCGACAAAAACACGCCTAAAATTGTAATTTACCTCTATAATTTCGGCTGTTAAATCCCCAACAATATGGCTGAAGACTAATTGACTTTGTTAATCGGATCGTCTACCACGGAGAGTATCGACTGTACCCAAATTTCGAACATTTTTTCAAGAGATTCTTGAGTATAGTAGGCATTATGCGGGGTAACGAAAACATTACCTCTATATTCCTTGCTCAAATCATCGCTTTCGAAGGCAACACCGCCAAGTTTACCATCTTCCACCATTTGCGCCATTCTTAACGCTATATCTTCAAAACCATTCGCTACAATGATTACCTTCGTTTGAGGACTAAACTTTGACAGATCATTAAACAAAGCGAGACTCTCTGGATTTTTTGAAATTGTAATAAACATATACTCGCTTTTATCGAGCATTTTATCGAAATCTAAATAATGATATTCTGGATCATTCTGATTATGTGAATAATAGCAGATTTCATCACGACCAATAATACCATCCAACTTCTTTGCAAGGGCATGACCAATTGCCCCGAAACCAATTATGTCTGTTGGCTTGCCGTACATATCTTCGCCAATAAACTCTTTATCCCAGTTCATCTTGCCTTCTTTTTCAAAAAGAGGGAGCTTCTTTGCAAGGGCTAAAGCCATCATTACACATTTTTCTGCAACAGAATTTGTTGCATAGTGTGGCACGTTAGTGACAGCAATGCCTTTCTCAGAACAATAAGCACAGTCCATCCATTCGTAACCAGTCGTTTCTAGGCAAAGGGCTCTTATATTCGGTGTCTTATCTATGATTTCGTTCTTAAATTCCCAACCTACGATATCTGGATCTATGGCGATTACTTTCTCGCTCTCGTCATTAAAAAGAAGCTCATACTCTGGTTTTTCTAGGATAACGACATCCTCAAATTTTTCTTTCAAAAGATCTTTTTGTTCGGCAGTTAAATCATTTTGCCGGCAATAAATATATAGTTTCATATAGCTCCTTCCAATAAATTATACCATTTTTGATATACTGTTAAAACCTGGTTAATCGAGCCCCACCAAATTATATCTTACTCGGCATTTTCGCCGATTTTTCAGTGGTAAATTTCTGTTAAGTACCCTGTAGATTTTAGGGTGCTATTTTATGCCGATTTTGCACGAAAAATGTACCCGAAAGCGCATTTTTGCCCCTATAAAATCGTCTGTTAATACCCTAAACAATTTGGTCACACCTCCTCAAAGAGAAGCAATGGGTATATTACCCATTGCTAAAACGTTATCCATTCTTATTGATTTAGACTTTCGAATACAACGTAGAATCAGATAATGCATCTATTATGAGCTTATCAATCGTCAAATCTCTTTCTGGTGTAGTATTGGTGTACATTAGATAATAGGCAAAATCATCATCTAGAAAAACTGCCTCTTCTAGGCTTGTCTGCTGAGCGTTTCCGCTTTCAACCGCTGTTTTGTCTACTTTTACCAATCCTACCGTTGCTGTTTTTTGTCTGTCGTTTACGGGTGAAGCAACAATCGACAACCGGCCGTCATTATCCAGCGCATAGGAAACTACAGAGATTGATTCTGGGATTTTGATTTTTAATTTCCAGTCATCGATAATCATATTGGTTTTATCGTTCTTAGAAAAATCACCGTTTATTTCCGTATCTTCTACAGTATTCTCTAACTCTTCTATTGATTGTTTTAGTTGCGTTATTTCTGAATTTAATCCTGCAATTTGACTATCTTTTTGCGAACCCTGCATTATACCATAGACGCCAAATCCAATACCACAAACAGCCACGATGCATGCAATCGCAGTGGCAATTTTTAGGCCATTTCCACTTTTTTGTTTATTTTCCGCCATTGGCGCTACTGGTACACCAGTATCTGCATTTTGCTCCATCAAGCTTCCTTTCTTTAATACTTATGTTTCTATTATAGCATAGACTAACTTTTCCTCAACATCTTCCTTAAAGATTGTTAATACTTGGGCAATTCGCCCCCACCAGATTATATTTAACTCGGCATTTTTGCCGATTTTTAGTGTTAAATTCCCGTTAAGCACCTTGTAGGTTCTAGAGTGCTATTTTGCATCATTTTTGCACGAAAAATGGGGTAAAAAGTGCCGTTTTGCCCCTATAAATTCGTCTGTTAATACCTGCCCAATTCGCCTCGGCAAAAAGTCAATAAATTGGCATCTAACCTGCGCAAAACGCCTATCAAAACTGCAATATGTGTAGATATATTTACAAAATGCATAGAATATTATATAATTAATAGACCCTGGTACATTAAAATCTCAGTATATTCGCAAGGAGGAAAATTATATGGACGTAATTTGTGAGATGTCAGACAGAGAACTCCATTATACTTTAAAGTATTCATCGTACGTAAGAAAGGTAATAAAAAGCCAGATTCCTTTGTCTATAAACAGAAAGGAATTGGAAAATCTCTACAAAAATGCTCGAGAATATGCATGTAAATCGATAGTTGACAGCCTAAAGAATTTTGAAAATATGGAAGCTGAGAAAATATATCACATTTACTGTAAAAGCGATCACTTCTACATTCTGGCCCGAGTACGTACGAATTACGAAAAAGAAACAATCGAAGAAACGGCAAGAAAAAGAGAATTTCTTAGTTTTTCTATTTTAACCGAGAGAAATCTGTCGCATTTTCCTGGTCGTGTGATTTATGGCTATCAGAACATTAGCTCTTCAATGATTGCTTACATTTGCCATCGCGATGCAGACACTTATGCTTATGCAGAAACGCGATTGGAGTTATCGGAATACCCAGAAGAGCTACTCGATGTAGAGGATTTATGTGCTAACGCTTTGCAGGAAAAAACATATTGCCAGATATCAATAAAGTCTAAGGTGATATCATATAACGGGCCTGTGGTAAGCGAGAATGTATTGTTACCCTCCGTAGTCATAGCAATAGACACGCCAACTAAAGACGATTTCTTAGCCGCGCGGCAAAGAAGACTGCCAATTTTAGTATTACATCGTAGTACTAAAACAATCATGAACGTTTACGATGCGTTCTTCACTCCAGAACTCTCTAATCCGACGCTTATTTGATACCAGGGAATGGGCGCATCTTAATGCGTCCTTTTTAATTGTAATTATCTTGCTTATAAGAATTTTCCATACGCTTATTATATTTTATGTGCCACATTACGTTATCGATTATATAAAAATCATAACAAAGCCGACTATCAATAGAACGGTAAGCCCTAAGATTGGCCACACCCCCGAGTCGTCACCACTTCCACTACAATTACACTTCATGCCGCTAGGGCAGTCTGCCATACAAACTTGATAGTCATGTTCGTTACTTAAATCTTGTTCAAAGCAGCCATAACTGTCCATACTAACCTCCCCATATCGTCAACCAATGTTTAATTGTTATTGTCGCTATGTTTTATGTTTTTCCTGCATGTCCTCCTTGCATGTTGTTAATACCTGGCTAATTAAGCTCCACCAAACGGCTTCTAAAATTAATTTACACTCTATTCGCACGAGATTATACTATACAATATAAACATCGCTGTTTTCTCTGTCAAATTAGGAAATTAGCTTTGTGAAGAGCCATTTACAACAACACAATTGCATTGGCATAAAAAACAAAACCCCGAGTACTTAATTCGAGGTTTTTGTCATAATTAAAATAATTACAAAGCATCAATATCTACTTGTCCCAATCAAACCCCTCACCATAATGTCCCCATTGCGCAGTTTTTTCGTAAATTGGTCGCTTCAAATCCAAATATTTTATAATTCCGTTTGGCGTAAGATCATATCCTTCTATTTCTTCTACCTTACCATCCACGATTACCGTTTTCTCCAAAGGCTCGGCATAGCCAATCGCATATGCTAGCCGCACCAACACTTCATGTGCTTTGCGCTTTCTTAAATAATCCACCGCAATTCGCCGTGCCATATACGCTGCACTTCTATCCACCTTGGAAGGATCTTTACCTGAATAGCACCCCCCACCTATCGCTACCCTTGGTCCGTAGTTGTCTACAATTAGCTTTCTTCCGGTGAGTCCAGTATCTGCGTCAAAGCCACCTTGTTGCCAATCCCCAGCCGGATTAATATGTAGTTCTAACTTCCCAGCCAATTTTTCCTTTTCTATAAATTCTCGCACCAATTTCTCTAATTCTTTACGTGGTGCATTTTGAAAACTCGCCACAATAGAATCAATACTTCCATCCGGGGCTATTGTAATTTGTGTTTTACCATCAAATGGATACTTTTCGTAAATATACTGGTTTAGCCTTCTTGCCAACACTACTTCGCGCGGTAACATTTCTGGCGTTTCATCACACGCATAACCTATCATTATACCCTGATCGCCCGCCCCACCAGTATCTACGCCTTGCGCAATTTCTGGCGACTGCTTCACAATTTTGGTATGCACCTCTATGTCATCTCCGGCAATTCGTTTCACAATAGCCGGAATATCCACATCCGCCGTAGATGTAATCTCACCAGTTACAAACACTACGCCGTGCCCGCCACAAGCCTCTGCCGCTACGCGCGCATTTGGATCTTTTTCAAAATACGCATCCAGTATCGCATCACTTATCTGGTCACATAATTTATCTGGGTGTTTAGGCGACACGCTCTCTGCAGTTTTATAAAACATAATTTTCTCCACTTATTTATGATATCATTATAACATATGAAAATTGCTTTCTTTTCAGATTGCTACCTAGATCTTACAGGAGGCATAGTTAGTTCTATAAATGCCCAAAAAGTCGCCCTCGAATCATTGGGCCACACGGTTTATATTTTTAGTACAAGTTATCCCAAGACTGACGAGAAAAGACGAAAGCTTTCTGAGCAACATATTTATCCAGTCCCATCATGTCGTTTTGTTTTTCGCGGCCTTACACCAGTTTCTCGTCGCCCCAAAATAGTGGAAAACTGGTTATTAAATAATCATCCTGAGATAAAAAATTTCGATATATATTATGTGCATTATGAGGGGGGCTGTTCTATTGCTGGACTTAGGTTAGGTAAAAAATTCAATATTCCGACTATTCAAGTGATGCACGGTCGGGAAGATATGGGCGTCGCAAACATTATTCCTTGTGGCCTTCGTACATTTGTTGCTACAATTTTAAATTGGTTTCACTCTTGGTATTTACCTCATCTAACGAAAGTGAAACGCGACAATTATTTAGCGAATACCCTAGCAAAGGCAAAAATGTGGACTCTTATGGTTAACCATGCGAATTACGCTGACTTAGTTATTGCGCCTTCTAAACATTTTCGTAAAAAACTTATCCAGTATGGGGTTACGAAGCCTATAGAAGTTTTGCCGAATGGGTTTTCTGATGCGCTTTTCCCTTCTATGGTTAAAATAAAAAAGTTTAATTCAAATGACGAGCTACGCATGGTTTGGCACTCACGTGTTTCTAGAGAAAAACGCATCATATCATTTCTAGAGGCGTTAGGTAAACTTAAAGCAAAATACCGCTTAGACGTTTATGGAGACGGCAATGATCTTCGCAGGGCCGCTCGCCATATCAAAAAACACCATCTAAACGTGTATCTACACGGCAACACTAGTTTTAAAAAATTAAAAAACAATATAGATAGTGCGCATTTAGATATATTGGTATCCCATAAATCTGATACTTTCGGTATGACATTGATAGAAGCCGAGGCATTCGCTACTCCAGTATTTTTTTGCGACCCCGATATGGAGGAAATTGTCCCCGAAGGTAGCTTTGTATTATCAAAAAATGAAACTCCTGAAGCAATGACAGAATCTCTAAATAATTTAATAAAAAAACCTGAAAAAATCGAACAGATGTCGGAAGTTATGTTTAAGCATCGTGAAGAAGTTCTAATTTCTAATAGAATAAAAAAACTTGAAAAAATTTTTAATGATATAATTAACGAATGAGATATTTAGCGGATTTATTGACTTTGTCTAGACTCATTTTAAGTATAGCGTTGATGATTTCAGCTTTTTTGGGAGGATCGCCAGAAAGTGCATTTATAATTTTTCTGATCGCTGAGATTACCGATATGTTTGATGGCACTTGCGCGCGGGAATGGCCCTTTCCTAAAACTAAAGCTCCTGGGTATAGAAAATACGCCGCCCAGTTTGATATTGTTGCTGATGTACTTCTTGCTGCCGCACAGGTTTTGTATCTTACATTTAGGATTAATTGTGCGGCCGGGGTTATATTTATTACATATTATATTCTAGTCTGCCCGACCATAGAGATAATTGTTTATGGAAAATTTTTTGGCCATCCCGATAATTTTACAAAAAAATCTTTAATAAATCGTAATTTTCTGCTTGCAAAAAAACTTGTGATGACCAGAAGATATTTATATGTTGCCTCTTTAGGGATAATTAGTGTTTTTATACTGTTTGCAACCAGGTGGCCCATAGCAGTTAAAATAATTTTGACTGCTATGGGATGCTTCATCTATATTTTCGCTTGGTTCTTTTTGCGTCAGCGTCGCAAAAATATTTCTCGCGACGCCGTAGATATCGAAAAAGAATTAACCGCAAAATCCAAAAAAGTCAAAAAATAAACAGAAACGGGGGACTTAGCCCCGTTTTTTTCTAGGCTGTTGGCTATCCTACCAGCCTCCCCCACCACCTCCGCCGCCCCCACCGCCAGAAAATCCCCCTCCGCCACTATCAAAACTTCCACCCCCACTATCACTAGACGACCACGATCCTCCGCCCCCACCAGAAGTCCACGAACCACTACTTGGCTCCGTATAACTCGTAGAAGAAGAAATCGCTCTGCTTAGATCATGCGCAATATTCGCCGCTATAATCCCATCCAGCACATCACTATTTATCGCTTCCTCAACATCCTCTATTTCATAATACGTTGCTAATTCTTTCACCCAGCTCTCTTCTGCCCCAAACAAGCTTGCCCACGGCAAAAGTTTTTCGTACAATTTCACGATTCCCGCATTAGACGTATCCGCCCCTTCCACAGACTGCAAAAATTTCAATCTGTCCGCTTCTGCCATCTTAATATATAGTTCCAAACCTTCCAAATATCTTACCAACTTAATACCGTTCTCCGTATACTTTTTGTAAGTCCGAATTTGCTTCCCTAAAATAGCAGATACTATTACAACTATTACTAACGCCCCCAAAATAATAAATGGCAAATATTCTTTCCCTACCAGTACTCCACGTTCACTACTGAAAACATTCCTAAAAATTCTAATCACGAAATCGAACTCAACCATCATTATAATCACAAACAACACAAACAAGATCCCCCAAGTACTCAAGCTATTTTCTTTACCACTCTTTTTTAGATATCCGCCCTTCACCATTTTTGCTTCCGCTAAACTCTTATAGTTCTTCGCGCAATTTGCCAAGTATTTGGTGGCTTTATGTTTTTCTATTGGTAACTCGTCACCCTTTGCCAACCCGCCATTTCCAGATAATATATTCATCATTTGCTTTTGCGGGCCAGTTAATTCTCCTAGCTCTACATTTAGCACCACCGCCCAATCATATTTCTCGCCATCCACTTTTTTAATCGTTACTTTCTTGCTTACTGCTAGCTCTAACAAAGTCGCCACATACGAAGATTTAGTTTTCTTAATATAAATCTGCTCGCCTTCTGCCACGCATACATTTTTATCTTCCGGCGGCTGATACTGCGGTGTGTCAAACAAAGATTTATACAAATCATATTGCGGCTTAGCTATTTTTCGCCATTTCAAATATTTGCGCGTCAAGAAAATCGCCACCAGCAATATTTCAATCGCCAAAATTATCACCAAAATATAATTCTTCTCCAAAATCACTCTAAAAGTTTCTGGTTCAAATTCCACCACAAAAGTTAAGTTTTCGTGCGCATCCAAACCGCTAGCCACAAAACTAAAACCATCATCATTTAGCGTAATTTCACATCCATCTTGCCCCTTCTCACCATACATCCCCACATAGCACCACGCCTCTTTGTCCATTTTTTCATATATATCCACAGGTACGTGCAAATTTGCCGTCACCCTATTAAAACTTTGCTTCCAATCCGTACCGTTCGCATCCCAATACAATTCCTGTAGCACTTTTTTTACTCCATCCACTCCACTCACATTCACACCATTTTCATCAAACTCCGTAATTACGTCCGTATAATCATACTCCAAAGTATACACTTGCTCACCATGTACATATTCACTCGCACTACCAATGTACACAATAAAATAATCATTTCCCGTTTCAATCTTACTAATGTTTTCTGATTCCCCATTTCTCAGTACAGTCAAATTCAAAGCAGCCTTATCTGCTACGGTCCTATTTTTACCACCCTGGTTCACATAAGGTATCTCACGCGTAATACCATGATTTTGATTAATCTCCGGAAATACCGCCGTCAGCACTTCTTTTACATGTAAATTACTCGTACCATCTTCCAGCTTAGTCAAATAATAATCTGCCGTAAAATCTTCAAAATAAAAATCCTGCGCACTGGCGAACGTATTGCCAATTGGCGCAAATATCAGCGCCAGCACCGCGCCTAAAAATAAGCGTTTCAATTTCATACTTTTATCATACCACATATTAGTGCTCTATTATGTGATTCATTAACATTGGGAAGCGCAAAGTTAAAATCTGCATTTGGCGGATTTTACCGTAAAACGGGCAAAGTGATGCGGTAGAATCGTTGTCACATCACACAATTTTCGAGACGCGGCGAATTATGAGATCTGCAATATTGCCGCTATAGTAGCATCCATAAAATTATTTGGATTATACAAATTTAACGCCATAATTTTGGCTGCGAGTTCTCCGTACCATAGCCCCATTGGCGAATATCCAGACTTTTCTATAGGCACAGCCTTTACCATACCGCCTTTTGCTGTGATTATTTGGTTATTATGTAAAGTCACTATGCTTGTTGGGTAACTTAAAGTAAATTTATGTAAAACTTCTGCTACCTGTACTAAAGATTGCGAAAGTAGCAACATTTTTGGAAAATATATTGCTCGTAATAATTTTTGTATTTGCGCCAATGAGCCAAATATTGCTAATTTCTCGCTCAGCAACGCTTCCTCGGGGCTATTTTCTGTAACTAAATCTATTGAATCTCGTGTTATTAGTATAGGCTTTTCGGAAGAAGCACAGGCGCTCACTACGACCTTACCGGTAATCGCATTTTTGGATAAATCACCAATTAATAAACTATAATCACCACTATTTATACTGGTCGCTAGCTCTGTATCATCTGCAAAAGATCCAGTTTCAGTAGATTCCAAAAACTTAAAATTCGGCATCGGCGGCAACTTATTTTTTAAAGCATCTGGCAAAATCAAATTCACCGTTTCTATCGGGTACTTTTCTGTCAAATATTCCGCCACCTTCACCGGTGTCCGGAAATTCTGGCTATCCCCGCCGATCACATTCACCACACCCTGTTTGCGCTCTGGTATATTCCATAGCAAATCCTTCGCCATATTTTCTTCTACCTTCTCAAAATATTCCATCAAAACTCCAAATCTATAGAAATCGGACAATGATCAGAGCCCATATAATTTTCATATATTTCTGCGTCTTTCAAATTTTTGCGCAAACTGTTAGAAATAAAGAAATAATCTATCCGCCATCCCACATTGTTTTCCCGTGCATGTCCCCAGTGACTCCACCAAGTATATCTCTGCGCTTCTGGATGTAATGCGCGGAAAGTATCTATCAGCCCAGCGCCCAGTAAATTACTCACCCCTTGCCGTTCCGCATCCGTAAAACCAGCGTTATGGTGATTCGCCTTTGGTCGTGCCAAATCTATCTCATTATGCGCTGCATTAAAATCCCCGCATATTACTACCGGTTTAGTTTTTTCTAACTCTTTTAAATACTTTAAAACTGTCGGGTCCCACAGTTTTTCTCGTAGAACCAGTCTTTCCAGCCCTCTTTTAGAGTTTGGCGTATAGATATTCACCAAATAAAATTTCTCAAACTCCGCCGTTTGCACCCGCCCCTCGTTTAGTGGATCGCCAAATTGGTCTGCAAAATCTTCACCTACCGGCAATACATTTTTTACGCTTAGCGGCTTAATTTTTGTAAATATTGCCGTGCCGCTATACCCCGCCCGCTCTGCCGAATTCCATAATTCCTCATATTCCGGAAAATCCACTTCCGCCTGCCCAGGTTTGGCTTTGGTTTCTTGTACGCACAAAATATCCGGTTGTTCCTTGGCAATAAACTCCTGCAACGCACCTTTGTTTAATACCGCTCGCAACCCGTTGACATTCCACGAAAATATTCTCATGCATATCTCCCACGTTCTATATCTCGCTTCTTGATAGTTTCACGCTTATCGTATTTTTTCTTACCTTTACCTACCGCTATCACTAATTTTATATGGCGCCCACCACCCAGTAGCTTCACTGGCACAATAGTAGACCCCGCCACTTTTTCACGTTCTAGTGTCGCAATTTGTTTTTTAGTGGCTAGTAGTTTGATATTTCGCGCCGTTTCTGCGCCTAGCGTCAAATTATTCAGCCACAGTTCGCCATTTCTTATCGTCACAAAAGATCCTTTAAGCTGCACATGATGATCGCGTACTGCTCGCACTTCCAGCCCCGTTAAACTCATACCCACAGTCAACTCGTCTCCTAGCGTATAATCAAAATGTGCCCTACGATTTACTGTTACCATATCCGGGGTCTTCTTCTTTTTCATAACAATATTATAGCACGGCACAATCTATAAGGAGATAGTTTCGTTATCCTCGTACCTGTGGAGACGGTGCTACTAATTTAATTTTACCTTTTCTTCCCCGATCAGCTCCTTTAGTTTTCCCAACAAATCGTCCGTCACTTCTATTTTGAATGGCATTCTAAGTGGACGTTTCTTTTCACCGTCACAAAGTACCAATACTACCTCTTGAAAACCGGGATTTAGGTCTGCCAGGCGCCGGATGGCAGACAAAGTATCCACATCATTTACGTCTTCTATCAGAAGGTACAGCCTTTCTTTTCGGGGGTCTTTTGGTGGTTCTTTTAATACTCTTGGCGCGTCAATCGTCGGGTTGGGACTAGGCGCTTTCCTCACAATTTTAGCTCTATCATAGACCCGATCGGCCGAAGTTCTTGTTCGTTTACGAGGAATATTTGGCGCGAGCCCCGGCATCGCAAGCTTTGTTCCAGTGGACTCATAATTCTCTAGCACTTCATCAGAAACTAGTTCTATTGTCTCAGCTAACAATTTTACATCTGAAGTCATATTTCCATCCTTGTCCGTAGCACTAACTTTGCCCTGTACTCGGACCACATTATCTATTTCTAGTTTAGCCCCATACTCCGCGAATGCGTTAGGAAAAACAATAAATTCTGCCTCATCTGATTTATTTTCTATTTTGACAAACGCCATTTTATCGCCTTTTTTTGTCAGGATGGTTCTTACGGCCGTGATAATCCCCCCTACAGTGACTATACGATTGTTGTTTTCTGTCGAGATTAAGTTCATAGGGTGCGTTTGTTCTTCGAAATAAGTGTCGTATTTATCGAGCGGATGCGCTGAAAGGTATAGCCCCATAAGGTCTCGTTCCCAAAGCAACTGCTCTTTTTCTGGGAACTGAACTGGCGCAGGTTTTATTTCTACTTCTGGCACTTCGCCGGCCGAACCCATCATTCCAAATAAATCTGTTTGTCCCGAACCAATATCTTTTTGAATTTTAGCCCCGTAAGCTTGTATCGCCTCCAGGTTAAATAGGAGATTCGATCTGGTCTCCCCAAAACGATCAAATGCTCCAGTTTTTATCGCTGCTTCCCAGGATTTTTTATTAAATTTCGTATTATCTACTCGCTTTGCAAAGTCGCAAACAGATTCAAACGGACCGTTCTTATCGCGCTCTGGGATTACAATATCCTCCACGAGCGACTTCCCCATGTTTTTTATGCCCGAAAGTCCGAATCTAATTGTGTTTTCTCCGCCTACGATACCGAAATCACCGTAGCTCTGGTTGATATCCGGACCTAAAACCTTTATCCCCATTCTCTTGCACTCGCCCATCTCGATCGCTAATCGATCTGTCCATCTCATATCAGCGGTCATCAGGGCTGCCATGAAAGCGTCTGGATAATGTGCCTTCAGGTACGCTGTCCAGTATGCGATCAGGGCATAACACGCAGCATGAGATTTATTGAAACAATAATTAGCGAAGTCTAAAAGCTGACCCCAGAAAGTTTCAGCAATCTCCTTAGTTGCTCCACCGACCCTTATTGCTCCCTCGATGAATTCTGGTTTTACTTTTTTCATTAAATCAATTTTCTTTTTTCCTACGGCTTTACGTAATGTATCTGCCTGTCCGCCTGTAAAACCACACCACTCCTTCGAAATCTGCATGAACTGCTCTTGGTAGATCATAATTCCATAAGTATTCTTGAGGGAATTTTCTAGGCCCGGATGCAAATACGTAATTGGTTCTTCTCCATGTTTGCGTTTGATAAATGAATCGATAAACTGCATTGGTCCTGGGCGGTAAAGCGCTACCATGGCGATAATATCTTCAAATGTAGATGCTTTTAAATCGCGAAGATATCGTTTCATCCCCGCCGATTCTAGCTGAAATACTCCTGTCGTTTCTGCACGCTGCAACAAAGCATAGGTCTCTGGATCATCTAGGGGCAAAGTTGATAAATCTATATCGTTATTATAAACCTTACGAACCATTCTTAATGCGTTATTGATCACCGACAAATTAGATAGCCCCAGAAAGTCCATTTTGAGCAGCCCCAATTCTTCGACTTGGCCCATCGGAAATTGTGCTGCGATCGGCCCCTTAGCGGAGACCTCCAGCGGCAGAAATTTTACCAAATCGTCTGGCGCGATGATAACCCCGCAGGCATGTACGCCATGGTTTCTGATCGTCCCCTCGAGTCTAGAAGCGAAGTCTATCACCTCTTTTGAAGTAGGATTTGTTTCATATTCCTGTTTCAAATCGGGAACCTCTTTAATCGCGTCGGCCAGATGGACGTGATGCCCCATCACTGGGTCGGGCACCATCTTAGCTAGCCGATCTGCTTCGGCATAAGGTACTTCCAGCACGCGCGCAACGTCACGAACTGCGTTTTTCGCCATCATTTTACCAAAAGTAGCAATATTAGAAACTCTATCAAACCCGTATTTATGAGAACAATATTCAATCACTTCGTCTCGTCTTGTATCCTGGATATCCGTATCAATATCCGGCATAGAAATACGATCGGGGTTTAAAAATCTTTCAAAAAGTAGGTCATATTTTAATGGATCTAGCTCAGTAATACGTAGGGCATATGCTAGGATGGAGCCCGCTGCTGAGCCTCTACCCGGTCCATACACGATACGTTGAGATTTTCCCCAGTTGATAAAATCCTGTACGATTAAAAAATATCCGTTATAACCCATCTTATCTACGACGGATAACTCATAATCTATTCTAGGCAAAACCTTATGCGATTCATCTCTTTCCTCGTCTATCTTTTCCAATATCTTACGGCATTTTTCTACAGACAATTTTGTAGCGTCCTCAAGTTTTTTTTCTCCGTATCGATAAACTAAGCCCTGGAATACTAATTTATCTAAATATGTTTTTTCATCTTCCCCGTCAGGCACTGGGAACTTTGGAATCAAAATTCGGCCTAGCTGCAGATCAACGTTGCATCTATCTGCTATTCGCTTAGTATTTAAGATTGCTTCCGGGCAAGTGTCCTTCCAATGTTCAATAATCTCATTGGCCGGTATGACATGTAGGTCGTAGTCTTTCAAAGTCATACGATTTGTGTCGGATAAGTTTGCCGCCGTCCCAATGCAAAGTAACACCTCGTGTGCATCTTGGTCTTCTTTAGTTAGATAATGTGCGTCGCAGGTCACAACCAACGGTAACCCCAATTTATCCGCATGCGCCATATGCCAATCATTCACTTTTTTCTGCTCAGCTGAATGAGTCGTGGATTTTGGGTGACCGTGGTCTTGCATCTCCAAATAAAACCTATCTTTGTAGACGTTCCGATACCAGTCGATTAGTTCATAAGCGCGCGCATCATCTCCTGCCCTGATCGCTTCGCTAATTTCCGAGCCCATGCAGCCCGATAGGCAGATAACTCCCTCACTATATTTTTTTAGCTCATCATGATCTGTACGCGGTTTATAATATTTACCATGTTCCTCAGCGTTGGTCATTATTCTACAGAGATTTTCAAACCCTTTATTATTCATCGCGATCAGAGTTATATGGAATCTTTGTTTATCGTGTGCTGGATCTTTATCTGTCATTTTTCGGGCAGCGACATAAGCCTCCAACCCAAGTAGAGGCTTAATCTCCGCCGCATTGCACTCCTTGTAAAGCTCGACCAACCCTGACATTGTGCCATGATCCGTAACCGCCACAGCTTCCATGCCCTGGGCTTTAACATACTTCACCAACTCTGGAACTTTTGTTAAGCCATCTAGTAGAGAATAATGCGTGTGATTGTGTAAGTGTACAAAATCACTAGGCTTTAAGTTCATTTCTTCTCGCTAGGTTTTTTGGTCATTTCCTTTTTCTCGGACAGCTTTTTGTTCGAAGATTCTTTGGGTGTAGATATTTTTGTAATCGCTTCTTCGATTTTTTCGTCCTTAGTCTCGCAGTGTTTACATTCTCCTTTACATTCGCAATTCTCGGGATCCTCTTTTTGAGTTTTATCGCTCATGAATTTTCCTGCGATAGCCCCAGCTACTCCCCCGAGCAAAGCTCCTAAAAAGAACTTTCCTGCTCCGCTTTTATTTTTTGCTTTTTCTTTCGTCATCTTGTTTCCTTTCCTTTAATTTTTCCTTTAATTTTGGGTTAACGTATTTATCAACAAACATCTCCACAGTCCCTCCGATTGAAGTCATACCTTTAACATTCGAAACTATTCCGTTAGTATTTTTAGCTATGTCTTGGCTTTCTATAACGACTTTCTTTGCCTCGTTGCACACATCAATCAATTTTGTAAAAAGTATAATGCCTAGAATCAAAAACGCCAACAACGTTAGGCTTAAAATCGCAACTATAATCCACTCTGCAACATTCATTTTTCTTCCCTTTCTTTTTATTATATAACATTATCTTTATCTTCAACCATTTTGATAACATCTTCAGCGTAGTCTGTATGGTCTAAAACGTATCTTAGATGCGCTAAGAAATAGTTTTTGGGATCACCTGTAGTAATCCATTTTCCCTTGCTTTTAGCTACGATAACATCACCATGCGCTGCGAGCTTGGTAATTGCATCTACCGTCCAAAGCTCCCCATCTAATCCAGTATTCGAAGGTATAAGATATTCGAAAACTTCCGGCGTCAACAAATACCGCCCATAACTAGTAAGATTACTGGGGGATAAATCGGGAGTTTTAGGCTTTTCTACAATATGGCTCAAAGTTCCGTTTTCTTTTAGTGCGATCATGCCGTATTTATGCCAAACTTCCTTGGGCATCTCTTGGGCCGCAATTACGGCTTTAGCTCCCATATTTTTCTCATATTCCTCAATCAACGTCCTCACGTCTCCTTTTCCAAGAATAAGGTCGTCGCTATATAGGACCACAAATGCCGCTTCATCTTTTACGAAGTCTTTTGCTGACACGATGGGTGACCCATTCCCGTACGGTAAATTTGCATTTTGCTCTATAACAATAATTTTAGGAAAATCCAAAACTTTAGCGACCGCATCGAAGCGCTCCGATTTCCCCTGCTTATCCAGTAATAACTTTACATTATCAGCTTTATTGTGGAAGTAATCATCATATATCTCTCGTGCTTTTGTGTTCGGGGTTGCGACAATTATTATTTCTTCAATCCCCGCATCGACACACTCTTCTACACAAAGCTGCATAACTGGCTTAGCCCCTATAGGAATCATCGCTTTGGGGATAGTTTTAGTAATAGGGAGATACCGACTAGCAAACCCTGCATCTGTGATAATAGCTTTTTTTACAACTGACATTATGCCTCCTTTTGGCAATTATAACACACATACTGCTATTTCTTCTTCTTTCGAGCCTGTTTTCTTGCAATTTTATCTTCTATATTCTGAGAGCGGTTATGGACTCCATAAATGGAGCTAGTGGTCCCAACAATTAACAGATACGATCCGAAGAATCTTGCAAACATGGAGATTTCAAACCCGCCCGCATTCAAGATCACAAAGCCAATCACACACCCACATACTCCTGATAGAACTCGAATGAAGCTGTCGGTCGGGTCGGTTGTGGAAACAAAACCATGGAATACGTCCACAATCCCAGATAAAATTGTATAGACGGACAAAATGACTACGCTGGCCATAAGATCAGTATTCGCAAAAAATAACAGAATCGCCGCCGCAACGACATCAATCCCTGCGTCAATAATTGAATTGATCCACCCGTGTTTTTTTGTAGAGTTGTAAAGTGCGCTCACTGAATCTACTATGCCCATGAGCAACAAAAAAACACTAATTTCCACTACAATATTTTGCACTTCGGCCTCTGCACTAAATAACAGCAAGAATCCAAATATCCCAGCCATAATCCCTCTCAGAGCAGACACAGCCCAATGTTTGTCTATATATTTGCGATTAATTTTTGCCATATTTTTCCTTTTATTACTTACGGTTATTATAACACATGTAGCTGATTTTTCTAATAGCATAGTATTGACGGAATTATTGACCAGACCAATTTTATTATAGGGCTTTATACATGTCTGATTTTTTTGCGAGTTTTTTCTACAATTTTGTTGAGCTGATATTTAGCAGAATTCAAAATCATATCATGAGCCGGAGTGTATTTTATCTCTTCGCAGCCGAATGAACGTTTGAATTCACTTACTCCGTAAAACCTATGTGATGTTTCGTCTGAGTCTACTATTCCCCACAGGTTGTATCGGGTGCAGCCACGTTTTCTGGCTTCGTCCATAGCTGTCATGTGTAGTAGCGGCGCAGCGGAATATTTAGTCCCAAGTTCCGATGATACACCGTAATGATAGCTCGCTTCTGCCCCATAAAATATCATAAAATTCTGTGCCAATATTTCACCATCTTTGCGCGCAGTGTAAATTAATACTTCGTTATTTTTTGCAAATGCTTCAAACTGTTTGGTTAAAAAATTAGTAGAAAATGCTACGTATTTTTGCCGCTCAGCGTGTTTTTTCTCCAACTCGCAGAATTCTTCAATAGATGTATGATTAGCATCGGCGGTAATCTCTATTTCGTTTTTCTCGGCCTTGCGGAGTTTTCTGCGAAAACCCTGCGACGCCCCCGCTAAAATCTCATCTCGAGTTTTGTTTAGGTCTAGTACCCCTGCATATTCTACGGATAAATACATCGGCGCCCTCTTTAGCCCTAATTCCTGCATCAATTTCAAAGATTCATCAGAGAGTAGCAATTGTGGACGCACTCGTACAAATACGCACCTGGTATTTTTTCCCATTTTGTAAATATCTGCGAAAATTTCATGCACCACCTCCTTGTCCCGCCAATCTATAATCGGGCCGCCGGCAATTGCCATATGAGTGCCTCGTTTTGCAGTTTCCACTACCCCGGCATAGGCTGCTACTACCTCATCATTATCATTTACGGCTGCTCGTCGTACTATCTTTTTTCCACGGTTTTTATGGAACTCATAAAAATCCCAAGATTGTAAAAAATTTGCTTCCGGGTGTGAGGTGATAAAATTATCCCAAATATCGCGCGACTCCACTGTAATGATTTTCACAAGTGCCTCCTCTTTTTTCTCGCTGCCTCTACAATCAGGTTCTTTAAATATGAAATTTTATTAATTATGATGTCATGCGCTGGGACATATTCTATGGTTTCTCCTCCAAAACCAGTCTTGAAGGTAGTTACGCCTGCGTATCTGTGATTTGGCTGTCCGGCTGGTGCGATTCCCCACAGATTAAATCTTCCGTAGCCTTCGGCTTTTAAATCTTTCATCGCGCTCCACAGCAAGGCATATGCCCCAGGTAACTTACGATTAAGTGGCGTGGACGCCGCCTCATAGTAATCTCCCTCTTTACCATCTTTGATAATCATACCATAAGCGATTGGGTTGCCCTCGGTGGTTTTTGCTACATAGATCGTAATATTCTCACCAAAAGCTTCTCTTTCCGCCAATAAAGTTTTAAGATTAGGTGGCACAAAACCTTGGCGCCTGGCGGTAGCAGCCTGCACTTTGTGGAACTCTTTAAAAATATCTTCACTATTATTCTTCTCTACCCTAATCCCCTGCTTAGCCGAACGACGCACTTCGTATCTAGTCTGTCGGCGCATATCGGCAAGCAATTCGTCTTCAGATTTATTTAATTCTATTATTACTGTATGCTCTGCCGCAAGGTGCATCGGGGACTTTTTAAGTCCCAAGCCCGCCAAAATCTGTAAATTCTCTGGGTTGTTTTTCAATTGTGGGCGTACGCGCGCGAACACGCACCTTTCCCTTTTAGCAATATCGGTGATTCTCTCAAACGCTAGCGTCACGGCTTCCTTATCGCCATAGTTCAACAATGGTCCACATGGGATTTCTAGATATCGTCCACGCCTAGCATTCCGTACTATCATTAGAGCGCGCCCTTTTCCTCCGAAATTTTCCTCCACCACTTTGTCGCCAAGCAATTGGTTCATTCTGCCATATGCTGGTGATTGTAGAAAGTTTGCCTCTGGGAATTTTTTTATTACTTCTTGCCAATTCACTCCTCGTTCTCCATATATTTCGCTATTATTTTGCGCGCAGGTTCCAAATCTTTTTTACTATAATAAGTTGGTAAATTAATGATTTTTTTGGCAACCTCTACTGCCATCGGACATTTATCCTCTGGAAAATGTACTTTTTTATAGTATCGCTCTGGAGAGACAGGTCTTTCATACCAAAGCCCATCAAAGTAATAGCCTGCTCTTTTCAATTCTTCTAGGAGCTCACTCCTTTTGTTGATTAGATAATGTTTGCGAAGCGGCTTCTCTCCGGCTCCTTTCTTTTTCTTGAATTGCCGCAAGGCTAACTTTGCCTCAAATTTGGCAATTTTGCGCTCTAAGTCTAGCTTGTTGTCTGCGGATTTTTCTACCCAATGGATCCTTATTAAACAATGCATCCATGCTCCGCCTAGATGCAAATAAGATAGCCCACGCGAAATAGTGCCTAGCAGAGGATAAAATCTGGCACGTAAATTATCAGAAAATTTCGGAAGTTTACTAGGCGCTTTAATCGCGTTTTTACAGGGGTGGCGTAAAATTACTGCTCCACCCGAAATAGTGTCTATAGATTTATCTTTGCCGAACGATAAAGCCGTCGCTATACCTACCGTCCCAGCCTCTCGCCCATCTGCATATTTTACTCCTGCACAATGTGCTAAATCTTCGATAATCACCAAATTATGGTCCCTGACGAATTTCTCTATCATAGCTATATCAACCGGATTGCCAAGCGAATTTTGGATGATGAGGCCCCTGACCGAGTGGCCTCGAATAGCATTTTCCAGTGTATCGGCGTCAAAATTTAAACTTTGTTTATTTATGTCTGCCCATACCGGCACAAGCTCAGCTGCTTTTATTGCTTCATATACTGCATAACAAGTAAATCCGTTAATAATTACCGCGTCACCTGGCTCAAAATAAGCCTTTAGCGCTAGGGCTAGCGCAGATCTTCCGTTTTTGGTTAAAATTGCCCTACCATTATATTTTTGCGTTAAAAATCTTTGCAACGCCCCCCGGTCTTTTTCACGTCCTATCGAAAAAGTATGTTCCCATAATCTGCCTTTGTAATTTGCCGCTGCGCCTAAAAAGAAATGCTTTTTCACTTTTTTATCCTCTTAACTAGTGTAGTCAGAGCACGCGTCAATTCGTCGGGACTAGAAATATAAGGTGCATGAGTCCAATTTGTATAAAATTTTAGTTCAGCATTTGGCAGATTTTCATATATTTTCATAGCTTGGCGGGGAGGAGTGACCGTATCCTTTTTACCCCACAAGATAAAACATTTTGTAGTAACTTTATTAAGATCTAAATCCTTATCAGACGCAAGCATATTGGTCAATGTCTGTTTCATGTTCTTGGGAGCTCTCGAATAATCTGTAGAGCCAGTTAATTTGTGGAAAATTTTGTCAACAATTGGGATTTTTTTGAGAGGTTTACCAATTTTCGCAATTACCTCTACAACATTCTTTTTCAGAGAAGGTTCGTATATTCCTGCCGCGTCTAATAATATTAGGTATTTTAGCTTTTCTGGGTTTTTTGCGCACAAATTAAGCAATATCCTTCCTCCGTTAGAGTGTCCTAGCGCGATAGCTCCATCTGGGATATTTATATTTGCCCAATCTATATAATCGTCGATAGTGAAAACTTTATCAGATTTTTCAGTTAACCCAGGCACATGCAACATTTTAACGCTAATGCCATTCTCGCGCAATTTTTTCAAAACTTGCCTCCAGGGTTCTACTGTATAAGTCCAACCATGGATAATATATAAATCAGTCATCTCGACCTCCCTTTGTATAATTTTCGCACCCAAACACATTCATCACGAATCAAGCCCCCAGTTTTTACGGCGGTTAACGGCTGCCTTTTCTCGTCTACATAATTTTTTAACATCTTCGGGGTTTTCTAATAATTTTTCGATAATCCACTCTAGGTATTGGCTCCCCTTAAAGATTAAAGTCTCTCGACCTCTTGAACGTTTTTCTATATACTCTAAAGCTTTCCGAGGATCTAATGTTGCCACTGCTGAAACCCCCAGTCTTTTCAATTCAGGAGCAGTATATTTTTTAGTTCTTCTTCCGACTAGGATTACTTTTTCAGGATCAACTTCAGCAATCAAATGAGCCAATCTCTTATGCTCTTCGGCCTCAGTTGAGCCCTGATCGACTATGTCGCCTATAATCAACCATTTATGATCGGCATGCATTCTTTTGGCCATATCCAATATGGAAGCCATCGAAATCATATGCGCATTATAACTACTGTCCACTATCTCTAACCCGTGCTTGCCCCTAAAATATGAACTTCTCCCCGGGGCGACCTTAACCCCTGAAAAATCCGGATTAAAAGGTAACTTAAGATATTTCATTAAATCTTGTAGAACCAATAAGTTAAAAGCGATATCTTTCGGTTCGGGATGATTGAAATGAAAGGTTGTATCTCCATAAGTAAAATCGGTCGAGTCGGGATAAACTACGTATTTCTTTATAATAGTTTTCTTTATGGGGATAACTTTAGCTTTAATGTCTTTTGTGGCTAGTCTCATTAATTTAGAGTCGGCGTCTATATAAACTTGTTTAGTAGTATTTTCTGGTAAATTGGCAAACTCAGCCGTAATTGCCTCATCTAGAGTCAAAAACTTACCTTCTTCCACTTCTTTCTCAAACTGTACTGCATGCGACCTCCCGATAGAAACCCAAATAGTAACTTCGGGACGGAGCCATTTGGCTAAAAATTCCGCTTCATGGGGTCTTTCTCCATCAATCTCAACAACATAAAATTTTTCCTTGCGCCGAAGAAAAACTGACTTAAAAGGTGCCACGGCAAAAAGATGTACCCAGCGCAATTTTGATCCCCGAACCCCTTTTAGGCCTAAAATATCAAAAGAAACGCCAAACGCAGAATTAGCATCGTGTGAATAGTGTGCTCTTTCTCCCATCTCATGTTCGACCAGATTTAACATCGTAGTCTTTCCGGCCGAACCAGTAATTGCAATCACACGTGGGTTCCAGCGTTTTAATGCTTTATCGGCAAAATGACGAAAATACTTCGCTGCTACGAAATAAAAGCGCTTCTTTAACTTAGCGATTTTGCTCATAATGCTATTATATCACTTCCGCCCTAAAACCACCACCATCACAGGGTAAATAGATAGGCAATATCAAATATCCCCCTTTCGGGGGATATTTTAGTTTTACATCTTTATTTCTGCGTCTACACCAGCCGGAAGTGAAAGATTTTGCAAGCTCTCAATTGTCTTAGGAGTGGCATTAGCAATATCAATCAAACGCTTATGGACTTTCATTTCAAAAGCCTCACCACCAGTCTTATATACATGAGGTGATTTTACTACAGTAAAAGTACTGCGTTTGGTGGGTAGTGGAATTGGACCGCTAACCGAGGCACCAGTGCGAATAGCCGTATCTACAATTTGGCGTGCACTTTGATCAATTACTCGGTGATCGTAAGCTTTTAGACGAATCCGAATTTTTAAACCTTCATCTTTCTTGTTGTCTGTCATTTTTTCCTTTCTCCTCTATAACCTTAGATGAACTCTCAGATGGTTCGTCAATAAGTTTTTAGAGGTAGATAATTAATTACTCTATACCCTCATTATATCACACTTTTTATAAAAAGTAAAGCCCCGCCCCGCTTTTTTTGCGGGGCGGTCTTTGTGTGGGATATTTTATAGAAGACTCGGCAAAAACAGCCCGAACACAGCTATAAGAAGACAAATACAGCCCATTATAAATTTAGTCTTTATTTTTCTTCCTCTTTTTTCTTTTTCGCCGCTTTCTTCTAGGGCCGATATTGGTCGACTGAAAACTCCGTTTGCCATATCCCCAATCGACTCGGAGATGTGGAGTAAGAAAAAAATAATAGCCATAGTTCCGAAGCCTAAAAATAAACCCAATGAAAGTACGACTGTTCCCATGCTATTGCCCCCTTCTCTAGAATAACAGTATAAAAATTATACGGTATTAGCCGGCTACAGTCAACAAGAAAAGGACCCGGTTCCCCGGGCCCCACTAAAAAGTCTAGCCTAAAATCTGTTGCGCAATTCTTCTGATACGAATGTCTTCGTCCTCGAGTGTCTGTTCTATGAACCCTTTTGGCACCGCAGAATTGCCTATGCAGGCGTTTATTGCAGCGAGATGTAAGACAGTGTTAGAAGACCCATACCACCATAAAATTATTTCGAACGGTACTTTTCGATTACGGCAAGCCGTGACCGCCGCGTTGAAGGTGTTCTGGTCGGTTTTTCTAAGACCCTGATAGATCAAGTAGAGCGGCACACGGGACCGGTTAATACATGCATTCATGGCCGCTAGCCACAAATATTTGTGACCTGTAACGTACCATTCTGTATTAATCCATTTCCTAATCCACCTAAGTGGCACGTGGTTTTTTTCTTTAAAACACTCCGCTAAATCATGCTTGTGCTGACCAATGCCAGGTTTTTCTAGCTCCGCTTTTAGAATCAATAAATCTTGATGCATAGGTTTTATTTTTTCACCTCCTTGACTCAGATAGGCTAGACTATTAAAGGACGCCCACTAATCTGATTATTTCACGATTCTCTTTATAAGTAAAATGCTCAAGCTAATAAAGACAGAATAAAGCCCCGCAACAATGCGGGGCTAAGACTATGGGATGTAAAAATCATATGTTTCTACTGACACTGTTTCGAAGCCAGTGAAAAACATCCACTTTGTCGGATATTCGTAGTAAGTGGTTTTGATAACTACAAAGGCTTCGCCATTCAAGCTACCGGGAAATTTCTTGCTATGTTCAATGTCAGCGTAGCCAGCCTGTACTTTGTTATTGCCATCACGATAAAAATATAAATATCGGTCGTTATCTTCCGAAAGATATCCACCATCCTCTCCATAGTTTACTTTAACCAAGGAAACGATATTATTGGTTTGGATATGGACCTCTTCTGGCTCGCCAATTCTATCTGCTAAGTTGACCGCGAGGATAAGAAATAGAAACGACACAGCCGCAAGAACAGCGCAAACCGAACCTAGTACTACCTTTGCGGTTATTTTACGCTTGTTGGATATGTCGCCGTTTATACCCTTACGAAAATAGAAAAATAAAAGAGCAGACGAAGCAAAGACAATAACGAATGGTAAAAGCCACATGAAAAACACATTTGCCACCTCCTAAAAGAATATTTTGTTAATGTGCATAACTTACATTGTAGCATAGATTACTGAATTTGTCAATTCCGCCCCTATATACGAGGTGAAAAAGCCAGGCATTTGCCTGGCTCGCGCACGTTATGGTTTTAAGTTTAGTATATTTTCTTTGCCTGGAATAATAAAATCATATTTTACCTCACTTTCTACACCAGAGTCGTACAGGAACAGCCAATCTTTTCTCCATCGCCTCTCGGATAGAAAGCTCTGGCGCCGTGTCTCTATACTCTACTTCACATAAAGAAGCCGCTATTTTAGGAGCAGCTTCGTCGCCGGTATTAGCGAGCAGCTTACCATATGCAATCTTCTCAGGATAATATCCATACTCGTCTCCATCTTTCACCAGATAATAATTAGTATCTTTTAGCGTTCCAAGCTCTACTAAGGCTACTACGGAGGTTTCTGGCTCTTCGTATACCCTTTCTGGGGAAACGGACATTAAACTAAAGACAAAACCAACCAAGAGAACTATTGCGGAGCACAATACACTCAAAACGAAAGAAAATCTTCGTAACAATTGATTTACGGAACAGATGCCATAAACTGTCGCAGTTATGACAATCGCCAGCAGAAGAATAAAATCACCATAATACATAAAAACACCCCCTTAAGATTTTTAACGTGCCATATTAATACTAACATAAGACGTCCAGTTTGTAAAGGTTAGGCCAGTGCATTATTACCAAACTCAGAAGACAAAACTTCCATTGTCTCTTAAAGAGATTTTTTCTGTGACAATAACAGATACCCAGAGCATGAGCCTCGTGTATTTAGTTTTTTGTCAATAAAAACCGCCGCATAAAGCGGCGGAGGCTGTAGGCTAATAGTTTTTTGTATACCTCCAGATCGGTAACCAATCCGCGGGGTGCCTAACAGCAATATCCTCCGGCGTAGCTGGGCGACGAATATCATAAATCCGACACCCAACATAAAATATGGCTGCTAGCAGGATTACTATCCAATATGGCCAAGACGCTTGCCAGAGGGCACTATAGTTACGCCACGCTGCTTCTGGTGTAGCCTTATAAGCGATCTCTAGATATCTAGACATAGTGCCTAAAGCAATCCATAACAGACCAACCAGTATTGTCGGAATCATAAAGTATCCCACGATGTCGTGGGTAATTTTTGTCGGCCCATTCCATGCCCGCGGGTCATAAGATTCTTCCTCCCTAAGGCGCAGATGTATACCTATGCCGGTGGTGAAGAACAATACAACTCCCCACAGAAACGCTGAGTTGGCATGATCCTTTAGCAGTTCTGTTCCCGTTTGTGGAACGATGGTATTGTAAATTTCTATAAAAGCTATTGCCATCACTCCGAAGGCGAAATCTCCTGGCAGAAAAGCTTTGGATTGATGCCTCCGAATCGGAACCAGTCGACTCTCGCCAATCCACCCAACCAAAAACATACTACCGGGCCAGATTAACCATGATGCCAGGATCATAATAAACTTATTGGCTAGATCAGCAGAACAGACATCCATTAGCGCATGAATAATAATGTACATAAAACTTACCCCCAATCTTAAGTCTATCTTCTAATTATATCACACTTTACTAAAAAAGTCAATATAAACAGGGGTAGATTACCTTTTCTCCATAAATACGCGTAACTCGTGATAATAATAGACGTTCCCCAAAATAAATACCACAATAAACAAGAAGAAGACCCCGACTATCGGATAAAATAGGTCGTATTCTGGGTTAATCATCTCAGCTACTATCAGCCCAATCATCACTAGGAGCGTCATCATCGGTACGAAGTAAGCCAAGAAAAATACTGTTCGTCCGTATAAAGTATTAGAAAAATCTCGCAGCAATTTCCGCATTTCTTTTATGCTTAAACTATAAATACTCTTTCTCTCGCTCATTTTACTCCTTATGCTTATGTTAAGATTATACCATAAATGTTTATCAAAAAAGAAAAACCGCCACATAAAGTGACGGCGGGTGGGTTCGTTTTATACTGGTATTGCATCGTAGGCTTCTTTTAATATTGGGTCCATTTCTTTGTCTTCATCCAAATAGTTGGAGGTCGTATATCCGGCATTAAGTACATTTTGATGGTTTATTGTCTCATCTTCATTATAAGATGGCTCATAAAGAGAATGCTGATAAACGGCCCCAAAGTATTTATCCTTCACGCGATCGCCTCCTTTTCAGTAGCTATGTACTATTTCATATATTTCTTTGATACTTTTCTCATGCGATGTCACGGCCCGTTTGAGGCCAAAAGCTTCGGGTAAGCGATTGGCGTTCATAACGGCGCAACAATCCATTGGTATGTTTTCTGCCGTATATGCCGATTCGAATAAAGAACCCCTTCTAACAGTACCGAAAAATCTATCACGGTCCACATTTTCACCTCCTATCAGAAGAAACAATATTTTTTAAAAAACAACCCAACTATATTATAGCATATTATACTGATAGTACAAAAAATCCCCCTTGTGGGGGATCTTCTGTATCAAATTGGATTATTTGATAACTTTGGTGATAACACCAGAACCAACCGTTCTGCCGCCTTCGCGGATAGCGAAACGATCTTGTTCGTTCATAGCCACAGGAGCGAGCAATTTAACCTTGAAGGTCACCTGATCGCCAGGCATGACGATTTCCTTATCGGCTGGAAGCTCTACTTCACCAGTCACATCAGTAGTGCGGAAGTAGAACTGTGGTTTGTAACCCTTAGAAAACGGAGTATGACGGCCACCTTCCTCTTTCTTAAGGATGTAAACCTGAGCTTCGAACTCGGTGTGTGGGGTAATAGTGCCAGGGGCGGCAATTACCTGACCACGTTCGATTTGGTCGCGCTCGATACCACGAAGTAGAAGCCCTGCGTTATCGCCAGCTTGACCTTGATCCAAAGTCTTGTGGAAGGCTTCGATACCAGTTACTACTGACTTTTGAGTGTCTTTAAGACCAACGATTTCAACTTCGTCATTCAATTTTACAACACCCTGCTCGATACGACCAGTAGCTACAGTACCACGACCCTTAATCGAGAAGACATCTTCGATTGGCATTAGGAATGGTTTGTCGAGATCGTGTTCTGGCACGTCAAAGTACTCATCCATAGCTTTAACGAGTTCCATAACAGCGTCTTCGTTTTCCTTGTCACCTTCAAGGGCCTTAGTAGCAGAACCCTTGATAATAGGAGCGTTGTCGCCATCGAAACCGTACTTGTTCAAAAGATCACGTACATCCATCTCTACAAGTTCTACGAGTTCTGGATCAGCGAGATCCATTTTGTTTAAGAATACAATGATTTTAGGTACATTCACCTGGTGAGCCAAAAGTACGTGCTCACGAGTCTGTGGCAAAGGACCATCATTCGCAGCAACTACGAGAATAGCCCCGTCAACCTGAGCAGCACCGGTAATCATGTTTTTAATATAGTCTGCGTGGCCTGGCATATCTACGTGCGCGTAGTGGCGTTTCTCAGATTCATACTCTTGGTGGGAGGTCGCAATAGTGATACCACGTGCCTTCTCTTCCGGAGCATTATCGATTTGGTCATAAGCGACAGCTTTGTTAACGTCGCTTGGCAAACGCTTAGCGAGTACATTAGTAATCGCAGCGGTTAAAGTAGTTTTACCGTGGTCAACGTGACCCATGGTACCCACATTAATATGTGGCTTGGAACGGTCAAAATTCGCCATTCATATCTCCTTTTTTATTATTAACGTTTGGAGCACTAATAATAACCAGCTCCAAATCTCTATTATATTATTCTAGACTATTTTATTTAAATTGTAAAGAGTTATTTTAAAATCACTACATTATAAATACAAAAAACTCTTGACAATAAAAAGTTTATGTATATAATAAAGTTCAGAAAAGGTCTAACACAAAAAATAATACAAAAAGGATAAATATGATAAGTCTACCAAAAACTAGATCGATCAAGCGTTTCTCGTTGCTAGCGCTTGGTGTAGTTTCTCTTCTCGGAGGGCTGTTTATGGCGACGAAACTTATTAAAACATCTAGAGTCGATGCGGCCAATGATTTGGGGCAAGTTACGATCGAAAGCCCAGATAATACATGGATAATGTATTGGTCCGACCAAGACGAGGGAGCATACGGATCTGGCAATCTATGGTACATTAATCATACTGTTAATCTTAGCACTCCGCGCATTGGCGTAATGACGGCGGATAATACTAAGGTGGCTTACGACGCGTATTGTGTCGATCCTACAAAAACAGCTCCTGATGGCAGCGGCTACAATGTAGTGGCGATGCCTACAAGCAGACCATATAATAAAATTAAGCTAGCGGTGCTTCTTTCGTCAATATACAGAAACATTAACGGCAAATTCAAGGACCAAGAGCTCATAAACAAGGTTAATGCTATAGTCAACAGTTGGCTTGAGAATGCAGATACAGGTTCCAATACTAAGTGGAACAATGACGAGGGGGAATATTTGGAAGACGGTGAAATAAAATTTGAAGGCACTTTTCCAGACATCAACACAAACGCAGGCAAAAAGGATTATATATACCTCATGACACATCTGACTATTAGTTATATGCTTCATGGAAATATCAATGATTTATATACTGACTACATGGATAACGGTGACTCGCGAGATCAAGCAGACTGGGCAGTTTTAGACGCCATTAGGACGAGCATAGACCTGTTGATATCTGATAATGACGATCTTTGGATTATGGCACAAAACTACGTTTTGTATGGCATTGAAGGGCAACCTGATGGAGTCCAGGATGTAGTATGGATTGAAGATGGCGACCCTGCTTCAGGTAGCCTCAAAGTGCAAAAATGCGATAAAGAAACTAGCGTATGTTCCCCACAAGGCAATGCTAGCTTCCAGGGTATCAGTTTTACGGTGGCGAATAATTCTGGTGGAAGGATTTATGCAGAAGGTATCACCAACCCGAAAGACAACACGAACTTCTTTGATAATGGTGACATAATGGCTACAGGTACGACGGGCTCAGATGGTACATACACTTTTTCGGGTCTTCCGCTCGGAGTACAATATAAAGTCACAGAAACATCTACCAATTCAAGCTACCTTATGCCTGCCACAGCGGATGTCTCGCAAAACGTAACCATTAATAATGAGACGACGCCAGAGGTTTTGAAATTTTATGACGACGTAGTCAGGGGCGATTTTGAATTTATTAAAGTAGACGAAAATAATAACTCTTCGCCTATGAGCAATGTTGTTTTCAGAATTACAAATAGCAAGGGTACTGAGAGTCATATTATAGTATCCGACTCAAATGGTGAAGTGAGCACCTCTAAAGTTGACCATAATAAAAATACCAATGGCTATGACCAATATGTAGACGATGATGGTAAAGTGTCGCCCGGCATAGCGTATAATTCCAATACAGGTATTTGGTTCGGTAGCGATACACCCGACAACAGTAGGGGCGCTCTCCCCTACGACACATACACAATTACAGAACTAGAGTGCGATGCCAACAAGTATTGTTATGATGTCGCCTCCAGCACTCAAACCGTAGTAATTAATAGCAACAATACAGTAATTGACCTAGGCGAATGGGATAATGATTGTGCCGAATTTAATATCACTACATCGGCTACAGATATGGCAGATGGTGATAAATTTATAGAAGCATCTTCTACCGCTAACATCACGGATACTATTAATTATTGTGGTAAAGCTGGTCTTACCTATACTATTCAAGGCACACTTATGGATAAAGAAACTAATCAGCCCATAATGGCGCAGACCATCACCGACACATTAACGGACGACTGTGGCACTGCTACTATGACATTCAGTCTAGACGCCAGCGAGCTAGCCGGTAAAGACATCGTAGTATTCGAGACGCTATCGTATGGGGGTGAAATAGTCGCAGAACACAAAGATATCAACGACATGTCACAGACGGTCACGGTCATTAGCCTCGGCACTACTGCCACAGATAGTGTCGACGAAGACAAACTCGTAGAAGCTTCAATAGATTCCCAAATAATAGATAGTATTGATTATTGTCTGCAGGCTAACCTTAAGTATACGATAAAAGGCATACTTATAGATAAGGAAACCGGAGAACCTTTAACCGTGGACGGAGAGGTCGTAGAAGAAACCCTTAATTTCACTCCTTCCGCCAATTGTGGCACGGCCCAGATGGCTTTTGCATTGGACAGCACAGGACTTGCCGGTAAAGCTGTCGTAGTATATGAATCTGTAGAATACAATGGCGATACAATTTTTACGCACGGAGACATAAATGACGTTGATCAGACTGTTTACATAGTGAGTCTAGACACATATGCCCTAGATAAAACTGATGGAGATAAAGAAGTTCTTGCTACAGACAATGCTACTATGACGGATCATATTAAATATTGCCTTACGACCGATACTAACTATACTATTGTGGGGACGCTAATGAATAAAAAAACGGGAGAACTGCTCATGGCAAACGATATGCCAATCATTAGCACCACTACGCTTACACCAGCAGAAAATTGTGGCGATTTGTACCTCGATTTCAGCTTTAATGCCACAGGTCTAGGAGGCACTGAGATCGTAGTATTTGAGGCCGCTGGTATTACTAGCCCCACACAGATAGCCAATGACGACATTTGTCTAGAATACGATGCGGATACTGGTACTTGTAAAACATACTTCCATGCGCTTGTCACTCATGCTGATCTCGATGATGTTGCCCAGACTGTATTAATAACGGAGCCAGTTAAGCCAGCCGATACAGGTAGGTTCACGGCCACTTCTAACATCGATGCGGGTGATCCGAATATCTTAGGGGCAGTGGCGGTTTCTATTGCTACGGTAGGCATCTTATATACGGGCTCAAGGTTCCTCTCTCGAAAACGTTTCTTTGGTAAAAAATAGACCTATGTTTAGTTCCTAAATAGCCGTTCGGGGCTATTTAGGGGCTGAACATTTCCCGTACTGCCAAAATAGCATAACTAAAAAAGTAAACTCTACTCTTTGGAAACGGAAACTCTTGTATAGAACAAAAAACCAAGCTGACTCGCTTGGCTTTTTGGGCATAGAGATTTTTATTTAGAGTTTCTCTTTTCGATAATCTCTTGCGCTACATTTGGTGGCACTTCCTCGTAACCGAAGAGCTCCATAGACGAAGCAGCACGGCCTTGAGTCATACCTCGAAGATCGCCAGTATAGCCGAATAGGTTCGCTAGCGGACAGAAAGCTTTAATTAACTTGGCTCCGCCATTCAAGTCTTCCATTTCGTCTATACGACCGCGACGAGAGTTGATATCGCCAATTACGTCGCCCATGAACTCTTCTGGAGTGGTAATCTCTAGTTTCATCACGGGTTCTAGTAGCACTGGGTTAGCGCGCTTAATACCTTCACGAGTTGCAAGAGAACCTGCCAAAGTAAAGGCGAGCTCCGAAGAGTCTACATCATGGTAGCTACCATCATAAAGTGTAGCTTTAATGTCTACCACTGGATAGCCGGCGATAACGCCGCCAGCCAAAGTATCTTCCACACCTTTTTGTACTGGCTTACGATATTCTTGTGGGACCACACCACCTTTAATTTGGTCAATAAACTCAAAGCCCTTACCTGGTTCATTCGGTTCAAACTTAATCCAAACATCACCATATTGGCCTCGACCGCCGGATTGCTTAATATGCTTACCCTGAGCCTCGGCAGTACCACGAATAGTTTCGCGGTAGGCTACTTGCGGTGCGCCAGTATTAGCCTCTACGTTGTGCTCGCGTTTTAAGCGGTCAATAATAATCTCTAGATGTAGTTCGCCCATGCCCGAAATAATAGTTTGACCAGTTTCCTCATCGGTATGTACGCGGAAGGTTGGATCTTCTTCAGCCATCTTCGAAAGACCGATACCCATTTTTTCCTGGTCTGCCTTAGTTTTTGGTTCTACAGCAATAGAAACTGGCGGGTCCGGAAATTCAATAGATTCTAGCAGTATAGGATGTGCTGGGTCACAAAGAGTAGTACCAGTAGTACAGTTTTTTAGGCCTACTACGGCAGCAATATCGCCAGCGCCAATCTCGTTAATATCTTTACGGTCGTTAGCGTGCATACGTACTAAGCGCCCTACACGTTCTTTGTCGCCGGTTGTAGCGTTATATACCGTGTCCCCTGATTTAAGTTTCCCAGCATAAACACGGATAAAGATCAATTTGCCCACAAACGGGTCCGTGGCAATTTTAAAGGCTAGAGCCGTCAAGGGCTCAGAATTATCAGCCTTACGAACAATTTGGTCTCCAGTTTTAGGGTCGGTGCCTACAGTTTGTCCCTGGTCGCGATCTAGCGGGCTAGGCAAATAATCAGTCATAAGATCTAGAACCTTCTCCACTATCACGCCGCGGCCGTCACCACCGGTTACCAAGAAGAAATCACCATCAAGTACGCGCTTGCGAAGGGCTGCCTTTAATTCGTCTACCGTGATTGCATCTTCGCCTTCTTCGAAGAATTTATTCATTAAATTCTCATCTGCTTGTACAGCCTCTTCAATAAGCATCGAGCGGGCATTTTTAGCCTTTTCCCTCATGTCTTCAGGAATTTCACCTACGGTTAGCTCATGGTCGGCATAATCTTTATAAGTATAAGCCTTCATATCGATAAGGTCTACCACCCCGCAAATATCTTTTTCAAACCCTATAGGAAGATGTATAGCTACGGCATTCTTAGAGAGACGCTTATGAATAGAATCGAGAGATTTATAAAAATCACCACCAATCTGGTTGATTTTATTTACAAAACAAATGCGAGGAATGCCATATTTCGTAGCTTGACGCCAAACCGTTTCGGATTGAGCTTCTACCCCCATCTTGCCATCAAATACAACCACTGCTCCGTCTAGAACGCGAAGACTACGCTCAACTTCAGCGGTAAAGTCAATATGGCCTGGAGTGTCAATAATATTGATTTGATGGTTCTTCCAATAGACGGTCACGGCCGCAGACGTAATAGTAATCCCGCGCTCTTTTTCCTGTTCCATCCAGTCAGTATCGGCTCCCCCAGTCCCACCTTTAACTAGGTCGATTTTATGCTTTAACCCCGTACGATATAAAATCGCCTCCGAGGTGGTAGTTTTTCCTGCATCAATATGAGCGATAATCCCAATATTCCGCAAGTTTTTTAGATCTTTGACTTCAGTAGCCATTTTGCTCCTTTATTTTATTATTTTAGTCTTTTTTGAGCTCCACACTCAAAAACAAGACATTTTTTACATTCTAGCATATTTTTCAAAAAAGAAAAAGTCCCGAGCGTGACTCGGGACAGAGATGATTGCTAGCGGCCGATGTTGACTGTGGCGCCAGAACTGGCATTCACATGGTAGTAGTTTGTCGGGGCGCCGTAGAATCGAACTTCCGGTGTACGATCCTGTGTCTCATGCATGAGACACACTTTGTTCCGCAAGAAGTTTGCGATCTCTCGGCAGGCATCTTCTATCTGGCTCGACTCTATATAAGCCCTGTCAGATATCGCCTCTGCGTCGCTTTTTGTCAGATACTTTCTGCCTTTTACATAGGCTAGGAAAGTCTCAAGCGGTACACCTACATCGTCTTTGGTCAGACACAGAGGGTAACTTACCCACTCTGCGTCTTCGGGTACAAACCCTGCCTTGGCCGTGTTAAGTATACGATGATCGGAATAGGTTCTCCGAACTATGTTTTTTAGCTCATTCGCGCGCTGCTCTTTACAGCATGTGGACTCGACATACACGACAGGAGACAGGAGATCGTATACCTTACTCGTGAGCCAGACCCACATCAACCCAACTTCTTCAGGCTTTGGGATCCGGAGTTTGCCGACCTTTTTCTTTGACGCAAAACCGCGCTTATTTTTCATGTACATCACCTCTTTTTTTATTTTGGGCCAGTAAATAACCCAATAACTCCATTATACCACACATGCTTAAATTTGTCAATACCTACACCATATTTTACGGAAAATACCCCGATCTTTCGACCGGGGCTAGGAGTGTAGTGGACCATTCGCAACAGAGAAACCGCGCTTATTACAGGTCCTAATTATTAATTATAGTCATCCTGAGCCGAAAATAGATCACCCTACAATATTATCACATCATAGCGTATAGTCAGGTAAATATAATATTATTTTTTTTGCGACCGGCTCTGGGTCGCGCTTACTGGATGACTTTTAATGTACGGGTGCTATTTAAACGATCCTCCCTCAATCCTCGCGAAAATCGGCGAGATGGGTAGTTCTTGCGTTTGACGCCGAGGCCTATACCAAAATCTTTTTAGAGACAGAAACCATAATATCTCAAAAGTTTATTTGATAGCCTCTTAAGCTACTTCGGTACGAGTTTGTCGTACGCTTGTGCCGCCACGGTGCAGGGGGTATTTCGCTGAAGATCGTCCCCCAACGGCTTTTCCGAAAGGCCTAATCCTTCAGGTACTGGCCGCCCTATCGGCGCGGCAAAACCTGGGATCCTTATTGGGAAAAAGATTCGCGTCAAAGATAATCTCCTCCTTTCCGGCTGGGACGCAGTACATACTTACGTCAATGACGAGCCACCGTCCTAGGTTTGCTTGCTTATGGTCGTTTTAAATAACACAAGACAGATGTCGAAACTGTCTATGCAGATTATCTTACCTCATCTCGCAATATCCGTCAAGCGCTTAAGCTAACTTTTTTCGTAAAATATCTTGCACAGCAGATGGATTAGCTTTGCCGTGGGATTCTTTCATAACTTGTCCTACCAAGAAACCAATCACTTTTTCTTCCCCAGCTTTAAAATCTGCCTGGGCCTTCTGAGTTTCCGGCTTAGCTAGAACCGTATCTACTATTGCTTCTAGGGTGCCCAAGTCGTTTTCCTGAATTAACCCCAATTCCTTAGCGATAACCTTAGTGTCGCGGCCTTTCATTTGTGGATCAAACAATCGGAGGAATACTTCTTTTGTGGCGGTAGAGCTGAGCTCTTTTTTCTCGTTCATTTCTGCTAAGTCATTTAATTGCTTTGCAGTTGGCAAATCATTGAGATATTCCGCCGATTTCTCCTCAGCTAATAATACAGAAGTAAACAAATTTGCGATCGCTACCATATATTTTTCGTCAATCTCAGCAAGTTTTTTCATTAATTCGGCATAATCTAGTAGAACCTCTAAAATTTCAGCCTTCAAAACACCGCCAAACTTTTTACGATAACCCGCCGGCATTAGGGGCAATTTCGCGGATTCTGTTTCAATGAATTCAGCAGTTAGATTAATCGGTGGCAAATCTGGCTCTGGCATATAACGGTAATCCTTCGCTTCTTCCTTTTCGCGCTGCCCAGTGGTGTTACCAGTGGCATCATTCCATCCTCTGGTTTCTTGTACTACCCTCTCGCCTTTTTCCAGGAGCTTCGTTTGTCTCTCTATCTCGTACGCCACTGCTCGCTCAACCGACCTAAATGAATTCAGGTTCTTCACTTCCGTTCTGGTGCCTAGTTTATCGGAGCCCTCCGGAGCCACAGATGTATTAATATCAAAACGCATATTCCCGTAGTATAAATCCCCATTAGTAACGCCAGCGTAACACATCAGTCGCCAAAGCTCCTTACAATAATCACGAGCATCCTCTGCCGAGTGGATATCTGGCATCGACACGATTTCAATTAATGGTGTATCGACACGGTTGAAATCTACTAACGAATAAGTGTCAAAATGCGTAAGCTTGGCCGCATCGCCCTCGAGGTGTGCATGCTCTATCCGAATTTTTGTGCCAGACGGCAATTCTACGTATCCTTCCCCAATAATTGGGTGATAAAATTGCGTGATCTGATATCCTTTCGGTGAATCTGGATAAAAATAATGTTTGCGGTCAAAACGTGAACTAGCGTTTATCTTGCAGTTCATTGCTCGCCCAGCCACGATGGCATATTTTATTGCTTCCCCGTTTAGACGCGGTAGCATGCCTGGCAAAGCATAGTCTACCGGCGATACGCAAGAATTTGGTTCTTTACCTCTGGCATCATTGTCTACTTCGGAAAATAATTTCGTTTTAGTGGCTAGCTGTACATGACACTCTATACCAATAGTTGGAATATATTCGCTCATATTGCTCCTAAGTCTTTTAATGCTTGCTTATAGATTGCAAGCGCGTTCGACGCTTGCTTAAATCCTACCTCTAGCCCCGATTCGTGCGCAATAGCATTACGCAGTTTGTGTGCTCTCCACACCGCATTCAAATCAGTAAACCTGCCCCCCGAGCGTTTTAGTCTATCCCCCATTGTTTTTCCGGGTATTCCAGACTCAATCAAGGCCCTATCAAGCAGTTTGTCTCCTTCAATAACTGTGGTTATGTATGTGGCTGCGTTATCTTTATCTAATTTATTCTCTATTTCTAAGAATTTAGCTTGATAGGCTTCCCTGTCGAAATGATGATTTCTCTTCCCTGTCAAAAGTATTGCGATGAATACTAATACCGCTACGATTAATATCGCGACAATAAAAGTTACTGCTCCGCCATCCATTACCGAGCGCCCCCATACATATTGACTTTTTTGCTAAAGTGTGCTATAATTAAAGAATAACTATTCATCTTGTAACTCCTTAGAAAATTCGATTAAATCTTTATCGCTTCGTCTTTGGCCAACTAGTTGTAAACCTAGTGCTACCCCGTCTTTAGTTTTGCCAGCTGGGATAGTTAGCCCTGGAACCCCGGCCAAATTTAGCGGCACAGTCATAGCATCCTCTAGATACATTGCTACCGGGTCGCTAGTTTTCTCACCCAGCCGAAAAGCTGGGTTTGGTGTGACCGGTGATAATATAAAGTCGCATTTTTTAAAGGCATCTTCGTATTCTTTTACGATTAGCGTACGAGCCTTGGCTGCTTTTAAGAAATATGCATCATAAAACCCACTAGATAGCACAAAGTTGCCTATCATAATGCGCCGCTTATTCTCTGGCATAAACCCTTCGCTTCGCGTATTTTTATAAAGCGCATCTAAATCTTCCGATTTTTCCGAACGGAATCCATACCGTACCCCATCATAACGAGATAAATTACTGGCTATCTCCGCAGGTACTATTATATAGTACGCCGGGAGAGCATATTTTAACGCTGGCATAGTGAGCTCCACTATTTCGCGTCCCTTAGCCTTGAGCAATTCTATTTTGGCTTCCATCGCTTTACGAATCTCTGGATGCACTGTATCGTTGTCGAAATCTTTGATCACGCCAACTCTATATGTACAAGCAGCACCACCATCTCGCACCCCGCCGCCATTATCGTTGTAATAATCCGGCAAAGTAGTCATATCCTTCGGGTCTTGCCCTGCTGTTATCTCCATCAGCAGGTTCATATCTTCCGGAGTTTTAGCAAAGAATCCTATGCAATCCGTAGACGACGCCATTGCTACCACCCCATAGCGGGAAATAGTCCCATAAGTCGGTTTTAATCCGTAGACCCCATTAAAAGAGGCCGGTTGGCGTATTGAACCCCCCGTATCAGTTCCAGTCGCAAACTCTACGATGTCTAGAGCTACTGCCACCGCCGAACCGCCAGAAGACCCGCCAGCTACTCGTTCTTTGTCGTAAGCATTGTGTGTTGGTCTAAAATATGAATTTTCCGTAGATGACCCATGCGCAAACGCATCCATGTTGGTGCGTCCTATCATTATCGCTCCTTCATCTTCTAACTTTTTTACCGCCGTAGCCGTAACGGGAGAAACGAACCCCTCTAAAATATGCGCACTCGCCGTGGTCTCTCCTTCAGGGCTCAGAAAATTATCCTTCAAAGCATACGGCACTCCAGCTAGCCGGCCTACCTTTTCTCCCCGGGCGATTCTTGTGTCTATCTCACGCGCTTTTCTTAGTGCATTTTCTGTATTTACAAAAGTGAATATGTTATATTCCTCGTATTTTTTGGCTTTGTCTAGTGCGGTCTGCACCATTTCTACGGCCGTATGGGTTTTATCTGCTATTTTCATTATAATACCTTTGGTACCTTTATTTGGTTATCTTTCTCTTCTTTAGTAAGCGCAAGTAGCTGGCCTCTGTCTGCATCTTGCGTCATTATCTCGTCTTCTCGCCAAATATTTTCCATTTCAAACACCTGGTAAGTCGGTTCGATTTCATCTACTTCTAGCTCATCTAATTGCGAGATATAAGCGATAATCCCTTTTAAGTCGCCCCCTAGCGTATCTATCTCTTTTTCATTCAGCGAAAAATCCGATAAATCCGCTAAATGTATAATATCCTCACGAGTAACATCCATATTAAGCATTATATCATTTTTAGTTATTTTAGAAAACTCTACTCTGAGACTAAAACCAAGCGGGCGTTTTTCCAGCCAACAAAATACCCCTCTAGCCTAGAGGGGTATTGGTATTTGTATAATCGTTCGGCTGTAGAGTTGCAAACTATACGTGCTCTAAAAACTGGCGACGTAATCTATTTTGATAATTCTGGTGCCAACTGGGAGAATGTATGCGTATATTTATATAGCACTGAGGGCGGCACAGAGCGCTTCCCATGGGACAAAAAACCAGGCATGGAGCTTGATCCTGACGCTGATTCTGGCAATATATATCAATACCCTATTGATCCAGACTTTAATATTGGAGATTATAAAGACAACCATGTGATTTTCTCCAATGGCCTTAACGAACAGGCTATCAATCTAGGTTTTATAGATACAGGGTATGCATACAAAGTAGATTCTCGGACAGACCAAGGAGCTATCGGATACTGGTATGTGTACGACAAAACTAGTCTCAAAGAACTTGTCGCTAGGGCTGAAGCTTATCTAGCCCGATTAGAGTGTCTACCCGAATCAGACAAAGCCTCTCTTAAGTGGGCTATAGAATATGCAAAGCTAGCGATTAATAGCGAAGTGCCGGTGGGAACCGAAGTTGTCGGCGATACGGAAGAATATTGGAACCAAATAGACACGGAAGAGAGACACTTATCTGGAGTCCTGCAGAGTGCGATTGATGCCTATGGCGATCCAACCACTTGTGAACAAGAAGAACCCGATCCAGTCCCAGACGAGCCCGATAAACCTGATGAACCAGGCAACAATCCATCCGACGAGTCAGATGCCGGCGCGGACGAAGATATAGCTGTACCAGATACGGGAATGAACAGGTCTAGCGACGGTCAGTCTGCTTCTAATAGTACTTCAGCCTTGAGTATAGTCGTTGTTGCCTTTATTATAGCGATAGCTAGCGTAAATTTGATTCGTTATAGACGAAAATAATGGTAAATAACTACAGTCAAGTACTCTTGCTAACTTTATAATTAATACTTTAATACCTAAAATATTAATATTATTTCGCATTCCTAAATAAAATCTTTTTAATGTATCGGAAAATCGGCTTCGCTTCTTCTAGATTCAGAAAATAGCTAGCTAGTAGATAGGCGATTACAGAGATCGCTGCGATGGTTAGAAATTTCGGTATTGTGATAACTAAAGAATTATCCGTAGCCATTAAGGGAATGAATTTTGTCATAGAAAAAGCCACACAGCCCGTAATCAATGTTGCGAAAAACATTCTTACAGTTGCTTTTCTAAAGTTTTTGTCTAAAAGTTCTTGTTTTGAACGCCTCTGTAGAATGTGTAGCAATATAACTATTTCTACGACGGCTCCAATAGATTGTGCAAAGCCTAACCCGTCTACTCCCCAGCCCAGGAAATAAAACCAGACCGAGAGGATTATCGTAAGACCGATTGCAAAAATTGAAATAACAAAGGGAGTTTTAGTATCTTGATAGGCATAAAATCCCCTCGATGCAATGTGGAATACTGATCTTGCGAAAACCGCTAGACATAAAGTTCCGAGTATCGAAGCAATCGTGCCGTTACTGTCGCTACTACCGATATTTGAAATAAAACTCGTAACGTATCCTCGTCCGAAAAACGCAATGACGGCTACCGGCAGAGAAATCCAAATAATCGTGCGTAGCGCCTGCCTAAAAGTATTGTTGAATTCTCGTTTATCGCCATTTCCTAATTCTTCTGTCAGTTTTGGAAAAAAGGCCGTAGAGATTGCTACCCCGATTAAATTTACGGGCATTTGATGTAATGCTGAGGCCTGGTTAAATGACCTCACTGCGCCCGCGCCCATCCTCGAGGACAAATTAGTATTCACGATTCCGTTAACATAGTCAATTCCCTGGTCTAGGGATCTAGCTGGGAGCAAGCGCAAAATAGCCCTAAATCCCTGATTCTTCCAATTAATTTTAAAATTATAATCCATTCCTAATCCGAATAAACCAACCAGAGCAACAATTAACTGCAGGACGGCGCCTAAAATAACTCCAAGTGCAACCCCCATAATCCCCCCTTCGAAGATTTGCACGCCAAAAAGATTTATTCCTCCAGTAAACCAAGTGATCCCTATAATAATCCCTATATTATATATGGCAGGCGCAAAAGCGTAAAACACAAACCTTCCCACCGCCTGTTGTATGGAAGTTAATACAGTAGCGATAGAAAACAAAAATGGGTTAACCGCAATTACGCGAGTCATATTTATTGCAAGTACCATTCCCGATTCGTCTAACCCAGGGCTGACAATATACCGTATTAATGGGTCAGCAAAAACCATGATTAAAATAGAAGTTATGAGTGTTAAAATTGCCAACAAATTTAGTAGGCTGGAAGAAAGTTCCCAGGCAGATTTTTTATTTCCTGCCGCAAGTCTTTGGTTGAAGACTGGAATAAACGATACTGATAAAGCTCCCGATGTTAAAATAAAAAACATAAAATCCGGGATCGTAAAAGCCGCAGTATACGCGTCAATCCCCGTAGGATAGGTTCCTAAATAATAAGAATTCAGCAATCTATCACGAAATAAGCCAAGCAGCGCCGAGACTAATGTTGAGCTAGCCAATACAACGGCTGCTGATTTAACTGACAATTTCATATTTGCCAATTGAACGACAGATTTAAATCGGAATTTCCTCATACATATATAATACCACATAAAACTTTATGTTTTTTCGCGCTTAGTGTATAATAATATTTATGAATAAGAAAAAATCAGAGGTGATTTTACCTTCGAAAAATAATAAAACGGTAAAATCATCTAAAAAAACTGCGAAGAAGAAAATGAATTTATATTCAAGTCTTAGTTATAAACACAAAGCGAAGAAAGAAGCCGAAACTCGTCGTCGTGCAGAAGAACTCGCTAAGCTCCCCAAAGAGCCTGTTAAGAGGTTCTTTGCTAGGCTTCATCCAAAACGTGTATGCAAATGGTTCTTTTCAAAACGCGGCCAAAAGACTATCTGGAAAACTATTGCTGCCTGTGTTTTAATTTTGATTATTTTTATCGGCGGACTATTCCTTTATTATAAAAAAGACCTTGACGAGATTAAGTTAGACGAGATGACGATTTCCGAAACCGTCAATACCTATTTAGACCGGAATGGTGTCGTTTTATGGAAGGATACTGGGAGCGATAACTATCGTTTAGTAGTAGAAGCCGACGAGATCTCGCCCTATATGTATCAAGCTACAGTAGCAATCGAAGACCGCAACTTTTATAATCATATCGGGGTAGATTTTGGGGCCCTAGTGCGTGCAACTCTGTCTACAATCGGTGGACATGGAGTGCAAGGCGGCTCTACATTAACGCAACAGCTTATTAAACAAGTTTATTTTGCGGATGAAGCTGCAAGTGAAAACCGCGGTGGCTTGACTCGAAAGATAAAAGAGTTAATCCTGGCCATAGAACTTGAGCGTATGTATTCTAAAGACCAAATTTTGACCATGTATCTTAATCAATCTCCTTATGGCGGACGTCGCAATGGGGTTGAGTCTGCAGCGCAAACTTATTTTGGAAAGTCCGCAAAAGATCTTACCTTGGCCGAGTCTGCGCTTCTAGCTTCCATCCCCAACAATCCGAGCTTATATAACCCCTATAATGATTACGGTCACGAATATCTTATCCAGCGACAGCAATACACTTTAGACGTAATGGCAGAAATGGGATACATCACAAAAGAGGAAGCTGAAGAAGCTAAAAAGGTTGCAGTGCTTGATACCATACACCCAGAATCCGCTCAGTATGCCGACATATTGGCCCCGCATTTTGTTTTGGAGGTTAAATCTCTTCTTGAAGATAAGTACGGCATCCAAACCATGCGTTCTGGTGGCTGGACCATCACAACTACTCTAGATTATCGAGCCCAACAAGTTGCCGAAGCTGCAGTTGCCGCCGGTTCTGGCATTAGTTATATTAACGGCTCCGACAACATAGCCATGACCTCCCTAGATGTGGATACTTCTCAGGTTATCGCTATGGTAGGATCAGTTGATTTTAATAATGCAGAGTACGGATCCTATAATGCCGCAAATGCACTCCTAGAACCCGGCTCTACAATTAAACCAATCCTCGATTACACCCCACTTCTTATGGAAAGAGAGGGAGTTAACTATGGTCCCGGCTCAGTTCTCTCCGATGAAAACATCGATAATATATATTGTGCCGGCAACACTAGCTCTTGTCGTTTACGTAACTACACAGGCCGATTCTATGGCAACGTGACAATTCGTCAGGCCTTATCTAACTCCCTCAACATCCCTGCCGTTAAAGCTCTCTACATCAACGGTATAGATAATTCTCTTGAAGTCGCACACTCCTTGGGCGAAACTTCGTACTGCAAGGATCGTGAAGGATATGGACTTTCGATTGCCATCGGATCTGGCTGCAACGTTAGATTAATTGAACACGCTAACGCATATGCCTCAATTGCGCGAGGTGGTTCATATAAAGATATTGCCTATGTTCTTGAGCTCAAAAATAGTAGCGGAGAGGTTCTAGAGAAATGGGAAGATAAAGAAGGTAAACGTGTTGTTGATGACCAAGTCGCATATATGATTTGGGATATTTTGCACGATCCAGTAGCTAGGGCTTCCCTGGTTTGGGGCTCCCAATCTTATGCCTACGGTTTCGTAGTTCCTGGCGTAGAAACCGCTTCAAAAACCGGCACAACAACAACTTCCAATTCCCAGGAGACCAAAGATTCTTTGATGATCAGTTTCTCATCTGCAGTTTCGACCGTGGTCTGGAACGGGAACCATGACGGTTCTGGACTCAGAAATTCCGATAATAGTGTTGTACGACGGGTAGTTAATAACTATATGGAATCGGTTCACAAAGATGTCTATGGGCCTGATGGAAAGTGGGCTTCTGGAGATACTCCAGTAAAACCAGCAGGTATCCAAACCCTAACAATTAATGGGAAAACTGATATTTGGCCTAGCTGGTTTAATTCTTCAAAGAATTCTGGCGTCACCAAAGAAACCCTAGCCTTTAATCGTTACAACCACCTTTTGGCCTCCAGCTGCACTCCTGAAGACTACAAAATAGACGTCGAGGTAACCAAAATCATAGATCCGATGACCGGGAATGAAGTGTACAACGTGCCCGAACCATATGATCGCAATACGAGCGATCCGTGCGATTATACTCCCCCCCAAGTTGCTCTTTCTACGAGCGGGGACCAAATCATAGCTACGGTTAAACGTGGGACTTATGATATTGCCGGATATACTCTCTATGTAAATGGAGTAGAGCAAAGTGGAATTTCGCTTGGTGGCAACGGAGTTGTTGGGGGTTATACCTTAAAGGGGACGGAAACTTCTATAAAATTTACCGTTTCTGACTCATCTGGGTATGTTGCTGGTAGCGAGATCACCCTAACTCCTGCCTCCCAAAAAACTACCGTGGACGACAAGACTAAAAAACAGTAGTTAACACAGTACATAATATATGGTATTTACCCCATGTCTAACAGGGGTAAATATTTTTGTATTGATATATATTATACTATCTATTGTTAGCTATTTTGGCAAAGATCATCCGCCCAGATGATGTTTCGTGAAAGTTTACTATTTCTACAGTTATTTCGGTCCCAATGCGGCTACTAGCTTTATCAACTACCACCATAGTCCCATCCTTCAGATAGCCTATACCTTGACCTTGCAGAGAACCTTTACTGACAATTTTCACTTTTTGTTTTTCGCCAATTTCAACCTCACTCCTTACCGCTAAAGCTAAATCATTGATATTTAATGTGGATATTTTCTCGGCATCGGCCACCTTTATTAGGTTATAGTCCATAGTTAAAAGTGCACCTTTATTTTTCTTGGCGATTTTCAAAAGCTCTTCATCAACCTTTTTATCTCTTAAATCTCCATCATCCAAAATTTCAGTATTGATTTCTAAAACCCGTTCTAGCTCCGCAACTACTTCTAGGCCCGCTCTCGCACGCTTTCGTTTTATACTATCTTTTCCGTCTGCTAAAAGCTGCAACTCCAAAAGTACACTTTTTAGAACTACCAAATCACCTTCCAAAAAACCAGTTTTTGCAATTTTCAGAATCCTTCCATCAATCAACGCCGAAGTATCTACATATATTTTTCTTTGACTATTTCTGATGGGCTTATATTTATTAATTGCCAAAAAGCTAGTTTCACCAAAAATTGCCAAAACTAGAATCAAGATTAAAATTTCCATAGCACTTTTATTTTATCATATCCTCGCCGTGTTCTACAGCGTAAGCATGATTATCTTCTAAAATTTTTTGGTATTTAGAAGCCAGCTCTTCTCTGTCCCGCAGCTTGACAACATCAATCGCAATATCATATCTCGAGACCCTATTTCTTCGAAGCATTTCAAATGGTGTGGTTGTAGAGCCCTCTTCTTCATATCCATGCACTTTTGCCCTCTCTCCAGCCCCATATGCTTCCAGAATAGATCGCAGCGTTTCTGGGTATCCATGAAAATTAGCAATAATTGGTTTGTCTGAAGTAAAAATCGTATCAAAATCTTCTTTCGTTATTTTTTTATTGTTTGGCCCGATCCCTCGGTAGGATAAAGTGTTTATATATATAATTCTTAAAGTAAGTCCCGGTATATCCTCTCGAAGTATTTTTGCAGCCTCAATAACTTCTCGCATCATCAAATCACCTACTGCTGCAAGTATAATATCTGGGTTGTCATTAGATCCTGCATCATATATTACCGCCCCCTCCTTTACCGCCTTTTCTGCCAACTCTTTAGTTAAAAATCTCGGCTCACTTATCTTATTGAATGTTGTAAGATTTACAACATCTTCTGCTTCTATCATAAAATTATAATTAGCCTCAGCCGCCACGTCGTCCAACGGAAACATGCAGTTGACTAAATTACTAGGCACGCTAAGTAAAGTTGAAATTAAAGCGGGCGACTGATGGGTATAACCATTATGGTCTTGACGCCAACAAGTTGACGTCGAAAGTAAATTCACTGCTGGCGTCGGTTTTCGCCATCCGGTCTCTCTGCTCTGTTTAATAAATTTTATTTGCTGCAATAGTTGTGATGTAATAATCGGGAAAAAAGCTTCATAACTTCCCATCATTCCCCGTTCTCCGTTCATCAAATGTCCTGTCATAACACTAAATAAGACATTTTCCGAAAGCATTTCGATAATTCGACCCTCTGGTCCTTCTGGTAAGTCCCATTTTTCAGTCGGCATCCCCCAGGCCCGCTTCTCTACTGTAAAAATCTGGTCGAATTTATTAGAAGTAGTCTCATCTGGCGAAAAGAAGTAGAAATTTGGATCTTCCCCAAACTCCTTAGTTAGGAGTTCCCCAAATTTTTTTGCCGGCGAATAAAGCATCATATCAATAGTCCTTTCTTGTCATCAAATAGCTCTTCGATGTGGTAAGATTTTAGCCAGTTTTCTAATTCTCTTAGGTCCTCTGAGTCAGTAGCCGGATTCTTTAATGGGATTTGATGCGCCAAATGATAACGGTTCGGGCCTCCGAACCCTTTTTCGGTTCTTAAGATATAAAATGGTGCCTCGATTTTCTCGGCTAATTTAAGCTGGAAGCCTCGCGTGTCCTCTCCATCAATATTTACCGGTGTATATCCAAATCCTCGAATCATCTCATTCAGTTCCCGTTCAGACTTTCTCGCATAAATCGAAGGTGCTGAAATTTTATAGCCATTGAGATGCAAAATTGGTAAAACCTTTCCGTTATGGCTACCGTCCAGTAAATTATGTAGATTCAACGAATCTAAAGCGGTTGCAGTTTCTAACTCCCCGTCTCCGATCAGGATAGCTGTAATTTTTTCAGGACGCCCTAAGCTTCTCCCGTAAGCATTTGCTAGAGCATACCCAAGTTCCCCTCCCTCAGTTATTACATCTGGAGTTTGCGGACTAGCATGACTAGGAAATCCATCCGGCCATGAAAAACTTCGACAAATATATTGAAGCCCAAAAGTATTTATGGTCGCTTTTTTGTCTATCTTTTCTAATTCTCCGTCGACCCATAAATTAGCCTGCAAAGCTGGAAAGCCATGTCCTGGACCGAGCACAAAAGAGTAATCCGAATCATCCCCAAACGCATTTTTAAAATTAGCGTATGCCACATTTATGCCATGACACGTTCCCCAATGTCCTAGTAGCCTCGGCTTAATATCAGAGGACCTTAGAGGTCTTTGAAGTAAAAAATTATCTCTTAAATATAATTGCGCAACAGCAATATAATCGCATAACCTAATTCTCGCTCGAATTCCCTCAATTGTTTTATTGTCCATCCGCCCACTCATATTTTTATTATAGCATAAGAGCTTTATATTTTTATTCAGTGACAACTTAAAATATACCGATCTAACCCAAAATAAATAAATTATAATATTAAGTTAAGCATTTATAATATTATTTTCATTAAACTTAATACTCTATTTAACAGATACGGGCAAAAACATAACATTGAATTTAAGAAGTATAATATCAAACTCTAAAAACATAATATTAAACTTTGAAAACTTATTAACATAGAACAATGTAGAGACCTGTGTTACTATATCGTAGTAATCGTTATGAAACTAAAAATTATTAAAACAACGCTACCTATTATTTAACGGTTTTATTTTAACGAATTATTTTATAAACTCTTTTATTTTCTCTACTTCGTCCCGGAGCAACGCCGCACGCTCAAATTCTAAATTAGCCGCAGCAAGCTGCATTTCGGAAGTGAGCTGTTTTATAAGTGCTGGTAATTCATCTTTTGGAATTCGTTTAATGTCTAGTTTTGTCTCTTGTTCTTTTTCCGGAATAATAGCGCGAAGCCCCGCCCCTACTTCTTTTTTGATGGAGGTCGGCGTAATATTATGTTTCGCGTTATATTCCTTTTGTATCTCTCGTCTACGATTCGTCTCAAAAATCGCCTTTTCCATACTTTCCGTAATAAAATCAGCGTACATTATTACTTTACCTTCTACATGTCGAGCTGCCCGGCCTATGGTTTGGATTAAAGCAGACTCACTTCTCAAAAATCCTTCCTTGTCTGCATCCAAAATTGCTACCAGCGACACTTCAGGGAGGTCTAACCCTTCTCGGAGTAAGTTAATCCCAACTAGAACATCATACACCCCGGCTCGAAGATCTCTTAGAATGTCGCCACGTTCCAAGGTATCTATGTCGGAATGGATATAAGCGGTCTTTACGCCGCGCTCCTTTAGATGATCGGTCAAGTCTTCGGCCATCCGTTTCGTCAGAGTCGTTATCAAAGTTCTTTGCCCTTTAGCTATCCGTCGGTCTATCTCTTCCATAAGATCGTCAATTTGGCCTTCACTTTTTCTAACTTCAATTTCAGGATCCAGCAACCCTGTAGGGCGGATTACTTGTTCGGCTGGCTTCGGAGAATGCTCTAGCTCGTATTCTCCAGGCGTAGCCGAAACATATATCGCTTGATTTATGTGCGCCTGGAACTCGCCATAAGTAAGTGGCCTATTGTCTAGTGCACTTGGTAATCTAAAGCCGTAATCTACGAGGGTTAGCTTTCTTGCGTGGTCGCCATTATACATACCGCGCACCTGTGGCAGGGTCATATGACTTTCGTCCACTATCAGCAAAAAATCCTTTGGGAAGAAATCTAGTAGTGTAGATGGTGGCTGACCGGGTTTTCGTCCATCTAAGTGTCTTGAGTAATTCTCGATCCCCTTAACAAAACCAGTCTCCTTCAGCATCTCCAAATCATATTTTGTGCGCTGCGATAATCTTTGGGCCTCGAGATATTTTTGGTGTTTTTCAAAATATTTCATGCGATCCTCATATTCTGCTCGAATAGTAATGAGGGCTTTTTCTAGTTGGTCGCGCGGCGTAGCGTAGTGGGTATTTGGGAAGATATGCACATGGTCTGGTTTTTCTCGAGTCTCAAACGTTAGTGGGTCTACAATTTTTACTTCTTCTAAGGCGTCGAATCCGAATTCAAACCTATAAGCATATTCGCCATTCGCCGGGTAAAGGTCTATAGTGTCGCCCATCACACGAAAATTCCCGCGCTCAAACGCAAGGTCATTGCGGTGATACTGCATAGCTACTAGTGTGCGAATAAACTCTAGCTGGCTAAATGGGGTGCTAGATATCTCCTCGGAAGAGGACGTGTCTAGCATCCTAATCCAACCATTCTTCGTTCGCCATAGTGGCAAAGACATCTCCTCATAATGTTCTGGCGAACCTATACCATAAATACAAGACACGGACGACACTACTATTACATCACGTCGAGTCAACAACGCTTCCGTCGCTCCGTGTCTTAGCCTATCTATTTCTTCATTAATAGCAGAGTCTTTTTCAATATAAGTATCAGTAGAGGCAATATAGGCTTCCGGTTGATAATAGTCGAAATAACTGACAAAATAATGTACTTCGTTGTCTGGAAAAAACTCACGAAATTCTGAATATAGCTGCGCAGCTAAAGTTTTATTGTGCGCCAAAATCAATGAAGGTTTTTGGGTGTTCTGTATAATATTTGCCATAGTAAAAGTCTTACCCGAGCCGGTCACGCCGAGTAGAGTTTGTTCTTTGATGCCTTTGGCTATGCCATCCGTTAGTTGACTAATAGCATGCGGCTGGTCGCCAGTAGGCTTATATTTAGACACTAGATTAAATTTTGGCATATGCTCTTATTATAACACGCTAGGTGTATAATAGTAGTATGACTACATATTCCGTTTTTGTCAAACCCGGCAGCTCGCAAGAAAAAATTGTAGAGACAGCAGATGGCGAGCTCACGGCATTTTTACATGCTAGTGCACACGACGGCGAGGCAAACGCCGCACTTATAAAACTATTGTCTAAGCATTTCCATGTTCCTAAGACCAGTATCACTATTGTTCGCGGTGCCCATTCCCGCACCAAACTCATCGAGTTTTGATTATGTATAGGTTATTTTTTGCCTTTTCTTCTATGGATCGCAATGGCAATTATCAATAAAATCAAGCTCGGCAATAGATATAAAAATACATCAAGCCTTATTGCGAACCCTAGGTCGACCGTCACGAGACTATCTCGATTTATATAATGATTTATGGCGTTAAATACAAAGACTAAGGCAAAGAAAATACTGAGTGAATATAAAATAATTACGGCTAGATTAATGTCGTTTTTTTTATTTTTCATTGTCTAGTTCATTTATGTTTTTCATTGTTGGGAACGGCACTGCCTCGCGACCAGGGACACCTTCCAGCAGCCAGAAATTGCGCTCCGAGTTGCCCCATCCACACGCTGGCGGCATACCGTATTCTAGCATTTCTACAAAATCCATATCTAGCATCTGGGCTTCTTCGTCTCCAGCATCGCGCGCAGCCTGTTGTTCTTTAAACCTCTCTAGCTGGTCTAGTGGGTCGTTTAGCTCCGAGAATCCATTTCCCATCTCTGTCCCCGCTATAATAGGATGAAATCTTTCAGTTACCAACGGGTTATCGGCGGACTTCTTCGCTAGTGGCGACAGCGCTAGGGGCTCTTCTATCAGCCAGTATGGCCCTGCTGAAGTTTTGCGGATAAGTTTCCATACATGGTCTATTAGGCGCGCGTCGCTCACGTCGTAGTTAGTCTCTACTCCGTTTTCTTTCAGGATATTTACTAGCTGCTCGTGGTTCGGGTTAAACACATCTACATTAAATTTTTCGCGTAGTAAATCTGCATATTTGACTCTAGGCCATTCACAGTCCAAATCAATATCAAATCCCCCCACATGGAATTTCAGCGTTCCCCAGGTTTCCATGGCTACATACTTTATCATTTCTTCGTATAGCTTCATCCCATCTTCGTAATTCTCATATGCTGCATAACTTTCGAAAGCGATATGCTCTGGCAAATGTTCATCGTCCACCCCCTCGTTACGAAATCTCGGCCCTATATCATAGACCTTTTCAAACCCTCCGCCTAGCAAACGCTTCAATGGAAGTTCATGTGAAATTCTCAAATAAAAATCTTCGTCTAGCGCATTCATGTGGGTGGTAAATGGAGTAGCATCCGCCCCGCCTGTAGTGTGTTCTAATACGGGTATATTTACTTCAATAAACCCATGTTTATTCATAAAATCTCTCGTGGCCTGCCAGAATTTACTACGTCTGACTAAGCGCTCGCGCACTTCCGGATTTACATTCATATCAACATAACGCCTACGGTAGCGCTCTTCCTTATTGGTAAATTTCTCTGGCAAAGGACGCAATGATTTTGTCAGTAGTTTTACGAAATTTGAGAAAATCGAGATTTCTCCAGTTTGAGACTTCCCTACTTTCCCAGTTACTTCAATAAAATCCCCCGTATCTAAAAGTTTGATATCCTTCGCTCCAAATAAGCCTTCTGGTTTTTCACCTTCGGCTTTCATAAATATCTGTATTTCTCCAAAATAATCTCGCACTTTTATAAAAACTAATTTCCCGAATGAGCGAATAGCCGTAATTCGTCCAGCAACGGTTACCTCTTGACCATCTTTTTCGTCAAAATGGTCAATGATATCAGAAATCTTAGTGTTGCGTGCGCTTTTGGCTGGGTAAGGATCAATCCCACGCTCACGGATTTCTTCAAGTTTGCGCAATCTTTCTTTGCGATAGTCTTCTAATAGCATACCAGTATTATATCATATTCTGCCGTCCTTGTCGAAAGTAGAAAATGTTGTAAATTTTACAACGTACAATGTGGCACTATTAACTAAAATTCCTCACAAAGCATAAATAGTATGTTATAATAAAAATGCAAATCATTAGTATAGATCGAATTTTTATAGTAATTCGTTTCACGATAATACTGGCGCCGTAAGGACCTTAGTCGTGAATCGAATTCGATCCCCTGCTAATGATTTGCACCCCTTGCGGTGCCATTTTTATATAAATGTGAAGATTATATAAAAATGTGGCCGAGCACATTAATGCTAATAACGCTTGCTACTTAGTCCACTACGGTCGAGGAACATTAAGGCAAAATCTGCCTTTAGGCAGATTCTTGCCGCCGGAGGGGCGGAGTGATGTGGTAAAATAACTTACCACATCACGAAGCTTCCGAGACGTAGTGAACTAAGTGGCAACGTTAACGGCAATAATATCAATCTAATAAAGGTGTTGTCATAACACCAGGGAGGAAAATCTATATATGGCTACAAATACTGTACCCATAGAAATAGTACTACAGGATCCTAATAATCCTATAGTACCACCATCTCCGGATCCATCAGGTCCTGGTGATCCAGGAGAAAACACAAACATATTAGTACCAGACACTGCTCTAGGTACTGGGACAACAAAGAATAGTAATGTTACTAATGGTATATTTAGCGGTACCAATGCTACAGCAAGTATAGCATCCATCATAGTACTAGTATTAGCACTAGGAGCTATAGTAACTCTACTAGTACGTAGATACCAGAAACATAAAAAAGCACAACAAGGACAAGTACAAAGCATAGCAAAGTCTACTACTAGCCGTAAAGAAAAACTACTTGCAGCTACGTCTGGTACACTAGCAGTACTAGCCGCTACAGTACTAGTAGGCAATCTACTTATTACATCTACTAATGCCGCTACAAGTAATGAAGGCACAACATTAGATACTCCAAACAAAATCCAAATCATAGCCAATAGGTATGATGATGTCACTATTGTGGCAAGTAGTAAAGTAATATCCTATGCTTCTACAGACACTACATTTGGCTATAAGATCTTTATGTCTATGGCAGGAGATAATGCTAATCTCTACCTAGATGGAGACAGTGCTAGTGAATATTACTTTGCGCCTACTACACGTGCAGGCCTAGATCTTAACTCATGGGGATACAACTTTGATGGTGAAGCAGATTACTCTGCTATGCCACTAGCAGCTGATCCACTAATGGCACAGCAAAACACATCAGCAGTAAGTGACGAAGAATTCACTGTCTACTACACCATGAAAGCAGACAAAGATATGCCATTTGGTGTATATAGTGGCGAAATAGCCTATGATATACAAGGCTATAATGGATTCCCTACTAGCCTTACTAC
>JAZUMU010000022.1:0-76042 GCA_045603805.1 Candidatus Nanosyncoccus sp.
CAGCCGAGGAACATTAAGGCAAAATTCATCTTTAGATGATTTTGCCAGCTGTCCGCCCCTTGGGCCGCGTCAGCGAGCAATGCGAGCGTCAGAGGCGGAGTGATGTGGTAAAATAACTTACCACATCACGAAGCTTCCGAGGCGCAGTGAACCGTATATCAAACATCATCATTTAATGTACACAGTCACATTTTTATATAATCTTCACATTTATATAAAAATGGCACCGCAAGGGGTGCAACAGTTCAACATTTTTTACCAAATTGATAACCAACGATGAGACTACCTTACGGCGCCATCATTATCGTTCGTTACCAAATATAAAATCATTGGCAAACATAAACGTTAAACTGTTGCACTTTAATTATACCACAAGCAAAATAACTCCACCCAATAATATTATTGTAGAATTCACAACAGTATCATTTGCCGTTGTGGCTTCAAGCAATCAAATGTAAATATACAAAAAAGCCCAAAACCTATTTTTCAAGAATTTAAAGCAAACCGGAGAAAATTTTTCTTGATTTTAGGAAAATTTGACGGCGAACCCAAGGCAGGCGTGAGACCACAAATTTTCCGTATAAAAATCTAGAAAAATTTGTCCCCGCGAGCAGCATAGGTATTCTTGAAAAATATGGTTTTGGGCTTTACCTAAAGCGAGCGTGTCCCGAAAGTATTATTTTGGCTGCCAATAAATAGCATAAAGATAAAAAATAGTTTAAAAACATCCAACAAAAAGTCACTCCTGCTATGCAGAAGTGACTTTATACGTTTGGCTCACGCCCTAATAAGACTTCTTACCAAACTTTCACTAATATTTCGCCACCAAGACGATTTTTCTTAGCTTCACGCCCAGTCATTAGCCCTTTAGAAGTAGATACTATTATCATACCTCTACCAGACTTCACTGTCGGTAAATCGTCCGCAGCAGAGTATACCCTACGTCCAGGCTTGGATACCTTAGAAATCTCGTTGATTTTAGCATTAGTACCAACTTCATTGATAGTAACTTTTAGCGTACCGCGTGGTTTACCATCTACTACTTCGTACTCAGCCACATAACCATTTTTCTTTAGTACTTCCACTACCCCAACCTTGAGTTTCGAAGTCGGGACGAAAATTTCATTTTTTCTCACTTTTATCGCATTGCGAATACGTGTGATAAGATCTGCTATTTGATCTGTAGATTGTAATGACATATTTTTCTCCTTTCTCCTACCAACTACTCTTTGTTACACCAGGGATTTCACCCTTGCTTGCTTTTTCACGGAAATTAATACGGGATAAACCAAACTGACGCATATACCCACGTGGCCTACCATCTAGCATATCACGATTTTTAAGCCTAGTAGGTGAAGCGTTGCGTGGAAGTTTTTGCAAACCTTCTAAATCTCCAGCCGCTTTTAGCTCTGCACGCTTAGCTTTGTATTTTTCATTCATTTTACGCCGTTTTTCATCGCGGAGTACTGCAGATTTCTTCGCCATCTTACTTGCCCTCCTTTTCAAACGGCATCCCAAATAATTCTAACAATTTGGTACTTCCTTCCTTTGAACCATTCTTAATTATAAATGTAACTTCTAGGCCATGTAGAGCCGCTGCATCTTCAAAAGTAATTTCTGGAAACACAGTTTGCTCTTTAAAACCCAAGTTGTAATTACCTTGCTTATCAAAAGCTTTGCGGCTCACACCGTGAAAATCACGTACATGAGGCAATGCAATATTAATAAGCCTATCAGTAAATTCATACATTTTATCATTGCGAAGTGTAGTTAGATAGCCTATTGGCGCACCCATACCTTTACGAATCTTAAAGGTCGCAATTGATTTTTTGGCAAGACGCGAAGTAGGCGCTTGCCCCGTAATTTTTGCTATAGTCAAAGCTACGGTTTCCGTGAATCTCTTGTCTTCACGTTTTTTACCTACACCACAAGAAACCACTACTTTCTTAAGTTCTGGAACTTGGTTAATATTATCAAGTCCTAACTCTTTTTGAAGTTTCGCCTTTAGCTCGTTATTGTATAGAGCTTTGAGGCGTGGTTGTACTTTAGCTTCAGCTTTTTTGGCTGCAGCCTTAGTAGCCGTTTTCTTTTCCGCCATTATTTAGCTCCTTTCTTTTGCTTGGCTTTTTTATCAGTTTTCTCGTATTTTGCCGCCTCTACTAGCTTTAGATTTGACAAATCAATACCCACATGAATAGTCTTTTTGCCACCGTTAGGATTAAGGTAAGATTTTCGCATATGGCGCTCTACTACACCAATGCCGTCTATCATAGCCTTACCAGCTGTACGGTCTATTTTTACAATTTTAGCTTCAGTACCTTTGTGGTCGCCAGAGATTATTCTTACTTTATCGTTTATCTTCAAATTCTGTGCCATTTTATAGTACCTCCGGTGCTAAGCTGATAATCTTATTAAACCCGAGATCGCGAAGCTCTCTAGGAATAGGACCAAACACACGCGTACCTTTTGGTGTTTTGTCATCATTTACGAGTACTGCTGCATTTTCATCAAAACGAATGGTAGAACCATCTGGCCTGCGAATCGGCTGACGCGTACGTACTATCACAGCGCGTACTACAGCTTTTTTCTTGACGTTGCCAGTAGGAGAAGCTTCCTTTACAGAACAAGTCACGATATCGCCAACCCTAGCATACCTTGCTCTAGTACCACCAAGCACGCGAATAACTCCAAGTTCCTTGGCGCCACTGTTGTCAGCTACTTTTAATCTACTTTCTTGCTGTATCATTTAAGCCTCCTCCCCTTCAGCTTCTACCTTGGCTTCTTTTTCAGCAGCTTCGGCTTTAGCTATCTCGTCAGCACCGATTTTCTCAGCTTCGTATGCCTTATTGACATCTTCTTTTAGTTCTACGGTACCGTGCGAACGTTCTACTATCTTTACCAAAGTGTAAGCCTTAGTCCTAGACAATGGGCGAGTCATCGCTATTTCTACGCGATCACCTACCTTAGCTTCATTCTTTTCATCATGAGCAGTATATTTACGAGTTTTCGTGTACTGCTTGCGATATAGCGGGTGGGTTTCCCGGCTAACGATGGAGACGGTAATGGTCTTATCGCGCTTGTCGGATGTAACAGTTCCTATCAAAGTGTGTGCCATCTTAAAACTCCTCTTTCTTTATAATTTTGCATTTCACTGGCAATTTGTGAGAAGCAAGTCTCAAAGCCTCTTTGGCCTTAGCTTCTTCTACATCTGCCACCTCAAACATCACAGTACCAGCCTTTACTTTTGCTACGTAAAACTGTGGTTCACCTTTGCCGGAACCCATTTTTACATCCAAAGGTTTCTTAGATACTGGAGTATGTGGGAAAATCCGAATCCAGATTTTACCACCACGCTTGAGATATCTAGTAATCGCCTGACGAGCAGCCTCTATTTGGCGGCTGTTAATACGTTCGTTATCTAAAGACATCAAACCGTATTCACCAAACGCTACGGTATTACACCTAGTGGCAATACCTTCATTTTTACCTTTACGTACCTTGCGATGCGGTACTTTCTTTGGAATCAGTATAGCCATCTTACTTTTCCCCCTTATAAATCCAAACTTTTACGCCAACGATACCAGCAATAGTAGGTGCATGATGACAATAAAAGTCAATGTCAGCCCTAAGCGTATGTAGTGGCACCGAACCGTCAATAAATTTCTCACGGCGACTCATTTCAGCACCATTTAGACGTCCTGCTACTTCTATACGTACGCCTTTGGCGCCTGCATTCATAGTAGACTGCAATGCCATTTTTACCGCTCTGCGGAAATTCATACGCTTGCCTAGTTGAAAACCAATATTTTCCGCCACAAGCTTTGCATTAAGTTCCGGTTTTTTTACTTCTTCTACGTTGATTCGGATAGGACCGTCAACGATTTTTTCGAGCTGCTTCTTGAGCTCATTAATTTCCGTTCCTTGTTTACCAATCACAGCCCCAGCTTTCGCTGTATGAATAGTGATAGTGGTAAGATTTGCAGAACGCTCTATATTAATCCGCGCGATAGTCGGACGATTACTGTATCGCTCTTCTATCATTTTGCGAATCTTGTCGTCTTCCACAAGCCAGCGACGAAAGTCTGCTTTGCGGGTAAACCACTTCGAAGACCAATCTTTGCTGATCTGGAGACGGTAAGAGATGGGATTAACCTTCTGGCCCATATTACTTTTTCTCCTTTTTCGCTTTTACCTCTGTTTTTTCGGAGCTAGAAGACGCGCTCTTTTCAACTGTCTTGCTGTCCTTAGAGGCAGTTTTCTTAACTTTCTCTTCGCCGGCGACCTCGACGAATATATTGCTACTAATCTTCTCAAACGGTAACGCACGTCCCCTAGAAGCTGGCTTATAACGACGCATCCTAGTCCCACTAGTTACGAATATTCTGGCGATTCGAATTGTTTTGGGGTCGATAGAAACTTTGGAATTATTCAACAAATTAGCATTTGCCGACTCAATAGCTTTAAGTACTGGTCGCGCAGCACGACGTGGAGTATTTTCCAAAATCACCACTGCATCAGCCACATATCGATCCCGCACCAAACTTGCTACAATATTAGTTTTACGGGGCTGGACATCAATACCTTTTTCGTATGCATGTGCAAAATATGTTTCTGCCATAATTTACGCCTTTCCTTTCGCAGCCGCAGCTTCCGCAGCCTTCTTTCCTCCATGTCGGCGGAATTTCCTAGTTGGCGCGAACTCACCCAGCTTATGTCCGACCATATTCTCCGAAATAAACACGGGAACATGCACTTTACCGTTATGAACGGCAATCGTCCTACCTACCATCTCTGGCGAAATTGTAGATTGTCGAGCCCATGTTTTTATTACGGTGCGGTCTTCGCTGGAAAGCGCAGCTATTTTTTTCGCGAGTTTATAGTCTATGAATAGACCCTTCTTAAGACTCCGAGACATTATTTCCTCTTTCCTTCGTGACGACTACGCACGATCATTTTATTAGTTTTCTTGTTATGACGAGTACGGTATCCCAGCGTAAGTTGACCCCAAGGAGTCCTCGGCGCTTTCCCTGAACCATGTCGACCACCATCACCGCCACCATGTGGGTGATCTGTAGCGTTCATAACAACACCTCTTACAGTCGGACGAATACCTTTGCGACGCCTTCGACCCGCCGCTCCAATCTTTATGTTTTGATGTTGTAAATTGGAAACAGTACCGATCGAAGCTTCGCAAGTCGAAAGAACTTTTCGGACTTCCCCCGAAGGCATCCTTAAAGTAGCGTACCCGTCTTCCTTAGCCATAAGCTGAGCTGAGGCCCCCGCTGCTCTTACCATTTGCGCTCCTTTGCCAGGTTGCAACTCAATCGCATACACAAAAGTACCAACTGGAATATTTTCGAGCGGCATCCTCGAAGAGTCTTCAACTTCGATTTCATCACCAGTCTTGAAAGTAGTACCCTTAGTCATCTTAGTATCAGCTAATACATAATAATATGTACCATTTTGATCTTTCACACGAGCAATCCGAGCAGAACGGTTAGGATCGTATTCAATCTCTTCCACCGTAAGAGTCAAATCTTTTGGCAAATTGTAAGTCATGATACGATAATGTCGTTTCACGCCACCCCCACGATGACGAACCGTGATTCTACCTTGGTTATTCTTTCCTGCTTGTTGTTTTTTCGCCTTCAAAAGTGATTTCATCGGCTTATTAGTAGTAATTTGGTCAAAATCCTGAGTAGTTTTTTGACGCTGCGCCGGCGTAATCGGGCGATATGCTTTAATTGCCATTATTTATTCTCCTTCCCTGCATTCTTGTCAGCCTTCTTAGCTTCTTTCACAGCCTTCTTAGCTTCCTTTGCGCTGGTCTTATCTTCAGGTTCATCAAAAACCTTAATCGAATCACCTTTCTTTAGTCTCACATAGGCAAACTTTTTATCTTTTCTATGAGTAATACCCGGATAAGCGTGCTTACCTTTACTATATTTAGTTTTCTTACCGTTGCGAATCAAAGTGCGAACATCCGTTACGGTTACATTAAATTCTTTTTCTACCATACGAGCAATCTCTTGTTTACCCATAGTCAACTTTACTGGAAAAACATAAATCCGGTTAGTTTGCTCTAAATAACTTTTCTCAGTTGCTCTCGGCTCCAAAAGATGAAGTTTAATTTCAGTTTTCTTTTCTGCCATCTTACTTCTCCTCTCCAATTAGCCAATTTTGCACAATCTTCAAAGCTTCTTCGGAAAATACTATCGCGTCCGCATTCATGATATCGAACACGTTTAGATAGGTAGCTCTTACCAATTTTACATTTTCTAAATTATCCGTTGACCGTAAAATTTCCGGAGTTTTTTCCGCGACCACGGCTAAAACGTTTTTACCATCTAGCTTCATATCTTTAAGGACTTTTGCAGCCGTCTTCGTTTTACCATCTAATTTAACATCTTTGTCTAAAACGAAAACTGCTTTATCAGCATTTTTCATAGATAAAGCCTGTCGCACCGCTAAACGCTTCGAAGATTTGGTAACTTTTTTAGTAAAGTTTTCTTCTCCTGTGCGCCCAAACGCTACGCCACCATGACGCCAGATTGGATTGCGAGTAGAACCAAAACGTGCTCTACCAGTCCCTTTTTGCTTCCATGGCTTCTTACCACCACCACGCACTTCACCACGCTTCAAAGTTTTAGCGTGCGAACTGCGAGAATTAGCTAGATACGCATCATAAGCAAGTTTTACGAGTTCGTGATTTTCTACGGTCAAGCCAAATATATCTTTATTTAGTGTAGCCATATTACTCCTTTCCCTCCAAGCTTACGATTCCTTTTTTCGGACCAGGCACTGCGCCTTTTAGCCCGATCAAATTATTTTTTGCGTCGACATAAGCCACGACTAAGTTTTTAACAGTAACTTGATCATGCCCCATTCGTCCTGGCATTTTTTTACCTTTCCAAACTTTTTGCGGATACATCGAACCAATCGAACCCACTCTACGAATATTCCCCTTAAAACCGTGAGTATTGCGAGACTCTTGGAAATTATAGCGCTTAACCGTACCGGCAAACCCCTTACCCTTGCTAGTACCTGTAACTGCAACTTTATCTCCAACTTTAAAGCTCTCAATAGTAAGACTATCGCCCAGCTTTATACCTTCTGGAATCGTCTCCAGACGAAATTCCTTTAGGATCTTAGGATTTATATTTTCACCAGCCTTTTTAACATGGCCAGTAACCGACTTGCTCAGATTCTTACCCTGACCATACCCAACTTGCACAGCATTATAACCATCTGTATCGACAGTTTTTATCTGAGTCACCACGCAAGGGCCAGCTTGAAGGATAGTAACTGGAGTTACTACACCATCTTCACCGATAATCTGGGTCATACCAATTTTGGTGCCGAGAATGACTTGCATCCTATTCCTTTCTTTTTATTATTTTTACTTAAATCTATGGAGTATAGAGTTTTGCCTCTGATCACCAGGCAAAACCACTTCCGCCTATAACGGAACTTTAGAAGTGTTTTACTTCTGTACACCAAGCAAAACTACTTCTATTTTTGCATCTCACTCTCCACTCGCAAAATGCATTACGAAAACTAGACTTTGAGACCGGTTTCTCTAGCGCTTTACTCGCCAAAGACCTAACCTTATGTCTAGATTACCATTCCATTATAACACACTTTTTCTCTTTTGCATAGTCATTTTATTCTGCCACATTCTTACCGCCTTCTGGCTATTGACAAAATAAAACTTTTGTGCTAGAATTAAGTTAACCCTTTGAAAGGGAATTTGTACCTTTGGAGGCAAAAATGTACGATTTAGAAATCTCAAAAATGTACGGTTTACAAATCCGTTTGACTGAATGGAATCGAACCCATACGGTTAAATTCTTCCTGGAATCAACCGAAATAAACAGGCCATTTTCCGTTATGGTTCGTTATCCAAAATCACTATCAGAAAATATTCGCCTCGGGGCATGGGTCTCTATTGCCAGCTCCATCGAAAGCTTTTCTAACGGCGCCATGTCTATAAGATCTACCTACGGCATGGCAAAAAAAGGGATTATTGATATAAAAATATCCCGTGATAGCCCCACATACGATCCCGACAAGGTTTATGCCACCTTAGAGTGGCTAAGTCAAACAATCACCACTTAATAACCCGCGACCCGCTCGCGGGTTTTTACTTTTTCTTATTATATGATACAATATAACCATAATAACAATAAAGGAAAATCAAAAATGAATAGTCATGACACTTTCAATCCCTCAATGGAAACTTTTAATCCCAAAGACCCAATCAACCCTAAGGACCCAGACCCATCCGATAACCTTAAACCTGTAGATACTTTAAACCATACCGAAAACACAGGCGGACTCATCTCCGACACAATGGACTCAGACTCATCCGATAATCTTAAGCCTGTAGATACTTTAAACCATAACGAAAACACAGCCGGACTCAGCTCCGATACAATAAACGAAATCAATTATCAAGCCCATAGCAATGAATTTAGCCCAGAAAATATCGAAAACTCCAATACTAAAAAATTCGGCCCTACATCCGATTACAATGGTTACGGTACCGACGAAAAAGGCTACGACATAGAAAGAAACGATTTAGGCCCAGATTATTACAACAAACAGGCGCACATGGGCGCCGAGGCTCTCTACGCCGCCGCCGAAAAAGAGCAAGAAGATGAAGAAAAAGCAGCTTTTCCGGATTGGTACGGCGACAAAGAAGACATAGAGAAAGCCCAACACGAGCTCCTGAGCGAAGCTCTCACGGCATTACGCGAACTGCGCGCAGTATCGGAAGAATCACAAAAAAGGGTTAATGCTGAAATAGAGAAAGTTGAACGTATTATGGCGACAATGGGGACAACATCCAAAAAGGAACCACAATCTACACAGCCAGAATCGCCGACGTCAGAAGCTACTCCTATACCCCCTGAGGCAGATTGGACAAATCCATCAGTAGGTGCCGCTACTATTACAGACACAAATGCGCAAAATCCTGCCGGAGCAAAATCTAGCGAAAGATATGTAGATTCTCATGGAGTTTCTCATAGTACACGCGAAGAGGCAATCGCTGCCGAAGCCGGATACCGTTAGAAATATTCACAAAAAGAACCCCCAGTGTACACTGGGGGGATTGTGCTAGCGTGCATTCATCCAATGCTCGCTAACCTTTACCCCGTTTTGGAGCATTCGCTCCAAAAACTCGGGGGATTCCTCGCGGAGCTGATCAAAGTTCACGAGAGGGTTAAATTGTATTGCTTTCAGATCGTCCCAGGATCTAAAGAGCAGCGCTTTACCGGTGACCTCATCGTAGAAAAACGCAACAGTAAAGCCATCCTTACTGGCGACCGTGTCATCTACTCTTGCCGGCTGAGTACCGACAAAACCTTCTTCGATGCGTTTTTTGTCGGCCCAACGGTAGGCCTCGGCAAATTGTCGCCTACGCTGCTCCTTGCCAGCCTCTTCAAAAGAGATGATTTTCCCCATTTAAATCACGTCCTTTCCTGGGAAATTTACAAAGTACTTTCTGTCTGAACAGTACAAAATACCGTCAGATACACTCTATTATAGCACAAACATCTTAAAAAGTCAATACCAAAACAATATATCTGTTATTTTTCCAGATACGCGTCGATAAATCCATCTATTTTACCGTCCAGCACCGCATCCGGATCGGTTTCCTCATACCCCGTACGCGTATCCTTTACCAGCTTATAAGGCTGAAGTACATAATTTCGTATCTGTTGTCCCCAGCCCGCCGACTCTCCTGCTCTCAGTTCGCCAATAGTTGCCGCATGCTGCTCTAATTGCATTTGTGCCAATTTTCCTCTTAATATCTCCATGGCCTTTTCTTTATTCTGTAGCTGGCTACGCTCATTTTGAATAGCCACCACAGTATTAGTCGGTAAATGTGTAATCCGTACTGCAGAATTCGTTGTATTCACACTTTGCCCACCATGCCCACCGCTATGATACACGTCTATCCGTAAGTCCTTGTCGTCTATCTGCACCTCTGCATCTGCTTTTATTACTGGCAGTATCTCCACTAGCGCAAAGGACGTTTGTCTCAAATTGTTTGCATTAAAAGGCGAAAGTCGCACCAACCTGTGCACCCCATGCTCAGACTTTAATAGACCATAAGCATTAGTACCCGTAACCTCATACACCGCTGTTTTTATACCAGCTTCTTCCCCCTCTGTACGCTCCAGTTTGGCTATTTTCATCCCCTGTTTTTCAAAAAATCTCAGATACATTCGCTCCAGCATTCCTGCCCAATCCATCGCCTCTGTACCCCCCGCCCCCGAAGTAATCCGCATAATCGCATCTTTTTTATCATACAGCCCGGTAAAACGTAATGCTTTTTTTAACTCCTCCAGTTGATTTTCCATAGCCGCAATCTGTTCAGCAAATTCGTCCTTCATATCATCACCGGATAACTCCATCAGCTCTCGCATATCGTTAATCTGAGTTTTTAGTAGTTCATAGGCCTGCACTTCATTTTGCAACCTAGCCAACTCCTGGTTTTTGGCGGTGGCATCCTCTATATTTCGCCAAATCTCCGGCTCTGCTACCTGTTTTTCTAACTCAGCTACTTTCTCTAATTTCTTTTCTATCTCCATTTTTTTATACAATCTCAAAAAATCCGCTTCCAACTTGTCCAATCTCTTTGCCAATTCCTGCATGCTCCTCCCATTATATCATAGCTGTCCCCTCAATAACACCAAAAATAATGTTATAACTATTGACTTTTTCAATAAAGTATGGTACAATTAAAAAGTGAGGCTTAACAACCTTACCGTAACTTAAAATTGCGTGCATTTCTTCTTTAGTCTTTTGCAACTCGTCTTAGTTACTAATAATTAGCCGCTAGAACGAGTTGCAAAAAGCACTCAGAAAAAACATTCCGAAAAGGAGATCCTATTATGAGAAAAATCGATCTTAAATCCGAAAAGTACACCGTTCAGTTTTCGCAGGCGACAATCTACGCCAAAAAAGGCATCGTCAGGGCAGTTCAGATTACCGAAAAAGGCCTCCAGACCGGCGCCTATGCGGACAAAGATGTCCGCTTCGACAGCAAAGAAGGGCGATACGTAATCGATACCTATGTCATGCGTGAAGTCGCCACCAGCACAAAGGACGGTTGCATTCGCAGCGCCGAACTGGAAGATACTCGTCCCGTTGAAGTCGGCGAGTGGATCGCTACCAACCCCAAAGCCTGGAAAACCGATCGCGACAACAACTACGCCATTCCGGACGCAACTTTCAGAGAGCGCTATGAGCCGACCGACGAGCCCGGAGTTTACCGCGCCAAAGGTATGGCAAGGATCATCCCGAACGATACCGGCGAAAGCGTGGAAATCGATGCTCCCTGGGGCGGCACACAAAACGGCGATGCGAAATGCTATTTCTGTGCTCCCTACTACAAAGAACATCCCGACAACCTCGCCGAGGACGATCGCTATATCTTGAGCGAAAATGACTTCGCCGCCTACGGGCCGGCCGACGAGGTTCTCGGCGCAAACTGGAACGAGTAAACAATCGCACGCTCTCGGAGCTGAGCGCTCCACTCCAAAAAACGCTCACTTGGCGGCCACTGGCCGCCATTTTAATATCTCATTTTCTTATCATCAAACCTTGTTCTATAAAAATCAACCCCACGTCCATAAAAAATAGCCCTTACGGGCCATTTTTTATTGTGTGAGGTGCCAAGACAGATCGCGCGAATTAAACTCTAGTCGCACTCTCTCCCGGCCAACAAGCACATCGAATATGTGTAATGCAGCCCCGCCCGCAAACCGTATTTGCGTACGAAGCAGCTCTGTCACTTCGGTTTCGCTTTCCCCGCGCCGCCGGAAGGTTAGCGGTTGGCAAGGGGTCATTTCGTAACCGAAAAGCGCCATTACTTCGACCTGCTCTTGATTTTTGTTAATATTTTTCATAAAGACTCCTTAATTAAATTAATTTTAGAGTCATTTATGTGAGCCTGTTTTATTGGCTCCTGGCTACGGATATAAATGACAATACCACGCAGCTTTTAACTTTTCTCTGTGCCAGGGACCGAAGTATAACACGAGCAATTTAATTATACCACAAAAAATGTTATAATATACAAATGAATATTTGGGACAACCTGCCTAAACCGTTTCTAATTTTGGCGCCCATGGAAGGCGTTACAGACATTATGTTTCGTCAAGTTATCGCTCGTGCCGGCCGACCAGATTTATTTTTTACAGAATTTACCAATGTTTCTTCCTACGCCTCCGAAAAAGGCCGCCACAACGCTCTAGAAAGGTTAGAAATTGCCCCATCCGATAAGCCCATCATTGCCCAAATCTGGGGCAAAAATCCTGAGCATTTTTCGGAAACTTGCCAGGCGCTTAGTAACCTCGGATTTTCTGGCGTAGATCTTAATTTTGGCTGCCCCGATAAACATGTCAATAAAGCCGGCGGTGGTGCTGCCATGATTAACACTCCAGATCTTGCCGTAGAATGCCTTCGCAATGCTCAAAAATCCACTACTTTACCCGTATCTGTTAAAACTCGCCTTGGCTGGAGCGACCCAGAAGAATACAAAGCCTGGCTACCAATTTTGCTCGCCGAACATCCTGCTGCTCTCACCGTACATCTTCGCACCAAAAAAGAAATGAGCAAAGTCCCCGCCCACTACGAGTTAATCCCAGAAATTATTGAGTTACGTAATCAAATCAGCCCAGAAACTAAACTCATTATTAATGGCGACATTAGAGATAAAATCCATGCTCTAGAGCTACATCAAAAATACCCCGAAGTTGACGGTTTTATGATCGGCCGCGGCGTTTTCGCCAACCCCTACTGTTTCACCGCCCACACCCCCACCCAGGAAGAATTGATGGAACTTTTGAAACTGCATTTAGATTTGTATGAAAAAATGGCGTCTCCCGTCAATGCTGAGAAACATAAAGGCAAAATCTGCCAGAGGCAGATTCTTGCCGCCGTAGGGGCGGAGCAATGTGATAAAATAAATTATCACATTGCGAAGCTTCCGAAATATTGTGGGAATTGCGAACCTCGACATATTTCATACGAACCACTTAAACATTTCTTCAAAATCTACGTCAACAATTTCCCTGGTGCTAAGGAGCTTCGCGCCAAACTCATGGAAACCCACTCCATCAAAGAAGCCTGCCAAATTCTCCAAAATATTTAATTTGTGTTCTACCTATTGACTTTTTAAACCACTTGTGCTATAATTACAGTAATAGCCAAAATACTGTTCATTGGCTCGCCCCTTATCAAGATGTTTGGGATACTCCCAATATTTTGGAGGGGAAAATAAAGGAGGTTCTTACCGTGAAAAAAATTATCATTCTTTCAATCTGCCTTGTCATCATCCTTACCGGTTGTTCAACGCTTTCTACAGGCAATAATCAATCCAAGTTTTCCGACGGGATCGTCACTGCCACTTTCAACAAAGAGACTGGTACACTGACATTCTCTGGTGATGGCGCAATCAACCAAGTATACAAATGGGTCAAGCTGAAAGAGGGAGATGCAGTTTTTGTCGAAAATATTGTTTTCGAAGAAGGTATTACTTCTGTCGGGAACTGTGAATTCAGTTCCATTAACAGTTATCCCAATCTCGCAAAAGTTACCTTCAAAGGCGACATCAACGCAATTGGCGATTGTGCTTTCTCAGACAATCCCAATTTAGCAACAGTAACATTTAATCGAAGTTGCAAAAGCATCGGCAGCCTGGCTTTCTTCAAGTGCTATGCTCTGGCGGACATCGATATCCCTACAGGTTGCAAAGTAAACTCTTCGGCGCTTAGCAATACGCTGTCAGAAGAAACTGCCAGCACCACTAAATCGTCTACAGACAGCACCGAGAACAACTATCCAACTCCTGAGCCGCCCATATCTTACCCGTCTCCGTCCAAGTAACCACCTAAACTATCTATGGCCCCCGGTTAAAAACCGGGGGACTTTTGTGCTATAATATCACCATGGGGCTGACACTTTAATATCAATGAACGGTAAGAGAAAGGAGGGCTTGTGCATGTTATTTTTGAGACATAATTTTCGTAAGAAAATCTTCAAGAAAAACATCAAGTTATACATCCAACTTGAAATTAGCCCTGCAAAGCAGGACTAATAACATAAACCTTTAACTTAATTCTACCGCACACTGATCGATAAGTCAACCCCACTACAGCATAAACAAGATAAATTACTATGAAAATCGCACTACTAGGCTACGGCAAAGAGGGCCAAGCCGCTGAAAAATATTTTAAAACACATTTTAATGCCAAATGTGATATTTTTGAAAATTTCACCCCCGAAGAAATAAAACAGAAAGATTATTCGTCCTATGATATAATTCTGCGTTCCCCATCCGTCCCCCCACTAGGGCTACCAAACGAATCCAGTCTCACTCGATACTTCTTCGATCACTGTCCTTGCCCCATTATCGGCGTTACCGCCACCAAGGGCAAAGGCACCACCTGCTCTTTCATTAAGTTCATCCTGGATTCGCTCGGCGAAGACGCCTATCTAGTCGGCAACATCGGTAATCCATCTATTGATATTCTAGACAATCTGAAGCCTACCTCGGTCGTAGTCTACGAAATGTCTAGTTTTCAGCTCTGGGATTTAGAAAAATCTCCCCATATCGCCGTACTCGGTCACCTCGAACCAGATCATCTCAATGTCCACAAAAATTACGCCGATTATTTAAACGCCAAAGCCAACATTACTCGCTGGCAAACCGCGAATGATTACTTAATTTATTACTCCAAAAATCCCGAAACTACCAAGATTACCAATACTTCTAAGGCTATCAAAATCCCTTATCCATATGAGGTTCCAGATAGCATTTTAAAAGCAATCTACCTTCCTGGTAAACACAATCAAGAAAATGCCCTGGCCGCTATTGCCGCCGTGGCAAGTTACAGAAATATCTCACCAGATGAATTTATCAGAGAGAAAAAATCTGAAATCATCACTGGCCTTAGCAGTTTTCGTGGCTTACCTCACCGCTTGGAGTTCCTCCGCGAATTAAACGGCGTCAAATACTACGATGATAATTTCTCCACCAATCCATCCTCTACGCGCGTCGCAGTTAATTCGTTCCCAAACAACAACTTAATCCTAATCATTGGCGGTCGCGACAAAACCAACTATAAAGATTTACCAGAAATTTACGAAATTCTTCAAACTCCGCAGATTAAGAAAATCGTTCTAATAGGCGAATCTGGCCGTGAACTCGCCAAACAGTATCAAGATAGCCGTTTCACCCTAGCCGAATCCCTAGAGCAAGCCGTGAATACCGCCAAATCCACCGCCGAAACACTAGAAAATGCCGTAGTCATTATGTCTCCCGCCGCCGCCAGTTTTGATATGTTTGAAAATGTTTACGACAGAGGTGAACAATACCAAAAAATAATATCCACGCTTAATGGCTAATTTCTAAGGTATTATTTTATAATTCATCAATATCGGGGGACATAAAGGCAAAATTTACTCTTAGATGAATTTTGCCGCCGAAGGGGCAAAGTGATGTGATAAAATTTATTATCACATCACGTAGCTCCCGAGATATGATGAATTGTAAAAACTAAAAATATAGAAAATAATTAAAAGTTTAGCCTATTTTCCAAACTACTTATAAACGCTTTCTCAGTAGATGATACCGCCGCAAAACCTTTAATACCAGAGCCAGCAAACTCCCGCGCCAATTCTACCATCTTGAATTTATCGATAGATTTAATTAAATTCGGCATATTGTCATATCTTTCAATTGTCTCATTTGTAAAATAGTTTTCAGCATAATAGTCCGCAATCTGGCCCACAGTTTGTGCTCCCATCTGAAATCTGCCCAACGCATACGATTTTGCTGCCAAAAAATCCAAATCCAATATTTCTCCATTCAGAGTTTTCATTAACTCTGTCTGAATAAGGCTAAACAACTCCTCCGCATTTTCTACATTCACCTCCCCGTCAAAATCCCAATATGAATTATTTGCGTTGCTCGCCACTGAACTCCCCATTCCATAAACCAAACCTCTTTTTCTCGCTGCTCCAAATATCTTCGAATTTGTAGTTCCGTTTAAAATATGGTTCAAACAATTCATTGCAAACACTTCATTTGGTTCTAAATGTCTTGGCGTAATCAAAGAAAACCCAAATGTAATATTATTTGCATCTTTTCGCCTAATCGATACTGCCTCTCCAGTATGCAAATCGGATTGCGGAATTTCGAACTTCTCCCCCTCCTTCAACTCCCACCCGTTCAACATCTTTATAATTTTTCTTTTTCTTCCCTTAATTTTTCCCGCAATAATGAATAGCATATTTTTCGCAGTATGAGTCCGCCGATAATGTTCTCTTATATCCTTTAATTCTATATTCGGGATCGTCCTGATTCGATCTTGCAAATCCAAAATATTCTCCCCTACTGTTTGTTGGACTCTCGGCCAAAGCAATCTATAATAGTCATTCATATACCCTGTCAACTCGCTCTTCACGTTTGCCTTCTCACTCTTCAATTCCTCCTCATTAAATTTCGGCTGACAAATCGAGAGCCGCTGTAAATCCATAATCCTTTCCCATTCAAAATCTGCACATTCCGTCTCATAACAAACCGAAATATCACTCGTCCATGCATTATGATAGGCTCCGTTTTTAGTAAAATCCGCTTCGTAGGCTTGCTCATCTTTAAATTTTGCATTCGCGCCAAATGCCAGATGCTCCACAATATGTGGTATCTCATAAACCTCTTTTTTCTTTGCATAAAGCATCCCTGCTCGAAATTGGATTCGCGTAGACATTACACTCGCCCCCGGAATATCTATCAAAAGCCCTCGTGCCCCATTTTTAAGCTTAATCTCCTCCACAGAATGTTTCATTTTTACCTCGCGTTAACCTAAATATTGACATTTTATCGCACTTATGCTATAATGTTACTATCGGATTCATTTCCGCTTACTTTTTGAGCGCTTCTTTTTACTCGATTTATTAGTTTTCTTCTTTAGAACAGCTCTACTCGTTGCTGGTTTTTTAACAGTAACCTTAGTTTTACGAAATTCGTCATCCATATTTTTATCCCCGGCTGAAATCTCATTTACCCCTTTTTCAGTTTGGCCTTCGGCCATCTTCGTAAGCTCCGATTCATACTCCTCACCGTCCGTCACATCATCATTCGCCGCCTCCGCCGGAGTAATCGAAAGCAAGATCTTTAAGACCTCTTCCCGCAGATTCCTCTGCAATCCGTCGAATAATTTCTGGGACTCTGAACGATATTCTACTAGTGGATCCCTTTGTCCAACACTTCGCCAATGTATCCCTTCGCGAAGATGTTGCATATTTTCAAGATGTTGCATCCAAAGCATATCTAGCACTTTCAGATAGACTTCCCGCTCCACTTTTCGCATAGTTTCCGCCCCAAACTCTTCTTCTTTTTTCTTATAAGCTTCTTCCACGGCTTCTAAAGCTCGCTTTTCGCGATCTTTTTCCTTGCGCATAACTCCAATACCATGAATCAGATCATCATCAAAGTCAAATACTGCTTTAAACTCCTCATCAAATTTTTTATTCACTCTAGACGAAAATTCAGTCAACATCTTCGTTTCATCTCGCATCAATCTCTTAATTTCTGGATAGATATCATCCCCTTCAAGAATTTTACGTCTTATCATATAAACTACTTTGCGATGCCGGTTGATGACGTTATCATATTGAACTACATTTTTCCTAGAATCAAAATTAAATCCTTCAATACGTTTTTGAGCAGCTTCTAGAGTTTTTGAAATTGATTTAGTCTGAATCGGAGTATCCTCATCTACTCCTAGTCGAGTCATCAACATCTTCACTCTATCCCCTTGGAAAATTCGCATCAAATCATCTTCACAGCTTACGAAAAATTGCGTAGCACCCGGGTCCCCTTGCCTTCCACCACGACCCCTTAACTGGTTATCCACTCGTCGGCTGTCATGCCGCTCTGAGCCAATCACGACTAACCCCCCTAACTCCTTAACCCCCTCGCCCAACTTAATGTCCGTACCTCGTCCTGCCATATTCGTTGCCAACGTAACCGCCCCTTTCTCTCCCGCTTTGGCAATAATTGCTGCCTCTCGTTCATTATTTTTTGCATTCAAGATCTCGTACGGAATATTTTCCGCGTCCAAATACCTAGCAATTTCTTCGTTATTTGCAATTGAGCCAGAACCTACAAGTACTGGTTGTCCTTTTTCATGATATTTACGAATTTCTGCTGCGATAGCCTTCAATTTCCCAGCTTTCGTCTTATAAATCAAGTCATCTTTGTCTATTCTCACAATAGGTTTATTCGGCGGAATTTGAATCACGTCTAAGGCATAAATCTGCTGGAATTCCTCTGCTTCCGTAAAAGCTGTCCCCGTCATACCTGATAATTTTTTATAAAGTCTAAAGAAATTCTGGAACGAGATTGTTGCGAGCGTCATAGACTCTTGTTTTACAACCACGCCCTCCTTGGCTTCTATTGCTTGGTGCAATCCCTCATTATAGCGTCGCCCCTGCATCAATCTCCCCGTATGTTCATCAACAATAATCACCTCCCCTGAATTTGTAACAACATAATCCTTATCTCTCTTAAATACAACCTCAGCTCGCAGCGCTTGCTCAAGGTGATAGACTAGCCTAGTATTTTTCGTCGAATACAGATTGTCTACTCCTAAAATCTCTTGTACCTTCTCTATCCCTTTATCGGTCAAAGTCACGCTTCTACGTTTTTCATCAAAAATATAATCCTCTGGTACTAGCCTTTCCGCGACTTTCGCAAATTGATAATAAGCATCCGGGTTATCCCCTGCCGGAGCAGAAATAATCAAAGGCGTTCTTGCCTCATCAATCAAAATTGAGTCTACCTCATCCACAATCGCAAAATTCAATTCCCTTTGGCGCAAATATTGCACCTCACTTGTCATATTATCCCTCAAGTAGTCAAATCCGAACTCGTTATTCGTTCCATAAGTGATATCTGCCGCATACGCCTCTTTTCGTGTTGCCGGTTTCAAATGTTTAAACCTTTCATCATCATGTTCTTCATTTTCGTATTCCGAGTCATAAACAAACGAAGCGTTATTGATAATCACTCCGACACTCATTCCCAAAAAATCATAAATCGGACCGTTCCATCCCGCATCACGCTGTGCGAGGTAATCATTCACAGTCACAATATGCACCCCCCGCCCAGTCAAGCCATTAAGATAAGCCGGGAGCATTGCAACCAAAGTTTTACCCTCACCAGTTTTCATTTCAGCCACATTTCCTTCGTGCAATACTATACCGCCTATCAGCTGCACATCATAGGGTCGAAGCCCTAAGACTCTCTTAGAAGCTTCCCTGGCTACCGCAAAAACCTCTGGCAAAAGCTCATTCAGGATTTTTGTATCATCAATCTCTGGTCGCTTTTTGCCACTCTTATTAATCCCTTGCTCTGCCCGCGCAATTTTCAAAGCTTTATCGATTTTTTTCTTAAAAATTTCAGTCTGCTCTGCTAATTCTTCATCATCCATCGCCTCATATTTTGGCTCTAGTTTATTGATTTCCTCTACCTTCTTCCACATCCTCCTTAGAATTTTCTTTTGCGCATCACCAAATATCCCTTGCAAAAATTTTGTTAAAGCAGTTTTATCCGCCAACTTATCAGTAGGCTTCTTCTCTTTATGGATCTTTAAATTTTTCTTTCGTTCGACAACTTTTTCTCGGACTTTCGCGCCCTCTTTCGGTTTATTAGCCATATGCCTCCAACAGAATTAATTTCTTCCCATTTTATCACATTATTTTCTCTTAATAAAGAGGCTTTTAAGAGTCCTCCTTTGACGATGGGGCTGAACCTCTAATTTATATCGTCTAATTTGGCCGAGCAACTTGGCTTCCACCAAATCCACCCCAGCAAACACATTCGAACATTCATCTCTCGCCGCAATTACTTTCCCCCCCACTAATTCCATAGCCGCAGAAATATTATATTTCTCACTCTTATTTTTTCCAATTTCCGAAACGACCACTTTTGCCACTATATCCTTTTTACTACCTCTAGGAAGATAACGGTCCAATTTCCCGATTCTTTTTTCTACGTATTTTTTTAATGGCTCTTCAACCTTATATCCATCCCCTCTTACTTCAATTTTGTTTATCATATTTCCTCCTTTATATTTCTTCTCTATTATCAAAATATGGCCTCAAAACATCAGGCAATCGCATCTTTCCGTCTCTTATTGCATAATTCTCAATTATGGCCACCAAAGCTCTCGCTAGAGAAATCGCCGTTCCATTTAAGGTGTGCATAGGCTCTACTTTTCCATTTTTTCGCCTCACTCTCGCATTCACTGCTTGAGCTTGAAAATCAGTACAATTGGAACAACTAGTAAGTTCTTGATATTTTTGGTTTACAGGTGACCAATATTCGATATCATATTTTTTCGCCGCCGGCGCACCTAAATCTCCTGCCGCTATATTAATGACATGATATGGTAAACCTAATTCCTGCCAAATCTCCTCCTCAATCGCTAATATTTTTTCATGTATTTCCCGACTTTGTTCCGGCAAACAAAACACATACATTTCTAATTTATTAAATTGGTGAACGCGAAACAGGCCCCTATTGTATTTTCCATATGCCCCCGCCTCCTTCCTAAAACAAGCTGAAAAGCCCGCATAAAGCAAAGGCAACTTATCCTCTTCGATAATCTCATCCATATGATATCCAGTTAGCGGCATCTCGGCCGTCGCAATCATTGCAAGGTCCTCTCCCTCAATAAAATATTCATCAGATTGCTCACTGGTTCGCGGATTAAAACCACACCCCTCCAAAACTCTACTTGACACCATATCGGGCACCGTCATATAACTAAAGCCATAGTTCAAAACTTTTTTTAATACATATTGTAGTAAGGCATTTTCAAGTAAAGCTAACTCATTTTTAAGATAATAAAATTTAGTTCCCGCGACTTTCGCTCCCCGCTCAAAATCTACCCATCCTCGGCTAACTGCATACTCTAAGTGATCCACCCCCACCTTTTTCGGCTCCCCCCATTTTTTGACCTCAACCGAGCATTCTTCTCCCCCCAAAGGGACGTCCTCTAAAATAATATTGGGAATTTTATTTATCATACTCTTTAATTCTTCATTAATTGCAGCTAGTTTCTTTTCTCTCTCCCCTAATTCAACTTTGATCGCTTTCCCTGCCGCTATTAGCTCCCCATCTGGCTTTCCACCCTTCATTCGTGCCGCGATTTCATTTCGTTTTTGGCGCAATTCCTCAACCATGCTAAGCTCTACTTTTCTCTCATCATCCAATTCTAAAACCCCTTGTACGTCAATCTTGTACCCTTTTTCTGAAGCAGATTTGCTAACAAGTTCCTGATTCTCTCGAATAAATTTTATATCTAACATATTTAATATTATACCACTTTTATCATAGCTATAGACGTTATTATGTAGCACAATAATGCCTAAAAGTAACTAAACATTAAAAAACATAGTATCATTTTAGAATTTATGGCTAGGTTTGCCAAATAACATAAGCAACAAAAAAGCCCTAACATAACCTTCCCAAAAACACATTAAAACAAATCTTTTTTCAAAAATACAACACGTTACTTGTTAGAACGACTCAGTTCTTTAAAAATTTTTTGCCAATCAAAAAGATGTATATCTCCTGGACGAACATCCGGCGAAATACCCAACTCCAAAAACATTTTTATGAGCTCTTCTTTAGAGGCTAGTCCAGCTAAATTATGTACAAGTTTTTTGCGTGGCGCAGAAAAACCACGACGGATAAGCGTGAAAACCTCCAACCCCACTTTCGGTGCATGCGGAATGAGGACTATCACTTGACTATCCACCTTCGGTGGAGGTATAAATTCCTCCTTTTTTACTACTGGACCTAAAGTAGCTTCTGCTCGATTTTTCACTAATAACGACAGAAACGTCTCTTTTTTGTCCACTATTCGTTCCGCTACCTCCTTTTGCACTAGTAATACAATTTTCCTAGGTCGATTGTCGAGTTTTATTAACTTCTCTATAATAGGACTAGTTATATAATACGGTATGTTCCCCGCAATCATATAAGGTTTTTCTATCCCATCAAAATCATAGTCTAATATATCCGCATTAATAACTTCCAAATTTTTCCCCGGAAAAGATTTTGGCAAATTATTAGCTAAATCCTTATCATATTCTATCGCAATAACTTTACTAAATTTTTTTAGTAGACTGCTCGTAAGTGTCCCGAGTCCTGGGCCTATTTCGACGCATACCTCACCCTGCCCCGTAAGCCTCGCTATCTCGTCCAATATATCACGATTCTTTAGCCAATGTTGCCCCAAAAATTTCTTATTTTTCATTACCTTCCATCCTGATTGCTCCAGTCCGTGGCCAAATCAAACTGTTCCGGGTTAGTCGTCGCAAACCCGCCAGTATCATAGACCTTACCTAGCCCTAAGCTAGTCTCGACTATACTGCATCTCGGATATAAGTTAAGATTAGCCGCAACCAAAACATATCCATCTTGATCGATTTTCGCACCATCTTCTCTTACTGTATAGCTTCCTCCCCCACAACTCCCTATAACTATCGACATATTCAGGTCATAATAAGTTTCTTGACGCAGCACAGTAGTCCCATCCGCTTTCGTATAAGTATAATAATTCCTACCTTTATTGACCGTTAAAGGTGACCTTTCTATCGTACTCACTCCTACCGCCACAACTCTATCTACCGGAGCAATTATAACTTCCTCATTAACTAATTCTCGACCAACTTCCACATTGTCTTTATACATCACATTATAAACTAAGCGCCTCTTGCCAACTTCCCCAAGTTGCCTAACTTCTCTTGCCCCCGGCTCAAGACCGAAATCCTTTTCCTCGCGTTCTAGAAAAGGTATTTCTTCTTCTACGGTCACAACCCTACCCCCATTCCTAATAATTTCGTAAATGTTTGCCGCCCCATTCTCCAAAAAATTAGTATTTAAATTCATTTTAACAATATCCCCATCATAAACCGCAAACCCAGCTTCTTCTGCTATCTTTTTAGCATCAAAACTCGCTGTCATTAAATACCTTATAGTTTTTCCATCCTTTACAACTACCGGACGTGATCTATATATATTAATATGATAATTATTCATGTTTATCTCAGTTTCTAGCCCCGGCTCAACAATATCCCCCTCATTAACGACTATATCTGCCCTGTCCAAAGCCTCTCTAACAGTCTTAGCTCCAGTTTTCACCGTTAGCTCACCTCCATCATCGTAAAAAGTAACGAACTTTAACTCTTCTAAAGTATAGGCTTTATCTAGACCATCTTCTCCTCTTGCAAACGTATTTCTACCCATTATTCCGCAAATCACCCCAAAAACAACCATTAAACTAATGGGCACTAGAACACGAAGAGCCTGATCTATTCTTTTTGACAGTCTCATTCCCATATTATACCACACTTATGCTAAAAAGTCCACCCCAAAAACAAAAGATCGCCCTCAAAACGAATTTCGCACTAATATATCTTAACGCCCCCACAACCTAACCAATATAGCTCCACACTCATTCTTTCTTTTGCAGATATCCCCCAATACTCAAAACACCTCAGTTCGGGCTACTTTCAACGTCGGATTTAGTCCAAACCTATTTTCATTTTAGCATAGCCAAAATAGTTGTCAACCTTGTTTTTTAAAATTATTTATGTTATAGTATTTTTATAAATATTTATATTTTACAGAAGTATTTTTTAAAAACCGAACAAGCCCTAATTGACAAAAACAATATTTATTTTATTTCAAACTTTTATAATTTACGTTCTAAGCCGTACACATTTTATGATATACTAAACATATGAATTGGAGGAAATGGCTAGATGAATTTGTCTTGGCCGGAAAAGGAATTCTGCTTGCCACCCGTGAAAAGCGTTTTTGGCATGGTTTTATATCTGCATTTTTGTTTTTTGGATTTTTGATGAATCTACTCTCTGGCGGCCTCAACAAATTTCAGCTCATGTCTGCGCTCGGCTTTCCTTCTAGCCTACGAGTTTTAGGCGAATGTTTCTTAGGAATCTTTGGCTTTAATCAAATTTTCTTAGATTGGTTACCAATTTTCTCAATTTCCATACTACAAGGAATTTTGATTGGTCTTATTATCCTACTTTGGAATAAAAAACGGTCCGAAAATTCTGCAAATCTCGAAAAAGCCGGCATTATTACTGGTCTTATAGCGCTCGGCGCTGGCTGTCCGACTTGTGGAACTACGCTTTTAACCCCCCTCATCGGAGTTATCTTTTCTTCTGGAAGTATAGCTATCGCCGGGGCAATTTCTACCATAGTTACCTGGCTTGCGATCATAATCGCAATTTTGTCCCTGAAACGCTTAGGAGAAGAAACCTATGTTATAATAATAAACGAAAAATATTTAGCCAAAAAGGAGCGTAATGAAAAAAACCTTTAGAATAATCGGAATTATTGTTATCGTTGGAGTAATCATTGCCTCAATCATTACTAGTATATCCGCTAAACCTTCAAATGCCGAAAAAGTCTGGGACCAACGCACGACTTTAGGCAATCTTGAAGCCAAAAATTATTTTATAGTTTATTCAGATCTAATTTGCCCTTATTGTGTCGCTTTCGAGAACGCCCTCTTCGAAAATGAAGAAAAATTCCAAAAATATCTAGAAGAAAATGATATTTTATTCGAAGTTCGTTTATCTGATTTTCTTTACGAATACGGCGAAACTAACCCCATAAATTCCCGTTACTCCGCTATAGGGGCTTACTGCGCACGGGACGCCGGAAAATTTTGGGATTATTATAATAAAGCAATCTCCAAAGTTTGGAATGATTACTATAAATCTTCCGGAAAATCTGCCGCCTCCAAAATGTCTAATCTGGGAAAAGATTACTGGATCAACATTGGTAAAGAAGTAGGTCTAGGCGAAGACTTTACCTCTTGTGTTCAGTCTGAAACTCCTCTCGAGGAAATAAAAGCTAATGCTGAAAAAACCACTAAACTCGCTCGCGGTATGCCATATTTCAAATTCAATGAATATACTAGCTCCGGATTTGATCTTTCTTGGGGCTGGGAACACGCGCTAATGTACTTTCAAGCTGGTTTAGACAGTAAAAAATAATATTATTCAAAAATTTTTTCATTCTTTATATTATCTGGCAAATAATTTTTATCAAGATGAAATCCCGCCTCCCATTTTTGGCCTTTTCCAAATCCCAAATCTTTCATTAATTTAGTTGGGGCATTACGTAGCCATATCGGAACTGGTTCATTAGACGATTTGCGAGCTAAATCTTTCGCCTTATACCAAGCATCCGTTGTTAAGCGCGATTTTTTTGATTTTGCCAACGCGACAGCGACATGTGCTAAAATCAATCCACTTTCTGGCATTCCTACCCTTTCTACTGCCTGAAAACAAGCCACCGCAAGAGATAACGCTCCATTCCCCGCAAGTCCAATATCCTCACTCGCAAATATCACCATTCTTCTTGCAATAAACTTCGGATCCTCTCCCGCTTGCACCATCCGCGCCAAATAATACAATACCGCATCCGTGTCGCTTCCTCGCATAGACTTTATGAAAGCCGAAATCATATCGTAATGTTTATCTCCTTTTTTATCGTATCCTGGTATTTTTTTCCCAGCCGCTTCCATAACAACCTTATCGTCTACTTTTTCTGCTAACGATAACGCCAATTCTAAATCTCCCAGCGCGCTCCTCGCATCTCCTCCGGATAACTCTGCCAATAATTCTACCGCTTTTTTTGTTACCCGTTTTGTAACTTTCTCTGCTTTTATAGCCCTCTTTAAAACTTCCCGGATCGCCTCTCTAGAGAGCGGCGAAATTATTACAACCCGCGACCGGCTGAGTAACGGTGAAATCACCTCAAAAGACGGATTCTCCGTAGTCGCTCCAATCAATGTGATAAGCCCGCTTTCTACATGCGGCAAAAAAGCATCTTGTTGTGCCTTATTGAATCTATGTATTTCATCCACAAAAAGTACTGTTCGAGTCCCCAAATTCCAATTCACCTTAGCTCTCGCAACTACTTCTTCAACATCTTTCTTGCCAGCCGTAACGGCCGAAATTTCGACAAAATCCGCTTTAAATTCCCGCGCAATAATTCTCGCCAAAGTAGTCTTCCCAGTCCCAGGAGGTCCCCAAAAAATTAAGTTCGTCGGTTCTTTTTTTCTAACAATCTCAGTTAAAATTTTACCTTTTCCAATTATCTTATCTTGACCTAAAACCCCTTCTAAGTTTAACGGTCTCATCCTCTCAGCCAACGGCACTCTATTCATAATACACATTATAGCATGTACTGGCCTATCTATCTGACAATAACCCCAAAATATTTTAAACGCTAGATCCAATACAAACAAACATAGTATGTTTTCAAAAAACTTAGATGAAAATGGGAGAAAAATTTTATTTTATGATAAAATAAAATTAAATTAACATTAACAAAAGGAGTATTGCATGCCTGATTATGGTACATACAAAATGCTGACCGACGTTAGCACCAACAACAATTATTATCCAACCAACCTCATGGATGGAGCCAATATTTGGGGGATCGTAGCTTTAATTTTAGCCATAGTTGGTGGAACTTTAATATATTTTCTTTTTATTAATAATAAAACTGCGCCTAAAGGTAAGTTCTTAACATGGCTTAAAGATTTCTTATCCTTTAAGATCATGTGGTTAGAGCCCATTCTCAAAATAGTCTACTATATTTCTACCATCTTCACCATTTTAATATCTTTCTCATTCCTGGGTGCCGGCGGATATGGGTTCTTAGGCTTCATTATCTGTCTAGTTCTTGGACCAGTTTTCGTTCGTATTATGTACGAAGCAGCCATAATGTTCATTATGATTTGGCGAAACACCAGAGATATTGCTGAAAATACCAAGAAAAAATAGTGCCATAAAATGTAATCTCCCTCTAAGGGGAGATTACATTTTACCTTTTTTTAAAAAAATGTGCTATAATATGTATAGGGTTCTGTAGCTCAGTTGGTAGAGCAGAGGCCTGAAGAGCCTTGTGTCACTGGTTCAAGTCCAGTCGGAACCACCACTTTAAAAAGTGGGTCGGTAGCTCAGCTGGTTAGAGCACGGGCCTTTTAAGCCCGGTGTCGAGGGTTCGAGCCCCTCCCGACTCACCATTTTTTATGGGCGGTTAGCTCAGTTGGCTAGAGCGCGTCTTTGACGTAGACGAGGTCACAGGTTCGACTCCTGTATCGCCCACCAGAAAAATATAGATCCCTGAAAGGGATTGTTTTATTTTTCTGACAGTAATACAGAAGACGAGCCAAAGGTTCGCACCGAGCACTTTAGTACGAGGTTCTCCAATCCTGTATCGCCCGCCATTGACAAAAATTATAAAATATGATATTATGAAAATATAAGGCTCTACAGCCTATTTTTTATTCCTATATGATATAATTAAAGTACTATGAAAAAATTAAATACTTCCCCAATTTCTGGCATGCAAGAGCTTCTGCCCGAAAAGCAGGCCATTTTTAATAACCTTAAAAATAAAATTGCCGAAGTATATCATAATCATGGCTATCTAGATATCGAAACTCCGTCCATCGAACGTACCGAAATACTCCTCGCCAAAGCCGGCGGCGACACTGAAAAACAAATTTACAAAGTCATCAAGACCACCGAAGCTGCCGAAGATTCCGATCAAGCCCTCCGTTTTGACCACACCGTGCCCCTCGCCCGCTATGTCGTAGAACACGAGAATGATTTAGCTTTCCCTTTCAAAGTTTCACAGATCGGCCCTAATTTTCGCGGCGAACGTGCCCAAAAAGGTCGCTTCCGCGAGTTTTACCAGTGCGATATAGATGTCATTGGTCGCGGCAATATCTCCATTTCCTACGATGCCGACGTTATCTCCACTTTACTCCAAACCTTCAAAAGTTTTGGTCTCAAAACTCCAATTCTTGCCCACATCAATAACCGCAAGATTCTCACCGGTTTATTGGAAGACCTAGATCTCATCGCATATTCTGTCGATATTTACAGTATCATCGATCACTCCGAAAAGGTTCCGGTCGAAAAAACTACCGAAAATCTCGCCGAAATCGGTCTTTCCGAGGAAAACATCAAAAAAATTCTCGCTTTCATCAATCTCCACGGCGAACGTTCTTTCATTGTCAAAAATCTTGGCAATCTCGGCATTGATAATCCTGCCTTTACCGAAGGCATTTCCGAATTAAACCAAGTTCTTTATCTTCTAGAAACCATGGGGCTCAAAGATCAAATCATTGCCGACATGAAAATTGTCCGTGGTTTAGACTACTACACTGGCACCGTTTTTGAATTTATCTTACCAGAACACAAATCCATTGGCTCCGTCTGTGGTGGTGGCCGTTACGAAAACCTCACTGGCTATTTCACCGACCAAAAATTCCCCGGCGTTGGCGGTTCCATCGGACTTACTCGCTTATTCTATGTCTTAAACGAAGAGCAGCTCCTACCAGAACAGTCCACTAATCCTATAGATTACGCTATCATCCCCATTTCAGAAAACGAATTAGATTTTTCTTTCCAAATAGCCGAGAAACTTCGCGATAAAGGCAACTCCGTCACCGTAGTTCTCACCGATAAAAAGCTCGGCGACAAACTCACCTACGCCGCCAAGCTTGCCAAAAACGGCATAGTTATTGGCGAATCCGAAGCGTCTTCAAACCAGCTCCAAGTCAAAGATTTCACCACCGGCGAAACTACCAACCTCAATTTAGATGCGTAATCATTTGCTTTCTCAACACTTCCTCAAATCTCCCCGTCTAGCGTTAATTTTAATTGGCCACTCCAATCTTAAAAAACGCGATACCGTAATAGAAATCGGCGCTGGCTCCGGTGTTATCACCAGTGCTCTCGCCCACCGCGTACATCATGTTATCGCTATCGAGCCAGATCATACCACCGCCGAAAAACTTCGTGCCAATCTCAAAAAGCGCGGCATAGAAAATGTCGAAATCATAGAACAAGATTTCCTAGATTACATTTTACCCACTATTTCCTATAAAGTTTTCAGCAATCCACCTTTTCATCTTAGCTCCAAGATTATACATAAATTAATTGAAGCAGACAATCCGCCAGAATCATTTTATCTCATACTTCAAAAACAATTTGCCTTAAAACTCTTAAACACCGACCGCCACTACACTTCCCAGCTCGGCTTACAGCTCATCCAAAATTACCAAACCAAAATCCGTTTGCCTCTAAAACCTACCGATTTCACCCCGCCACCAGCTGTACCTACTGTATTTTTTGAAGCCAAAAGAATCAAGCAAGATTAATCTTCATCCAAAAACGCACTACTCTGCCGCGACCACAGTTTTTGATATTCACCACCCCGCGCCAGTAGCTCCGCATGCGTACCTTGCTCTACAATTTTTCCATCATTCAATACTACGATTTTATCTAGCCCTGCAATTGTAGATAATCTATGCGCTACCACTATAGAAGTTCGCCCCCTCATCAAATTATTTAGCGCTTCTCGTATCAAAGCCTCACTTTCCGAATCCAGCGCCGAAGTCGCTTCGTCTAACACCAATATCGGCGCGTCTTTTAGTATCGCCCGTGCTATCGCAATTCTCTGCCTCTGTCCACCAGATAGCTTCACGCCCCGCTCCCCCACCATCGTTTCGTAGCCGTCTGGCAGCTTTTTAATAAATTCGTCCGCATTAGCCAGCTTTGCTGCCTTCAATACTTCTTCCTTACTTGCGCCCGGCCTACCATAGGCAATATTATCAAATACTGTCCTATGGAACAACGAAGATTCCTGCGGCACATAAGCTATCGCTTCACGCAAGCTCTGCTGTGTTACATTACGAACATTTTGATCGTCAATCATTATCTCGCCTGCGTCAACATCCGCAAATCTAAGCAACAACTTAGTTAAAGTTGTCTTCCCAGAACCAGAAATACCCACCAAACCAACCCTCTCGCCTGGTGCTATAGTCAGCGAATAATTCTCGAAAATAGGTTCTTTTGCATCCTTATGCTTAAAAGTAATGTCGCTAAAATCAATTTTTGCCTTACTTATTACTAATTTCTTAGCGCCCGACTCGTCAACTACATCATCTTTCATATCCAAAATCTCAGTCAATTCACGTGCATCCCCAAACACCCGGTTCAAAGATTTGAATATAGAATGTATGCTCCAAAGATCAGATAATATATTCTGACTATAGTTTACGAGTAATACTAACGTTGCTACCGATACACCAAACCAATCTTGCGCACCTATCATAAAAATCACAATCAATATAGTCAACCCTACACCCACGCCATCAAAGAAATAATTACGCTTAGTATTTTGCTTTAAACTTTCAAAAATAGTCTTATACCATTCATTTTGGTACCTTGCATATCTAGTGCTTTCATACTTTTCTCTAGCATAAGATTTAACTGCCACGATATTAGATACTGAATCAGCTAACTGTCCAGTACATTTATTGGAGGCTTTCGCCTCGCGTTCATGTATCGGCGCCAATTTCTTAAACCATACCGCCGAAATCGCAATAAAAATCATTACAAACACTATAATCCCCACTACAAATAATGGCGCCCTAGGAATTAATACGATTGTTATCATCAGTAAATCCAGCAGTACCGGAAAAATATTCCAGAAAAATTCGTCCATTAATCGTTCATACGCACTCACAAATTTATTTGTCTGCGACACAAGTGAGCCAGAAAATCTATCCGAATGAAATTGCATAGATTGTGCACTGATTGTATCAAAAGCCCTACAACTCAAATCATACATAGCCTTGATCTCCATTTTCCAAACACACCACATTCTCAGCGGACCAAACACGAAACTTCTCAACATTGTGGCCACAATCAACAAAATCGCCTTTGGCAAAAGTGCCAGCATTAAACCTTCGCCACGCAAACCCTCTGATATGGTTTGAATCATATCCGCAAGCAAAAGTGGTGTCAATATATTTCTTAAGAATATTACAATCGGAGTAGTAATTAATCCACCAGCCGCCAATCCTTTATATTTTTTTGTTGCGCTCAAAAAATAATGCAGCGTTCTTCTCGTACAATTCTTCTTACTTTTGTCTTCTGTCATATTTATATATGATACCATAAATTTCTATTTTAACAAAATCATTTTATAATATACCAATCTTCTTTTCGACATGTGATATAATTACCTTATGACAAAATTAGAAGATATCGTAAGCCTATGCAAACGTCGCGGGTTCATTTTTCCTGGCTCTGATATTTATGGCGGCATGGCTGGCACCTGGGATTATGGTCCGCTCGGCGTCATGCTCAAGAAAAAAATTATGAATGCCTGGTGGGATTATTTCGTAGAGCAACGTGATGATATGCATGGCGTAGATGCCGCCATACTAATGAATCCTAAAACATGGGTGGCTTCCGGCCATTTAGCTACTTTCGCCGACCCACTCGTAGAGTGTAAAGAGTGCAAATCTCGTTTTCGTGCCGACAAAATCGCCGACAATATTAGCGAATCCGTCACTACAGAAGAATTTTTAGCTACCCATACCAAATGCCCAGTCTGCGGCAAAGAAAATTGGGGGCCAATCCGTAAATTCAACATGATGTTTGCCACCCACGTAGGCGCCGTTTTGCCAGAAGATAATGCCAAAAACGCTGAACTAGCCGCCAAATCCACCGCCTATCTTCGCCCCGAAACCGCCCAAGGCATTTTTACTAATTACAAAAACGTAATAGACACTATTTACCCTAGTTTGCCTTTTGGTATTGCTCAACAGGGTAAGGCTTTCCGTAACGAAATTTCCCCACGCGATTTTATACTGCGCGACCGCGAATGTACGCAAATGGAAATTGAATACTTCGTTCACCCTGATACCTGGAAAGAAAATTTCGAAAAAATGCGCTCCGCGCAACACGATTTCTTAGAAAATATCGTAGGTTTACCACAGGACAAACTCCACGAATACGAAGTCCCCGCTGCCGACCGCGCCCACTATAGTAAGCGCACCATAGACTTCATATTTGACTACCCGGGTGGCGAAGAAGAACTTATGGGCTTAGCTTACCGTACGGATTTTGACCTAGCTAACATCCAGCGCGAGTCCGGCAAGTCTATGGAGTATCGCGATAAACTCACTGGCGAAACATTCATTCCCCACGTGATAGAACCGTCTATCGGTGTAGAACGTTTATTCTTAGCTATACTCTCTAGCGCCTATACCAAAGAAAAAGTTGCCGACAAAGACGAAACACGCATCGTGCTAAAACTTCCAGAAAACTTAGCACCATACAAATTCTGCGTTTCCCCACTGCTCAAAAACAAACCAGAGCTCGTAACCAAAGCCAAAGAAGTCTACGATAAGTTACGCGCCAAATATGGCAACGTTACTTGGGATGATTCTGGCAATATTGGTAAACGCTATCGCAAACAAGACGAAATCGGCACGCCAAAGTGTGTAGTCATAGATTTCGACACGCTAGAGAACGACACCGTTACAGTACGCGACCGCGACACAACCAACCAGATACGTGTTAACATTGCAAAATTATAAATATATATGAATAAATACTAGTTTTACACGTGTCACATACCATATATAGACCATCGGCAAATACAGTAAACCAATACAAATGCCCCATCAAACATTATAGTTATAATAATAAACCGCCTATATAGGCGGTTTATTACTTCTCAAACAGTATACAACTTTACAAATTTACTTCATTTTTTGAATATTATTGTATTTTTTTATTTATTAGCCTCTTCTATAGCCTTTTTTGCCGCATTCACGGTTTCATTAACTGCAGCTTTTGCCTGATTTACGGCATTTTCTACGGTTTTTTTAATCGCTACTTCGGGATGAACTTCTTCATACCTACCTATAGAGGCCTCTATAACCTTTTTAGCCACATCAACCCCCTCGAAACCCTTCACCTTAGTTGTCCCTGCTTTCTTCAAGTCTTTATAGTGATTAAAATGAAATTCAATTTGTTTAATAAGTTGCTCCGGTAAATCTTCTAATTTTTTATACCTATCTCCACTATTACGATCGTCAGCTGGCACACAAATAATTTTATCGTCAACCTCTCCCGCGTCCACGAATTTCATTACGCCTAAAATTTTCGCCTTCATCCAAATACCGGTAGTAAGCGGCTGATCAGTGATCATTAACACGTCCAGCTCATCACCATCTTCATCGATTGTCTGAGGTATAAACCCATAATTACATGGCTTAGCAAAAGACATCGGTTCAATTCGGTCCAACATAAAACACGCATGTTCCCGATCCCACTCTATCTTTTGGTTAGAACCAGTAGGGATCTCGATCACGACGTTAAGTTCACCTTTTTCATAATCCCCCGGTGTCAAAACTTTGTTAAAATCTGCCATCCTATTATCTCCTTAATTTGATACTTATATTATATCACCGCTCTAACTAAACGCAAAATATCTTCAATCATATCCGAAGACGTTTTCACTCTTTCGGCCACTTCCAAATTACCCCCTACCATTATTCTCAACATTTTTATCTCGTTCTCTCCATATTTTCCATTTTCGTCACATAAAAAAGCTGAACTATTTGAATCCCAACTATACTTTTTGTCCCTCTCTAACAACTTCCCGTCAACATCACGATACAAATTTATTTCTTCTCCAACAATTTTTTTTAGTTTTAAAAAGCTCCATGCTTCAACTAACTTTAAATTATTGCTGTTGTTTATAAACCTTAAACTTTGATCCACAATTTTAAAATATTCGGCACTGTCAAAATTATCAGAAAAAAAACTAACTTTCCTCAAAATCATAGCAGACAGCTCCACCTTGTTGTAATCTTTAGCTATCTCCCCATGATGCTTCACCATTTTCGCACTAGTCAAAACGCCCAAATTACCTTTTCCGAAATGTACATTAAAATCCGACAAAGTAAACATTTCAATACCGCCAGCTAATTTTGACCTCTCCCTTCTAGCCCCCTTAGCAATTACTGAAATTTTTTTTTCAGGAGTAATAATATTTAAGATTCTATCTGCCTCGCCATAGTTTGTGCGCTTCAAAACATACCCTAGGCTACGAATATCGTTATCCCGCATATCGAACTACATACCTCCTTATATCTTCTGGTCTCATCGTGTCTTTATTAAGCACTCCAACAACCCCGTACCTAAATAACCCGTCCTCCTTTATTTCCAGAGAAGAAATGATTACGATAGGAATTCTACCCGTATCACTATAAGTGACTAATTCATTTAAAAAAGTAAATCCATCTGGCCCATCCAGCAATATATCTAGAAAAATTAAACTTGGCATCGCACCCGACGCTATTTTATCCATTGCTTCTATTGCATTACTAAACACTTTTGCTCTTTTTCCCGTCGCATCAGCCACGCATCTAGCCATAACCATATCATCATCAATTACGAAAATCATTGAAACAAACTCGCTTGTTTAGATACTTGCAATTCAACATAAAAACTCGTTCCGTCTCGATGCCTAACAGCCCCTACCTTAGCGTTCATATATTTAGAAAATGTAGAAGCAATAAAAAGCCCCAATCCTGACGAACCAGGCCTCATCGCAACAGATGTAGGTTTTTTCAGCCAACCTTTTTTTATCTGCCGCCAAACATCCACAGGCAACATTGGTCCATAATCTCTCACCGTAACCCTTACCCTCCCCCCTCTGCCCCCCACAAACAATTCAGACTTAGTTTCATCTCCAGAATAATGTATTGCATTTAATAAAAAATTATACACAACACTATACAATAAATCTCGATTAGCAATCACCAGTCTAGCTTTATTGGTATAGTTTATGCGCAGGTCTCGTTTATTATAATTAAATAAATAATTTAACTCCCTAGACACGGCATCGCAAACCTCCCTTACAGCAACAGGTTCCATGACAAACAATCCGTCTTCCAATCTTCGTATCTTAATCAAATCATTTACCTGCCTAATCGCTCTATCTGATATGTTTATCATTTCATACCTGATTTTCTTATTTATATTTTTATCATCACCTATATTAAAGGCTAATTGCCGAAGCACCGCAAGAGGAGCTTTTAGCTCATGCGCCGCCACTAAAATTCCGTCTACCTCCGCGTCCATACCAATATTATATCACCAACGCGCCACTCTCCCCCATCAAGCTAATCCTTTAATTAAGCATTAAATGTAATCGTTTTTAACAAATTATCAAAATCCCCACCGAATTCCATGCTGTCAGTTTGCAAAATAACAGTCTTATCACGAATCTTAAAAACAACTATATAACCCTTTAAATCGGTCCTTGGTATTGTACCGGAATATTTGTTCGCGGTCACCTCAGTCCCCTTTTCAACATCACCAACAATAATGGACTCTACGGAAAGCTCAGAATTTTTTTTATCAACTTCTTTTTGATACTGAGCCGTGACAGTCTCAAAACTATCTTTTACGATTGAAACCCTTAAAGCGTTTATGGTGTCTTTTGATACCATATCCACCTGTCCCGGGTTGAAATATGCTTCAAAATTTCCACCATTCGCCGCATCAGCGGCTACATATAAATTCCAAGTTTTTGGGTATTTAAACGTTAATTGGCCATAATCTACAGGACCAGCAAAAGTTAGATATGGGTTCTTCTCCCGATCAAAGTACTCCTTTTCATCACTAGCACGTTGTTCATCCTTAGCGGCCGCAACCGCAACGTCAATCTTAAAATCTAAATCCGTCTTAGCATCATTATACTGCACATACATCCAGATAAATAACCCAATAAAAGTCACCGATACCAAAGCCAGGATCGCAATTGTTATTGTTTTAATCAGTCCGCTATGGTCTTTCTTAATTGCGACCGCAGAAGCCGCAGGCTGCGCCCCAGACACGCCGTTCAATCCTACAGGAGAAACGGATTGCATCGTAGGCATACCGTTATCAGGCCCGACGTAGGGTATCCCGCCCACCGGCCATACAGGAGGAATTTGTCCATTATCCATACGCTTATTATACCATATTATTTAGAGAAATCCTCATTTAATATCTCAATCTTGTTCTTAAGCTTATCCAAATCTCCTTGTAACTCTTTTGCAGACTTTATAAGCGCCTCATACCTCTGCTCTGCCTCATCGAGATTAAAGTCTTCCGAATAGAACCAATTCGTCCCCTCCTCTAATGCTTTTATTTTTTTACTCAAAGTTTTATTGTCTTTCATAAACCTCCTTTACCACAGCTTTTATATTTTTTCTAAATGTTGTAATTTTTACAACATTTCCTGTATCTATATCCCCCCTTACTATTGCATATCCTCGCTTCAGAACATTCTCCGGATTCACACTCTCTAACATTTTTATATATGATCCTAAATTCCTTATAGCCTCGTTGATTTTAATCCCCATCAACTCCTTCACGTCCAGAATTTTCCCTTTCCCTATTCTCTCTTCCTCAAAGATTTTACTGATTATGAATGAACCTATATTTTCTGTCATTATTTTTACCTGTTTTTTAATAGCCTTTCTGTCTTTCGTTAGCATTTCTGCAGCATTTGAAGGAGTAGAAGCCCTAACATCCGCTGCTAAGTCAGCTAAACTTTCATCAATCTCATGACCAATACCTGTAACAATTGGTATTTTTGAGCCAACGATTGCCCTAACTAGTTTTTCATCATTAAAGCACGACAAATCGTCCGCCGATCCACCACCTCTTAGAATCGCTATTACCTCAACATCCTCATATTCATTGAAAAAATGTATCGCACGAATAATTTGATCTGGAGCGTCCATCCCCTGTACTTGTGTATGCGCTACCTTTATTTCCATTCCACCCCATCTAGAATTTACAATTTTAATAAAATCTGCATATCCCGCCGCCCCAGTACTAGATATGATGCCAAGTTTTGTAATATACTCCGGCAATAATCGCTTTTTTCTAGAATCAAACAACCCTTCATCTCCTAATTTTTTCTTCAAAATCTCATAAGCTTTTTTTATATTGCCTTCTCCTACCAGACTTATACTATTTACAGTAAAAGAAAACTTACCCCATTTCGTCAATTTAGGCACACCCCTGACTCTAATTTTCATCCCATCTTCAATCGGCATTCTAAGTTGGAATAAAGTCATAAAACAAGAAATTGTCGATCCCTCATCTTTAATGTCAAAAAATACCCATTTTCCCTGATTAATTTTAAAACTCGCCACTTCACCAACTAAAGTAATATTGGAGTACGCATAATCTAAAGTTTGGTTAGCGGCAATAAGAAATTCTGATGGAGTAAATTCAACTATCTCGGGCATCCTTCTTTCCTTGTATGGCCTGATAATACGGTACCGCCCCCGATAAAATTGTGAACAATAACGTTATGACTCTAGTCATAACTGTAATTATAGTTGCAGTTGGAAAATCCACGCCTAACGCGATCATCACCCCGGCCATACCTAGTTCATAAAGCCCATACGGCACAATTCCGTCAAATACCGATCCAATCGCTTCCCCAACCATAATAAAAGGCAACAGCTCCGGTCTACCCAAAGAAATCGCCACAATCCAATATGTCGATATCTCACAAAAACTATATATAATTCCCCAGATCGCTGGTTTTTTCAAATACTTTTTATTCTCCTTTGCGATTTTTACACTTTCATGTATGTCCCCAAAATAATTACTTATTTTATCGTACCGAACAAATGTTTTTCGTCTTCCAAAAGTTAGTCCTTTAATTAATGCATTCATAAATCGAGAAATTGTTTTTGAAAAAAATTCTATTCTTTTGTGACTGCTCGCTACGTAAACAATAAACCACAAAAATAAAAATACACCCATATTCATAAAAAGCGACACTGGAATTATCCACCTAGCCTCATCAGGTATTAAATTTAATACCAAAAGAACTACAATTGCAACCAGAGCTTGCAAATAATTTATCACCGTAGTGACTGCATACCGAAAAACATACAAAAAACTTGCCTGCCCAGCCGAAACACCAAAAGGCAATAATCGGTACGTCAAATACGCTAACCCCCCAATACCTCCCGCCGGTATTGCATGATTAACAAAATTTAATTCCGTAGAAATCCTTAAAATTTCACTATTTTTAAACTTTTTAATATCTTTCCTATTCTTCAAATATGAAAAAAAGATCTGACCACAAGCATAATACATAAATAATTGTTCGGGTATTAATAACAACAAAACAAAGATATTAGCCTCCCCTAAATGGTTAATTGTATCCAAAATGTCTGGCCAGTTTCGATAAATTACAAACCCAACCAAAAAAATCGTTAAAACAGACAGAACCGCTCGAAAAGAAAATAACTTATGTTTTTTCTTAGCCATAAAACGATTATAACACAAAAATAGCCCCTAATGGGCTATCTTCTATCGAACCTCTACCCTTACTCTAGGCAAAGACTTTCCCGAAAAATGCGTCTTTTTAGTTTTAACAAAAACGACCACTCCGTCTTTCGCCGCATGAATCGTAAAATTACGCGACATATAAGTCCCTGGACCAGCTATCTTTGTAGCCCCAGTCTGACGCACTAAAACCTCGCCATTCTTAACCTTTTGACCCCCAAAACGCTTCACGCCTAAACGTTGGCCAGCATTATTATGGACATTTTTGGCGGTACCGCCAGCTTTCACATGTGACATTTAATTTTTCCTTAATATTATTATATCTCTCGCTACGATTTGGCCATCTCTATGATAGAGCACCCCCTCGCGCGACCTATTATTTACATTATACCCCATATCTTCAATTTCGTCAATAATATCTAGCCCAAAATATTTCCCGTCCTCTCTCAACCACGCCGGCATTGCCACTACCACTGGCGTTCCTATTTTTATTTGTTTAGATAAATTCTCTAAGAAACCCAACATAATAGCTCTGCATTCTTGCTTTTGCTTCTTGAACTCCATATTATCTGGTATTCTAGAAAATGGCTTTCCTAAATACCCCTCACACACCACAGCATCAACCGGTTGCTCCCATCTAAACTTCGTAGCATCCCCCACCTCCACATCATAATCCGTAAGTTTAAAATGTTTTAAATTCTTTTCACTATATTTTATCATTCTATCACTGATATCAGTTCCATACGCTCTGTACCCCATAAGCAACGCCTCCTGTAAAACCACTCCTGTTCCACAAAAAGGATCAAGCACTCTGGCCCCTAATCTTAGCTTCCCACATAAATTAATCAGTATCTGCGCTAATTTCGGAGGCAACATTCCCACTTTCGCATCTCTCGCTGGCCTCGCCTGATCGCGCCTCGTATAAGCCTCAATATCTTGGACTCCAACCACCCTATACCACTCTTTATCGACTTTAACCAACTCGGCCTTTCTCTCACTCCTACCACTAAACCCATTATGCAAAGATGCAGCAGTCGAAAGAGCCGCCTCTTTATTTTCTGCTACTCTTACGCTCCTCCCCCGCCTTACCAATATTTTTTTAAGCTTTAAAGCTTCTAGCATTGCCATCCTTTGCGAGGCATTTTTCGAATAGTCACTCACGCCGAAAGTTATTTTTCCTTCGGGCATCTTTAGAAAAAAGTCTAAAACCGTCCCGTTTAGTTTTTCCGCAATCTTTAAACTCCCCCCCAACCTATTAATGTCAACAGCCTCGTCGCTATCAAATTCTATAATTTTTTCATTCTTTATTTTTCCATCCCCAAACAAAGCCTGAATCTCAACTAAAGATATCTCCGGTTGTCGCCCAGCAATCGCAACGTATTTCATTTTACAACCAAAAATTTATTTTTACCTTTTTTCACTATCGCCACCTCCCCCAAACTTACATCCTCCCTAATTTTCACACCATTAATAGTCACCGCTCCCTGGGAAACAAATTCTCGTGCTTTCTTTTTAGAATCCGCCAGTCCATTCTGAACCATAGCCTCCACCAACATCATGCCCTTCTTTGCGATTGGTAAATACTTGCCAAACTCACTTATCTCGTCCTCCGAAAACTCCTCAAATTTTGTATTCTTATCAAACAGCACTGATGTCAGATTCTCAATCGCTTCCGCATTATCTTTTCCATGCACAACCTCAGTTACACCTCGAGCCAAGGCTCTTTGCGCAACCCTAAGTTCCGGATGCTCTCTATGTTGAATTAAAATTTTCTCAATTTCTTCCTTGTCTAACAGCGTATAAATCTTAATTAAATATTCTACAGCCTCATCCGGCTGATTAAACCAAAACTGGTAAAAATCAAATATCGAAGTATAATTTCCTGAACCATTATCTGAAGCTGCTAACCAAATCGCATTGCCTTCGGATTTGCCAAACTTTCTCCCCGTAATCGGATCGATAACCAACGGCGTCGACCACACATCCGCCTTCCCATCCTCTAACCTTTTAATCAAATGTATGCCCGATGTAGTATTTCCATATTGATCCGCCCCACAAAGCTGCAAATCAACCCCATGTTCTCGATAAAGATGCAAAAAATCATACCCCTGTATCAAAGTATATGAAAATTCTGCATAACTCATCCCCGACCCCCCTTCTCCTATCCTTTTCTGGACAAACTGTCTATCTAAAAGCTGCGTCATAGAAAACGCTTTTCCTACTTCACGCAAAAAATCCAAAAATTTTATTTCTTTAAACCAATCCAAATTATCTACCATCACCACATCTCCAGATTTTACTATATTCCCAATCTGGTCTCTTATGCAGTTTTTGTTATGTTCTATCTCGTCTAGAGATTTCAACTCTCGCTCAACGTTCTCCTTCGGATCCCCAATCTGCCCCGTCGCTCCTCCAACCAATAAATATGGCTTGTAACCATGCCTAACAAAACACGCACACATCATTAGCGCCGCCAAATTTCCAATCGTTAATGAATCTGCCGAAGGGTCCACCCCAAAATAAAACTTTTTTGACTCTCTAGAATCTAAATCTTCCGGATCTTCAACTGTAGTCTCCGCCTTAAACCCACGATAAACTAATTCTTCAGATAACTTCATAAAAACATTCTATCATATTTTCTCTATTGTTGCACCCTGCCTAGCCTTGTTAGCCCATTCGTCTGCCATCTCATTAAATTCAGTCCCTGCATGGCCTTTTACCCAATTCAATCTAACCAAACCATTACTATATAACCCCCAAAGTTCCTTCACAATCTCTAGATTCTTAATCGGACCGCTTTTCTTCTTCCATCCATTGGCCGCCCATCCTGGCGCCCATTTTGTCACAACATTAATCCAGAACTCTGAGTCCGTATTAATTTCGCACCCCTCATCTCCCGCATATTTTATGGCCGCGATTAAAGCCTTCCCCTCCATTCTTATATTAGTCGACACCTTTTCGCTCCCTAAAACAACTGGTCGCCCCTTGCCATTTTTCACTTCAATCACCGCAAACCCCCCTGGCCCCGGATTCGGGTCCGCACTTCCGTCCGTCCATAGTACTTTCATACTATATATTATATATTATTTTATAATCTCGTCGATAATTCCGTACTTCAAAGCTTCCTCTGCACTCATCCAATTGTCTCTGTCCATATCCTTCTCTACTTGTTTCAAATCCTTGCCCGTATTTTTTGCAAATATTTCCGCTAATTTTTTCTTCAACAAAATACCTTCTTTTAACATTATCTCCTGGTCGGTAATTTTACCTTCCGTCCCAGACGAAGGTTGATGTATCATAATTCGAGAATTTGGCAAACAATATCTTTTTCCTTTAGCCCCACACGACAAAAGCATCGCCCCCATACTTGCCTGAAGCCCAATCCCAATCGTCTCCACATCCGGCTCAATATAATTCATAGTGTCAATAATTGCCAACCCATCATAAACACTTCCGCCTGGCGAATTGATATATAGTTTAATAGGTTTTTTATTATCTTCATGCGCTAAATATAATAACTGCGCAATTACTAAGTTCGCCGTATGCGAATTCACATCTTCGCCTAAGAATACAATTCTATCATTCAAGAGCCGCGAATAAATATCGTACGCCCTCTCTCCTTTATTAGTTTCCTCAACCACAGTTGGTACTAAATAATTTTTCATATTATGTTTTCTCCTTTAATTATTATGATCAGTCCCTTAATTATTATGATTTCTTCTTCCCCTGTTAAATGCCCCGTTATATTTATAAAATATAATATTATGATTTAAGAACATAACATTATGATTTTTTATCTAGACATAATTTGTTCCTCACTAATTTTAGAGTAGGTATATCTCCCTTCTTTAAATTACCAGCAATAATTTCTTCCGATAATAGAGATTCTACTTCGTCTTCAATTTTTCGCCTCAAAGGTCTAGCCCCATTTTTCGGATCATATCCTTCTTTAATTAAATAGTCTTTCGCCTTCTCGTCAATCCTTATGCCAATCCCTTTTGCTGCCAGTCTCTTCCTTAAGTCATCAATTAAATTATCAAATATTTTTTCTACATTTTTACGCGTCAGAGCATGGAACACAGAAATATTGTCCAATCTATTGATAAGTTCTGGCCGCATCACCTTCTTTAACGCTTTCATAGCGTAAGATTTATTTTCTTCATATTCTTCCGCCAATGCCTTTTTGTCTTTTGAAGTTTTTGCCGTAAATCCTAGCTCGCTCTCTCTGTACATATCCGCCGAGCCAAGATTCGAAGTAAGAATTACTATAGTATTATTAAACTTAATTTTATTACCTTGCCCATCTGTCAAAACTCCATCTTCTAAGATTTGTAACAATAAGTTAAATACATCAGGATGTGCCTTTTCAATCTCATCAAACAATATTACTGAATAAGGTTTTCTCCGTACCGCCTCAGTCAATTTTCCGCCATCATCATAGCCAATATATCCTGCCGGTGCCCCCACTAACCGTGAAACATTATGTTTTTCACCAAATTCGCTCATATCTATTTTTACTAATGCATTTTCCCCGCCAAACACTTCACGAGCTATCACTCGTGCTAATTCCGTCTTACCTACTCCCGTTGGCCCCATAAATAGGAACGAGCCAATCGGCCGCCGAGCATCCGCGATCCCGCTTCGCCCGCGCCGTATTGCTTTGGCTACCGCCGCCACTGCTTCATCTTGCCCGATAATCGATTTCTTTAGTTCATCTTCTAGATTCATCAGCATCTTCATTTCGCTACCGTGCACCTTACTCACCGGTATACCGGTTTTTAAAGATACCGCAGTCGCTAAATTTTCTTCCGTAAGCGTTGGGTTCTCTGTTTCTTTTACGCCAGCTTTTTCTAATTTCTTAATTTCTTGCTCTAACTTCGCAAGCTCTGTTTTTAGATTCGCCGCCTTCTCATAATCTTCTTTCTCGGCAGCTTCACTTATCTTATTTTCCAGCGTGGATTTTTCAATTTTTAACTTTTTATACTTCCCACCGCCTTTCTTATCTGCCGCTACCTTAGCTATAGCGCTAGCCTCGTCCACTATATCTATTACCTTGTCCGGCATAAATCTATCATTAATATACCGTTGCCCCATTGTAATCGCTGTTTCCAATATTTCATCCGGTATTACTACGCCATGATGACTCTCGTAATGTTTTTTGATACCTTTCAAAATTCTAAGCGTCACCGCCGCCGATGGCTCCTCTACCATTACAGTTTGAAACCGCCTAGAAAGTGCCTTATCTTTTTCAATAGACTTTCTATATTCATCTAAAGTTGTCGCCCCAATCAAATTGATAGAATTTCTAGCTAGTGCCGGTTTTAAGATATTTGCCGCATCCATACTCCCCTCACTAGATCCCGCACCGCTAAGCAAGTGAATTTCGTCAATAAATAGTAACACCGAATCATCACCCGTAGCTTCGTCTATAATTCCTTTAATTCTTTCTTCAAACTCCCCACGGAATTTCGTCCCCGCCACTACGGAAGATAGGTCTACTTGATAAATATGTTTACCAATCAAATTTCCAGGCACTTCATTCTTAGCAATTCTAGTCGCTAAACCTTCTACAATTGCCGTTTTACCTACGCCCGCCTCACCAATTAGTACTGGATTAGACTTAGTACGTCGCGAAAGCACCGTTACTACCCGCTCGATCTCATTTTCTCTTCCAATCACCGTATCTAATTTTCCAGATTTTGCCTCCTCAGTTAAATCTTTTCCATATCGATTTAAGAATTTATGTGGTGTTTTCTTTAAATATTTTGCTTTTTCGGCTTTGATTTTCTCGTCTTTAGTTTGCTCCTCAACCAAACGATCAATCTCGTCCAACATTTTCTCCGTATCAACTTTTAATCCGTTTAAAATTAATGACGCCCTCGAATTAGATTGTGAAAGCAAAGCATATAGTATATGTTCCGTCCCGATAACCGTTAGTCCTTGTTCTTTCGTAAAATTTCTCGCCATTCTAAGCGTCAAAATTACCGCTTCCGATAACGACATCATAGCCATATCACTTCCCGGCACCTCTACCGCCGCTTTATTCAAGGCTTTTTCTATTTCCTCTAGAGTTGCTCCTTCTTCCCGTATCAACTTTGCACCGGTAGACATATCTATACTCATTATTCCGAGTAGTAAATGCTCTGTCCCCATATAGCCATTATTGTATCTTTTACTATAATAATCAGCCTTTTGCAGCGCAAATCTTGCGTTTTCGCTCAGCCGATTCATTATTTCACTAAATTCTTCTTGCATAATACCTCTATTGTAGCAAATTAGCACTCTACAGTCAAGAGTGCTAATTCACTATTTTATACCCTGTTTCTTGTTTATTTCAACATAGTCTCGTTAAATTCTACCAACGACCCATCACTCATTACAAACACAGTTACAGTTCCACTACCTATGACCTCAGGATCAGAAGAACCATGACCAACTGTTACAGCGTTCACTATGTTGCCATCAATATTTAATTTCTTGACACTAAAATCATTATTTTCCATAATGTCCATATATGAAAGATATTCCACCGACCCATCGGCCATAATAAATCCGATATTCAAACCTGAAGCATCCTGAGCTGGCGGTGTGAATTCAACTATATTATAAATATTTCCGGTTAGTCCATTAATTTCACAAGTTTCAACTTCCCTATTTCCAGAATAATTAATACCGCAATAAGTAACCTTACCATCTTCTACGCCAATATTTATAGTTTTAAAATCCTCCGCATTCACAGAATATTTTGGCGACTCATAATGCACACGATAAACATATCCATCACCTGCTTTGATTATCGGATTCACATTGCTGCCCGTACTGTTCCCATTTACATCAATATCACCATTACTCTCTAACTTTTCCTGCAAATCATTATTCTGTTGTTTTAAAGCACTAATTTGTGAATTTAAAGCATCTTTTTGCACATTACCATCCATATAGGCCCATACACCAAACCCTACACCACCAGCCGCGACTATTAACAGCAGCACTATCGCTAATATCCAGCCAGCTTTCTTGCCACCTTTGCCATCCACTACGGACGGTCCATTGTCAAACGTAGGTTCGCCTGCTGCTGATGTCGTTGGCGTTGTCGGCATCGCCGGTCTCACAGGCCTTGTCGGGTTTACTGGGTTAACCGGATTCACAGGTTTCGCCGGACCAACCGGTTGCCCCGCTCCAGGCATATTTCCATTTGGTTGCATTTATTTTCCTTTCAAGTTACTTATGTTTAAATTATAACACAAAAATTTTACCCTATTACAAGATATTATGCTAAAATCTACCTAAGTGGGGTTGCAAATTTAAAAGTGAAGCGGGAGAAAGGAGGCGTTATGGTTTTTGAACTAGAACTAATCTTCGGGTTGATCAAGACAAAAATTATCCTCTTCCGAAGAAGAGGATAAAGATAAAACCTTAACTTAAATCAAGTCTACCGCACACTTAGTCAGATGTCAACCCATTTTTAAAGGAGGTATATGTTAAAAATTAAAAATCAGAAGCGTGACCCATTAGTCCCGCCCATCAGTGTATCAGCATTATTTAATTTGTCCAGTTTTGGCCATAACGACGACGTCGTAGCCAATCAAAAAGAGCTAGACTTCACCCGCCGCGAGCTAAAACAAGACATCAAAACTCTCGCCAAAGCCTTCCTGGAACTCGGCCTTAAAAAAGGCGACATCATCACTGTTGCTACTGGCCGCAGTATGTACGAAAACATCCTGATATTTCTAACTGCCAACCGCCTTGGCATCATCGTGGCTTTCTTAGACGAAAAAACCGCTCGCGACACTTTACTCCATTACCTAGACGAATTCAATTCTCCACTTCTCATCACTTACAAAGCCACCGAAAAACGCATTAAAAGCTTAAAACACGACGCCAAATCGGTTAAACACATTATCAATCTAGATGGCCGCACCATAGACGAAGCCGGCCCAGACGACGAACAACTAGAGGATATCGAATTCCATGCTCTAGATGGATTTTTATTGAACGGTCATCAACCCATCACTAAAATCGCCGAAAAACACCGCGGCCATATTCCACGCCACACTTTTTCGGCTAATCGCGAGGCACTTATTTCCTTCACTTCTGGCTCCACTTCCGGGCCTAAACCAATGGTCTTTACCAATAAAGCCCTTATCGCCTCCGCCATTTATTCTAAAGTCGCTAGTGACGTCAAAATGTGGGACAAAGAACTCCACTCCTGGATGAGCTATGTCCATCTTGATTGTCCTTATGGCTTAGTAGTCTCCGTACTCGCCCCTATCTGTGGTGGTGGCGAAGTCGTTTTTACCCCAGATATAGACGATACCAATCTAGATTACTACATCGGCAAAAATCCCAACACCATCTTCGGTATTCCGCCACTTCTCGAAGCTATGCCCACCCTCAAAGAAGACACGGATATTTCTAATCTCAAAATGTTCGCCTCTGGCGGTGAACGCTTAGAAAAATCCGCCTCTCTTGCTGCTCTAGATTTCTTCAAATCTCGCGGTCTTAAAAATATCAAAATCAGTAACGGCTATGGCGTAGGCGAAGCCCTCGGTCTTATTTCTACCGCTGTCGGCAACCGCACTTACAATCCGGATTCCGTCGGCCAAATCCCAGCCGGCGTTCACACCATGGTCTTAGATCCCGACACCGGCGAAGAGCTGAACTTTGGCAAAACCGGCATCCTCTATGTCACCGGCAAACACATCCTCAGCCGTTATTATAATCGTCCCGAGCTCACCGACGACAAAATCATCACAATCCACGGCCGAAGATTCGTCAAAACCGGCGATCTCGCCTATGTCACCGAAACCGGATTCATCACTTTAGTTGGGCGCGCCACTTTCTTTATCAATAACCTCCCCGCCAAAGTTTACTACGAAGTTGTCCGTGCCGCCGTTTCTAAGTCCGAGCTCGTCAAAAAATGCTACGTCGTAAAAGGCCCAGATCCCAAATTGAAGCTTGCCGCCTACGCTTTCATCGTCACTAATGATGGTATTGGCCACAATAACGATATTCGTCGACAAATCATTAGCAAAGCCTCCGAACCGTTTAATCTCGGCCGTCGCCGCATTACGCTTAAAGATTACGAGCTACCCAAGAAAGTTATTTTCCTAGACGATCTCCCACTCACCAAAGCCAACAAAACCGACTTCAGAAAACTTGAGCGTATGGCTAAGGAATTGGGCGAAACTAAAAATTAGATGCTATTACATAATTCACTAGTATTGAGGAACATAAAGAAAAAATCTGTCAAAGGCGGATTTTTTCGCCGTAGGGGCGAAGCAATGTGATAAAATTTTTAATTTATCACATTGCGCAGCTTCCGAAATACAGTGAATTATGCAATATAAATATTGCTAGCTCCCGCACACTACATTATTAGCATGTAACCACCCTTCCACAGAACCACCATCTAGATATTCACCAGCAGTAGGCGCTACGCGCATTACGCCACCATCTTTAATATAGGCATCTATCGGGTCAGTCACCAAATATTCCTGATCTAGCGGTCCAAAATCATTTTCATGCACATATTTTACAATTCGTTGCAATAAATCTGGCGTCATGATATATTTAGACACATTTATCAAATTGCTCGGTGCTTCCTCCGGCTTCGGTTTCTCTACCACATGCGTCAGTTTTCCATCTTCCGCCGCGAGTACCCCATATTTTTCTACTTTTTCTAGCGGTATCTCCACGCCTAGTATCGCGCTTTCATTCTCACCGGCCGCCTTTATCAAAGCTTCTGCCGCGCTTTCACCACCCGGATTCCAAATGAAATCATCACCCATAAATACCAGTACCGGCTCATCTATATTATATTCTTCCACTACCATCGCTATTGGCACCGCTGTTCCGTACTTCGCCGCCGGATCCTGCACAGTATAATGGATTGTTACATCATCCGGCAAAGTCTTAGCTAGTTTCAATCTATCTTCCTTACCCCGCTCAATCAAATATTGATTAAGCGCCAAATTATCCTTATAAAACTCCTGCACCTGACACGGTTCCACATTAGATATCACCATATAGATATCTTTTACACCCGCTTTGATTAAATCTTGCACCGAATAATCCACCAACGGCCGATTCCCCACTGGAAGCATAGACTTTTCAATAATTTTGGTAATAGGTAGCCGCCGAGTTCCCCATCCGGCTACCGGAATAATAGCTTTTGTAATCATAATACCCATATTATAACAAAAACTTTATTTATATACTATCACTAGGAATAGATACAGGTGGCAGAAGCTATTTTCAAAAAACCAAAAAACCATTCCTCAAAAACTAATATTAGTTATATTTAACTTCTATTAGCGCTGTATCCCAAGATTTCGGATAATCATTCTGCCCGAGCAAAACCGCAATCGTCGCCGCGACATTCCCAAGCCCCGGATTATAAACCGGCTTTAGCTGATACATATCCCGATTTTTAGTGTTATCATAAATTATGAAAGGTACCCTATTCGTTGTATGCGAAGTCTTTTTTAACCCGTTCATGTCCAATAATTCCTCCGCATTTCCATGATCCGCCACAACAACCAATACCCCGCCTAACTCATTTACCTTCTTCGCAATCCTACTAAGCGACAGATCAATCGCCTCCATCGCAACAATTGTCGCTTCCATATCGGCCGTATGACCAACCATATCTCCCCCCGGAAAATTCAACCTAATAAACTTATATCTATCTAAATTGTTAATCACCGCATCCGTAATTTCCGCTGTGCGCATCCACGGCCTTTCCTCATACGGCTCTATGTAGGAGTCAATTTTCACGTGCTCTTCTCCCGGAGCCTTATCATAACTATTACCATTAAAATAATAAGTTACATGTCCAAACTTCACCGTTTCCGAAATTGCTAATTCCGAAATACCCTTCTCCCCTAAAAATTGATTCAAAGTCTTATCAATAATCACCTGTTCGACCAATCTATGCTCCGGAACATGCGTATCCGAATTATACTCCGTCATCCCCACAAAATACACATCGTTCGGCGTATAATTCCCTCGATTAAAATACGGAAAATCCCAATATGTAAACGCCATAGCAATCTCTATTGCTCTATCCGCCCTAAAATCAAAATAGATTAAACTATCTCCTTCCGTAATTTTCCCTACCGGCTTTTCTTCCTCATCCACAATCACAAACGCCGGCAAGTTTTGGTCCTGCACGTCAATATAGACTCGCCTTAACATATTTATTGCCTCCTCAGCCGACTTAAAATAATAGTCAGCCTCTCCATTCACCATCATATCCCAACCTTTAGCTACCATCCCCCAATCGTTCTCATATCGATCTGAAATTGTAGTCATCCTCCCGCCCCCCGAAGCAATCTTTATATCTGCGTCCGAAAACCTATTGATAAAGGACTCTATTCTATGAATATACTTTGGTTCCGATTGCGGTGCCACATCTCTACCATCAAAAACTGCATGAATACGCATTCTTCTAACCCCCTCATTATAAGCCTGCTGAATCATCTGCTCTAAGTGACTAATATGACTATGGACCCCCCCATCAGAAAGTATTCCGGCGAAATGCAAAGTTCGCTGGTCTCTACCTCCATTATAACACAAACCATTATTTTTGTCAATATTATCAAGATTCTCCCCATTTAGGACCTTAGAAATAGCTCCTTTCCAGGCCTCAGCTTTAAACACCTCACCCGTATTAAAGGCCTCCTCTATCCTAGCAATACCTTGCTTTATCGCCCGGCCTGCCCCCATAGTATTATGACCTACCTCTGAATTACCCATCTGCCCGTTAATTAGCCCTACCGCTTCACCTGAAGCGTTCAAAGCAGTGTGCAAATGCTCTCGAGCCGCCCGTCCTAAAAAAGTAGTCCTTGCTTTACTTACAGCATTTCCCGGCCCATCCGGCGCTAGCCCTACCCCGTCCAAAATTGCCAAAACTATCGGCCCATCATACGATAATTTATCCATAAACATATTATATCACAAAAAGTAGCCCCGTAGGGCTACTTTTTATAAAAGCACGGTCTATAATGAGAACAAGCAAAGTACAAGTACGTTCACAATAGCAATAACCGCTACTATTTTAATTGCCCACTTGAACCAAGTTGTATAGTCAACCTTCGCTAAAGCAAGGCCGCCCATAATTGCTCCACAAGTTGGAGTAATTAAGTTTACCATACCATTCGCCGCTACAATAGTCATAGCCGTTACATTTGTACTGTAACCTAGCGTAGAAGCCACCGGGGTGATAATTGGCGTAGATAAAGTCGCAAGCCCCGAAGAAGATGGCACCAACACCGACAAAACTGTATGGAGTAAATAGTTTAGAGGCACAAATGCCATTTCCGGCAAGGTAGCCAAGAAATTAGAAGCATTATAGATGATAAAGTTGTCTAAACTAGTCTCAGCCATCAGTACTGAAGCTCCTCTAGCTACCGCAATCACCAAAATTACCCCAATCATATCATCTGCACCATCAATAAATGCATCAATGAAACCATGCTCTCCCTGACGGTTAATTATTGCGATTAGTATTGCACATAACAAGAACCACAGTGCTGCCTCATAAAACCACCAATTACCAAGACTTGCCCCAGTAAGCCATCCAGTCCAAGAATCGAAAAAGGTAATCCCAAATTCTCCCCAAGGAATAAACCCAACAATCATTACTGCAAACGTCAAAGCAAACACAACCAAAGTCGCAATCTGTTTCCCGGTTAATTTCTCAACTTCTCCTTGTGACTTTAAAAACTTCCCATACGCCTTTTCCGCTGCAGCCTGTTCTCTTAGGCTAAGAAATGTCGAACCTTTATCTCGTTGTACTTTTCGGGCATATTTAATAATAAAGAATGCCGAGATCGCTAAGGTAGTTAACCATAGCACGACCGCAATTAATATAATTGTTCCCTGGTTATATCCTATACCCGCATCCTTCATCGCTGACAATACTACACCCGTAGCAAACGGATTAATCGTAGAACCAAGCACCCCTGAACCAGCCCCAAGCAAAATTGTTGCTACACCGACTAGTGGATCCAACCCTGCCGCAAACATAGTTGCAGCAATCAAAACATAGAACCCTACGCTTTCTTCCAAGAACCCGTATGTAGTACCAAGTATCGAAAAAATAAACATAAGAAGCAATATCAAAATATATTCTTTCCCATGCAACTTTTGCACTAAAATCTTAATCCCCGTTTCTAGGGCTTTAGTTCTTGTTACAACCGCAAGAAGACCTCCAAGCATCATAATAAAGATACAAACATCAATTGCATCCTCAAATCCCAAAATTGGTGCCATCAACACTTGATAAAGCTCCGCTCCTTTAACCCCAGAGCCGTCCACAATTATACATCCTTCCTCTCCGTTCACTTTTTCGCAAGCTTCCAAAGTTTCAAAGGTCTCAGGATTAGTCGATTCGTCTGGTTTCGTCTCTGTTACTACAACTGCCCCAGATTCGCCCGCCGCATTCATCTCCACCGCAGCTACAACTTCATTTTCAGGGCCGCCCATACTATTATTCCCATTCTCTTGGGAACCCTCCGAACCAGATTGGACTGGAGCATCACCAACTTCCGGCCTCACTGTCTCTCCCTCTGGGAGCGCAATAGCTTCTGGGCTAGGCGCCGCCTGTCCATTTAGCTCAGCTGGCCCCCCACTCGGCATCTCTCCTTCCCATTCGCCCGGGCCCACTTCAACATTACTTGGAACATCTTCAACTGGGGCAGCCATATACCTAGCCTTAGGCAGCGTATGTGATATAATCCCCAAAAGTATAATCAAAATCATGATAATCGAGTATGCCGACAGCATAGCTCGCACACGTTTTTTGCTACGATTTTTCTTCTTTAACATTTTAAATCCTTTTTACTCTTATATCTCCCCCTACCAAATTTATTCTCCGAATATCCATAAACCCAATCGTTCTTACTGTTCGAAAACTTATCGTTTTGACTTCTTTTACGTTAATTGTTCTTCTATGTTTCACGTTTATTTTCATTTTTTATCCTTTTTTATTTTTAATATTGTTTTTTGTCTCTCAACGTTTCTTAAGCGCTAATCCTCCTCTCTGGCTAACGCCATAGCCATACAGTGCGACCCGCCCCGACCACGCGACAATTCTGAACTTGGAATCTCTATAACCTTTATACCGTGTTTTCTAAGAGTTTGATTTGTCACAAAATTTCTGTCATAAGCTATTACAACTCCCGGACGAACACACATCAAATTCACTCCATCACTCCATTGTTCTCGTTCCGCATCAATCCTCTTTCCATTCCCGCATTTAATGAGCTCAACCTTATTAAGATGTAAATATTTTTCAAGCACTTTCTGTAAATTCTGGTGAATTTCCACAATCTCAATCTCGCCTCCTCGCCCCGGAGTAATCTCGTAAATTGTTGAAATATCCATAATTGCATCTTGTACTGCGAACTTATCAACATCAACTTGCGTCATAACCGTATCTAGATGCATAAAACTTCTCTCGTCCGGAATATCAATAGCCAACACATATTTAAAATTATTTTTCTTATCCTTAAATAATCTTCTCGCAAAATCAGCAATCGCATCCGGCTCCGTCCTTTGCGAAATGCCAATCGCCACAACTTCCTTAGACAAAACCTGGATATCCCCGCCTTCCATACAATAAGGCTCGCTTCGATCATAATAAAGTTTCGTATCTTCATAAAACGGATGATATTTAAAGACATATTCCATAAAAATTGATTCCCTAGTTCGCGTTACGGACCACATCTTATGCAAAGTCGCTCCATTTCCTATGGTAGACATAGGATCTCTTTGGAATAAAATATTCGGAATTGGGTCAATAATCATTCTACCGGTATCCCTAGTAGCATAAAAACCCGAGACCGATCCTAATTTTTTAAGTTCTGAAATGTCAATCCCCGCAATACATTTCCTAACCATATCCCGATTATCTTTAATCGAATTAAGAAAATCAAAACAATGCTTTACGACTTTCGGAGAAGTTACCCCAGCCTCTGCAATAAACTGCTCTATAAACTTTCTTCTTACGATCCGACCTCCAGCCTCCAAAGCTTCCGCCGCTAAATCCGCAATATAAACAACTTCTACTCCCTCCGCCCTTAAAGCGTTAGCATAAGCATCATGCTCTTGCTGGGCAATTTTCAAATAAGGAATATCGTCAAATAGCAGCCTTTCCAAAGTATTTGGAGTTAAATTTAAAAACTCCTCCCCCGGTCGATGCATCAAAACTCTTTTGAGCGGAGCTATTTCGCTAAAATCGCTTATTTTATTTTTCATTATCTTCCTCCTTATTATATAAAGTTAAAAACATTACCGCTTTAATAGTATGCATACGATTTTCTGCTTGCTCGAATACAATAGATCTATCTGACTCAAACACTTCATTCGTCACTTCCATTTCAGACAGTCCGAATATCTCATTAACGTCCTTTGCTACTTTAGTGTTTAAGTCATGAAAGGCCGGTAAACAGTGCAAAAATACCGTTGTCGGCTTAGCTAAATTCATCATTTCCATGTTAACCTGGTATGGCCTCAAAAGTTCCACCCTCTCGCCCCATTTTTCCTTATCCTCTCCCATAGACAACCAGACATCAGTATAAATTGCGTCCGCTCTTCCATTTAACTCTGCAATATCACTCGTTATTGTTATCGTCGAGCCATTCTTATCAGCAATGGGACGACAAGCCCGTACAACCTCATCTGCGGGTCTTAAAGCATCCGGACCGCAAGCTATAAAATTCACCCCCATTTTAGCACTCATTGCCATCAAAGAATTTGCTACATTATTTCTAGTGTCCCCCACATATGCAAGCGTCAAACCCTTTAGCTCTCCAAATCTTTCTTCCAGGGTCATGAAATCCGCTAAAGCTTGAGTTGGGTGCCATTCATTCGTCAAGCCATTCCAGACCGGAACATCCGAATATTTTGCTAAAGTATCCACAATTGATTGATCAAATCCACGGTACTCAATCCCATCATATAAACGAGATAAAACTCTGGCCGTGTCCGCTATTGACTCTTTATGCCCCATCTGAGAGCCAGTTGGATCTAGATACGTGACTCCCATACCTAAATCATATCCCGCAACCTCAAAGCTACACCTAGTTCTTGTCGATGTTTTCTCAAATACAATCGCAATATTTTTGTTCGGAAAAAGCTTATGACTTCTGCCTTCTTTCTTAAATTGTTTAAATTTTCTGGCGGTAGCCAACATATAACGGAGCTCTTCTTCGCTAAAATCTAATATTTTTAAAAAATCTCTTCCTAAAAAATTCATTTGATGCCCTTCTTACATAATATATATTATATATTAACTTAATTTTAAACACAAGTGCTATAATATTATTATGAAAAAACGTATTGTTCTAGCACTAGGTGGCAACGCCTTACAACAAAATGGGGAAGTTACCGCTGAAGGACAAAAAAAAATCGCCATAAAAGTAGGCAAAGTTATAGCAAGTTTATCTAACCAATATGAAATAGTAATAGCCCATGGTAACGGTCCTCAAGTAGGCAACATCCTAATCCATGAAGAGTCCGCCGCTACGCCTTCCGCCCCAGCCATGCCCCTAGAAACCGCTGTCGCTATGAGCCAGGGCCAAATCGGCTACTGGTTAGCCCAAGCTATCAATAATGCTTTTGCCATGCTCAAAAAATCCGCAAAGGTAGCCACAGTAGTTTCTCAAGTTGTAGTCTCTAAAGACGACCCTGCTTTCAAAAACCCTACAAAACCCATCGGTCAATTTTACTCTAAATCTGAAGCCAAAAACCTCGCCAAAAAAAACGGTTGGACTGTCAAAGAAGACTCTGGGCGCGGTTGGCGTCGCGTTGTAGCTAGCCCCAAACCCATTGATATCATCGAAAAACGTACCATTATAAATTTAATTCAAAATGGGGTTATAGTTATCGCCGCTGGCGGCGGAGGAATCCCAGTCGTAAAAACAAAAATTCTTAAAAAACTAAAGGGCGTAGACGCAGTTATAGATAAAGATTACGCCGCCGAAAAACTCGCCGAAGAAGTTAAAGCTGATATCTTTATATCAATCACCGCGGTTCCCAACGTATATATAAATTATAACCTTCCAAACGAAACTCCTTTAACGAAAATCTCAGCTAAAGAGCTTTCTAACCTTACTAAATATGGTTATTTTAAGCCCGGCTCTATGCTCCCTAAAGTTGAAGCGACCATAAATTTCGCCAAAAAGGGCGGCATCGGCATCATAACCGATATTGACCATCTAAAAGAAGCCCTAGCCGGTAAAGCTGGAACAATAGTAGCAAAATGACTAGCTTAAAAGCTTCCTAAGCTCTAATTTATACTTTTCTACCCCCGGCTGGTCAAACGGATTTACTCCAATAAGTTTCGCGCTCACCGCACAAGCTAACTCGAAAAAATACATCAACTCCCCCAATCCTCTTTCGTCAAAAGAGGACACCTTTATGTTTAACACTGGTATCCCCCCTTCCGTATGTGCAATTCTTACTGCCGTTACTATTTTACTATTCAACTCGTCCGTTGGGTAATCTATAATAGTTTCGAATAAGTTTCTTCGACCATCTTGTATATACTGACCTAAAGAATGCAGATCGGTAGAATAAACTAGCGAAACTGGTAAAATCCCCCGTTTATTTTTACCTTCCGACTCTCCAAATAGCTGTTTTAGCCATTCATTAAAATAGGCCGTGCTAGGCTCAAAACTCGCAAACACTTCCGTATCATATTTCCTTGAATCCAACATATATCTCATAAATGCGTAATTTAATGCTGGTTCAACGGCCGTATTTGTAGCTTCCGCAGCCCCTTTTAGTAAACTATCTATGTCTATGCCAGCAACCGCCATGGGTAAAAGTCCAACAGCCGTTAAGACCGAATACCTACCCCCTATATTATTTGGTATTTTAAAGCTAATATACCCTTCCCTAATCGCCTCGTCACGTAGAACCCCGTCATGAGCATCAGTCGTAACATATATACGTTCCCTCGCACCTTCTTCTCCATATTTTTCTTTCAGTTTCTTTTTAAAAGCTTGGAAAGCAATAGCCGGTTCTATAGTTGTCCCCGACTTAGAAATTACGTTAATAGAAAAATCATGATCCCCTATTTTCTCCAAAGTTCTCTCGAGATCCCTTTGACTTAAAGAATTCCCTGCATAAACTATCTTTGTCTCCGATTTTGGCCTCAATGCCTCAATAACCGCCCTATGCCCTAAATAAGACCCCCCTATGCCAATACATACCAAATATTCGCTCTCATCATTAATTTTTTTAGCAGCTTCTTTAATTCGCACAAACTCTCCCATATCAAATTTAGTAGGAAGCTCCATCCATCCCCCCATTCCATCACTCGCAATTTCCTTTAAAATTTTCTTTGCTTTTTTATCATCAACCTCTACAGTAAAATTAAGTTTTATCATTTTACCTCCATCCTTTAACAGAATTTTAACACATCTTGCAAAAAAATAAAAAGTGTGATATAACAAAAAGAGCACCTTATCATACCTACCAGAAGCTAGAGAGATCGTAAAGTCCTTTTTCCTGACCATTTTATCTAACCGCCTCTTCTCTTTTACTCTCTAACTCTGCACACCCCCGAATACTTCATTCGGGGGATTTTATATGTTATAATTCTAAATATATTTAGCCCGAGTGGCGGAATTGGCAGACGCGCTAGCTTCAGGTGCTAGTGATAGCAATATCGTGCAGGTTCAACCCCTGTCTCGGGCACCAAAGGATAGGCCAAATTTCTTGTCTTATTTTTTTTATAACAACTGATCGCATCATAAACTCACAAAACATCTCATAATCACTTGAAAAACCAGTTTTTATAATTTAAACTTAAAATATCAAATATCTATCATTCAAAAGGAGGTTAAAATGGAGCTCATAAAAAGTTTTTCCATAGATCACACAAAAATTATCCCCGGAATTTTTACTAGCCGTACAGATAAAATCGGTAAAGAAACCGTTACGACATATGATATTCGACTAAAAAAGCCGAATCGTGAACCAGTCATCGATGTAGCAGCGATGCACTCACTTGAGCACATCATTGCAACTTATCTAAGGAATCACCCCGACTGGAAAGATGAAATTATCTATTGGGGACCGATGGGATGTCTTACTGGGTTTTATCTTATTTTAAAAGGAGACCGCTCGTCTCAAGAAATTTATAAGCTCATCTTAGAAGCTTTCGAATCAGTCGGAAAAACAGAAAAAATTCCTGGAGCAACCCCAATTAACTGCGGGCATTATCTAATGCATAATTTAGAAATGGCAAAGTGGTATGCGACAGAATTTGTCAAATATTTAAAAGAAAATGCTAACGACCTAAAAATATTTGAATACCCAAAAACAAAAAGATTAGTAACAGAAGATGGAAAGCATTTTTACGATTCATAAAACATTATTTAAATTATTATCAATAAATAACCCTCCAACCGACACATTTTATCGATAGGGCGAACGTGTTATAATAAAAATTGTTATGGAAAATAGAATTAGGGCATATGAAAAATTCATAAAAGAATCTAACATCCAAAAACTGACCATAAACGAACGCGAAAAACTAGCAAAGTATCATCATGAAATGATGCAAAACTTCCAAAAAGAAAGAATCGTCCATTTAATAATTACTTTATTCTTTACATTAGTTACAATCATATTTCTTTTAATTCTAATTTGGATTCTTTTTACATTCGCCCCATATGCCGAATTAATACCTTTTTACATTCTAGTTGGCATATTAACCATATTAACAGGATCCTATATCAAACATTATTATTTTTTAGAAAATCATATCCAAAAACTATATGACTATACAGCAAAGATATATAAAATAAATTAAGGAAAAAACATGAATATTTTATATTGTGGAGACGAAGGAATATCAAAAGGAGTTCTAGTGTCTATCTTATCTTTAATTAAAAATAATGATGCGCCACTTTATATTTATATAATGACAATTAACTATAAGGATACTAAAGCTTTCACAGAAAAATCAGCAAAATTTTTAGATAAGCTGGTGAAAGAAAAAAACAAAAAAAGTTTCGTAAAATTGCTCGACGCAACAAAAATTTTTGTAAAAAATTTACCGAAAAAAAACATGGGGTCGTACTTTACGCCATGCTCGATGTTAAGACTGTACATAGATAAAGTTCCAGAACTAGCAAAACTAGACCGTATTTTATATTTAGATTATGACGTAATCTGCCGAAAAAACATTTCAGAGTTCTACAACACCGACTTAACTGGAGTGGAAGCGGCCGGAATACTAGACATATACGGCAAATTTTTTTACCACTATAACGGGCTTTTGAACTTTGATTATATGAACTCAGGAGTAATGTTATTCAATATTAAAGAATGCATAAAAACTAAAATGTTCAATAGAGCAGTTAAACTATGCGCCGAAAAATGGATGATGCTCGCTGACCAATCTGCCTTAAACAAGTCAATAACCACAAGAAAACTAATGCCAAGAAAATACAACGAGCAAGCCGAAAGACCCAACCCAGACACAGTTCTACATCACTTCTCCAACAACTTTAAATTTTGGCCATATTTTAGAGTACAAAAAATCAAACCGTTCGAAATAGACAAAATACATCGAATTTTGAAAATAACCGAATATGATGATATATTAAAAAAATACAACAAATTGAAGGATAATTTATAATGGCAAAAGCAGAATTATTTCAAAAAACCATTCCAAAAGAAGAAAGGATTTTTTATTACGAATCAGAGAAGGACGATCCAATTAAAACTGACGAGCAGGAAAAGAAAATCGAAGTTGGTCTACCAAAAGGTTACGAATTTATTCCTAAGAATATCTTCGTTAAAATATACTCAGCAATTTTATTTAGAATATTTTGGATTTTTGGACAGTGGTACGAAAGAAAATATTGGCAAACGAAATTTTACGGTCGCGAAAAGTTAAAAAAAGCTAACGGAAAAGGGTATATTATATATGCAAATCACACAAATCCTTTCCATGATGTATTCGGGCCAGCAGTCGCGGCCAACCGACGAATTTTTACAATTATAAGTCCAGTAAACTTAAAAATACCCGGAATTGGAAAAATTTTACCCTATATCGGAGGATTACCGCTCGGAAAAAGTAAAACAGAAAAGCAAGCTTTTAACGACGCAGTAGATAAAAGATTAAACCAAAAAAAATGTTTGGTTATCTACCCAGAAGCTCATGTTTGGCCATACGCAACTAAAATCAGAAAATTTCCCGCAGGAGATAAATCATTTAAATACGCCGTCAGAAACAACTTACCAATCTACACAATGACAACAACGTACCACAAACGTAAAGAAAAAAATAACGAAATACCTAGGATAGACGTGTATATAGATGGGCCATTCTGGCCCAACAAAGAAAAAAGCGAAGATGAAAATAGAGCAGAATTATCCCAAAAAGCTTACGAAAGTATGATAAAATGGTCTAAGAAGAATAGTTATGAGTATTTTCAATACAGGCATAAATCCGCTAAAAAACAATAGGGTCGTCCCAGTTTTTTTAACAATCAACAACGGCTACGCCCCATATGCAGCAGCTTCAATACATTCTTTAACGCAACGCGTAAATAAAAAAAGATATTATAGGATAATAATTTTACATGACGGACTGAGCTGGCCCAACAGAATAAGGCTTCGAAGTCTAGTTACCAACAACGTAGCCATACAATTCAAAAAAATCAGCGGAAGCTTATATCTAAAAGCAATAATTAAATATTGTTCTAGAAGAAAAGGAGCCGGAGATTTTTTCTCATCAGCAGTATATTACTATAGATTCTTTATCCCTCGATTATTCCCAATATACAATAAATGTGTATATATAGATAGTGACACTATTCTAAAAGATGACATAGGGAAATTATTTGATATCGATTTAGGAGAGAAATTAGTTGCAGCCATGGTAGATCCTAAAGTTGAAGCAATACCCGAATTTAGAAATTACGTCGACAAAGCAGTAGGAGTATCTTATAAAGAATACTGCAATTCTGGAGTCCTAGTTATGGATATGAAAGGATTAAGAAAATTTGGATACTTATCTGCCCTAGTTGACACGATTAATAAATATGATGCAGATTTAGTAGCCCCAGACCAAGATTATATGAATGTAATTTTAAGAAACAAAATAAAGCACCTCGACAAATTTTGGAATATGGAGCCAAAAGAAAAAATGCCCGTCGAGTCGAAATTAGTTCATTTTAATCTATTTAACAAACCCTGGCACTATAAAAACGTCCCTCAAGAAAAAATTTTTTGGAACGCGGCCCGAGGAACTGGATTCTACGGAGATTTAAAACGACAACAAGAAGCATTCAACAAAGAAAAACAAAAAGCCGACCGTAAAAAAATCGAAGCCTTAATTAAAAAGGCCGCGAAACTATCAGAAACCAAAGAACCAATTATCAAATACTAAAATGGAGGTGCCTACCGGAATTGAACCGGTGTACGCGGTTTTGCAGACCGCTGCGTAACCACTCCGCCAAAGCACCACCTACAAACATTATAGCATAATTTCCACAATTAAACCTGCATTAAGACTATCCCGAAAATAACCACCACCGTCGCTACTAAATGAACTAGAACGGTCTTCTTTTGCAACTTCTCTCTCCCAAATTTTGGCCAAATTAAAGTTAGCACTAAGCCCATAAAAAAGATAGCTGCAGGTTCAACAGAATCAGAAGCAGCAGAAGCAATAGCTATAGAGGGCGCAATAACCAAACCGATACGATAAGAAAACTCTTGAGTCAATTTCGCAACTAATCCAGCCGAAATAGGCAAAATAACTTTGCCCTTACTGGAAGCAATAACTTTTGTAAGACGCCTACGCCACTTAAGGCGACTTCCGATAATTACAAGATCCGCCAATCCCTTCACTATAATAACCATCCCAATTTCATTAAATATGCCAATATCGGCCATACGGGTAGCCTGAGTAAAAAGTAGGCCACTCAAAACATAAAAGAGAATAGAAATAAAAGCTAAAATAGCAGCCCTTATTCTAGTTTTACGACTATTCTTGCGCGCAGTAAAAATCACAAGTGCCGGGGCAATTAAAATAATAGTTGCTCCGACAAGCTGAACAGCCGTAAAAGATTCCCCAAAAAACAGTAAATTAAATATTAAATATAAAATAGGGGAAAATTGAAAAAAGATACCGATATTAGTAGAGTCATCAATTTCTAAAGCCTTATAATAAGGGATTCCGGCTATACTATTAAATATCCCTGAACATACCAAGAGTAAAATCATAACTGGGTCGGCTTGGGATAAGTCAGGTTGGTTTAAAATGATAGTTATAATGCCAACAATAGGAAGGGCTACCCCAGATATAATCTTCTGGGCCACAGCCCCTTTTTCTTTAAAATAAACATCCGACACATAATTATCGATAAAAATACGCAAAGCATCCGAAACAACAGCTATAGCGAGTACTAATATCCAATTCATACTAAGGCCTCGTAAACAATGAATCCGTAATAAAGCGCAAAAATAGTTAACATCAAAAAACCGTTCAACCTAGTAATTTTGTGATTGTGACGAGCCAATAAAAATAACAAAACGGCCGAAAAAACTAACATGAAAAGATCTATAGTCTGGAAACTTTCAGGAGTAATAGTGCCAAAAATCGCCACGGGCAACCCCATAACTATGCATATATTAAATATATTGCTACCAATAATATTGCCCACAATAAGATCGGTTTCTTTATGCCGAGCTGCAACAACCGTAGTTACAAGTTCCGGAAGCGAAGTCCCAAGAGCAATGATAGTCAAAGAAATTACACGTTCGGATACTCCGGCCGTAGAGGCTAAAAACGAAGCGCTATGGACTACAAGTTGACTGCCCGCCACAAGTCCAACTAAGCCAATAAGAGTTATGAAGAAAGATTTGCCTAATTTGTATTCAGGCTTCTCAGCCCTTTTAACCTTTGTCTCACGATTCCTCTTGGCCATAACAATCAAATAATATAGGAAAATGCAAAAGAAAAGCAAACATATAATTGCATCACTACGTGATATCTCATTTATAGGACCATTGGCGAGATTTATATCCAAAAATAAAACAACTAAAGCCGTGGAAATAAGAAGAAGGATAGGAAGTTCCTTTTTCACGGTATTCTTATGAACCACAATAGGACAAATAATTGCAGCGATCCCAACCAACAATAATACATTTATAATGTTGCTCCCAATCACATTCCCAAGTAACATGTCAGTTGATCCTGAGGCAAGAGAACTAATCGAAACCGCTAATTCAGGCGCACTCGTCCCAAAAGCAACCACCGTTAGCCCGATTAACGTTTTGCTAACCTTAAAATTCGCCGCAATAGAAGAAGCCCCTGAAACTAACCAATCAGCTCCTTTAATAAGAAGAATGAACCCAACAACTAATAAAACAACTTGTAAAATTATTTCCATGTTTATTTTTAATTATTATGTTTATAATTATATTATTTTTTCAAAAATTTGTAAATATATGATATAATAAGTTTAGCGTACATTATGCGAATGTAGCTCAGTTGTTTAGAGCGCTTCCTTGCCAAGGAAGAGGTCGAGAGTTAGAGTCTCTTCATTCGCACCACAAGTGAACTTGAAGGCTCATCTGAGCCTTTTTTCGTGGTTCTTAATCTGTAAATCGGGCTGATATTCTGTGTGTAAACATTTTTATTCTCGTCCACGAAAAATCCGTCCGGAAACAGTAATTGTTTACACACTTGCATTTCTTCAGGAGGAAGAGCGAGGACATTGTGAACAAGGTCGCCCACGAAATCCAGGGCAAACTTACAGAAGCTCAGCTTCTCCAGAGCCTCAAACTCACCGAGTTCGTTTATTTCTTTATCGTAGGCATTTATCCTGCTGATTATCTCTGCGTGTTTTTTCTCTAAGTGCTCCCGCATTGAGACTTCTTTAGCGTTGGCAAATGCGTCCATAAGACCATCAGCTTCTTTCTCGGCATTGGCTCGTTGCGATTTAAGCTGAGCCTCTCTAGCGGCAATATCCCCTTCTTCCGCCTCGAAAACAACGTTTAACGCCTCTTTCAGAGCCTTGTCGCCGCTTTTCGTGAGTTCCATAGAGGAAACTATATCCCGTATCCTATCCCGCATTTCTTCCCTTGAGATGTACATATAGCAGCCACGGCAACGATATTTCTCGTACTCCTTACCACGACTATTCTTAACGGTAACCCCAACGAATGTATTGTATTTTGATTTAGTGCAAGGACAACCAACGTGAGTAATCATCTGATTGAATGGGTAGAGCGGGTTGCCAGCGGCATTTGGTCCTTTCTGGTTTTTTGGTTTACCGTTAAAGGCTTCTACTATCTTTTCATGTTGCTTTTTCGTGATAAGCTTTTCATGTAAACCATTGGGGTTGCTGGCGTTTACTGCCTTGTGGACTTCAATTATGCCACAATGAAAAGGGTTCATGCAGGCTCCTCTCCATTTGTCCATCTTAAGTGGTACTTTCTTAATACCAGCAAGCTTAATAGAACGATTATAGTCTTGCAAGGCAACAGTAGGAGACACTAAACCATCTGCTATTCTAAGTAATTGGGTTTTTAACAGCGGTCCTATGACTGGGTCTATTTCGGGTATACCACAAATTCGACCTCGCCTATAACCGAGCGGAGGGACAAATGTATAACGCCCTTCTTTAATTGCGTTTTTGTGCCCTTCAATGGATTTGTTTATACGCTCCAAGTTACTACTTTCAGCCTGAAAATATTTCATGAATCGTTGCATCTTGGTAAGCATATCATCACCGTTCAATTGTTCGTCCGTATACATAACCTTTACGCCAATTTCTTCAAATTTCGCTTCCCAGGCAAAGGCTTCCTTAATTGACCGCATGAAACGGTCTGGTTCATCAACAATGACATACTTGATGTTTTTGTCGTGCTTGCAGGCATCATAGATTTCCATCAAATCTTTACGTTTCATATTTTTACCACATTTGCTAGAAACGCTTCCGCTCCATGTATAGTTTTCCGGTATTGTTACACCTAGTTTTTCTGCCATTTTCATCACGGATTTATTCTGACGAGCCAAACTATGGTTCTTTAGCTGTTCATCAGAAGATACCCTGCAGAGGGCAATTGCTTTTTCCTTTTTGGAATCCATAATTAATCTCCTGGGCAATATGGGGGGCTCCCTGGACAAGACGTTCCGAAGAACCTCTACGGAAGCCACCCATATTACCAACAAAATTAATTAATGTCAGTAGGTTCTTCGTTATCATAATTCGTCTTGTCCACTTTTATTATCTCACCTTTTCGAGATTTAATCCATAGTTGGTACAGGAAGCTAGCAAAGTTAATAGCCGCATCTCGTTCCGCTGCCGAGCATCTAATCTTATCTGCATACTCTCCGAATTCAACATTGGCTTCATCATTCATACTCCTAGCCTACGGAAAACGGTTGGCAAAATACACTAATCTCCCTTATTATCCCCCAATTACCTCTATAATTATCCCTCTATCTCCTTTTTGTCTCTATCGCATGATTGGCTATAGCATCGAGTTCAAACCGATTTATGTCGGCGAGGAGTTTTACGATTATACGGTCAGCGGTCACGGTAATAAATGGGTTCAAAACCGTCAGCAATGGCTTACTACCCTTGCAGATTTTGTTAATTGTTCTTTGCCCACGTTCTTTCATGACTCCATCTCTTAATAAATCATCTCTGGTAACGATACTGTCATGATGCCTAAAAGCGTGTTCTAGAATTTGGGCAGGCGGTCTGTCTTCTGTGAGTTGTGGCATTCTATATTCTCTACCATTGCACTTAACAATAAAGTGCCCGTATTCTAGAAAGAGTTCTGCACTATACGCTCCAAGCCCATATTGATATTCTAATGGCTCAATATCTTCCAGTGGTAAGTAGATATAAACGTCGGTTAAGTGTGCGAGTGGATTGAAGTCGGGGGCGATTAATTCCGCTATTGTCTTCGTATCGTGTTTCCATGCTCGATTATTCTCGTCTACATAATTAACATGGATAAAGCCTTCATTTCCTAACTGCTTCAATAATGCTCTCTGCATTTCTGCATCAACGTTGTATTTGTTGAAATCCTGTGTTTCCTTCAACTTCTGTCGCATTAAAGAAAAATCATACTTGAAAACATTGCTACTGGAGCCAGCTCGTTGCGTAATAACCAACTCCAAAACCGTTCTTAGGTCCTCGGATGTCTTGTCCATAATTCCTTCAATTATAGCATACCACTGATACATCTATGACCACCATTTATAAATAAGCTCATTCGTGTTATAATGGGAAGTGTTCAAGTCAAATTAAAAAACGCAATGGAGCGGTAACACTTATCGCTACACGATGTATGAGATGACACCGTGTTGGCGTAAGGATACATCGTGTCCATTGCGTAAAAAACGACTTGAACACCGTCCAACACGGTGTCATTTTATTTTAAGAAAGGAGCGTATGCCGGTATTAAGATTTAAAACTAGGGGTGGCTTAGTGGTATTCATAATCATCTGGATAATAGCTATGATTATTTACGCATTGGTTTCTGTGAACAGTGGTAATTCAGTGCAGGATACCCTCGATATTTGTGCGAAATACGGTGTTAATAGTTGGGAATGTATAGACTCCAAAAACAAGAATAATGTATCCTGCGAAACAAAAGGCATTTATGTTGAGTGTAAAAAGAATAAGAAGTAATGCAACCCAGACATCTCATTAATAACAAGCAATAAAGGAAAAAAGGAAAAAGGAAAGAAGAATGGATAATGCTAGTCTAATAGCACAATCCCTCGGGCTAATAGTATCGATAGTCGTGGCGGTTGCTTTTGCTGCCAGTGTAAAAAGCAAGATAAAGGCGAAAGAAGAGTTTAGCGGGATAGGCTGGGGCATCGCAAATGGAATTGTTGGGATTGGGATTCTTTGGGTCCTCATTGCTCATAGTTCAATCAATAAAGAAATTGAAAAGATAAAGGACAAGGAATACAAAAAATTCGCAGAGCAGGAGATGAAGGATTTTACTAGAACCTATGGTATTTGTTTAGTAATTTCATTGATAATGGTTTCGCTGATAATGTCTATGGTCAGCCACTAAGAGTTCCGCTCTCAACCATACGCTCACGAGTATATTTATCGTGAAATAGGCTAACAATGCAACATTATTCTCTTGACTTATGTTGACTTACTGAAGAAGCGTCCCTGTTGACGAATGGTACCTACCAACTATGAGTGGAGTATGTAGGGTAAGAGGAAGACGGGGGCTTGGGAACGGGGATTCCATAACGATACTCTACGGGATAATCGCAGTGATTACTAGGAGAAAAAGAACGTGGGGGAATGGTAGGGCTCGTGGAGGGTGTTGGGGCGATTTTTATTCGTCTCTCATTGTTTATCTTCCTCATCTGTGCTGACCGCCTAGACCGTTCGCCGTGATAACGTTGCCTTATTTCCTGTTCTGTTCCTCTTATTCGCTCGTAATAGGCTCTCTGACGGTCATTATCGGGAGTATTGAGGGCGGATTTTGCCCGCTGTATTACAGCACTCGCCACCACTTGTTCTAGGCTTTGGTTATTGTCCTTTGCTAGAAGAGAAATCAAACCGTGAAGCTCCTCGCTGATTTGCAGGGGGCGCTTTTTGGGCGGCTCCTTTTTCTTTCCTGCCGCCGCCTGCCTAGATGTTGGTTTATATCCCGTAAAACATACCATGCACCCATTGTACCATTCTGCCACCCCTATTAGCAATAAAAGTTTCAGAGGTAATTGGATTCGTGATTACGCACCAAACGAGTTGGTGCTACCGTGTGGAACTGTAGTGGGGGCTCTACCCGCCCATAGCTGCCGTTGGACAACAAAGTAAACGAAGTAGGGGGTAATGATAATGCAGTGAGGGAGTATGATAGAGTCTCTGTCTTTATTGAAATGGTTATATGAGGTCATTGTTTTCGTAGGTATAATTTGCGTATTTAACAGAGAGGATATCCCGCCATCTTTCCACCTCTCCAATGATTTCTTGTCGGGTATAGTTGACTAGTTCTAACTCATTGTGATAAGATACAACTGGCTCCTTGTGTAAGCATTTGCCCTTATGGAGCACCACAAATTTAAAATAGGTCTGACCTATTTTATTTTTTTGCCAATGTCTTTATTGTCTTAAAATTAACCGATTCCACTGCTCTTAAAAGAGCCTCTTCGTTTCCATAATGGGTCTGCTGCCCCGGAGCATCACTCAACATATGTTGGGCAAACGGAAAACATGCAGCCCTCTCCAACTTTGCTCCAAACCTCCCCGTAGTGGCAGTTCTAGCTTCCGCAATTCTTACATCTTCTAAAGGTACTTCTAGCGCACGTTTCATCTCGTCCGGATAAAACGTCAAAGAGAATAAATCCCCATCCGGCTCTCCTGCCAACCTGCCATAAGCTATCGAAGTATTCCCCTCTATCCATAATTTCTGATCCAGTGGCTTCATCTTCGCCGATAACAAACTAGCCTCACACTTTACTATTTTCTTCCGATCTAAACCCTCCATCTCACACACAAAATCACCCTCACAAGTAGTAGTCATAACCGCTCCTTTCGCATCTGGCGACTTTAACCCATGTTTCTCATCGTATGAAATACTATCGCTAACATAATCCATCATAATCCAACTAAGCAGCCCTGTAACACTATTTTTTGCCACTAAATAATATTCCGCTCTCGCACCCCAAAACACGCTCGTATGAATTCTAAACATACTCACAATCCCGTAATATTTCTCCGGTCCCCCCTCAAAAACCGCCGCCCTGGCCGGAACAAAACCTTCCGGCATAAACCTCTGTACTTTACTTGGGTCAGGTATTTCGTAAAACAGAAAGAAGCAATACGGCTCTACAACAAACGGCATTTTATTGGCTTTTTTAGTTGCACTCGTCACAATTTTTTTCTGTAAGCATACTGGCAACTTAGCTAGTCTCGTCTGCATATAATGTGACTGCCCGACCATCATAGGGTCAACTAATTTTTCTACCCCCTTAGCATATTCTAAAACATTCATACTTTTAATTATAACATGCCAACCAACTTAAAACCTCGGCGCCAACTCAAACGTAGCCTCTACATTAAGCTCTCCCTCACTCGACCTAGAAGTAGCCCCGCTAATTAGTAAACTATTATCGTAATTTATTATTTCTGCTGGGACTATAGAGTTGTTACCTGTAGCCGCTCCGTATGTACGATTAAAGTTAATTGTTCTAGCATATAATGCTCCATTAATTATTAGTTGATTAGAGGCGCCTGAACTAGATTTCAGACCCTCTCCATTAATATCACTACAAGTGTTTATGGTCTCCTTCGCGATCAATATAGCATCTATCCGTGCTACGCTACACTTAATATTAATGTTCTTCGCGTATACGACTACTTTGGGAACCTCACTTAGACTGCCGCGCGAAAAGTCCCTGTCAACACTAATATCATGCGATATCGATATATCGCCCTCATTGCGATAAAATGTAGTTTCACTTACCGTTACGTCATAATCCGGCAAATCAGACTCTGGATCTCCGTTATACCCCATCATCACTTCCACCGATTCAATACTAGGAATACTGAATCCTCCCGCACCAAATCTAAGCAAATTAACCTCATCTATGCTACTCCCCCCTCCAGGAGACATACCGGCCGCATTATTCCCCAGTCCATTTTCAGGGTTCCGGGAAGGTATCAAAGTACTATCAGGGCCTCTAAGCTCTGCATACCCTAAACTTGCTCCGCTACCTATCATATTCACGTTACTACCCGAAACTATCCCGCTATCACCTGGCTCTGGTTTCGCAGCGAGAGCCAGTTCTGTCCACGAACCAAAAATGTAAGAACCTCTACCTTCTTCGTTCCCGGTAGACAAGTTGTTCTTGATGGCTACAGGCACCGTTATCTTATTGCTAACATAAGCGTTTCCTCCCCATACCTGAAAACTAGGTTTCTTGGCGATAAGCTTTTCCGTATGTATCCAATCGCTCCATCCTCCATACCCAGAAATCTTTGTATTATCACCCGAACCACTATTAACAGGATAGACCCGAGCGTGAACATAGATTTTCGTTCCCGCCGGATTGTCTGGTATATTAAAAGAGACCAAACCATCTCCACCAAGCGCAACATCACCGCCATTACCATCAGAATTCCAACTATCATAATTTTTCGTATTGCATTCAATTGAGTATCTATTTAGTTCATCATATGACAAACAAACTTGTATCTGCGGGCTATCCACCCTAGTAGCATATTCAGCACTAGTATATTCATTAAACGTACTATTGACGGTCGGAATAATATCTATATCTGCCTTTTCTCCCGCATAAAACGGTTTACTCTCCATATTGTCAGCGTCAAACCTTATAGCATTCTCAAAGTTATATGGAATCTTTAAAGTTGCCGAATCCGATTTGCCGTCCGGGCTAACTTCTGCTACTAAATTACCCCCTTCCCTCATGAAAGTTACTTCTGATGGAGTGGTCCAAACAGATTCATTCAGCACCGTTTTGTCATCGTTCAAAGGGTTCGTCTCGACCATTTTCGTTATCTCTCTGACGGTATTATCTTGTGCCGTTTCGCCCTTGGTCTGAGGACTATCCACATCACTACCAGTATATTCTTGATCAAAAGCTACAAATCCTTTGTTCCATGAAGGGAAGAATACTGCATTGAATTTATCCTTTAATGCGCCATTACCCCCTATCGTATTATTCTCTCCATTAATTTTTATCGTATCGACCTTCAAATTCTCCAAATACTGCGGAACGGCATCATACGTTGCCTGAAATTCTATTTCATCTCCCGGTTTAGCATAGGTGTTATCATTGAAATATTGATATTCACTATCCGAGTTCCTATCCTTAATGGATCCATTCCTAACTTTCATTTTTATATTAGAAGAAACCGAACCTAAGGCCACCGCACAAACAGTACTATGTCCGTCTTTATCGCCATCACCTTTACTACTAAAGTTTAGTGTCTCGCAAATTTTTTCACCAGGATACAAAGTATAAGTATCTCTTACTATAAGTGCACCATTTTCGCGTGATAGACTACTGTCTGTCACCCCCTCCTTATCATATTCTGATTTTACAAGTTGCTGTTCCTCATCCCAACCATTTGTTTCCTTAGCAACATCATCGTACTGTGTAGTGCCACTCCCAGAACTTCGTTTCAAATAATGTGATAAGGCTACCTGGCATCCTGTTGTAGCGCAATCGTTAATATAGTATGTTTCACTTTTGTTACCGGCGCCAAACCAACCCGTAGTATGATCCGCATCCCATACATTAGAACGACCTTGAAAACCAGGCTGCTGTGCATTAGCCCTCACACAAACAGTAGCGAGCCTAGTAGAAGAGTTCGCGCTGTGATCATCGCTAGTATCATATTCTATTGTCCCACACTTAGTCTGACCAGGTTTTACATTACTTGAAAAACTATAGACCTGTCTACCTGCACCTGTACTTTCATTTTCATCATCATCAAATTTATAAGGGTTTGGGGCTTCATCCCACCCTTTCTTTTGCACACTTCTCAAATAGTCTTTATCGTTAGTTCTAATTGCTTCTTTCAACTTGTTTACATCATTGGTTTCAAAAATTCTAAACTTGGTATTGGGCCCATAATTATAGCGCTTCAAATAAAATCTAAACCCAAAGTTACATCCTTCCGTAGGACAATCACCTATATCGTAATCCACTCTTTCATCATCAGCATTAGCCCCTGGCCATACTATGTCATTACTATTACTATCACCACCCGTATGTACAGCCCAACCGCCATTATTCTTATACGACTGCCAATTAGCAGTAGAGTCCGTAGTACCCAGTGCCATAGCTACTCCAGCATACCAAGACTTAGGAAGATCCACCGTTAACCATGACGTATCAGAATAACATGGCCCAGGATACACAGAGTTCCCCGATGAAGAATTGCATCTAAAAATCTGAAGTGGTATTTTATACGTATCCTTATTTGTCCCATATGTAACACTCCCTCCATACACGCTTTTATCTAAATACAAACCATTTTCCAAACGTTTAAACGCTTTTACATCTAGCTTTAAACCACCCCGTACCCCGCCATTATCATAAAAATTCTCATAAAAACCATATGCCGGACGAAATATCGAATCATTATCTCCCCACCCACTTATTGCGCCATAACTCCAAAATTCAGGATTGTTCTTAAAACGGTCACTTTGACTAGGATGAGCCCATTCATCAATATCTTCATACTCTACTCTACAACTACTATCTTCACAATTATGCTCAGCCATATATTTATTGCCTCGTACAATTTTTACGAAATTAGCCGTATTGCTTGCTCCCCCAATTGCAACACCATGTAAATAAACGTTCTTTGTCTCTACGCCTGACCCCACTGTAACATTGCTTGAAAAAGCATTCCAAGCAGGATTATCGTTCAACCACAGTGCACCATATTGGCTATTAGTGCTACCATTATTCCAACGACACGCATTAAATAAAGATGGATTCCTAGTATGCAACGTCGTTCCATCGTCCCACACTGTAGTCCCATTCAAAAAACTATCACATGAAGCCGCATTTATATCTGTTGAAAAAATAACATTCACAAAAGCACACGCAAACAACAAACATATACCTATTCCTATATTATTGTTTTTTTTCATCTTACCCCTTTCCTGGTATATCAAAATATCCACGCTCCTTGGCTATCTCAAAAAACTCTTTAGATTTTTCGTCATTACCAACTTTTCCTTCGCAAATAGATATTATGTACGCAGTTTCATCTGAATGCTTTATCTCTTCTGCATTATACGCATCAGAAAGCATTTGCCCATAATAATTACCCTGATCATCACCACTATAATTAAAAATCACACCTGCACGCATAGAATAGATTTCTGCCCTTACATCATCGTTGGTAGCTGCATCCAAAGCCCTATTGGCTGCCTCTATGTATGGCTCTATGTTATCGGCATTCCCAAAATTAACCAAATACGCCAAAGCCTCATCGGGCGTATTTAATACTAGCCTACCTTTACTTAATACAACGACTATCCCAATCACCAACCCTAAAATCACCACGCCTAACCCCCCTAATAAAAACCCCCATTTTCTATTCTCGCCCCCGTCTTTATTCTTAACCATATTTATATGTTAGCATAACCAAAAACAAAAGTAAAATATTTTCACTAAAATCCTGTCCTAAACCTAAATAATAATCTAAAAGCTAAATTAATTCTTCTAATTTTTTATATACAGATTCTTTATCATTCTTAATTAAAGTAAGCCTAGCTCGTATTTCTTTTTCGCCCACTTTTATCGCCCGCGCTAACGCGGGATCATCCTTCATCTTTCCGAAAAATTTTCGGTACATCTCATAATCCTCTGCATTTTTTATACTATTTGCCGTATATCGTGGATAATTATCTAGCGATTTATCTCCTGCCATCTTTTTTACATAATCCCAGTTTTCAGTCAGCCACTCAAAAACCTTTTTCTTTGATACTGGATTTCGATATAAATATATAAATAAATAAAATTGATCTTGAGGCTTTACTACTTCAGGTTTCTCTAACAAACTCATCATCTTTTCTAATGCCTTTTCATCTTTTACTAGAGTCCCCGCCATCATCAAATCAAATTTAATCTCCGGATCTGCAATTTTCTGATATTTTTCTATATACCGGTCTACGACATCCGGCTCTAAATATGCCTTCGCCGCTAAAATGTCGCCCCTAATCTCGACATCCACTTTTTCATAATTTTCATCATACATTCCAGCTAACTTCTCCAAATTTTCTCTCGTTTCCGCATAAAAATCTAAACCTAAAAGTATCGAACGCAGCCGAATCGTATTTTCGTCATCTCCTTTGCGCGTCTTTAACCCGATCTCTTTAAGCTCTGGTTCTATTAACCCGCCTATAAACTTCTTAAATTTCCTATCCTCTTCTGTCCCATACTCAAAAAATACTTTCAAATTAGCTACAATGCCTAAAATTATATTCCAAACCGCGGCCCTCTTTTCATTCTTAAACTTCATCAAAAGCGGAAGTAGAGATGCGCTATCCGCTAGCTCCGTCCTCGAAATCAAGTCTCTATCAATAAGTATTCTTAATTTTTCTTCTAATTCTAAATCACTAAATTTCGCTAGCCTATTCCTAAACTCCTCTTCGGACAAATTTAAAATATAATGTCCCGACATGTCCTCGCTTATCTCAGGTATCGGCCACTTTTTTTCATCCATTTTATCATCTAAAACGAACCTCTTCTGTTTTCCTTCGCTAATTACTGGATAACCTGGCTGATCAATAAACGCATGCATTAGTTTTTTAGGATCAAATTCCGCATACGGCCTCAAACTTTCCCATAAATCATCCCCCACTGTATTTTTATACATATATTTCTTAAAATAGTCTCTTATTCCCCTGCAGAACTCATCCCACCCCATCATCCTAATTAACATTAACATTAGCCTTGCCCCCTTCGCATACACAATCGCCGGATCGAACAAAGTCGCTATCTCTTCCGGCTCTTCTACATCTTGGTGCACTGATTGCACGTCCGAATATGCATCTCTTTTTAGAGCCGCCAACGCATCTCCCGTAAAAAACGATTCAAAAATCTTATATTCCGGATGTATATAGTCAACCGCGTAATATTCCATGATGCTCGCAAACGATTCGTTCAGCCATAAATCATCCCACCATTCCATAGTTACTAAATCCCCAAACCACTGATGCGATAACTCATGCGCTACCGTAAGTGCTACACCTTTTTTTGTCCCAATCGTCGCATTTTTTCTCGCAAGCAACATAGACTCTCTATACGTTACTAACCCCCAGTTTTCCATTGCTCCCGCCTCAAAATCCGGTAAAGCTATTTGGTCCAATTTCTCTAGAGGATATGGCACCCCAAAATTATCGTCATAGAACTCTAACGACTTCGCTGCAATATTATTAGCGAAATCTACACTTTCTATATCTTGGTTTAGCGCAGCATAAGTAGTAATCTTCGTCCCATGCGCATTTTTTATGGTTTTTCCATGAAATTTGCCGATCACCCAAGCCAAAAGATAAGTACTCATTTTAGGTGTTGTTATAAACTCAACCCTAATTTTCGGAGCTTCATTACGCGCTTGTTTGAGAGTTTTTCTCTGTTTTTCTGGCGTATTTGCTAAGATTATATCCCCGTCTTTTACGTCTTTCTCTGGGACTATAATAGCTAAATCGAAGATCGCCTTAGCCCCCGGTTCATCAATACAAGGGAAGGCTTCCCTCGCATAATGACTCTCAAACTGAGTAGCTACAATTACCTCTGTTTTATCCCTGTACTCATAACTAGAAAGATACGCTCCTTGCATATTTTCATTCAAACGGCCGTGATACCCTATTTCTACCCTTATTTCGCTCCTAGGCACCTTAAATAGCGTTAAAACCCCATTCTCTAATTCAAAATCTACTTTTTTCCCTTCTACTAGAACCCAATCTACAGATAAAGAAACTGCATGAAATTTAATATTTTCCGCTTTTGCTTCCCCTTTAACTGCTACTATACCCCGAATAGTTTTTTTATGCTTATCGATCTCAACTTCTAAAGCATATTTTTCCGGTATAAAATACTTAATCAATTTTTCCATATATTGTCCCTCTCATCAAAAGCCATCTTAAACTAAATTTTTCAAATCTTAATCATAGCCTAAACGGCCTTTTTCTTATATTAATGTAGTTTTGCACTTATAGGCAACTTTGCACTCTTTAGAATCGGCTCCAGTTCAGCCTCTTCTAGGGTCTCATGTACCAAAAGTTCTTCAGCTAATTTATCTAAGACTTTCTTATTTTCTTTTAAAACTTCTTCCGCTCTCTTTGCCGCCTCGTCTGAAAGCCTCTTAATCTCTAAATCAATTATTTCCGCAGTTTTTTCTGAATATGGTTTACCCGTTGAAATCGTATAGTAACCCGTAGCTTCACTCGGATAAACCAAATTACGAGTCCCTTCGCCCATCCCTTCCTCAATAATCATAGATTTAGCCAGTTCGGCCACATTCTTCAAGTCCGAAGAAGCCCCCGTCGTAACCGCATCTTTCCCAAAAATCAATTTTTCTGCTACACGTCCGCCCATAGCTCTAGCTAAAATGTCTTTAAGTTCGAAAATACTTTTATAGCTTCGATCCTCTGGTGGCAAAAACCATGTTACTCCTCCAGTCTGGCCTCGCGGGATAATGGTTACTTTATGAACCGGGTCGCTATCCGGCAAAACGTGTCCTACCACAGCGTGTCCCGCCTCATGATAAGCCGTAATTTTTCGTTCTTTGTCGTTCATCACTTTGCTCTTTCGCTCAGGCCCAATCGCCACCCGTTCAAATGCCTCCACCACATCCTTATTCGTCACTGCCTTATGTCCCTCACGCGCTGCCGTAATTGCCGCTTCATTCGCAATATTGGCAAGATCCGCCCCTGAAGAACCTGCTGTTTTCTTGGCCAGCGCCTCAAGGTCTACATCTGCCTCCACCGGCTTTCCTTTAAAATGCACCTTCAAAATCTCCAGTCGGTCCTTGCGTTCCGGCAAAGTCACATTCACATGCCGGTCAAACCGACCAGGTCGCAATAATGCCTTATCCAACATATCCACCCGGTTTGTCGCCGCCATCACGATCACGCCACTATCATTATCAAAACCATCCATTTCTACTAGAATCTGATTCAAAGTCTGCTCGTCTTCACGCCCAGC
>JAZUMU010000023.1:0-11562 GCA_045603805.1 Candidatus Nanosyncoccus sp.
GTAGCCAGATTATCTAGAAACCAACGCGTAAATCCCCCCTTTACGGAACGGACACACCGCACCAAAAACGCAAGGAGGTCGTCGCCCGTTCCTATCAAAGGGGAATCTACTTAACTCGCAAAACAAAACTTCTCCAACCCACCACATTTCTAACACGAGCCAACCCCAAAATCAACCCACCCCCCTAGTATAACCGTTTACCACACCCCCAACATCAAGTGGGGGGTTGAAAATTCCCAACCCCTATGATAAAATCTCGCCCTTTCGCGCCTCCACCCATTCCGGCGGCTCCATCTCAAATAAAATCTTCGGCGTATGCAAATTCACAACATCCGTATCGATACCATAATAATACTGATAAGTCGTATCCACCGAACCAAACTTCGCATCGTCGCGCTCCAAACCCAATTTCTCCGCCGTCCCCCATACTGATTCCTCACTAGGCCCTTCAATCTCTACGAAAGTCGGGATCCACGGCCAAGTGTCAATACATATTTCCACATCGCCTATCACCCAAGTCTCCCGGTAAGACTCCTGTTCTGCCTTCGACCTTAGCCCACAAGCCTTTAATAAAGTAATGCCGTTCTCATAATCGTCAATTGTAACATTTACCTCTTTCGTCCCCAAGATCGATTTCTCATCCGCCACATTTTTATACGTCATCACAATTTTACCACCGCCTTCATCTCGCACTCGCGCGAACTCATGCTCCCCTAGATCAAATACAACCCTCCGCATCAACACTTCAGGCTTCTTGAGATCCGCCCCAGCCCTCTTTAACTTCCCCCTAATTTCTTCCTTATTTATATCTAAAAATTGCGCTTCTATCTCATTGTCCATGATAATATTATATATCGTTTCCTCAAAAACTGCGGAAACCTATAACCAAAATCAACACCACGTCCTCAGGCATATATGTTTTACCATTCCTCCTTATTTTGTTTTAAACCCCCTTAAAAACCCCAACGCTTTCTTTGCCATTTCTGAGTCTCTCGGATCCATTTTGAAAAATCCATCCAAAACATAATTTTGTTCCAGCACGGCCCTTTCGGTCTCAAACAAATTATCATCAAACCACACAAAATCCGAATCCATATCGATCGCGTCTGTTTTTAAAGCGCCCCAATCGGTCGGCAGAATCTTGTGGTATAGCTCATCTACAAAATCATCCGGAAACTCTCCCCGCAGCGCAAAATCAGTATGATTCACTCCGCCACGGCAATGCGTGGTAAGCCAATAAATTTTGCCGGGATAATTGTCCAGGCAATATCGAAGCAACGCCATCACATCTTCCTTCGGCGACGCCACACCTCGAATCACCCCGTCAATGTCGAAATATATTTTATCGATCTTCTGCATTTTTCGTTTAATTCTTTTTCTTCCTAAACAACTTCCCAAGATACGCCGCATAGTTAGCCTTCTCGGCAACATCAATCGCGTCGCCAAGCCCCGGCACACTCCGCGCTGCGTCATAAGCCTTCTGATGTACCGCCGCCCGCGTCGTCGGCACGGCGTTTTGAAGCGCCTGCTCCGCCGCGCTTTGCGCTATGCCAGCCGTCGCACCCTTCGCCACACCTACCGCAGCATCCTTCTTCGCATCTGCCGCCAAATCGTTCGCGGACCCTGCACCCTTTGCGGTATTCTTAGCCACCCCCTTCATCGCAATCTCAGTGAATAAATCCAGATATCGCTGATTCAGCGGACTCTCCGCAAACTTCGTTTCAAACTCCCCCACATCTTTACATTTCGCTCCCAGCTTTTTTATCTCCGCAAACAGCGCGTCAATCTTCCCCTGCGCTTCCGCATCAATCTCAAAATTCGCCCCAAAAGCCTCCTTCCGCACAGTGATTGATTGGGTTATGTACTTATCCATAGCTCAATTATAGCATTATGGAAAATAGTGAGCCAACAACTACTCAAAGCATAAAGTAATCGCCATCTGGTTTTTGACGGTTTTTTATAGTCGTTTATAGCGACTGCTCCTTTTACCCCTAAAGTACATGTTTTGCTCTCGCCACAAGCAACTAAGCCCGAAATTAAAGAATGAAACAGTTCCTTATACCTACAGAATATATTGCTCGGCAAATGTGTCTATCTAGCGCTGTTTAGTACTCTTACCAACTCGTACGCTGTTTTTTAAGTAAACAATTGACTTATGCTTATTGTAGGGTACAAACGGCATAAAAATAGATAAAACCCTTGCATTCTTTTGTAAACTACATTATAATGGTTAAAATAAAAGGAGGAAGCCAATATGGCAAGCATAAAAATACAATTAAACCAATCGTTTATAGAAGTATCTGGTAGCGAAGAATTCGTGAAAGAGCAGTATGAAGAGCTTATAAAACAAACCCACTTCTATGAAAGGACAGAACATGATGGAATCTACTCATCTAGCCATGAAGAAGAGAATAAGAAAAGCACTGGGCTCGTTTATGCTGAAAAAGATCTAGAGAACTTCTTTTCTACAAATGAAAACGGCATCGTTAACATTAACATGCCTGTTCATGGAAACAATAAAGCTGAAAGGATTAAAAGCTTAGTGCTATTGATTGGTTATGCAAAGAGGGATGAATGGATACCTTTTGCTGCTATTGCCGAGGAATGCAAAAGACAAGGCTGCTGGGATTCGAAAAATTTCGCATCTTATATCAAGCAACTTGGCTCGAATGTCATGATAAACGGAAAAAACAAAAATAAATCCGTTAGGTTGACGGCAGTTGGTATAGAGGCGGCTAAGAATAAGATTAAAAAAATGCTTGGAGAAGACTAAATAATGAAAGATGATATTGAAGATTTATTAGAGGGCTTACCTGTTGAATTAGTACAAAGGTTAATAGATAGGTATGAAAAAGCATCTTTAGCTTATTGCTATAAAAATTGGTCTAATCTTTTTTCCGAGAGTAGTTGTTTTTCGGAAATTGTGTTTCGTTTAACACAGTGGCATTGCTTTGGTAAATATACAGGAATCGGTGATTGTCTAGAAGATTTTAATATAGATACTCTTAGAAAGTTCGAAAGTACACCAAAGCAAAAAACGCCAGATGAGTGGAGAATAATTATCCCTCGCGTGTTATTTGCGATGCGTCAATTCAGAAATGCTCGTAGCGACATGCACGAAACTTTAATTAGCCCTAATTTTATCGATTCGGAATATATCTATTCCAGTATGAAGTGGTTGCTTTGCGAAATATTGAGGTTAAAATCAGGTAAAAGTCGGGGAGAGATTAACTTGGTTATTAAAAAGATTGAAGCGCATTATGCACCAATGGTGTGGGATAGCGGAACTACAATTAGGGTACTTTCCACCAAGTTGAGTTGCCGCGACCAAGTGTTAGTTTTACTCTACAGCCGCCAAGAGGCGCAAACAGTAGAAGAGCTGTTGCGTGAAACAGAGTATGTTTCAAAAAGCAGGTTTAGGAGTACTATTTTGGGGGGGTTACACAAACAGCGGCTTATCGAATATGATGGCGAAAAATGTAAAATCTCACCATTAGGTGTTATCGAGGCAGAAAAAATAATTAAAAACTGGATGGAAAAAAATGGAAAAGAATAATTTTTTATCAATCAAGATCAAGCTTGGTGCTGCGGAATTTGAAGCTCAGGGGCCTATTGAGGACGTGAAAGCTTCAAGGGATTCTTTTCTGGGCTTCATTAAGGAATGCTCAGAACAGTTACCTTTATTGCATACTGACTCTAGAATGATAGCAGAGACCTCTCAAGGCAGCGCTATCATTGAAAATAAAGAAATTGGTTCAAATCATGGCATATCCTATAGTTCTTTTAATGAAATGAAACGCAAGTTAAACTTATCCAGTAATACAGACCTTGTTATGGGGGCAGCTTATTATTTAAGTACTCGTGAGGGAATGAGGACGTTTACTTCGCAAGATATAAAGGAGCTTTTCCAAAGAACAAAGAATAAAACAAAAATTAATATTTCCCAATTCATAGCACAAAATATAAGCAAAGGGTTAATCGAGGAAGTGGGGATATCTGATAAAAAACAAAAAGAATATCGGATATTAGACTCTGCAAATGAATGGTTGCAACAACTAGAAAAAGCAAAAGACTAATGTGGTGTTTATATACTCTGAATAAAGTATCGTTTTTTATTCGCTCGCTATTAAATCTCCCACCACATTAATGTTTTGCACGAGGGTGTCCAGGCGTTCTATGATGCGTTTCTGCTCGGCTAGTGGCGGCAATGGAACCAATTTAGGACGCAACATTGGCACGGTCAATTGTGGAATGCTCGTGCCGAGACTTTCTTCCGGGAAAGCTTGCATAACTAATTGAACAAAACGGGGATCTATTCGTGAAGATAAATCAACCACAATAAGCCTAACTATCGGGCAGTATTCGTATTCTCGGAATAATGAAAAACCTATCGTGCCTCTGCCTGCGACCGTAAGTGTATTTTTTGGAGCAGTCGGCTTTCCGGTATAACCAAGGATTCCGTCATTTGTAACTCCGTTAGCGATAACTGGATATGGGTGACTCTCGTCTTTTTCTTTTTTGAAATCTTTTGGTTTATCTTTACCAGCAGACATACTATTCGCGATTTCGTCGAGTCGTACCCATCTCCAATTCTCGGGGATGCTAAATGGGATTTCGTCGTCGGTTATCGGCGCGAATGGTTTTTGCTTTTTAATTTTACCTTCGGCGATTAGTTTTTCTTTCTCGGCTTTTATTTCTTCGAGTAGATCTTCTGCGCTGCCGTCTTCCGGCAGTTGTTTAGTTAATTTGCCCTGCATTGCGGCTTGTAATAAAGAAGCCTTAATATCGTCAGAGAAAGCCTTTTTCAGCGACTCGAGAGCGTCAGCTGATTGTTCTAAATCAGCGACTCGAGAGCGTCAGCTGATTGTTCTAAATCAGCGACGCGAGCCATGAGCTCGTCGACTTTTTCTACGATACGTTTTTGTTCGGTCAGAGGAGGTAGTGGAATAGATAAATTATTTAGGCTGTCGCTATTCAGCGTCTTACCTTTAATAGCTTCTTTTGTATCTCCATAATTAGATAGGAATGGAAGTGCCATAGCTAAATAGTCTCTAAAATTAGAATTCTTATCGACTATAGGTTTTATCGAAATAATAGCTTCATTGTGTACGGCATCTATGCCAAGTATTGAACATCGGCCGACAGTTAACTTGAAGCTCATAATGAGAGTGCCTTTTGGTACGATCTTAGAATTAAACCTTTCTTTTAGTGCTTTGTTGCTTACTTTTTCTTTCGTATTTAATAACACATCGTTTTCTGGCATGTCCGCAATCGATACCCATGGGATATCTTCTCCCCAATATGAAGCATCAGCTCTAGGTGGCGTTTTGCCCATGCTAAAGTCAACTACTTCGCCGAATTTTACCCATTCCCAAGTGTCTGGAATTGTAAATAATTTATCGTCATCGGTGAGCGGCTTAACTTTCTTGCTTATAGACGTTTTCTTGCTATGGATCTCGTCAAGAAGCTCTTTTGCGGTTCCGTCTTCTGGCAATCGCTTCGAAAGTTTACCTTGTAGGGCGGCTTGTAGTATAGAAATACGCAGTTCATTGCAAATATTAGACATTACTCAATCTCCAATAGTTGCTTTAGCTCTTCAAGTTTTGCGTCAATTTCTTTTTCTAGCGTTTCTCGTTTTGAAATAAAATTAGAAATCGTTTCTTCTGGGCTGAGAATGATTATTTCTTCTTGTGGGAAACCGCATAGATCTAAATTGTATCCCAAATTAGCTAGTTCGCTTGAGTCATAAACTTTGGATTTATAACTAATAGAACTACTATCGTCTTTTTTCTCATCTTCAATCTCTTTGCGATTATTCCACCATTCGCGGACACAATCCAGGTGTTCTGACTTTATTGGTTTTGTCTTAGAAAAATGTTTGTAGCCCTTTGGCATATCGACTCTATAAAACCAAGTTTCTTTTGTTGGATGAGTATTGTCGAAGAAGATAATATTTGTTGCTAGTGGAGCATATGGTGAAAAAATACTGCCAGGCAAGCGTATGATTGTATGGAGGTTATATTCTTCGAGTAATTTCTTTTTAAGATTAACTCTAGCGGAATTATCTGTTCCAAATAGAAAGCCATCCGGCAATACTACTGCCGCACGACCATTCTTTTTCAGACGATACATAATTACAGCCATAAATAGATCATATGTCTCGCTCGAACGAATATTCGCAGGGAAATGGCTTTTAATGTTTTCTTTTTCACTACCGCCAAACGGTGGGTTCATAAGAATTACATCGAACTTATCTTTCTCAGTGAAATCTAGAACGTTTTTGCCAAGTGAATTGCCTTGGACGATATTAGGTTCATCAACATCGTGAAGAAGCATATTTGTGACGCACAGCATGTATGGGAAAGGTTTTTTCTCTACTCCATAGATAGATTTGCCCAATGCTTCGCGATCAGCTGTGCTTTTGGCTTTTTTACCGAGCTCTTTAAGCCAGCTAGTCAAGAAGCCACCAGTGCCACATGCAAAATCGGCCATCTTTTCGCCAATTTGTGGTTCTATAGTTTCAGCCATGAATTCGGTAACTGCACGCGGAGTATAGAACTCGCCAGAATCGCCGGCGCCTTGTAATTCTTTAAGAATTTGCTCATAAATATCACCAAAAGCATGCGACTCTCTGAAATCACCAAAATCAATACCATCTACAACATTGATGACTTGGCGTAATAAGACACCGTCTTTCATATAGTTATTAGCATCTTCAAAAGTAGTTTTAACTATTGATTTCTTTATTGGTGTATCGTCCGTAACTGCAATACCATGGATTTCTTTGCCGTCATCAGTCTTAGCATTTTTGCCTTTGAGAACCGGAAATAGGACCATATTGACAAAATCTAATAGTTTATCGCCAGTTATGGCTTTGCCCGTAAAATCATCGTGTGCCCAGTTTTGCCATTGACATTCTTCTGGGATAATTGATGTCCAGCTAGGATCTTCAAATTTCCACTCTTTTTCTTTTTCAGAGTAGACTTTCAGGAATAAAATCCATATTAATTGTTCAATTCGTTGAGCGTCGCCATTAACGCCAGAATCCTTCCACATTATTTGACGTACAGACTGAACGAATGATGATGTTGTTGCTGCCATTTTGGTCCTTTCTGAATTATTTATATAGTTCTTTTACTAAGCTTTTTTTCATTTCATCGTAGCTTTCAATTCCACCAAATCTTTCAGCTATTCTAACTGGACTTCCATACTGTTCGAATTCTTCGAGCTTTAGTACGGATGTCTTTTCGATTTCGTCTAGACCGAACTCTACGTATTTGTCTAGAAGTAGGTTAATGATAGTTTTCTGGAATTCGCCTGGGTATCTATCAAGGAAATTACCCTCTCTGACCGCCTTAGCGCGCTCGTGGCGCGATTTAGCCGGTAAATTGTATACTAACTCGCGAATAAGATCATAATCGTCTACATCTTCAGAATTCGTCTCGTTCTTGAACGCTTCTAGGTCGATGCCTTTTGCGGCAATATCGTGCTCGGCTACATTTCTTGATGCATGACCTAGCCAAATATCATTGAAATCTTCTATTGTTGGGAACATTTCAGTAAATGTACGCTTAATATAATCAGAAAGACTTTCGGTGCGAATTAGCTTACCGCTTTCAAAATCATAGATTTTTACTTCTTCATTTACGACTTGAACCTTACAGCCGTCAGAATCTACAATTGGCGTTTCGTCGTCGACGAATGTAATTACGCCGCCAGTTGATGCGGGTTTTGTAGTGCCGCCATTGCCAGGCGCATAGCCAGGACTAACTTCGACTGGGCCATCCCACTTTGGATCGGCGAATTGTTTGGTATTCCCGCGGAAGTCCATAACTGCAAAATGCGTTTTGCCTTCGTTAACACGCAAACGCGTGCCGCGGCCAATAATCTGTTTAAATTCCGTCATGGAACCGATTACTTCGTCTAATACGATCAACTTTACCATCTTGCAGTCTACACCGGTAGATAGAAGTTTTGATGTAGTTGCGATTACTGGATACTTTTCACTCACTGAAATGAAGTAATCTAATTTGTCTTTGCCGAATTTGTCGCCACCAGTAATACGTACGATATAGTCCGGTTTTTCTTGAACCATATCACTATTAAAGTTGATGAGCTCTTTTCGCATTCTATCCGCAGCATCCTCAGTAGGGCAGAATACGATCGTCTTTTGCATACGGTCGGTCGATTTGAGATAATCAGTAATCTTCGCGGCTACTTCGCGAGTACGATCGCGGAGTACGATATTTGTATCGAAATCGGAATTGGCATAAATACGATCTGGAATTTCGTTGCCATTTTCGTCTAATTGGCCGGCTACAGGGCGCCAACCATCAGTGATGTTGGTAGTTTCTTCAATAACGTGGAAAGGTGCCAAGAAACCGTCATCAATGCCTTCTTTGAGGCTATAAGTATAGACCGGTTCGCCAAAGTAGCTTATATTTGAAACGTCGTTTGTTTCTTTTGGCGTGGCTGTCATACCAATTTGAGTTGCACCATTAAAGTACTCCAAGATCTTATGCCAGTTGCTTGCTTCTTTTGCGCTACCGCGATGACACTCATCCACGATAACGAGATCAAAGAAATCGCGAGAGAATAGCTGCTCAAGGCGGCTTGAAACGTCGCCATTCTCAATTACTCCATCTCCATCTTCGTCGTAATCTTCTTCATCGCCAAGGCCGTCGTTATCGCGATCTGCAAGTTGTTGATATAACGAGAAGTACACGTCGTAGGCGCCAATTGTTTCGCGCGTATCTTTACGGAAGTTAATCTTATGAATGGATTTTTCAAGTGGCTTGAAGTCTTGTTCGATAGATTGGTCGACAAGGATGTTGCGATCTGCGAGATAGAGAATCTTGCGCTTCATGCCGCTCTTTAGTAAGCGATAAATAATTTGGAATGCAGTATAAGTTTTACCGGTACCAGTTGCCATCACGAGTAGGATACGGTTTTGGCCATTTGCTACGGCGTTAATCGTACGGTTGATCGCAATACGCTGATAGTAGCGTGGCGTATTTGTATTTTGGCCTGAGTAGTATGGTTGCTTAATGATATCTTGTTCTGGCGTGAAGTATTTAATGCTTGGCGCTTCACCTTTTGCTCGTGCTAGACGTGCTAATAATTCTGGTTTTCCAGGAAATGCTGCGAGTGGAATATCGCGCTCTTGACCGGTTAGGAAATCGTGTTCAACAAAATAATCACCATTCGAGCTGTAGGCGAATGGGATATCTAGTTTTACGGCGTAATCCATAGCCTGTTGTAGGCCATAAATTGCGGTGTGGTTGTTGTCTTTTGCTTCTACTACGGCAATTGGATAATTCGTCTCAGTATAGAGAACGTAATCGGCAAATTTTGGTTTTTCACGATGGGCGCGATTGCCACTTAGACTGATCTTTCCATCAGTAAATTGTGTTTTGACTTTGAGCTCCATGCGAAACTCGTCGTTGTTCCATCCGGCGCTATTTAATGCCGGCGTGATGTAGCGATTCTTAATATCTTCTTCGCTAAGTTCTTTTTTATTGGTGTAATTATCCATATTTTGCCGCAAATTAGTTATTAATAACCTTAGTATAATTATAGCATAAAAAACACCTTAGGACGGCCGTCTGACCGACTAGTTTCGCCTTTTCCACAAACCACTATTTTTTATTTTTTCTGGCGTTTCGTATTATGTTAGTTATTTTAAAAAATTTAGCGTCTTTTGTGTAATTGTCAAAGAAAATATCCAGATCTTCCTCGGACTCCCAATACTCTCGATTATTATAAAGTCGTAATAGTAGATATAAGGCTTGCTCGGCATATTTTTGCGCCCAATTTACATACTGGTCTATATATTCCTCTTTGCCAGAAGATAGGCCGCTATGTACATATTTATTTCGCGCGTTGAGCACTAGATCGCCCATTTGTTTCCAATGTTCATTTCTGAATTGGTATTTGAATATTCCGATGATTTCTTTTTCTTGGCGATTCTTACTGTTGCTTCGCGTGGCATGTTCTAGACAACGCCAATAACTTAGGGTTTTTAACCCGGCGTTTGTCGAGTCATAAGCCAATGCTAAGTCCCTTAAGACGCACTCAATTCGATCACGCACGACGCTGTCGTGGGTAATGCTTTTAAGGATTCTTTGGAAAAATTGATTCTTTTGCTTTGATGGCTCATATTTATTCTTTGGAATATTAGTAATTCGATCGTCGGAAGTAAAGGTTTCCAGCTCATTCTCGTTACATACAATATAATGGCCTGTCGTCACGAATACAGTTTTGGACCCTAATTTATTTTCGCTTCCACCGAAAAGACGCATGCTAAGCTTCTGGGCGCCTTGCGCTACATTCAAGCAGTTCAATACCAGTTCCGCCTTTTCTAGGGCTGATATTGTAGCCGAATAGCCACTAGTCGATTTAACGGTAATTTTTAACGGATGGACATATTTTTCGGCAAAGGGTTGTATTTTAGGGAAGCATCTTGCATCTTTATAATCTGGGACTCTCCCCAGATATGTTGATTCGCTACTATCTCGCCTATTTTGTTCTTTTTGGCTATATTCATTATATTTAGCTACGTATTCTCGTTTGCTGCACCATTCTATCTGAACCCCGTCGATGACAATCGGCTTGATGAAGGGACGACGTCTATAATCTTCGCATTGATAGAAAAGCTCCAAGTAAACGGTATATACATTTTGCGGAAGTGGTTTCTTTCTCATTTCTGTAAAAGAATTTAAATCCCACTCTCTTTTTGCATAAACCCATTCAAGGAGTCTCCATCCAAAAATATGCCGTTCCTTATCCCATTTATTATTATTTTTGCGTAGTTCTTCAAAAAGTAACTCCGCAGGAATATTGTATTCGTCGTTAAACATGCCTGGATCGGGCATGCCGTTACAAGTAGAACCAGTTCCTTTGCGACACTCTTCGTAGGCTTTTAGGCATTGGCTATATAGGCGTTCTGCTTTTGTCATATGGTCGGCAGCCATAATATCTTCCCGTTAAATAACTATTTGGTACAATTATACCCCCATATTGCGAAATATTTTGCCATTTTGTGTCAATAGGTTCAAAATGGCAAAACTCATCAGACACCCACTTGCGTTGTAGTGGATGGGGTAGTATTGCTTTATTCTTGTTTTATTGTGTAATTTAGCTATATTTCACCGATTGTATCCAATCGGTGCCACTCCTTAAGCACCGCTTGTAAACAAGCGGCTGAGTAGTGCATCTTTTAAAGATGCTTGTCTATAAAGTCAAACACCTTTTTGAAATTATTTTTTGCCGTCTCGCTCAGTTCTATTGTTGTGCCGTTAATAAACAGTTGCTGAAGAGCGGTGTTAAACTTTGACTTATTGTATTTTTTCTCGTTTGGGAAAGAGCAACGGATAATATTCAACTGATCTTCTTCAGTAAACAGGTCTTCGGTCGCTTTGCCTTTCCATGTTTCGTCTATATCGGAAAGGGTGAAGATACAATCTCCAAGTTCTGCTGATATTTCATTAATGTATCTATCCCTAGCTCTAATGCCCGCCTTATCGGCGTCAAATAATGCGATTAGTTTTCTTTGCCAGGCAA
>JAZUMU010000024.1:0-22586 GCA_045603805.1 Candidatus Nanosyncoccus sp.
TAGTTAGTATTAGTACTGCGCTAATACTAATGGTAGTTATTTCTGGGCCACCTATACTAGACGTAAATAGGCCAGTGTTTGGTACAACGGGACCAGAACCTGGCTCTACAATGTTGATAGTAATATTACTATCCATATGTCTTATCCTTTCCTAGGGCTAAGTGTACAAATCGCCATTGCTGAGGAACATTAAGACAAAACTCACCAAAGGTGTAGTTTTGTCGCCGAAGGGGCGGAGCGATGTGATAATATTTTAACCTATCACATCGCGTAGCTTCCGAAGCAAGGCAATTTATACGCTTAGCACCTCATTAGTTAATTGTTAATCCTTCCCTACTACCATCTACAAAAATGGCACCGCAAGGGGTGCAACATACAACTAATCTAGCACTTAAATTTACCCGAAAAGCTATATACCTCACGGTACCATTTTTCCTTTCGGATAAATAAAAACAAATAAATAAAGTGCTTATATTAATTGTATGTTGCATCTCTATCATATCACGCTTATGCTCTCCGCGCAAGCAAAAAACACACTTTTGCATGCACATTTTAAACGTTGTTGAATAATCCACTGCAATCTCAAAAGCCCCTTACCTACTATTTTTTCGAAACATGTGAAATCTCTTTTTAATACTATCGTCTCTGGGTTTATCAAACCTAATTTTTATGAGCATAAAGCAAACCGGAGAAAATTTTTATAGATTTTAGGAAAATTTGACGGCGAACCCAAGGCAGGCGTGAGGTCGCAAATTTTCCGTTAAAAAATCTAGAAAAATTTATCCCCGCGTGAAGCGTAGAGTAAATAAAAATTACGGTTTGATAAACCAGCATTAGACACTAGAATCCGCAAATGGTACAAAGCAAAAATATTACAAGAGCATTATTTTGGTTAGCCGCATTATACAGTATCATATGCTATAATTTACCTATGAAAATAGTATTCCCAGAGCTAGATAACTCCCTAGCCAAAGCCGCTACCGAAGAGTTCCCAGATATTACCTTCTTGCCTGCGTCGAATCTAGAAACCGCCGCAAAAATGCTAAACGACAACAAAGCGGACTCTATGATTTCAGGCCTAGATTATCCTTCTCGTGATGTGCTTATAGCCTATAAAAATAATCTCCCCTTAAAATCCGACTATTTCTCTAGCTGTTTTATCTGCGAACGGGGAAATACCCATTTCGCTCTTGCCGACGGCGGCGTCAATAAACTTCCTACTAAGGACCAGCTTTACACCATAGTCGAAGACACAGCTACAACATTAATGCTTATTATGGCGAGCAGCCCAAAATCGCCATGCTTTCCTATTCCACTAATGGTAGCGGCGGCAAAAACCCCGACCTCGAAAAAATCCATTTCGTTATAAACAAAATCCGCAACAACCACCCCGACTGGCTAATAGACGGCGAAATGCAGCTTGACGCCGCCATTAGTCCTGAAATTTCAGCCAAAAAATTCCCCTCCTCGCAAATAGCCGGCCACGCCAACATCCTTATTGTTCCCGACCTCAACTCCGGCAATATCCTTTATAAATCTATGGAGCAATTTAGCAACTTCACTATCGCTGGCCCTATTATTCAGGGGTTTGCTATGCCCTTGGCAGACTTATCCCGCGGTAGCACAATAGATGATATTATTATGTCTATCAAAGTTCTAAAAAGCCAGCTATCAGCTGATAATATATAATTCATTAATATCGAAGAACATTAAGAAAAAATCGTCTCTAGGGCGATTTTTCTGCCGAAGGAGCGAAGCTTTTGCGTATAATTTCTATTACACAAAAACGCAGCTTCTGAGATATAATGAATTATATAACAATAGAAAGGTTTAACTATGAAATATTTCGGCACCGACGGCATCCGACAAAAAGCCGACAAATTTACTCCCGAATTCCTAACCCTCATAATAAAAGGCTTAGTCGACTACGCTGGAGACAATATTAAAGTTTTAATCGGTGGTGATACTCGCGAATCAACCGAATGGATTTTAGCCGACCTAGAATCCGCTCTTGAAACTTTTGGAATAGAATATGGTAATGCCGGAGTACTCTCCACGCCTGCTATTAATTACTGTTTCTTTGAGATGGGCTTTGACTTCGCCATTGATGTCACCGCTTCCCATAACCCTTATACCGACAACGGCATCAAAATTTTCGAACGCGGCCCTAAAAATGGTTTAAAGCTGTCCGAAAAAGGCCGCTTAGCTATAGAATCCGCTCTTGACTCTCAAAAAGTTTATCCCCTCATTCCGCCCAGTCTACGCGAAGACTTACACAAAGAAGCGCTCGAAATATATAAATCTCATCTTTTAGCATATCTCGGCCCAGCCAATTTCAATGGCTTAAGTATTGGCATAGACTGCGCTAATGGAGCAACAAGCGCCCTAAATAAAACTATTTTTGAAGAACTCGGTGCAAAAGTCAATCTAATTAATGCCGATTCGTCTTACGGTACTATTATAAACAATAACTGTGGCAGCACCCATCTAGAGTCTCTACAAACTTTAGTTAAAACTAACCATCTAGACTTCGGAATAGCTTTCGACGGCGATGGAGATCGCGTATTGATGGTTGACGGAACCGGGGCTATAGTCGACGGAGACCAGATTATTGCTATTCTAGCCGACTACCTAAAACTAAACTCAATTGCCGTAACGGTTATGGCTAACCAAGGTATCTTAAATTGGGCCAAAGCCCGTAAACTCACTCTCGAAATCACTCCAGTAGGAGACTCCAATGTAGCCGCCGCCATGCGAGAAAAAAATATCGCCATCGGCGGAGAACAATCCGGCCATATTATCCTCCCCGGCGAAGCTACCGGTGATGGAATGCTAGCCGCACTTATCGTAACTAAAATTATTTCCGAAACCAAAAAATCTCTCTCAAATCTCGCCTCAGTTTTCATAAAATCCCCCCAAGTAAATCTCACTCTTAACGCCGATGAATCACAAAAATCCAACCTAGCGACGTCAAGCGCCGCTAAAGACATAATATCACGATACGAGGAAAAAGTCAAGACCATAGATGGCCGCCTACTTGTGCGCCCCTCTGGCACCGAAGACCTTATTCGCATCACCATGTGGGGAAACAGCAAACAAGATATCCAAAAGCTCGCCGAAGAATTAAAAACAAAATTAGGAGAAATATTATGAAAGTAAAAATATTAGACAAACTCACCCCCGAAGTGGCCACTCGCATCCGCGAGTTATTAACCCAATTATCTCGCACTCATAAAGACCCTGGCGAAATACCCGAGCAATACATACGCGAAATTATAGACTCTCCTTATCATGATATCTTAATAGCCGAGTCCGACAACAATCAAATCGTCGGCATTGCCCTTCTCTCCATTATTGCCAATTTCAAAAACAAAAAAGCCTACCTAGAAGATTTTGTCACCGATGATAATGTCCGTGGACAAGGTATAGGCTCAGCACTATGGGACGCAATGCTGAATTGGGCTAGAGAAAAAGGCTGCGTAGAGCTCAATTTCACTTCTGGCTACGATCGTGAAACCGCACACCGTTTCTACCTCAGCCACGACGCAAAGATTTATGATACTGCTTTCTTCCGTAAAACACTATAGGTATCAGCACGCACAATTTATCACATTATCTACTGTTTATTGATAAATTGCGCGACAACGCCACAAATAGTCCCGTCAATAGATATATATGCAACGCATTCGGTAAACCCGAAAAGAACATCAGTGATATCATATAAGCAATAATCAAAGCAAAAAGCAACAAATTATTTTGAGCCTTATAAGCCGCTTTAAATATTAGCACTAAAGATAATACCAACAAAGCAAACCCTACTACGCCCCCCTCAAAAAGCAGGCTTATATACTGGTTGTTTATTATTTCTCTAGACGTGTCTAACGTGCCATTTTCATACATAGATATCAATCCACTACCAATCCCCACGCCAAATAGCACAGTTGCAGGATCCTTAGTCCATGTTTTTAAAGCACTCTGCCACAAATTAAATCTACTGCTTGTAGACACTTCTACATAGCCATCAAATATCGCCTCTTCGCCATCTTCTTTTGGTACTTCCGCGGTAGTTTTTTCAACAGCCTCCTCGCTAACAGTATTATCTTCGATATCTTTTGGAGTCTCCCTTTTCACTTGACTACCACCAAAATCCACAATACCTAATGTCAATTGATTTATTACTTTATTAACACCGGCAATATAAGTATCGTCAGTTTTGGATATTTCCGAAAAAATTCCTTGCAAGTTTAACGTAAACAAAAAAGCCAGCGCCACTACCAGCCAAACCCACATTATTTTCCAAGTTTTTTTAATACCCCACATTATAGTAAAGAAAAGCATAGCTATCACAAAAGCATAAATTGCCCCACGCGACAAAGTCAAAAACAACGTTGCCACGAACACAAAAAACATCACAAACAAACTTCTTCTGCTAAAAAAATCGTTCTCCTTAACTAGCAAATACAGCGAAACTATTATCGGCGCCAACAATAAATTTCCCATAAACTGTGGCTCCGCAGCAAACCCGTTCGGGTGAGGAAAACCAAAAATCCTATACACGCACCCATCACAAAGCAATGTATTCGCCTGTGTCAATCCAGCCACATCCATAATGCATTGGATTAAACACCATCCGCATACAAAAAGCCCTGCGCAAAAAAACAACCTCAAGAAAGTACGCCAAAACTTCTTGTCATTAATTACATCCCTCAAGACATAAAAAGCAAAAACTGCAAAATACAGCAACCACAAAATCCCCATTATCAAAATACTTCTCAACTTATCGTGTGACCAAAAAATCGAAATCGTCAAAAAACCAGGCAACAACAACCACATCCACTTGCTTGCTACCTCTTTTAACAGCTTCCTTTTTGCAATCAACACAAATGCCAACAAATCAAACAACACCAACCATATTAGCGGCAAGGAAACATCAAAATTCATCGTGTTATTATTTCCAAAATTTATCCACGGCCAAAACGAAAAATACAGCACCACCGGCATAGTATAGAGCAAAACTCTATATATTTTCGCTAGATTATTCTTAATTTTCGCCATTTTTCTCCCGTGCATATTTCTTTACAAATGTCCTCATCTCTTTATCAAATCTCGCTTCACTATAGTCATCCACACTACTCGCTACTTTTTCACGATCAAATTTTTTCTTTTCAAATTTTAGTATAGTCTTCGCCAAAGCCTCTGCCGACTGTGGCTTAAACAACATCCCATTTATACCATCTTTCACGTAATCCCTAGCCCCCCCTACGCCATACGCAATCACCGGACATCCAGCTGCCAACGCTTCTACCGGCGCAATCCCGAACGGCTCTAGACTAGGGAACAAATATCCCTTCGCTCCCACTAAATACTTGGCTAATTTTTCTTTTTTCATCAATGGTAAGAACTTTATAAATTTAGATCCACCCGCTAGCTTAACTAAATTTTTATGTTCTGGCCCTTCTCCTATTACTAATAGTTTTCTTTCTAGCCCCCTACAAGCTTCGACCGCCAGGTCAATCCTTTTCCAATTGACCTGCCTAGAAGTAGTTATGTAATATTTTTCCACAGACTTTTCCACAACTATCCTATTATCAACTTTCCTCTCAAAATCCTCAATTTCCACTGGAGGATGTATGACTACGGCCTCACGATTATAGTACTTTTCAATTTGTTCTTTAGCATAATCAGAGATAGTAATGAAATAATCCGGCGATTGCGCCGCTTTATAATCTGCCTTCCGCAAAGGCCCGACAATTAACTTAAAGAAAAATCTAACTACCGGGTTCAAAACCCCAAATCCTGGATTCTTCACATAATCATCATACATTTGCCAATAATACTGCGTCGGCACATGACAATACGATAAATGCACCCCATTTGGATTTTTTGCACTCTTCCCTTCTTCCACCAGTTTTTTCCCCGACTTCACACTCTTCGCTTCGGCTCCCGTCACCGAAATGATTAAATCATATCCCGATAAATCTAATTTATTAAAATATCTTTGTCTTAAAGGACCTAGCAATCTCCTCATCCTGCTCGGAAAAATTTGCAACCATCCTGTCCTAATGTCCGCATCTTTAAACCAGTCTATTCCCTTTGAATCGTATTTCGACGTATAAATTGGAGCTTTCGGATATAACTTATGTATTTTCAGCAAAACCTTTTCCGCTCCACCCACATTAGTAAGCCAATCACAAACTAGCGCAACCTTCACTATTTAGCCCCTTCGCCCTTAAACACAGCCGCAATCGTTCTAAAGAAAATCGACAAATCTAAAAGTAATGACCAATTTCTGACATAATAAATGTCAAGAGCCCTTCTCTCTTCGAAAGAGATGTCTCTCCTTCCACTTACCTGCGCAAAACCAGTCAGCCCAGACTTAACAGTAAGAATCAACGAACGATCTCCATAATCTTTTAGCTCCCCCGGAAGCAAAGCTCTTGGTCCAATCAAAGAAATATCTCCTTTCAGAATATTGAACAATTGAGGCAATTCATCTAAAGATGTCCTGCGGATAAAGCTGCCTATTTTTGTAATACGCGGATCATCCTTCATATAATCCCCATTTTTTCGATACTTTTTTATTAATTCCGGCTTCCCCATCTTTATAAATGCCTCTTCCGCGGGCATACCACTATATTCTGATTTCATTGAGCGAAACTTATAACATTTAAATTTACGATTATACTGCGTTAACCTATAATCCGCATACATCGGAGAATTTTTAAAATCACTTATTTTCAGCAATATCCAAATAATAGTCATTGGTATTAAAGTAACTATAATTGCTATTAAACTAAATAAAATATCAAACAGTCGTTTTATCACCACATATCCTCCCGTAAGCGGGGTCGTCATCACTAATACAGCCGGAGTATTCCCCACTAATTCTAAATCACCAAAATGCGACGATAAGGCCGTCTCACTTGGCGCAAAGTAATACAAAAGATGTTTTAGCACTGTCTGTTTATAAACATATTCCGTAGATTTTTCGTCAGTCTGAAAAATCACATCAGCCCGGGCTTTCTTCAGTGCATCCTTTAAAGAAGAATATTGGTGCGCTTTAAGATCTTTTGGGATAAATCTTCTGTTCGCCACGATCCCCGCTAACTTATACCCGCACTCTGGAGTCGAAGTTATATAATCCGCCAAATATCCGGTATTTTTATGGTTGCCGATGATGATTACCCTCTTAGTCACATAATCTCTTTTAAAAATCTGACGAATAATAAATCTAATCAAAATTCTTTCAGATAATAAAAATATAAAACAAAGAATCGCAGCAGTCAGCGCCATCACTCTAACCGGAAATATATTTTCTCCTATAAAAAAATCATATACAATCAGCGAGGCTACTGATAAAATCGCCGCTAACACTAATCTTATTCTTTCGGGAAACCTTGACCTCCCTAAAAAAATCTGTTTTCTATATAAACCTAGCGCGGCAAGAATAATTAACATGATGGGGACCAAAAATATAATTGTTAAAGTAAAATCGGACAACTGCACTTCAAATACAAACGGCCTAGGATCGACATGTACGCGTATAAAATATGCCATTGCAAACGACATTATTAACGCCAAAGAATCCCCAATCAACAAGCATAATCTTAAAATAAAATCGGATTTTTTCCGCATACCCATATTATAACATAATCTCCGACCTATATACGCACTCGGAGTATGTTTACCTTATTCTACGGTAACTGACTTTGCCAAATTTCTAGGTTGGTCTACACTATAACCTTTAGCTACAGTTATATAATATGCGAGCAACTGCGAGACCAAATTCATCAAAATCGGCGAAAACATTTCAATATTTGTTGTAATTTTTACAACATCCTCTACAGGCATATCAAATTCTAGTTCATTAGTTATAGCCACTACATGTCCACCCCTAGCCAATACTTCTTGCAAATTGGAGATAGCTTTATCATACAAAGGGCCCTTAGGCAATAAAGCAACCTCAAAAAACCTATCATCAACTAAAGCCAGCGGCCCATGCTTTAACTCACCAAAAGCATAAGCATTCGCATCCACATAAGATATTTCTTTTAGCTTAAGCGCACCTTCCATCGCTGCCGGATAAGCCGTATCTCTACCTAAATATACAGCATGCTCAAATTTTGCATATTTTTTTGCAATTCCCTTGACCGAGCTCATTGTTTCCTCTAGGACCTTTTCTATCTCCTGCGGCAATTCCGCAATTTCGCTTATAAAGGTCCTTAGACTCCCTGGTTTAGCCCCCTTGGCCTGCGCGATTGTTAGCCCAAACATCACCATAGCTATAACCTGCGAAGTAAATGCCTTAGTAGAGGCCACCGATATCTCCGGCCCTACATGTACATAAGTTCCACCATCCACTTCACGCGCAATAGTCGAACCGATAGCATTTACTATCCCGATGGTTTTAACTCCCTGTTTTTTTATTTCGCGAAGACATGCCAGAGTATCGGCAGTTTCTCCCGATTGAGAAACAATCAAAGCTACAGACCCCTTAGGGATATAAGCCTCACGATACCTATATTCACTCGCAATTACCGTCTCTATAGTTATTTCTGGAGTAAATTTTTCAATATAATAACTAGCCAAAAGCCCTGCATGATATGCCGTCCCGCATCCTACAATCACCAAATGCTTAATTTTCCGTAATTCCGATTCGCTCAAACCTGGTCCCCCTAGATGAACAGTCATATTTTTGATATTCACACGCCCTCTTATTGTTTCCGCCAACGACTTCGGCTGCTCCATTATTTCTTTTAGCAAAAAATGATCATATCCTCCTTTTTGTATTGCAGATAAACTAGTTTCAATCTCTTCAACTTTCGCAGACACTGGCTCAGAATTTAATGTACGAATTTCAATATTATCTTTCGCAAGCTTTGCGACCTCTCCATCATTTAAATAAATTGCTTTCTTAGTATGCCCTACTAAAGCCGCAGCATCACTAGCAATCAAAGTTTCATTATTTCCTACTCCAATCACAAGCGGAGACCCACTCCTTGCCACAACAATCTCAGAAGGATTTTTAGTCGAAATCACCGCTATCCCATATGTCCCTCGTACTAATTTCAAAGCCTGCACCACAGCGTTCATCAGCGGATACTTCCCTTCTTGATAAAAAGAATCAATCAAAGCCGCCAAAACTTCTGAATCTGTCTCAGATTTAAACTCATATTTCTCCAACGTTTTCTTCAATTCTTTGTAATTCTCAATGATACCGTTATGCACCAAATATATACTGCCCGCCTGGTGCGGATGAGCATTTCGCTCACTCGGCTCCCCATGTGTAGCCCACCTCGTATGCCCAATTCCTATTTTATCCGTTCTACGAAGCTCTACTAACTTCTCTTCTAAATTACTAATCTTACCTTTAGCCCTTATCAAAGTTGGTTTACCATCTTCATTTAACGTCACAATCCCAGCCGAATCATACCCCCTATATTCTAACCTTTTCAATCCAGATAACAAATACCCCTGAGCTTCATTTCTTCCAACATAACCCACAATTCCGCACATCTATCCTCCTTTTTATTAACCATATTATACCACTTTCGCTCCAAGTAGACACACAATCATATCAAATCTAAAATGCTATAATTAACTTATATAACTAAAGGATTTTTATGAAAAATCGTGTATTCAAAATCAATTCTTCCATAAAATGTGAACAAATAAACTTTAAAAACCATTTCGGAATTAGTCTTGTAGGAGACTTGTATTACCCTGCTAACTACAACTCTTCTAAAAAATACCCCGCTCTTTCCATTTGCGGACCTTTTGGGGCCGTAAAGGAACAATCTAGTGGCTTATATGCTCAAGAAATGGCTGCTCGCGGATTTATTACCCTCGCTTTTGATCCTTCATTTACCGGAGAGAGTGGAGGCGAACCCCGAGCCATGCATTCACCCGATATTTGCATAGAAGATTATCAAGCTTCAATAGACTACCTTTCCTGCCGCGAAGATGTAAATCCTAAAAAACTTGGCATCATTGGCATTTGCGGATGGGGCGGAATGGCCATTAATGCTGCAGCCCTAGACACGCGCATAAAATCTACAGTCGTTATCACCATGTACGATATGTCTCGCATCGCCGGAAATGGTTACTTCGATTCCGAAAATAATGAAAATTCTCGTTATAAATCCCGCACAGCCATCAATCAACAACGTACCGAAGATTATAAAGCTGGTACTTATAAAAAAGCTGGCGGAGTCATAGATCCTCTTCCTAAAGACTCTCCACAGTTCCTCATAGATTACCATAACTATTATAAAACTCCTCGTGGATTTCATGAAAATAGCCCCAACTCTACTAACGGATGGAACATAACCGCCAACACCTCTTTAATGAACACTCGCCTCCTTTACTATGCCAACGAAATTGATACTCCAGTTCTAATTATCCACGGCGAAAAAGCCCACTCCCGTTATATGGGCGAATCGGCCTTCGACATAATAACTAACCATAAATTCAAAACTTCCAAAAAACCCGAACCATACACGGGAGAGGCACCACTCGGCAGCACAAAAATAGGCAATAAAGAACTATTGATTGTCGAATCCGCTTCTCACGTTGATCTATATGATAATTTAGAAAAGATCCCTTTTGATAAAATCGAAGCCTTTATAAAAGAAAGTTTTAGAAGCTAACTTTTAATTCCCCGCAAAAACAAACGTTATAATAGCATAATAACTTTAATTTCATTATTTCTAACTAAATTAGAACGAAGGAGAAAATCATGAACCCAACTAAGAAACCGCTCGTCGTCTATTTCTCTCACCCAGGCGAAAATTACAATGTCGGCGTTATTGAAGAAGGAAACACCAAACTATTAGCTAAAACTATCATTAAAGAAATCAAAGCTGACGAATTCGAAATCATACCTAAGAATCCCTATCCTAATTCATATCAAGAAACAATAGATTTAGCAACCAAAGAACTTGAAAACAATGCTCGCCCTGAATATAATGGAGAAATAGATATTAGTAATTATGACACTATTTTTATCGGCTACCCTATCTGGTGGAGAGACCTACCCATGATACTCTATACTTTTATTGAAAATCACAATTGGGACAATAAAACTATTATTCCTTTCAATACGCATGAAGGTTCCGGAAATTCTGGCACCTATAATTCTTTAAAGACAAAACTTCCTGAAGCCATTTTTAAGGGAGATGGTTTTAACATACGCGGGTCCCTCGCCCGCACAAACGAAGGCATAGAAAAATTAAAAACTTGGCTAAATAATCTATAAATCACCTACAATTACCCATCACAAACAATAATTTAATTTTTTAGATAAAACGATACGAGGCCAACCTACTCCGTATCATTTTATCTACTTAAATAATTATCCTTCGGCATGCAATTTCGCAAATTTTTTAGACTTCTTATCTAATTCAGCATAGTCCGCATTCGATATTGTCTCATTCTTGCCAGATTCAATATAATTCCTTAGCACCCCTACCAATATGAATGGCCTGACAAACACAGAATGCATAATCCCCCACATTACTACGCCACCAATCCCTGCCGCTACCAACATTAAATTTTGTGCACTAGTAAAGAATGCTGGAATATTTTTTTCACCACTTGTTATAGCTTCAGCGAATTTTACTGCCATTCCGTCAAACACACCCGGAAATGCCAAAGTAACCAAATAGAAAATCCCGAAAAACACTCCTCCAATTATTGCAAACGATAACAATCCTACACCGAACACCCTCCCAAGATTCCTTATCAATGTTTTGCCATGCTTGAAAAATAGTACGGCCCCCTCAAGCGTAGCTTTCGTCGCCTTTTCATCCTTACGATAAAATACCCAACCAAGGCAACAATCACACAAATACCCCACTACTGTTTGAATTACGCCAGATATCGTACCTCCTACGGCATCTCCATTATTACCGCCTACGGCCCGCCCCACCGAAGTGATTGCGCGTCCCAATTCATTAAAAATTCCTTTTATCACACTAGTCACCGCATAATAAGCTGCTACCGTAAGAAATCGTTCTTTTACAATTTTCTTGCCTTCGTTATACACATCATCTGGCAACTTACCGTCCGTAATCGCCTTGGTCATCATCGCAATCTGTCCTGCTTTAAACACATAAGAGATAAAATGAGACGCAATCGCTACGACAATAATTCCAATTATTATACCAACTACTAAACCAATCAATCCTTGACCGGTGAATCTTTCAGCCAAGAAAAATCCTGCTGCTGTTGTAATAATTATAACAATCGTAGACAGCATGTCCCAACCGAACCTTCTAAACGAAAATGTTAAAGTTTTTCTATATATCTCTTTATTATCCATACTTTTCCTTTTTTATTAACCTAATTATAACAAAAACCAATAGAATATCATATGTCTCTACTGCGGCCCATCGAACTGAAATACAAAAAACTAATCAAAAAGAGTAGTATTATGCTTACAATATGAACAAAACAAACATAAAGGCCACTCATAACTATAATAACGCTAAAAAGATCTGGTATTATTCTAGATTTAGAACATTATGGTAAAACAAATAATATAAACGAAACATCTTCCAACAAAAATTCTCTCTTGCATTTCGCACAATGTCAAATTTCAAAATCCCGTACATCAAAAAATCTTAGCAGTGGTTCTAATTACTTCGTATAAAGTATCTTCGCTATCATAACGTTTAGTACCAACTAAAAACAAAAATGTTCTTCATACAACTTCGGTTTTTATGTTGACGATACATTCATCAATATAATATCAAATATCCATATGGCGAATCAGACCAAAGGCATATCCACAAATGCCATATCAACCCTTGGTTATTTGTACCTCAAAGGACAAGCAAAAAAACATTTGATGCAAAATATGTCTTCGAACCTCAATAAAACAAAGAGGCGAATAAAAAACTCAAATTTCATTTGAGCTTTTTCGAGACAACGAAGTTTTTTCGAAGAAAAATTGATACACAAAAAGGGTGATTTTTGAGATTAAATCACCATTTAATTTGCGTCTAGAACCTGAGTTTTCCACAGGTTCCCCTGTTGGTGAGGGGCGAGTGGACGTTGTTGCTCGGCTTTGCATGGTGGTGGACTGGTGTATTGACCACCCCGAATACACTGCGAAGATCAAGGTTATACCTAAGAAAGACTACCCGATACTAATGCCGTGCGAATTCTGAGGTATACATATACAGGCAAAGAGATTCGAACTTTTAAGGATATATGGCTTAACTGGAGCCGTAGAGGTCTAGAACAATGACAATGAAGAAAATAAAAGAAATACAATGTCAATGGTAAAGTATTCGCTAGCTAAAAAAGCATAAGCTATTTGACGACTACGTAGAAATATTACGTAATATGATATAATAGTACTATGAAAATTAAGGAGTTTTTTGCTAAAAACATCCGCAAGCTTCGTCGTAAAAATGAGGCTAATCTTCTTTCGTTCTCACCTCAAGTCATAGCTGGCAGGAATGATTATATTGTAAGGCAGCTTAAGAAAGCAACGAGTATATTTAATCAATACGACAACAATATTGCACTCGAGGGTGATTATGGAACTGGCAAGAGCAGTATATTGAGGCAATTGAAGCAGTCTCCTGTCTGGAGACTACTTAATAGACCCAAAACTATTTCGTTCTTTGCATTCTCTGAAAAACGTAGCGTTTCCAATATAAAAATGCAAAGCGAGATCGTTAGGCAGTTATACTTCGGCGAAAACGCAAGTAAGCTGAAAGGCAGTAGTTACAAGAGAATTGGCAAGCATTACTATCGAATTTCAATTTCTATAGCCATCATATTCGGAATTTTTATTATTCCAGTATTGTTGGGAACAAATTTTCCTACAATCATAGGCAATATAGGCGTATTTCTGGACGCTAAAAACGGTATAGGCACAATAGAGGCAATAAATATATTAACCTGGGCATCAGCCGTAGCGCTTATTGCCATTTTGGCGAATATAATTCTAAAACTGCTTGCCAACGCAACCATAAAAAATATATCCGCAAAAGACTTATCAGTTGAATTATTAGATAAAAAGCCAGACTTTGACCAGTTAATTGATTTACTAGTTTTTTATTTTAAAAGCACAAAACGACGCGTAATTATCTTTGAAGATTTAGATCGATTTAATAAACCAAAAATATTTGAAGAGTTACGCCAACTAAACTTTATTCTAAATAACCGGCTAAAACTATTCGGAAAAATAAAGTTTATATACGCCACAAAGGATGATTTATTCAATAATAGTACTTCAACCGAGGCCGGCATAGAAAATATTCGAACAAAAGTATTTGATTTAATTATCCCAGTCGTACCGTTTCTTGCCGAGATTAATTACGGATCAGTATTTCAAAACGAGTACAATAAAGCCGGTTTTAAATATAACGTAGCTGGCATAGAAAAAGTATTAAGTCGCCATTCATCTGATATGAGAGTAATTAAAGCCATTATTAATGATATGATGGTGTATGATAAAACTTTCGAGCTCGAATCAGAAGCTGACTATAAAAACTGCGCAGCCCTATCGATAATCAGGATGTTCGAACCCGGCGAATTTAAGAAATTATCCACTGGTAATAGCAGTCTCGATACGATTTTGGCGGAATGCTATAAACAAAAAAGAAATGAACTTAATGAGATTGAGAACAAGTACGCTGCCAATAGTAAAATTAAAACTTATTCCAACGATATTTGGACTGCAATAAAATCATACGGCGAGGCTATTCCGGCAAACTATCAATTCCAAAATGTATTAATCGACGGGAATGCATATACCGCGACAGACTACAATACATTAATAAAACTATTCAATGCTAAATCAAATATACAAATCAACTGGACTTATAATAAACATAAAATCCTTACACCAGTTCAGATTAAAGAAATATTCAGTAAGTTCACACTTAGTACCTCAGAAGAATTGCAAAATAAAGAGCAGGAATTAAGAAACGTAGCAGAACAAAATTCATTTGATTTTTATAGCCAAATTAAAGAAGAACTAGCTAAAGATCCTAGTATACCAACCATAGTAGTTGAGCTAATTGAAAACGGCTTCGTAACCGAAGACTATCTAAGATTCACGGCAAAATCGGCCTCTAACGACAATACCACGAACAATGCGAAACGTTACATTTTCAAGTACATTCGCGGCGAAAAGCGAGACATTGAATATAGTATTAATCCAGAAACGGCTAAAGCAATATTGAATGAAATCGACAATACAGACTTAAAATCAACTGGATTATATAATTATGATTTATTTGATTACATTATTAAAAACAAAACGAAATATCATAATCATCTTGAGCAATTAATTCTTAACGCAAAAGCGGATCTCGGTAAGTTTTTGGACTTTTTCGATAGCTATTGCCATAAATACAAACATGAGCTAGAAAACGAAAGTTGTACTGGGCTAAATGAATCTACCATAGACAGGCTGTCAAAGACGATTCCACCTGCATTCCTAACTATGAAATTGGCAAAATATTATCCAAAAGAGCTAATTAAGAAAATTACGTGGTCATCATTAGGCGACACGAACGCCAAAGAGGTAATCTACGATATAGCCGCCATAAGTTTAGAAAAACCATCAGAAATAGTGTTAGACGAATCTGATCGTAGTTTTTTGGGCTATTATGCTGACACGATTATAAAAAATGAAAATGGGAAAGATAATCTTTTTGGACTAAACGTGGCAAACAATATACCGATTGATAATCTCGAGATCTACGGCATAACAAACGAAGAAATAAACCGTTACTTAGAGAAAATAATTATAGTGCTCAATGAACGAAATATAAACTATCTCGAGGAAGATACTTTAATAGAATATATTAAAACAAAGCAACTTAATAGTGATGACTTCTCGGTAATTATGAAAAGCGATAAAGAAAAAGCCAAGCAGTATATTGTTAGAAAAATAGAGAAAGTTATAGCTGAAGATAGCCTGTCAAAATGTTTACAGAGAGCTGCAGCGTATGTCTATGAAAAGAAAATACCGCTTACCGCAGATGAGCTACTTCAATATGCAGGAAAGACTAACACTAAAAATTTAGTAGGCATAATTATTATTCCAGATCTAACAAAAGAAGAAATCGTAATGGTTATGTCTAATTGTAACGATAAAAATCTTAGCAAGATACAAATTAAAAATTCAATAATTACATTAAATAGCAACAAACAAAGCGAGATATTGGCTAAAAAACTTGGATCGTTCGGCTTAGTGAAACGACAAAATAGCCACAAGAATAAAAAGATAATTAGATTGCAGGTATTATAATTAAGTGAAATACCGCCTAATGGCGCAACCTCTAAAGAAACGAGGTTATTATGACAGAACGCCACCCATTCAAGAAAACTAAACCCGGCGAGCCAATACCAGTTACTGCCCGACAGCTCGAAAGCTTTATGCTCGAGCATAACGGCAGGTTTAATTCGCGCGATTACGACAAGTTCGAGCGCATGGAACTAATGGAATCGCCCGTTCGCGACGCGATCCATGAATTAAAGACTTATTCCCTAGAAACACTAGCACAGCGCTTCGATGTGCGCCTTTTGGGGCGCGGTAAGCGCGTTTTTGTCCGGTTAGATGCTGAAGACGACAAATGGTACTACTTTTCCCTCGCATACATTCCACGCGCGCTAAATAACCGCGATGTGAATGACGCGATGGTTCAGATGTTTTTCATAGGTAAGTGGCGCGTCCACAAGCTTTCGCTCTGGGCCGAGCCAGAAGATATTAACCATTACGGTAACGATTCTAACAAAACATTCTATCATTTAGTCAATAGGTAGCGTCCACTTGGACACAATCGGGTTTTGAAAGTTATTGCGCAGAAAATAGGGGTGGGATTTTTTCTTGACACGAGACGGCGAAATATTGTGGACTTTTAGCCAAAATGATCATAAGATCCGATCATGAAATATACAATCACGATAGAAGAAACTGTCGCTAAGGATTTCGAAGTCGAAGCCAACGACACAGAAGAAGCTTACAGAATAGCTGAACAGAAATATAATTCCGGCGAGTTCGTCCTGGATCCAGGCGAATGCCAATTCAAACAAATAGCCATTACGGCGCCGAGCAATGAAGCTACGGAGTGGAAAGAGTTCTAATATTTTCATCCGTTACAATCGAGAATAAACCATCTTTCTATGATATAATAAAGTAAGTAATTTAAGCAATTTCGGAGGTCAAATGCGGCGCGTAGATACCTACGTCAGTCTATTCAGCAGTGCAGGTGTTGGGTGCTACGGTTTTAAAGAAGCCGGGTTTGAATGTGTTGCAACAAATGAACTTATTGCGCGTAGACTAGATATTCAAAGATATAATCACAAATGCAAATATGAAAGTGGCTATATATGCGGAGATATTACTTCCCCCGAAATACAAAAATCTCTATACAATGAAGTTGACTTATGGAAAAAGAAAGAGGGCGTTGATAGAATTACGGCCGTATTAGCAACGCCGCCTTGCCAAGGTATGTCGGTCGCCAATCTCAAAAAGAATGATCATGAGATAGTCCGTAATTCACTCGTTATCGAATCGATAAAAATTGTTCAAAATCTTAAACCAAAATTCTTCATATTTGAAAATGTGCCAGCATTTATGGGCTCTATATGTACCGATATTGACGGCATAGATAAACCCATTTCCGAAGCAATCGAGTTAAATCTTGGGCCCGATTACTCATTTGCATACAAAATAATAAATTTCAAAGATTATGGCGCGTGCTCAAGTAGAAAGCGTACTCTAGTCATAGGTGTATCAAAAGATATCTCCGATGACATTTCCCCATACGAGCTTTTTCCATTGCCGGAAAAAGAGGTAACTCTACGTGATACTATAGGCTCACTCAAAAGTCTGAAAACTATTGGCGAAATCGACGAGGCAGACATTTATCATCAATTCAGATCATACCCAGAGCATATGAGATCTTGGATTAAAGATCTAAAAGAGGGCGAGTCTGCATTTGACAATAAAGATGATAATAAAAAACCGCATAAAGTCGTTGATGGTAAAATTATCGTTAATCAGCAAAAAACGGGCGATAAATATAAGCGCCAATTTTGGGATAAGGTTGGTCCATGCGTTCATACTAGGAATGATCAATTAGCAAGCCAAAACACTATCCACCCAAGCGACGACAGAGTGTTTAGCATACGTGAATTAATGATGATGATGACGATCCCGAGCTCGTTTAAGTGGGACGAAAAAGATCTTGAGGAGCTTAATAGTCTATCATTAGACGATAAACGCGCTTTTCTGAAGAAAAACGAGATAAAGATAAGACAATCTCTTGGCGAAGCTGTCCCGACAATTATCTTCCACAAAATTGCTGACAATATTAATAAAGAGCTCTCCTTTCCGATTGTGTCGAATACTGAAATAAAAAGAATTGTTTCAGAAAACGACCTTACTAATGAAATAAAACTATTCAACTTCGTAAAGGAAAACCCCCTTAATTTATCAATCTCTACTATTGGACGAATTGCCGAACTAGCCAATACAAAAAGAACAGACAATGCCGCTTTCTTTACAAATAAAACCTTAGTAACAGACATTCTGAAACATATTCCGTCAATTTCATCCGACACTATAACGATTCTTGAACCATCAGTTGGAGTTGGCAATTTTATCTTGCCGATATTACGAAGATTCGAAGATAAAAAGGTACTTCTAGATGTAGTAGACGTAGACAAAAACAGCCTAAGCGTACTTAAGCTGATGATGAAAAGAATCAAAAAAGAAGTCAGCACTGACTTTGAGATTAATTTCATAAACGACGATTTTCTGCTCCATGATTTTGGTAATAAGAAATATGACTATATCATTGGCAATCCACCATTTTTCAAAGTTCCGTCCACCGATAAAAACCTCAGAAAATACCGCAAAGAAGCGAAAAATATTTATACAACCAATATTTGCTCATTCTTCCTAGATAAGGTAGTAGATCTAGGAAATTATGTATCTTTTGTATTTCCGAAATTCCTATTAAACACACCAGAATTTGCTAACTCACGTTCATATCTGTCCAAAATGAACGTAGACTGCATTATCGACTTCGGTGAAAAAGGCTTTCCTGGCGTACTTATCGAAACGATTGCTATTTTCATTAACCCTAATGCAAAACCATCTAAGACCAGAGTCATTTCCATTACTAATGGGTTCAATAAGTTGCAAACTCAAAGTTATATATTCGATAAAGAAATGCCGTATTGGGTAATTTATCGCGACGAAGATTTCGACAGGGTGTACGAGAAAATGGACTTTGGCATCTTTGACGTCTTTAGGGATAGGCAAATAACGAATAAGTATAACACGAAGAACCCGTCCGACGTCAGAGTATTACGTTCTCGCAACATTGCCGAAGATGGTAGCGGAATTATTGATATTCCGGGATATGACTTCTATATCTCCGAAAAAGATTTAGATCTCTTTACTACTACCCTATATATCAACGATAACGAAGTGTACATTGCGCCAAATATGACCTATAAACCACGCTTGATTGAAAAACCGGTAAATACGATCACTAATGGCTCTATCGCTGTATTGACGCCAAAAAATGGCATAAGGCTATCTAAAAAACAACTCGATTATTATATTACGGACGAATATAGAAAGTTTTATAAAATTGCCAGAAATTACCAGACCAGATCGCTTAACATTGATTCGTGCTCAGTCTATTTCTTTGGAGTATTAAAGGAGAATAAAAAATGATAGACGAAAACGTTATCACAACTTTTTTAAATCAAAATAACTACGACTTACGAGAAAGCCATAATGGTCGATGGATAGATCAAAAATGTACACCAGATGTCGTATCGATTATCGCCGACTGCATCTGCACATTCAATAGTGAGAAAAACGACGAATTGTTTACTTCTATGGATATTTGGCATTCTCAATATACTCACGATAATATCCTTTCCATTTTTAAGAAACCAGGAGTAAACGAAGAAGCAGCTAGGAATGAATATGATAAATTCTTCCAACAGCCAATGGAAATGCTGGCGAACGCCGGGATTTTAATAAAGGAAAAACGAGGATCTAGAAATTTCTATCGAATTGGTCGTTGGGATATTCTAGAGTATATTGCGATTCGAGAAAGGAACGCGCTTGTTTTTATTTGCAGATACATTGAAAAAGTTTTAAGAGATAGCGACTTAATACAAGAGTTCGAAAAATACTTCGCAATTCAAGATAGTGACGCTTACGATGAGGTAAAAAGTTCTTTTTCCGATTTTATCATTAATAATACACCGATTAATGGACTAACAGAATGCAGACGTATTTTTACGAAAGTAATAAACCCTCTAGCTTACGAAAGAAATGCTTTGGGGACAGAAAGAGGCCGTATCTCCGAACAGATCATCACATACGACATGTTAATGTATAACCGCAACAACTTTAGGGATATTTACGCGAACAAACCAAAAGGTATTACTAGAAAACAATATTTAGAGACTCATCCAGTTGAAGTTAATGATGCTTACTATCACTATCAATCCGCAAAAGCAAAAAGATTCCTGCGTATATTTAACGACAACTACCGAAATTCAGAGCCTGAATATCAAGGCGATATACACGCAAACGATAAAGCGACACAGATGCATCACATTTTCCCTGAATCAGAGTTCCCAGAAATCTGCTATTATCTTGAAAATATTATAGCCTTAACACCAACGCAACATTTTAACTATGCACACCCTGATGGCCAAACGCAAAAAATCAACAAGGCTTATCAGCAACTTCTTCTTTTAGCTAAAACCGAAAGAATAGAAGAAAATCTAACTGGAGACTGCAAAGAAAAAATCTATAGCTTCGACAATCTAAAACATGTTCTCGTAGTCGGTTTCGATAATGCCGATATTGAAGAAATAGAGTCGGGCGACTATGTATCAATCATGAACGCCATTAACGTCTATTACGCTGAATAGAAATAACAGCCTCCCCTACTCCACACTTCGGACAAATTTCCGTCTTATTATCCTCACGTGATAGCGCAGGATAACCTACATAGTATTTGCCGCATTTGGGGCATTTGTGGCGCTTTTGACGGGCTTTCATAGATCCACCGAGCAAACATGCTCTAAGCCAAACTTTCGACCTAAATCTTCCCACATAGCGTCCGGCGCATCTTCGCCGAGAACACGATAAAGCGCATAGTCGTAATCGACAAAAAATTTAGCGACTTCTTGAGGGTTCACCATAAGCTGGCAGTAATAGCCGGCCGTAGTTTCACCCTCGACCATAATGGGGTGGTCTTGCCCGTTTTCATTCGCGACGGACTCGTATTTCTCGCGCCACTTGCGAATCTCTTTTTGTACGACTGCGACAGCATCTTCTAACTTAATAGCCATAATAAACTCCTAAAATGTTTTGCGTATTTAAGCTTACTATTGGAACAATTGCAAGTTCGAACTCGCCAAATAACAGATACGCGAAACACCAAATATATATCTCCCCACACTTCCAAAACGCTTATGCTTGGTATTTTCGAACTTATGTAATATACTTATGTTAATTGCGGTGCAGAGTTCTGCGCCTTTCTCCAGTAAGAGGGGGTGGCCCCTCATATTTTATGCGCAGATTCTGCACTACAAGTGATACTTGCCGACATAAAGATGGCAACACTTCGGGTGGAGAAAGAAAAGTATGTACCTTAAATGCAAAAGGAACAGCCGGTCGTAGAAGACCGAAAAGAAGCCGTCAAAAACCTAGTGCAATTACTTTGCGCATTAGACGACATAGACGATTCGCCAGAACGCGAGTCCAACAAAGAGAAAGGAGTGTGCGACGACGGAGTAGTTGTCGTGTTCTAAAGCTATGAATAGAGCGCTAATCAATGCGAGTAGCGGCATAGTTCAGAAGCCATTACGTTACGTACTCTACGTGCGTAAATCTTCCGAAGATGCCGAAGCTCAAGCCAAATCATTACCAGATCAAATCGCAGATTGTAAAGAATATGCGAATAATCATGGTTTGCTCCTAGTTGGCGAGCCGATCCAGGAATCTAAGTCGGCGAAGAAATCCGGCAACCGTCCGCTTTTCTCGCAGATGCTAAAAGATATTGAGAAAGGCAAATACGACGCCATTCTCGCCTGGCACCCAGACCGCTTGTCGCGAAATTCACTCGAGGCCGGAATGGTCGTCGATATGGTAGATAACGGAGTCATTAAAGACTTACGTTTTCCGACCTTTGAATTCCATAACGATTCAAGCGGCAAGTTGACGCTAAACATGCTCTTTGCGCTTTCAAAACAATACTCAGAGCATTTGTCAGAAAGCGTGCAACGTGGCGTCGATTCCAACCTCGAACAAGGCAAATCCGGCGGTATGCCGAAGTGGGGTTATATCCGCGACGATGTATCCGGTTATTACAAGCCGGACAAGAACTTCAAGATGATCCAGAAAGGCTGGCAAATGATTCTGAATGGCGCGTCACAAATGGAAGTCTACCGCTACTGGAAGATGAATAACGTGGAACGCTCTACGAAATTATCACGCCGAAACAAGCACGTCAGAAGCTACGGCGTCTGCGAAAGCACCGCGAACCGCATCTTCCACGATCCGTTCTACTACG
>JAZUMU010000025.1:0-29794 GCA_045603805.1 Candidatus Nanosyncoccus sp.
TAGTACGAGAGGACCGAGATGGACGAATCTCTAGTGTACCGGTTGTGGTCACCTACTGCATCGCCGGGTAGCTATGTTCGGAAGAGATAAGCGCTGAAAGCATATTAAGCGCGAAGCCCACTCCAAGATAAGAATTCCCTATGGAGACTCCAGAAAGAAGATCTGGTTGATAGGCGCAAGGTGGAAGCATGGTAACATGTGGAGCCGAAGCGTACTAATAGGTCCATCGCCTTTTTATGTTCCATGTTCTCATTATAATTTTCTGCCTTTGCGGCGACGCGGCGGAAGATTTACCGCGAGAACATGGAAGACTTAGCTAGCAATTGGTGTTTGATACGCCAAGAGGTTTTAAAATCTTTGCACCTGATGGACGCCAATAGAGCGAGGGGACTTATATTGGTGCCCATAGCGCTGGGGAAATACCTGTTCCCATTCCGAACACAGAAGTCAAGCCCAGTAGCGCCGATTATACTGCTTCAGCGGGAAACTAGGAAGGTGCCAAATTATCAAAAAACCACCCGAGAGGGTGGATTTTTGATTTGTGTAGTTGAGATGCTTGGTAAGAAAAAGCCCCAACCTTAATGTCTGGTTGGGGCGTGGCTCGCATTATGGTGTCGATGCTTTGCGCTTCCTCTATCGTTTTTGGTGACAATTTTTACCATGTCGTACAGGGAAATGAAGATAACGACAACCGTCGCTATCAATAGGGCGTATTGCAAGTTATTGTAGAGGTAGTCGGCGATATTTGCGTGATGACCGACAACAACTGCAAAGACGTAGATTGCAATGGCAATCGCAAATCTTCGGCAGAACTTCCCCGCTTTAAACAGATAGATACCGCCAAAAATTGCATCGAAACTTATTAATAATGCTAAAATTGCAAACCATAATGATACGGACTCGGGACCCATACCATAACCCCCTCTCGGTTTCTGTTAATTTTGCGTAGTTGGTTAGACTACTCTTTAATTATAGCATAAGCGTAATAAAAAGTCAATAGTTTTACGGTATTTTATATAAAAAGCAACCCCTAAACAGGGGTGCTTTTGGGGAGAATACCGGAATTATTTTTCGGTTTCTTCGGCAGTTTCTTTGTTGGCTTCTTCACTAGTCTCTTCGATAGCGGAGAGTAAGGAATCTTCTACGTTCTTCTTTTTCTTCTTAGCGGCGGCTTTTTGAAGCTCGATGTCTATGTCAAAACCAGTGAGTTTAGAAGCTAGACGAACGTTTTGTCCCTGTTTGCCAATAGCAATAGATTGTTGATCTTCGGAGACGAAAACTTTAGCTTTTTTACCGTTAATTTCTACTTTAATTACCTCAGCAGGACTTAAAGCTTCTCGGATATATTCAGAAGCGTTGTCGCTCCAGTTTATGACGTCGATTTTTTCTTTATCGCCAATTTCGTTCATAACGGCTTGCACACGAATGCCGCGCCCTCCAACAAAGGTACCAACGGGGTCTACACCAGGGACGGTAGACATGACAGCGATTTTGGTGCGGCGACCTGCTTCGCGGGCGATACCACGAATTTCGACAGTTCCGTTATTGAGCTCAGGGACTTCTTGACGAAAGAGGCTTTCGATAAATTCGGTGCTACCGCGAGAAAGGATGAGTTGGGTACCACGTTCGCCGTGCTCAATGTTTTTGATGTAGACTTTTATGCGGCTGCCAACGGAATAGTATTCGCCTTCGATTTGTTCACTGCGAGGCATGATACCGGAGGCGCGGCCGAGGTCGACGCGAACCAGTTTAGGTTCAACTCGAGAGACAGTTCCAGTAACTATGGTGCCGATTTTATCTTCGAAATCGGCTAGGACGGCGTTGTTTTCGGCTTCACGAAGACGTTGGATAACGACTTGTTTAGCAGTTTGAGCGGCAACACGACCGAAAGTGGTAACTTTAGATTTTTCCTCTATAATATCGCCAATTTTGGCGTCTTTGCCAGCTTCGGATATAGGAATTTCGGTTGAGGGGTTATAGCCAACTCCGTCTTCGATAACTTCGCGAGCGACAAAAACGTCAGCTTCGCCGGTTTTAGTGTTTAGCGTAGCACGGACATTCATGTCGCGATCGCCGTTATCTTTACGCCAAGCAGCGGCGATAGCCTGTTCGATTACGTTTAGAACCGTGTCTTTAGGTAAGCCTTTTTCTTCGGCAATGATATCTACCATAGCAGACATTTGTTTTAAATCTAGATTTTCCATGTTTCCTTTCTTGGTAATTTTTTGGACTACAATTATATTAAATAAACTAAAAACCGCCCTTATTTCAAAGGTCGGTTGAATCAGTATAGAGTAATTATAGCAAAAGTTGCGGAAAAAGCAAGAGTTTGGTATAATAGAGGTAGCAAATATTACTTGTAATAAAAAGGAAAATTATGAACATAAAAGAAGAAGAGCGTAGAGCACGCTTATTGAAATCTAGGGCTGAGAGGCTGCCAGATATAAAAAAACAGTTTGAAGCAGCGCAGAATCGTAATTTTAACTCTAATTTTGCACCAGGAGGCAAAGACGCGAATTTGGTGGGGGGAGATGCGAGACGAGGTAAAAACGTCGCCAAGGGGCCAAAAAAAGCCTCACAGGGCAAAAAAGTGGCTCTAAAGCCTAGAAATGTTGCGAAAAATGCTAAAAGTGAAGGTAAAACAGAGGCAGAAATAAGAAAAGTGAATTTATCGGTTAGCACACGAAAGGGGGAGATGGTGCACCATCAGAGGATGCTATCTCAAGATGTTAATGCTCAAGCGACACAGCATATTATAGGGGTACCGGTTAATAAGTCACGTTATAACGGGTATGGTGGGGTTCAAGTTACGAATGCTCAGCTTAAGTCAGCACGACCGGATCCAGAATCGGTAAGAATTATTCCGATTGGGGGGTTGGGAGAGTTTGGGATCGGTAAGAATATGACGATTATCGAATATAAATCGGAGATGATCGTAGTGGATATGGGAGTGCTTTTCGCTGGAGAAGATTACCCAGGGGTAAACTATATGATTCCAGACATAAAATATTTGGAAGATAATAAGGATAAGGTTAAAGCGATTTGTTTTACGCATGCGCATTTAGATCATATTGGAGCGTGTAAGCATCTTTTGACTAAATTTTCGCCTTTAACACCGATTTATGCAACCGATTTCACGATTGGGATGATTGAGAAGCAAATGAGCGAACTGGAAGATCTCCCAGATACGAATTATATAAAAGTTGATCCGATGAAACACGAAATAATAAAAGTATCGGAGCATATGAGTGTTGAATTTATTCATACTTTACATTCTATTCCAGGGAATGCGGCGATTGTGGTAAGGACACCAAATGGAGTGATTTATTTGTCTGGGGACTGGCGGCACGAGGAGAACCCGATGGGGGTACAGACGGATTATGCTCGAATTGATGAGATTGTGGTCAAAGAGGGGATAGATTTGATGCTAAATGAGTCGACAAATATTGATTCGCCGGGTCGACACCCCCATTCTGAATATGACGTCGGGGAGAATTTGGGTCGGGTAATGGACCATTATGCGAATGGTAGGGTGATTATCTCTTGTTTTTCATCGCAGATTTTGAGGATTGAGTTAATACTGAAAGAGGCGGCGGCGAGAGGTCGAAAAGTGGCTTTTTCGGGATTTTCGATGATTAATAACGTTGAGGTTGCGCTCCGAGCTAAATCGATAAAAGTTCCGAAGGATACGATCGTAAAGATGGAAGATATTGTAAAAATGCCAGATGAGAAAGTTTGTATTGTTTGTACGGGTAGTCAGGGTGAGCTGAACGCGGTGTTAAATAGAATGGTGACAGGGGCACATAGATATATTAAAATTAAATCTACTGATACGATTGTATTTTCATCTAACCCAATTCCAGGAAATGAACCGCACGTTGTAAATACCGTGGATGGGCTTTTAAGGGAAGGAGCTCAAGTAATTCAGAATGGGAAGACTCATCTTACGAACATCGGGCCTTTGCATCTTTCGGGGCATGCATATTATGAAGATCATGTTGAGTTTGTAACGAGGTTGCATCCGACGAACTATATGCCATACCATGGGGAATTTTACATGCTAGAACATAATGCGGAGATGGCGGAGAATGTAGTGGGCATTCCTAAAGACCGAATTTTGATTGCGGATGATGGGGATGTTGTAGAGCTAACGCCAGATAAAAAGATTCGTAAAGCGGGGCGGATTCAAGTGGGGAATAAACTTTATGATGATGCTGATCAACCGGTACATGAGGCGGTCGTAAAAGATCGAATCCATATTTCGCGGGAAGGAATTTTTGTGGTAGTTTTGACGCTCAATAAAAAAACGGGACATTTAATGAAGACCCCAGATATCATATCGAGGGCTTTTGTATATTTAGATAATTCAGAGGAACTGATTGGCAAAATTCGTCATTATTTAAGGCAAAAGACGGACAAATCTATTTCGACCGACCCAGAAATGAAGGTCTTAAAAGAAGAAATAAAAGAGGACATTACGCACATATTGTTTGATGCGACTGGACATACGCCGATTGTGATACCAGTAATTAATAAAGTTTAAGAGAAAAATTCTTGTTCGTATAAGAAACTAATAATGTCTAGATTATAGATGTGCGGTCTATTGTTGTGTTGAAAAAATGATTGATATAGGAGATAATTGGTAAAAGGAGATAAAATGAGCAAATTATATACATTTAAAGTGAAAGACAATAAGGGGAAAGAAGTTTCGCTTGGGGACTATAAGGGGAAAGTTTTAATAATAGTGAATACTGCTACGGGATGTGGATTTACTCCGCAATATAAGGGGCTAGAAGATCTATATCAAAAATATCACGATAAAGGTCTAGAGATTTTAGATTTTCCTTGTGATCAATTCGGGCACCAAGCACCAGGAAGTGATGATGAGATTGATGAATTTTGTACTTTAAAGTATAAAACTACGTTTCCGAGGTTTTCAAAGATTGAGGTGAACGGAGATAAGGCGGAACCATTATTTAACTATCTTAAGGCTGAGATTAAAGAAGATAGGGTACCAACAGGAATGAAGAATAAGTTAGCGATGAAAGCGATTTCTAAGATGCCGGGAGTAGATAAAGAAGGTGGATTTATAAAATGGAATTTTACGAAGTTTGTGATTGACCGAAATGGGGAGGTGGTTGATAGGTTTGGACCAACAGACACGCCAGAGCAGATGGAAGAGGTCGTAAAGAAGGCAATTGATGAGTAGGTTGACTTTTTACCATAAGTGTGATATAATTAAGGGGTAATGGAGGTTTTTGATGGAACAAATAAATAGTGAACAATTTAAAACGGAGGTTTTAGAAAATAAGGGGTTAGTTCTTGTTGATTTTAATGCGGATTGGTGTGGTCCTTGCCAGATGATGAAACCAATTCTAGAAGAGTTTGCTGAGAAAAATGCGAATGTTAAGGTGGTAGGGGTGAATGTGGATGATAATGAGGATTTAGCAAGAGAGTATGAAGTGTCGGGTATACCATGCATGATACTGTTTAGCGAAGGAAAAGAAACGAAGAGGATAGTAGGTCTACAATCTGAAAAAAAGTTAGAAAAATTGATTGGAGAATAGAATGTACGATTTAGTAATTGTAGGGGCTGGGATCGCGGGGCTTACAGCAGCAATTTATGGACGACGAGCTAATAAGAAAGTATTAGTTTTAGAAGGAAAAACTTACGGGGGGCAGATTATAAATACATTAAATATTGAAAACTGGCCTGGGGATATGGGGGTGAATGGCGTGGTTTTGATGCAAAAGATTTATAAACAGGCAATCGATTTAGGGGTAGAAGTTGAGTTTGAGGAGGTTGTTAAAATATCTGACGAGGGGGATTATAAAGAGATTATAGGGGAAGATGAAAAATATGAAGCGAAAGCGGTGATTTTGGCAGTTGGGGCTGAGAGCAAAAAGTTAGAGATACCTGGGGAAGAGAAGTTGACTGGACGGGGAGTTAGTTATTGTGCGACGTGCGACGGAGCACTGTTTAAAGGAAAAAGGGCAGCTGTAATAGGAGGCGGGAATACGGCGCTTTATGATGCTCTTTATCTTTCGGATATTGTTGATAAAGTGTATTTAGTGCATAGGCGGAATGAGTTTCGGGGGGATGCGGCCTTAGTAGAAAGAGTGCGGAAAAAAGAAAATGTTGAGTTAGTTTTAGGATATGTGCCGGAAGAAATATTGGGGGAGAAAAAGGTAGAGAGGATAAAACTAACGCCTAGCGGGATGGTTGAAAAGGCTTCGGAGAATCTTGAACTAGAGGTAGAAGGGGTGTTTGTTGCGATTGGGCAGAATCCGGCGACGGAAAATTTTAAGGATCTAGTCGATTTGGACGCTAGGGGTTATATTATAGCGGGAGAAGATTGCAGGACTAGCCGAAAAGGGGTTTTTGTAGCTGGGGATTGTCGGGCTAAAGAAGTTAGGCAATTAGTAACGGCAGCGGGGGATGGTGCGGTAGCGGCTGAGGCGGCAATACACGTTGAAAATAGATAAAATGTGGTATAATGTAAGGGGGCCCGAGTGGCGGAATTGGTATACGCGTTCGACTTAAAATCGAATGGAGAAATCCATATGGGTTCAAGTCCCATCTCGGGCACCATTTTTGTTACTAAAATTATGTAAGTATAACTTGCGTGCTCAGTGCTAGGCGGGTTTTGTTCCAATACTTGCGTCATTGAGGGAAAATACCTATGATAAAAACAGGTTTTCTACTGTTTTTTCTATATCTGGGATTAATGGGAGATTGATGAGGATGGGTGTTGGGATTTTTCATAAGTATGATATAATAAAAGGAAGTTAAAAGGAGATAATACAAATGTCAACAGGCGGAATTATGGCGATAATAGTAGTTGTGGCTATTGTGCTAATTATTTTAGCTATTATTGGGTCATATAATGGACTTGTAAAACTTAATGAGAGGGTGAATGAGGCTTGGAGCGATATTACGGTGCAGCTAAAATATCGAGCAGATTTAATTCCGAATGTAGTGGAGACTGTTAAGGGGTATGCTAAACACGAAAAAGATACTTTCCAGATGGTAACTGAGGCGAGGAGTGCGGTCATGGGGGCAAAGACTGTTAAGCAGACAGTTGAAGCTGAAAAAGAAATGCAGGGAGCTTTAGGGCGGATTTTTGCAATTGCGGAGGCTTATCCTGAGCTTAAGGCAAATGAAAACTTTAAAACTTTACAGGTTCAACTCCAAGATGTGGAGGATAAGATCCAAGCGGCACGTAGATTTTATAATGCTGGGGCGAAAGAGCTTAATACTAAGATTATGACTTTTCCAACCAACATAATTAATAATTTGGTTGGACATTTTAAGAAACGAGATTATTTTGAAGTAGATGAGGCCGAGAAAGCTAAAATTGACAATGCTCCTGATGTAAAATTTTAATTAAATTTACTAGGAGGAAAATGTATAAACAGATAGCAGAAAATAAGCGAAGAACAGTTTTTATTATCATTGGCTTTGTGATAATGATTGGGCTGATTGCTGTCGTGTTTGCATGTTTTTATAATGATCCTTGGATTGCGGTTTGGACAATAGTCGTTTCGATAGTGTATGCCTTAGCCCAATATTATTTTGCGGGAAATATTGCGATGGTTATGACTGGGGCAAGAGAAATTGTAAAGAAAGATAATCCGAGATTTTATAATATTGTGGAAAATTTAAGTATTACAACAGGTTTGCCGATGCCGAGGGTTTATATTATAGAGGATAAGGCACCAAATGCTTTTGCGACGGGGAGGGACCCAAAGCATGCGGCAGTAGCGGCCACAACTGGGCTGATCGATATTATGGACGACAAAGAGCTGACGGCTGTGATGGCGCATGAAATGTCGCACGTAAAGAATTATGATATTAGAGTGAGCATGATTGTGTTTGGACTGGTTTGTGTGGTTGGTTTAATTTCGGATATGGCTTTCAGAATGATGTTTTATGGAAATCGAAGAAGAGACAACGAAGGGAGTCCTGTGGGGTACGCTTTGATTCTGGTGGCCGGAATTTTGTCACCGATTGTGGCGGCGGTAGCTCAGATGGCAGTTTCGAGACAAAGAGAATACTTAGCGGATGCTTCGGCAGTAAATATTACGAGATATCCGGAAGGAATGATTTTAGCTTTGAAAAAACTACAGGCCCATTCTCAGCCTATGCATAGTCAGAATATAGCTACGGAGGCTATGTATATTAATAATCCTTTAAGGAAAGGTTTTTTTAGTAATCTATTCAGTTCACACCCGCCGATTGAGAAACGCATAGAAAGATTAGAGCATGGCAAAAACACTTTCTAAAAAAAAGAATAATAAGAACATTGAAAAAAAACAATTTAAAAATCCGCATAAATCGTTTAGAAGAACATATCGTGAAGATTATAAGCGGGAAACAAATGTTCCGGGGATGTTTTATCACATTCTTTTTAGCTTTAGAATCTTTTTTAAACATTATAGATTATTTTTACCGTTATTGATATTGGCGGTGGTCTTAAATATTGCGTTGGTGGGAATAATGAGTGAAGCTACTTATATGCAGTTTCAAGACGTGATCAATCAGGCTGGAGCTAAGGTGGCGGGAGGAGAAGCAGGGACGATTGCGAAGGCTGGTTTAATCTTGGCTTCGACGATTACAACTGGAGGACTTAGCGGTCGGTCGACGGATGCAGTAATGGTTTTTGGGGCGATAGTGTTTTTGATTTTGTGGCTGACTACGATTTTTATTTTAAGGCATAAGATGGCGGAACACGATATAAAACTAAGAGATGCATTGTATAACGCTATGACGCCACTAGTTTCTAGTTTTGTAGTTTTTATAATTGCGGTGGTTGAGTGTGCGCCGGTATTTTTATTGATTATTGCGTATTCGGCGGCGGTGCAAACTGATTTTTTGGCAATGCCTTTTTACGCGTTATTGTTTTTGGGTTTTGCAATTTTGATGATATTGATTTCAGGATATTTGTTGTCGAGTACGCTGATGGCTTTGGTGGCGGTGTCTGCACCAGGACTTTATCCTATTCAAGCTATGCGAGCAACGTTTGAATTAATGCGGGGTAGAAGAATATCGTTTATCGCAAGGCTAATTGCGTTAATTGTGACTGTGGGGGTAGTTTGGGGGATAGTAATGGTGCCATTAATCCTGTTCGATTTTTGGATGAAAAATTTTGAATGGGCTAAGGGGATACCGTTTGTTCCGGTTTGTTTAAATATTATGGCGTGTTTCACGGTGATCTATGGGGCAATTTATTTGTATATATATTATATATGGTTATTGGAACAAGGTGAGGAGGAAGATGAATAAGAAAAAAGCCGAAGAGAGAATACTTAAGTTAAGAGAGCTTATTAATGATTATAGATATCATTATCATGTCTTAGATGAATCTATTATGTCGGAGGCGGCAGCAGATTCGTTAAAACATGAACTAAGTATTTTAGAATCTGAATATCCGGAACTTATAACTTCAGATTCTCCGACTCAAAGAGTAGCGGGGCGACCACTTGATAAGTTTACGAAAATTACGCATGATAAGAGAATGATCAGCTTGATGGATGTTTTTTCGGAGGAAGAGATCAAAGATTGGATTAATCGAAACGAAAAATTGATGTCGGGAGGAAAAATAGAAGAATTTTTTACGGATATAAAAATGGATGGGTTAGCATGTTCTTTAAAATATCGAGACGGAGTTTTTTACCAAGCTGTTACGAGAGGAGATGGGTTGGTTGGAGAAGACGTAACCCAGAATGTAAAAACCATACAGAATATTCCTCTTAGGATTAATATCCCCAAAAAACAGTCGTCGCGTTCTTTAGGGGAAAGTGCGCCTTCTGAGATAGAAGTAAGGGGAGAAATAGTTATTTTTAAGAAAGATTTTGAAAAACTAAACGAAATGCAGAAGAGAAAAGGAGAACCGGAATTTGCAAATCCAAGAAATTTAGCAGCGGGTTCAATCCGTCAGCTAGATCCGAGAATAGCTGCGAGTCGGCCTTTAAAATTTATCGCATATGATTTAGTTACGCCAAATTCAGAAACTTGGGAGGAAGCATACCAGAAATTAAGGGGGTATAAGTTTCAAACTTCGAATGAAGATAGAGTTTTCAAAGCGGAGAACGAAAAAGATTTGTTTAGATATATTAAAGGTTTGGATAATTATCGGAAAGGTTTAGCATTCAATACGGACGGAATGGTAATAAAAATTAATGATCGAATGGTTTACGATAAATTAGGAATTGTCGGAAAAACTCCTCGAGGGGCGGTGGCGTTTAAATTTCCAGCCGAAGAATCTACTACGAAGGTTTTAGACATTGTGATTTCGATTGGCCGAACGGGTGCAGCAACACCGGTTGCAATTTTAGAGCCAGTAGAGGTAGCAGGGAGCACTGTAAGACATGCGTCGTTGCATAATGCGGATGAGATAGAGAGGCTAGACGTTCGGATTGGGGATACGGTTATTATATATAAAGCAGGAGATATCATTCCGCAGATTAAAGAGGTTTTAGTTACTTTAAGGCCGGAAGGGACGAAGAAGTTTAATTATGAGGGGGCACTAAAAAGGCAATATCCGGGGCTGGATTTTGTAAGGCCGGAAGGGGAAGTAGTTTATAGGGTTAAAGGGGAAAGCTCAGATTATATTTTAAAACGGACTATTGAGTATTACGCGTCGAAACCGGCTTTAAATATCGAGGGGTTGGGGGAGAAAAATGTTGTAGCATTGGTTGATGCGGGACTTTTAAAATCAATTGCTGATTTATATAAATTAAAAGTGGAAGATGTAACTAGGCTAGAAAGATTTGGAGAGTTATCGGCTAAAAATTTAGTGAGAGCGATTGAAGATTCAAAGACTCCAGCGCTTAACAAGTTTGTTACGGCGCTCGGGATAAGGCACGTTGGGGTGCAGACGGCTACAAGCTTAGCACGAAAATTTAAGACCTTAGAAAAAATAGAAATTGCCTCGAGGGAAGAACTTTTAGAAATCCCAGATATAGGAGAAGTCGTTGCGGAGGCGATCTTGGCGTATTTTAATGATGAAGAGAATATAAAGGTGTTAAAAGAGTTAAAAGAGTTAGGAGTTAGCCCTAGGGAAGAAGATAATAAGAGTTTACCGTTGGATGGTAAATCCTATATTATAACAGGAACTCTAGCGAGTATGGGGCGGGAAGAAGCGGAAGATAGGCTAAGAATGCTTGGGGCGGCGATAACTTCGTCGGTGACAAAAAATACGACGGCTTTGATTGTGGGAGATAAACCTGGTAAGAGCAAAACTGATAAAGCAGATAGGTTAGAAATTCCGAGAATTTCGGAAGCGGAATTTTTGAAAATAATTAAGTAATAAGTCTTAGGGTTGGGGGAGATAGATTGCCCAGATATGCTATACTAGAAATATGGGTAATGAAAAAATCTTAGCAGTTGTGGGGATGAGCGGAAGCGGAAAATCGGTGGTTGTAGATTATCTAACCGAAAAAGGATATCCAAAAGTTTATTTTGGAGGGATGATTTATAAAGAAATGGAGAAGAGGGGAATAGAAAGAACACAGGATGGAGAAAGTGAGAAAGAGTTTCGGGAGATGATACGAAAAACTGAAGGGAAAGATTGGGTGGTCAAACAGGCGATAGAAGAAACAAAAGATTTAATTGCGGCTGGGCAAAAAAGAATCGTCTTAGATGGAGTTTATTCTTGGACCGAATATAAGATTTTAAAACGTGAGTTTTTGAAGAGCTTAAGTGTGGTGGCGATTGTAGTGGATAAGAAAAAAAGATATAAAAGGGTTGCGATTCGGCCTGGAAGAGCTTTTGATTCAGCAGCGATACGGGAAAGAGATCGTTCGGAAATAGAGAATTTAGAAAAAGGTGGACCGATAGCGGCGGCGGATTATTATATCCTAAATAATGGAACGATAGAAGAAATGTATGAGGAAATAGAAAAAGTATTAAAGGAAATTGACTTTTAAAATATGAAACGATTGGTTTTAATAGATGGCAAATCAGTATTTTATAGAGGGTATTATGCTATGGGGCCGCTTAGTCTTGCGGATGGTACCCCAACTGGAGGCGTGTACGGGTTTGCGGCGGTAGCTATGGAAATAGTTAGGAAATTAAACCCAACCAAGGTTGTTGTTGCTTGGGATTCAAAAACATCTACGAAAAGGCGTAGGGAAATATATCCAGAATACAAGGCAGGCAGAGTGAAACCGGGAGACGATTTTTATACACAAATACCGCTTCTGAAAGAATTGGTGGACGAGTTGGGTTGGAACTTTTTAGAAGTAGAAGAATACGAGGCAGATGATATTATAGGAACTTTGAGTCGCCAAGCGGATGAAGTGCTTAATAAGGATGGAAAATGCGAATATGAGACATATATTATTTCGTCGGATTTAGATATGTTACAGATCGTGGATGAAAACACGCACATGTGGCGGATTTTGAAAGGTTTTTCCAATATTGAACAGATTGATGTCAAGGAGCTAGAGACTAAATATGGGATCTTAAAAAGTCAGTTTTTAGATCTAAAAGCTTTAAAGGGAGATGCGTCGGACAATATACCAGGTGTGCCAGGAGTTGGAGAAAAAACAGCGGTGAAGTTATTGAATGAATACGGTAGTTTAGATGGGGTTTATGACAACTTGGATAAAATTAAAGGAGGTCTGAAGGTGAAACTTGTGGAAGGAAAAAAATCGGCCTATATGTCACGAGATCTTGCGAAGATTATGTTTTATGCTCCGGTAAAGTTAGAAGAATTAAAGGATTTTAGTTTCAATAAGGAAAAAGTTGCTGAGGGGTTAAAGCGGCTGGAGTTTAATTCTTTAATCCGAAAATTAGGAAATTTAGAAACTGCAGAAGATGGACCGAAGAGGTTAGAAGATGAAGAAGGAAATTGTGGGATTCCGACAGATTTGTTGATTGGGTTTGATATTAAAAAGTTGATGCACGAAGACAAAAAGATAGCGAAAGATGTCCTAGCGGGAAGGAAATTTTGGGATTTAACGCAAGCGGAGTTTTTGTTAAATCCTTTGGCGAGAAGTGTGGAGGAAAATCTACCAAAGAGGATGTATATCCGACAAAAGTTGGAATATGAAAAAAATCCGAAGTTGCTAAAAGTTTTAGAAGAACTAGATTTTCCTTTGATTCCGGTTTTATATAAAATGGAAGAGAAGGGGATGCTAATCGACCAGGGATATTTTAAGGAACTTCAAAATGAATATGAAGGAGAGGCCAAAGAACTTGAGAGTAAGATTTTTAAGAGTGTAGGGAAAGAATTTAACATTAATTCTCCGATACAGTTGTCAGAGGTATTGTTCGAGGGGTTAAAATTGCCCACAAAAGGAATCAAAAAAACAACACGTGGCTATTCGACTGGGGCAAAAGAATTAGAAAAATTAAAGGGGCTTCATTCTGTAATAGAATTGATTTTAAGTTATCGGGAGGTGACGAAGCTTTTGTCGACCTACATTATACCTATTCCGGAAGTGGCGGATGGAGATAACCGAATTCATACTACTTTTACTCAAAATGTGACTGCAACGGGGCGGCTTTCTTCGCTTAACCCTAATTTACAAAATATTCCAGTTAGGACAGCAGAAGGAAAGAGAATCAGAAAAGGTTTTATCGCGCCAGAAGGAAAAGTTCTAGTTTCGGCGGATTATTCGCAGTTTGAGCTTAGACTTGCGGCGATTATTGCGGACGATGAAGATTTGATTCATGATTTTAATAAAGGAGTTGATATCCATACTAAAACTGCGGCGGAAGCGTTTAAGGTCCCGTTAGCGGAAGTAACTAAAGATCAAAGGCGGGCGGCGAAGGTTATTAATTTTGGGATTCTTTATGGAATGAGCGTAAAGGGGCTTGCAGAGGCGGCGAAAATGGAAATTTCAGTAGCGAAGCGGTTTATTGATAATTATTTTGAATTAAGAGCCCCTATAAAGCGAAAATTAGAGGATATTTTGAAGCAGGCCAGAGAGGAAGGTTTCGTCGAGACTTATTATGGGAGGAGACGTCCGACGCCTGACGTGAAATCGTCTAATTTTATAATTAGACAAGCCGCAGAACGGGCGGCTCAGAATATGCCAATCCAGGGAACTGAGGCGGATCTTATGAAGAGAGCGATGATCCAGGTAGATAAAAGCCTACCGGCAGGTGCAGAGATCATCATGCAAGTGCACGACTCTTTGATTGTAGAATGTGATATTGGAGTGGTGGCAGAAGTAAAAAATATTTTGAAGCGGGAGATGGAAGGGGTTGCTCCTGAATTAAAAATTAAACTTGCAGTTGAGGTTACTGAGGGCAAAAATTGGGGAGAATTATAGATTTATCTTTTTAGAATATATATTGAAAATGGGCGGGTGAGCTTCTATCGCCATAGAATTTTTAATTTTTTGGTGTATTTTTCTAGTAATGGTGCTTTTTCCGGTTCCATACCCGCTGCCAATCCCTATCGTTAGCAAACTAACCATTCCTTTCCAAATTTCTTTTTGTCAATTGTAATCAATAAAAAGTCCCAAGCTTTTCGTTCCTGCAAAGTAAAAATTTTCCATCACAGAACAGACGGCTCATTAATCGTAACATAAAAATGTATAATATAAATAGTTATAAAATATTTTATATAATATAGCTATAAAAAATGTGGCTAACTAAAGTAGCCACATCTATTTTTTGACTGATTTTACCGTGTCGCGTAAGCGATATTATGCTCCATTGCCTGGGTTTCGAGCGCGGCCAAGCGTTCGGCATCATTGACAGCGGAATTCACGGAATGTTTTACTCGAGCATGTTCTTCAGCTTTTTTGGCATCATTCCAGCGGTCTAAGGTACCGACTAGATAGCCGGTAATGCGACGCAAACGTTCAAATTTCCCTTCGTCGAAATATTCGGAATGTGCGTCAAAATATTCTTTCATGGCCTTTTCGCCGGATTTATCGCCGATCAGTTTTGACCCGACTTCGACAAGGCAAGAGACGTGCATAGTTTCATATTGGTCAAAGTCGGCGAGGGCGGCTTTAGCTTCTTTTTCGGAAATTTTAGCATATTGATTTATTGATTTTAGAAATCTTTTTATGTCGAAATTTTCGGCATCATTGGGGTTTTTGTAAATTATTTTCTTCATGTTTTCCCTTTATTATTTATTAGTATTACCGTTATGTTTTAATTATAACCCCCATATATAGTGTATGTCAAGGACTTTTTACGCTAGATGTGGGGTTTTCCACAGTTTTTTAAAAATATGTTAAAATATAAAAGAGAGGGATTATGCCAGAATTGCCAGAAGTCGAAACGATCCGTAGAGGATTAGAGAAATATATTTTAGAAAAGAAAATTATAAAAGTCGAAATAAAATGTGAAAAATCTTTTTTGGGCAACGAAAAAGAGATAGTTGGGAAAAAAGTTAAGAAAATTCGGAGATTTGGGAAGGCCTTAGTTTTGGATTTGGAGGGGGAAATTTCGGCCCTGGTACATCTTAGGATGACGGGGCAATTGATTTATGATGGAACTGAAAGATATGCGGCTGGACACCCGAGTGAAAACTTTTTAGCAGAATTGCCGAACAAACAGACAAGAGTCTTGATAGAATTTGAGGAGGGGAAACTCTTTTTTAATGATCAAAGAAAATTTGGTTTTATTAAAATAGTTCCTACTGTGAAGATTTTAGAAGATAGTTTTATTAAAAAACTCGCAAAAGAACCTTGGGGAATGGATACAGAAGAATTCTATGCTAAACTACAAAAACATAGAAAATCGAGCATTAAGGCCGTTATTTTAGATCAAACGGTAATTTGTGGACTGGGAAATATTTATGCTGATGAGGCATTATTTGAGTCTAAAATCCATCCAGTCCGAAGAGCGGGAAGTTTGTCGAGGGAAGAAGCAGAAGAATTGCTTTTTAGTGCACGGGAGGTGATGACGAAATCGATTGAATCGGGTGGATCGACTATGGCAACTTATGTTAAGGCGGATGGGACGAGAGGAGATTATTTAGAAAAATTTGCACAAGTGTTTCGTAGAGACGGAAAAGCATGTTTTAGATGTGGGGAGAAGATTGTTAAAATCAAAGTAGCTGGGAGGGGAACGCACGTTTGTCCAAAATGTCAGAAGTTGGAAGGAGGAGAAAAAAATGATTAAGATATTTTGTGGAGATAATAGGGTAAGGGCAAAAGAAGAGATTGAAGAATTTTTAGGGAGAGACTATGAAATTGTAGAAGGAGCGGAGCTGATCGTAGCGGACTTGCCAAGTTTACTGAAAGGTAACTCATTATTTGAAGAAAAAAGAAACATATTAGTTAGGGATTTAAGCGTTAATAGAAGGGTTTTTGAAAAAATTATAGAATATTTAGACACGAAACATAATGTAGCTATTTTTGAATTAAAGTTGGATAAAAGAGGTAAGGCGTATAGAACAATAAAAGACAAAGTTGAGATTAAGGAATTTAATATGCCAAAAAATCCAAATTTAGGGATAGTGTTTGATATTTACAAAACTGCGAAAAATGATGGGATAAAAGCTATAAAAATGTTGGATAAAATTTGTGACGAAGAAGAACCGATAATGTTTTTGGGTTTGATAGTTTCGCAAGCACTAAAGGATTACAAAAATAATCCAGGAATAAAAGAAAAGAGAGCCCTGAAGGAACTCTCCAAATTAGATTTAGAAATTAAAACTACTTCTTTTGAGCCTTGGATTTTGGTGCGGTCGTTTTTGTTGCGGCTTTCTTTGTTGTAGTTTTGGTAGCTTTTTTAGCAGCTTCTAATTTTAAGCCGGTTTTTTTAGCAATAATGTGTAATTTAGCTTTACGACGAGAAGCAGTGTTCTTTTTTAGGAGGTCTTTTTTGACAGCTTTGTCATATTCAGACTGCGCCTTAGCTAGAGTAGCCGGTGTAGGATTAGCTTTAAAAGCCTTAAGGGCGGCTTTGATTGATTTTTTAATTTCTACGTTATGCTCGGTACGTTTTTCAGCTTGTCGAGCGGCCTTTTTGGCGGATTTAATTATTGGCATTTTTTTTCCTGTTTAGATTAAAATTTAATAACTTTTAGCTATTATAACTCTTTTGCTGGAAAAAGTAAAGGGGGTAGAGGGAAGATGGATATTGATTTGGTGATTTTGACGTAGAACAATATACTAATAGAGTTTGGTGAGGATAATTTTTTCTTGCGGATTTTAGAAGCTTATGTTAAGATGGTGATATGGAATCAAATTCTAGCGCCTTGGGTTTGGATGGACAGAGCAGCGGGCAGCCGGCTGCTGTGGCTGATGGTGTAGTTTCGACTGCAATTAATAACTCTGCTAGATCGGTTAGTTCTGGAGGTTCTAGAAGAGATGTTTCTCTGGAGGTAGTAGGACGAATTAGGGAGGCTCAGAATGTTTTGATAGCTTTGTCGAAAGATCCGTCAGTAGATGAGATGGCGGCGGCGATTGGATTATCTATATATCTTAGCAAAATTGAAAAGCGGGTGGCGGCGATTTATTCTGGTACGACTCCGAACGCTTTGGAATTTTTGAAACCCGAGGAAACGTTTGATAGCTCAACAGATACTTTGCAGGATTTTGTAATTGCGCTTAATAAGGATAAAGCTGATCATTTACGATATAAGCTGGACGGAGACTATGTAAAGATATTTATAACCCCATATAAGACCCGTATCGATGAAAGAGATTTGGAATTTTCATACGGTGACTATAATGTTGACTTGGTCTTGGCTCTAGACGTTATGAATGGAGCAGATTTAGATTCCGCGCTTAGGGAACATGGCCGAATTATGCATGATGCACCTATTATAAATATTACAACTGGTAATCCGGGGAAATTTGGTGAGATTGAGTGGAGTGACAAGACAGCGAGTTCGATTTCGGAAATGATTGCGGAATTAATTTTTGATAATGCAAAGAAATCAAAAATGGAGAAAGAAGAAGCTACGGCGTTTTTGACAGGAATTGTTGCGGCAACCAATAGATTTTCGAACGCTAAGACTACGCCTAGAACCATGCAAGTAGCTTCTCAGTTGATGAATTCGGGGGCAAATCAACAATTGGTGTCAAAGAATATTACGCCAGAAGTGGAGAACGAACTTTATGCTGTGGCGGAGAAAAAGAACGAGGCAATTGAAGGTGACCCAACGAAGCTTAGTATAAATCATGGGGAAGAAAGTAACTCCATTGGTGTTGCTGAGAACGAGGACGCGGACCCTAAAGAAGAAATACATTCCGAGAATGAAACGAGTGAGTTGTTGAATGATTTAAAAGCTGCGGAAGAGAGTTTGGCGCAAGCTGGGAACGAGGTTGTGCCTGATGTGATTGACAAACCAGTAAGAATAGAAAGTGGTCAACCCGATTTAACAGAGAGTAGAGAGTATGTCGGGGGTGGTATGGGGGGATCAAACACGATGGATGGAAAAGAAACAGTAGCAGTTAGTAGTTTTGGAGAACAACCTAGTTTAGAGAATGGGGTTAATTCTGTGCAGATAGGAGGGGCGGATGCGTCTCAAGGCACTCAGACTGCTCTTGGGTTTGAACCGGTTTTGCCGCAAGTAGTAGGGGCAGAAAAAGCAAACGATAAATTAGAAACAGATGAGGCAATAAACTTGGGGGGTGTGAGTAATGGTGTGGTTGGGGTTGATTATGGACAGTCAGAAAAAGTAGTACAGCCTCCGGAAGAAATGGGAGTTGGGACACCGGGAGAAGACACTTCTAAATATGGTAAGATGCTAGAGGATGCGATTGGAGAAAGCAATCCTGCGGCGGCTATGGCTCCGCAAGTGGCGGCAGCTCCAGAAATAAATGGGACTCCGGTGGTGAATTATGCACCTTTGCCAGACCAGGAAATTTTGCCGCCGCCTCCGGCGCCGCCAATTGATATGGCGAAACCCAATCTTGGTCCTGTTGGTGTAGATGGAGGGGAATCGCTTTCAGAAGCATTAACAGTTGCTCCGGTGCAGCAACTTCCAACTTCTGATTCGGGAATGCAGGCATCTGTTACAACTCCAACATCTTCAGTTCCAAATTCAGAGCCGGTTTCACTCGGGGGTCAGCCTGCGATGCAGGACCAAGTTTATGTTCCTCAAGCCTCAGATCCAGGAGCCTTTAAGATTCCTGGGACGTAGCGATTAAGAGGGTCAACTTGATTTTTTAGTATAAGTGTGATATAATGAGGGGGGTATTGCGTTTTTTAAGAAAATGCGCTATACTGGGGTTAGGTGGATTCGTAGCTCAGTTGGTTAGAGCGCTGCCCTGTCACGGCAGAGGTCGCGAGTTCGAGTCTCGTCGGATCCGCCATTTTTTGTTGTTTGACTGATTTTTTTCGAAGACCAGGTAGTCCATATGAAGTATTTGGCGTTAGGTAGTGTGTTGCACAAAAAATGGATGTGTGATATAATATAACCAGTATGGCTATAAAAGTTACTAGAAAAGATCAGGGTGAGGCGAATGAAAATATAATTCGTCGTTTCAACCGTAAGGTTCTACAGAGTGGAATGATGCCCCTTAAGAAATCGCAGTTGCGTTTTAGCAAACCGATTTCGAAACGGGAGCGTCGTATTAAAGCGATAATCCGCGAGGTTCGAAAAGCTGAAAAGGCTGAAAGAATTAAGTTAGGACTTAAGTAGGACATAAAATCTCCCCTTGGGGAGATTTTATGTTGGATGGGTGTTATAATGGGAGAGAAAGGAGAAGAATGATAGCATTGTTTGGTTTAGCTGGTTCAGGAAAAGGGACGCAAGGAAAGGAACTTGCGGAGATTTTTGGTTGGAGATGGCTTTCGGTTGGGGAAGCAATTCGACAGAGTGGGGAATATGATGAGATAATTGATAAAGGAAATTTGATTCCTAATGATGATGTAATAAAAATGATGAATAAACAGATTCAAAAAGCAGAAGACGAAGGGTTCGATTTGATTTTGGATGGATATCCGAGGGACGAAGTGCAGACTAGGTGGATTATGGAAAATATGCCAGGGAAGATGGACGGAGCAATTATATTGGAAGTTCCAGAAGCAGAGCTTCTGAAGAGATTGGCGTTAAGGGGAAGAAATGATGACAAGGAAAGAGAAAGTATCGAGAGAAGATTCGAAATTTACAAGAGAAATATGGAACTGATTTTGCCGATATTGGAGGAGAATAATATACCTATAGAGAGAGTTGATGGACTGGGCAAGGTAGGGGAAGTGACTAGTAGACTGATTGAGGTGGTTAAAAAGATGAACTCGGAAGCTAAGGAACAAGCGGACGATGTGAATGGTGGGGAGATTGAGAGAAGCTATGGAGAATAAAGAAACGGTGAATGAGGAGACTCTAGATAAAAAGATAGTGGCTATGCGAGAGGGGGGGAAGATATTGGGGAATTTATTAAAAGATTTGAGGGGGTATGTTAAGCCCGGAATGACTGGTTTAGAGATTGATGATTGGGTTAGAAAGGAAATAGTAAAACGAGGGGCGGGTGTTGCGTATGATATGTTGGAGGAGGAATTTCCGGGGGCGATTTGCATTTCGGTAAACGACCAGTTAGTGCATGGAGCGCCGACTGAAGAGGTGTTGGAAGAGGGGGATAAAGTCTCTTTCGATTTGGATATATACTATAAGGGGTATTTTACGGATTCGGCGTTTACTATGGTTGTGGGGGGAAAAGGTTCGCCAGCAGTAAAGAAGATGATTTCGGTGACGGAGTCGGCTATGTGGGAGGGTATTGAACAGGTTAAGCCGGGGGCGCGGATTGGGGATATTGGATGTGCGGTAGAAAAAGTTTTAAAAAAAGGACATTTGGGTGTGATAGAAAATTATATTGGGCACGGAATAGGGAAGTCTATGCATGAACCGCCGGAAGTACCTAATTATGGGAAAAGGGGGCACGGGTATAAGTTAGTGGAGGGGGATACGATTTGTATTGAACCGATGTCGTGTTTAGGAAGGCCGACAAATTATGTAGATGAGGATGATAATTGGACTGTAAAAATGAAAGACGGATCGATTGGGTGTCATTTTGAGCACACTATTTTGGTGACGGCGGACGGGTATGAAGTTTTGACGCTTGCTGATTAATACCCATAATTAAGCATTAATGTTATAATAGATTTAATGCTAAAAGAGTGTTGGCGAATCTATAAGGGCTATTGGCGGATGGCTGAACCCAGCAAATGGTTGATGGGGGTGTATTTTGTTTGTTGCCTTATAAGTTATGCTTGTGATATTTTAAGACCTTTAATAGCATCATTTGTTATCGGGGCTTTGGTGGAACAAAATACCAATGCTACTTATTCATATATTTTGCTTTATGCTGTTGTGGCGTTAGGTTATAGATTGACGGAAATTGCTACCTGGCGATTGTATTCTATAGAGGCGGGTAGAGATAATGTTAAAATTCATGATAAGGTTTTTAGGAAAATTATTGATATTGATGGAGATTTTACGCGTGAAGTGAAAAAGGGTCGTTTCATGAACTCGATCAACGGTGATTTGTTTAACGTCAGCGAGATTGGCACGGAGATGATAGATCTAGTCTTATTGATGGTACAAATACCGGTAGTTTTAATAATAGTAGGTACTTATAATTTGCTCTTTATAGTCCCAATTGTGATATCTGCTGTAATTTATTTTAAGATTCGCGATCATTCGGATCGTAAATTTAACGATTTGTGGGAGAAAAAACGTGAGGAGGATGACAATTATAGTGGCTTAATAGGGCAGGTTGGTGATGGGTTACAAGAGGTTAAGGCTTTTAATATGTTGCCTAGATTACAAAAAAAATTAAATGTGATTCAAAATCGTTATAATGTTTATTACAAAAAGGAAAGATATTATCGGCGTGTTTGGGGTTTAGATTCGCAGTTCTCATATTATATATTTCAGGTATTTTTATACATATTATTGACGGTGTTTCTGATGAATGGGAAGATAGAATTGAATGTATTGATTATGGTCGTCTCTTATCATCAACAGCTGGTCAAGTCTCTAGTCGGAGATTTGGGAGCGGAAATGGATCAAATGCGTCAGAGAGGAATTTCCCTAAAAAGAGTAGAGAGGATTTTAAAATATCAGCCGAAAAATAAAAAAGAGTTTGGTCGTACAGGAATAGAAAAATTACGTGGTCAAATAGAGTTTAAAAATATTACTCTTAAAATCGGGCAGAAGAAAATATTGAACAAAGTCTCGTTTAAGGTTAAACCTCATGAATCGATAGCAATTGTAGGATTTCCGGGTACAGGAAAGACCATGATTTTAGACATGATTCTAAGATTGCAACAACCTACAGAAGGTAAGATTTTATTGGATAATATAGATATTAATGAATATTCGCGCGAGATATATACATCTTCTGTAGCGGTAGCTAATCAAGTTCCGTTTGTTTTTAATTTATCAATTCGTGATAATTTAGGGTTTGCGAGTACGAACATTAAAGAGCAAATTAAAGCTTGCAAGATAGTTGGTATACATAATTTTATCGAGACTTTGCCTCAGGGTTATGGCACGATTCTAAAAGAAAATGCTTCTAATGTCTCTGGAGGACAAAAACAGATGATTTCTATTGCACGTGCAATTTTAACTGATGCAGAAGTTTTATTGCTGGATGATATAACTACTTCACTGGATCCGGATACGGCTACATTTGTTCCGAGATTAATCAATAGACTAAAAAAGAGTCATACAGTTATTGTGGTGACAAAAAAGCCAGAAATAATGATGGTTGCTGATCGGATAATGGTTTTAGACAAGGGAAAAATAGAAGCTATCGGTACTCATAAAGAACTTCTTAAAGAAAGCAAAACTTATCGTGCTTTACAGTTTGCTGCGTCTAGCAGGGGAGGGGGTTTACGATGATCAAGCGTGGATATTATTTTATGTTTATAAAACATTTTTTTGGTCTCAGAGTTACGAAAAGAAAATATTTGGTGCATTTGGCAGTTTCTGCGGCGTTAAGGACGCTTGCTTTTCTTGTCGTTCCTTTTATGGCTTCAGAGGTTATTGAAGGACTAGAGAAGCAGGATTTTGAGTATACTTTTTTCGCAATAGGAATGTTTTTATTAAGTGCGGTCGTGTATTTATTTTGTCATCGTTATAATTATTGGGCATATTACATTAATGCTCGAAGCATCCATAATATATTACAACAGAAGATTTTAAGGAAAGTTTTGGAGTTTGATGTATGCTTTTCGGCTGGTATTTCCAAAGCAACTTTAGTTAGTACGGCCTTTCGAGACGTGGATCACGCTAGACAAACGCCAGATTTCTTGTGTGATACTATAGTTTCTATCTTCGGAATATTAATAGCGACGATTATCCTCTGTTTTGCGGATTTAAGGATAGGCGCTATTTTGGTGGTGCTAATAACAGTTTCTTTAGCTGATTTCTTTCATCATACTAAAAAACGGGATCAATCCAGAACTGAAATGTTGGGATATGCGGATGAACTTGCGGGGTTGTATTCTCAGGTAATTGATGGCTATAAAGAGGTGCAAACCTTAAACTTAGAGAAAGAACTTAGTGCGTATCAAAAAAAGACTAAAATGATTTGGAGTAAATACTTTCATGCTGAGAGAATCCATCGAGATTTGGCTGCCTCAGTTAGTCCAGTGTTAGTCGGGATAGGACGAGTAATTATTTATTTGATTTGTGCGAGTTTGATTTTGAGCGGGGAGTATGATGTGGCGATGTTGATTTTAGTATTAGGGTACTATGAGGAGATTATGCAAAAATATGATGAAATTTGTAATAATATTGATAATATTTCGCGCAGCTATGTAGCAATTGAGCGTCTGTATCGTTTATTAAACGTTAAGACTTCACTTGCAGTAATGTCTGGCATGGATCGAACGGACAAAATTGTAGGAAATGTAATAATCAAAGAAGTTAGTTTTAATTATAAAAGGCCTGCTGAAGTTAAACTGCGTAATAGTGTTACAAAAATTGTTGATGGACGTTCTGGGTTAAACAATGTATCGTTGAGTGCCATACCCGGCAAATTAACTGCTATTGTTGGAAAGTCTGGCTCAGGAAAATCGACTATTCTTCGATTATTGTTGAGATTTTATGAGATAGATAAAGGTGAAATACTATTAGACGGCAGAAACATTTATGATTATACAGAAGAAGTTTACGCAAAAAATGTGAGTCTTATGTCTCAAAAGCCATTTGTCTTTGATATGACAATTCGTGAAAATTTGGGCTTAGTAGATAATAACCATAAGCATCAAATTGAAGTTTGTAAAAAAATCGGGATTCATAATGAAATTATGAAATTGCCAAAAGGATATAATACTGTGCTGGAGAGGGACGGAGCAAATTTGTCTACTGGACAAAAGCAACTCTTGTCGTTGGCTAGAGTATTGCTTTCTAAGGCTGAAGTGTTGTTGTTTGATGAGGTGACTTCCAGCTTAGATGGTGCTACCACTGATAGAATAATTGATTTGTTGGCTAGACTAAAGAAAGATCATACTATAATAATGGTCACTCACAAGCCAGAACTTATGCGAATTGCTGATCAGATAGTAGTGATTGATAAGGGTCGGGTTGCTGGAAAAGGTACACATCGGGAGCTTTTGCAAAATAGTAATATCTATAGAGATTTGCAGAAGCTTGGATAAAGAAAGTATTGACCACATCTTTTGATTAAATGTAAAAAGTGATATAATGTGCTTATGGATGAAAGCAGTAAATTTGTAACCGGATTAGATGTGGGGACAGAAAATGTGAGAGCCGTCATCGCGTCGGTAAATAAGGAGGGTAAAGTTGCGATTGTTGGTTATAATGAAGGAAAATCTGCAGGAATGAGGAAAGGAGTTCCGGCGAATTTGGCGGGTCCGGCTGGGGCTATCGATAAGATGTTAGGGGAAGCTGAGAGAATGGGGGGGTATGATGTTAGGGTTGCATATGTTTCGGTGAATGGATCTAGTATTTTGTCTACTAAGACGGAAGGGATGATTGCGGTGGGGACAGCGGAACATGAAATAAACTATGATGACTTAAACAGAGTAGAAGATGTAGCTGTTTCGGGGCGAATACCGGCGAATAGGGATGTTTTGGATGTCGTGCCACTTGAATATGTCCTAGATGGACAAGGTGGGATTAAGGATCCTCTTGGGATGGCGGGGGCTAGGTTGGAAATGAGGGCCCTAGTGGTCTCTGCTATGACTCCGAATTGTGAGAATTTAAGAAAAGCAACAGCAACGGCAGATGTGCAAGCCTTAAAATTAGTGCCAAGTGTTGTGGCGGCAGCAAAGGCGGTGATTACGGATAGACAAAAAGAAAACGGGGTGGCGGTAATAAATTTGGGAGCAGCTACTACTTCGGTTGCTGTGTACGAGGAGGGTGACTTGCAATATGTGGGGGTGGTCCCTGCGGGCTCTAATAATATCACAAATGATTTGGCAATTGTACTTGCAATAGACCCTAGTTTAGCTGAGGAAATTAAGCGTAGATTTGTGACCGGTGACTTTGATACGGAGAAATCGCCAGTGATAAAGATAGGGCGAGAGGGTAAAGACGAGAGGGTGTTTGATAGAAAAGAAGTCGAGGAAGTAGTAAAGGCTAGATTAGGGGAGATATTTGGCGAAGTTAGAAAAAAGTTGAAGACGGCCAAATATGACCAGCGCTTGCCAGAAGGGATTGTTTTGGTTGGGGGTGGAGCTAAGATGCGAGATATCGATGTTTTTGCTAAAAAAGTACTAGAAGCAGCAGTACGAATTGGCGTCCCGAAAGGATTAGACGGGGTGGCGGATGCGGTAGAAAAGCCTGAATTTGCCACCGCGGTAGGTTTGGCATTATTTGCAGCTGAGGCGAGCCATTATTTTGGGGATGAAGACAATAAGAAGTCGAGAAAAGGCTTTAAATTATCAAAGAACTTTAATTTTTTGAAAAAGATATTTGGAAGATTCTAGGGGCTGAAAGAAATTAATTATCAAGCAATTAAGAGATAACAAAAAATTCACCCCTATTAAACAGGGGTGAATTACCGTATATATTATATGTAAATCTAGAGTGTCTTTTTCTCTTCTTGGGTTGTTTTGGCATCTTTCTTGCGATTAATTCGATTCATGCCTTTGATGATTAAGAAAATAACCCAAGCGATAATCAGAAATTGGATAACGTTTTGAATGAAGTTGCCATAGGCAATAACCGCCTCGTCGCCTGTGCCAAAGAAGTTAGGAATACGGATAGCGAGGCCGGTAAAGTCTACGCCCCCAGCTAGTAAACCGACTATTGGCATGACAATATCATTTACGAGAGAGTTCACAATGGCAGTAAATGCGCCACCTACGGCGACGCCTACGGCTAGGTCGACTACAGAGCCACGGTTGATAAATTCTATGAATTCCTTACGGAAGCTTGAACCTCCGGCATGAGCCTTTTTAAGGGCATCTTTAGCTTTATTGGTTTTTGAAGTTTCGGATTGTGTCATTTGGTTCTCCTTTCCAATTAGTTGTCCGAAAAATTATTAAAATTATCATATAAAACTGATAAACTTTCGCGAGAAGTGGTAACTATGTCTTTTAAAGAGGAATCTGAGGCATTTTTTAAGATTTGGTTTTCGTGGGAAAGAACGAAAGATATTTCATAGGCCATTTTATCGGCATAAATACGATCTAGGCGACCATTGATTTTGGCTTTAAAAAGGTCGGAATCTAGGGCATCTTTCACGGAAGTTTCTTCTTCTTGGATTGATTTTTTAATTTCTTTAGGTTTGAAATTATATTTGCTTGAAGAGTATTCGGTCAGGTTTCTAGAAGTGTTTTGGAAGATTCCGCGTAGAGAGGAGCTGTAGGAGCGTAAATCGGAGGATTTAAGATTGGATTGGTACTTCTCGATTATTTCTGTGGTGTTGTCAATATGCAAAATTAAAGTAGCGATACGATCTTTTAGACTTATGGTCGATCCCCCAATTATTGCTCCTGTGATTGCTATCAAAATGAATCCGGCTATGCCGATAATGCTTATTAAGAATATCTTTGAAGAGAGAAAAGTTTTATTGTTAGAGCTTTGAAGGTGTCCTATGTCGGAGGAGATTTCGTTGAGATATTCTTGTTTATCCATTGTGCTATAATTATAACATATGCAGGACGCGAAGGAGGAAATAAAGTCCCGTTTAGCGGTTGAGGATGTGGTGGGCAGGTATGTTGAACTAAAGAGAGCTGGACGGAATTTGAAAGGAAGGTCGCCTTGGGGAGTGGATAAAACCCCTAGTTTTATGGTTTCACCGGAGAAAGGTATTTGGCACGATTTTTCGGCCAATAAAGGCGGGGATATTTTTTCGTTTATTATGGAGGTAGAGGGGATAACTTTTCGAGAGGCTTTAGAAAAATTAGCGGGGCAGGCGGGTGTTGAGTTAAGTAAATATCAAGGAGGGGATAAAAAAGTTTCAGAATTAAAGAACCGGGCAAAAAAAGCTTTGGCGTTGGCCACGAAATATTATCAGGCGTGTTTGGTAAGAAATAAAGATGTTTGTGAGTATGTTTTTTATAAACGAAATTTAAACCGAAAAACGGTAGAAGAATTTAAGATAGGTTATTCGCCGGCGAATGGGAAGGCTCTAATTACAGTCTTAGCTAAGCGAGGGTTTAAGATAGAGGAACTGGAGGCAGCGGGGCTTTTAAGTCGTTTCAGAACTGATATGTTTAGGGGCCGGATGATGGTGCCTTTTATTGATACGTCCGGAGATGTGATTGGTTTTACTGCTAGAATTTTAGGAAAAGAAGAGCCTAAATACTTAAATACTCCAGAAACTATTTTGTTTAACAAATCGAGGTTCATATTTGGCTTATACCAGGCTAAGGAATTTATTAGAAGAAATGGATATGTTGTGGTTGTCGAGGGAAATATGGATGTAATTTCTTCGCATCAGGCGGGCGTAAGAGAATCTGTAGCGACTTCTGGGACAGCAATGACTGAGCAGCATCTGAAAATTTTATCGAGGCTAACGTCGGATATTAGGTTGGCGTATGATGGAGATGTTGCGGGGATTAAGGCTACAGAGAGAGCAATTATGATGGCGGGTGATTTAGGGATTGAGTTAAGTGTGGTATCAGATTATCATGGAGCAAAGGACCCTGACGAGTTAATACGAAAAGATCCAAAATTATGGCAAACGGCTGTTGGAAATAATGAGCCTGCAGTCGATTGGTTACTCAAGAAGTATGAAGAGAGTGTGGATTTAAGTTCTGCAATAGGGAGGCGAAAATATTCAGATGTTGCGTTAAAGTTATTGAACTATATAAAAGATGAGGTCGAAAAAGCAAGTTATGAGGAAAAGGTGGCTAGTAAAATTGGGGTTGGGGTAGAAATATTGCGCGAGAAAGGTGACCGGTTGTTAGAACAAATAAATAAGAAGAATAAGTTTAAAGTTATGAAAAAACCAAATACAAAGATTATGGAAAATAAAATAAAAAGATTGGAGAATAGTTTACTTGCAATAAAAGTTTTTGGAGGAGTTACAAAAGTTCAGATTCCTATTGAGGTTCCGGGTGATGAAACGCGACTGGCTGAACTTGAACTAGTGTTCAATTTGGAACATCCTACCAGTAATATTCTTGAGCTAGAGAAAGAGGCGAAGGAATTAATGAAAATTTACAATTCTGAGAATAAAAAACAGAAAATAAAGGAGTTGAACGAGGAGTTAGCAGAGTTGAACGAGGAGAGTGAAGAATATGATCAAATAATTAGAAAAATTCGTGACTTGCAAAAAACATAATATTGAATTATACTTAAGTAAATGGGCTCTGAAAAAGAAGATATTTTGGCTGTAAAAGAATCGAATATTGATTTTGATGAGCCTCAGTCTCATGATATTGAAACTGAGGAGGAACTTTCTGATGAAGAGCTCGCAATTACAGCAGAAAATGTCGATTCGTTCGCTGACGATTCGGTGAGACTGTATCTTCGCGAAATTGGTAAAATTCCGCTACTTACGACAGAAGAAGAGGCTGAGCTGGCTCAAAGAATTGTGAAGGGAGATAAAAAAGCTAAGGATAAAATGGTCGAGTCTAATATGCGACTTGTCGTTTCTATTGCTAAAAGATATGGGGGGAGAGGGTTGGATTTTCTAGATTTGATACAGGAAGGAAATACCGGTTTATTAAGGGCGGTGGAAAAATTTGATCCGGAAAAAGGATTTAAATTTTCTACGTATGCGACTTGGTGGGTTAGGCAGGCAATTACTAGAGCGATAGCGGATCAGGCACGTACGATTCGTATTCCGGTGCATATGGTGGAAACTATTAATAAGGTTTTGCGTACCACAAGAAAACTTACAGCAGAACTAAATCGAGAGCCTACTAACGAAGAAATTGCTAAGGCTTTAGACATGGAGCCAGAAAAAATTGATTATGTTATGAAGATTAAACAAGATATTGCGTCTTTGGACGCTTCGGTGGGGCGGGACGGAGATGATGAGGACTCGGTTTTAGGAGATTTTGTCGAGGATGAGGAACGTGATTCGCCGGAAGATTCAGCGGCAAATCAAATCTTAAAAGAACAACTGTCTGAGATAATAGCTACCTTGACCGATAGGGAGCAAAAAATTATTCGACTTAGGTTTGGAATTGGAGGTGGGAGGCCGCACACGTTAGAAGAAGTGGGCAATGAATTTGATGTTACACGTGAGAGAATTCGTCAAATTGAAGCGAAAGCTTTGGCTAAGTTGCGAAAAAATAAAGATACAAAAAAATTACATGAATATTTGAGGTAGAAATGGTAAGAAAAAGTATTACAGTAATAATGGCTATAGTCTTAGGGTTTGTAGGATTTTATAGGCCAGTTTCGGCTATGAGTTTAATGACTACTATGGGAGCTGAGGAAAAGCCGGCTAATATATTGACGGGCTGTAAGTCGGAGGCCAAGCGGTCTTA